>JAUVXR010000009.1 GCA_030603495.1 bacterium
TTCGATAATGGGGCGCTGTTTTTGGCTTTTGCGATTGGCCTGGCCGATGACCTGCGGATTGGTGCGATTATCTTTGATCATTATGCTGGAGCGCTGGCCGCGCTCTTTCAGTCGCTGGTGGTTAGCATCGGTATCGTAGCCTTTGTCCGCTGTCACCTCCCGGGCGTGGGGATCTATCAGTGGTCCCAGCATCTGGCTGTCAGCCACATTGCCCGGGGTAAGGCTGACTGCGGTGACCAGCTCACTATCAGCGTCGATGCCCATATGCTCTTTATAGCCGTAGAAGCTCTTCGTTTCGCTTTTGCGTCCGAACCGCGCGTCTGGGTCCGGTGAGCCTGGTGCCTGAGCAGGCGGTGTATCTGCAGACGCCTGAGGCAGCCGAAATAGGTCAACTTTTGCCTGCAGGTGAGTAGCATCAATGATCTGTAGCCGATCGCTTACCAACCCGGCCTGGCGCGCCTGGGTGATGATCTCATTAAATATCTGCTGGAACTTCTCTGGCCCTAATCGGTTGCGGAAGCGGCATAACGTGGAGTGATCAGGAGCACGCTCTTCCGGCTCCAGACCGGCAAACCATTTGCAGGCCAGATGGAGGTTGGCTTGCTCCTCTACTTCGCGGTCAGACAGGTCGTAAAGAAATTACAAGAACACCACTTTGAATAACACCAGCGGATCCCAGGAGGGGCGGCCATTGTCTGGGCAATAGCAATCACTGACTAACTCCGAGATGAAACTAAGGTCCACGGCTGCCGCCAGTTTGCACAGCAGATGGTCGGCGGGGATCAACTCTTCATAGATCATGCTAAAGAAGCTGCTTTGATTGCTGTGTTCGCCTTGCATAAGCTCAATCACCATTGCTACAGAATAATGGTTCAATTACTACCGATGATTCTAGCACATCGCCCACTTGACAGCAAGCCCCCCTCTGCTATAATGAGAATGTAACTTTCGCAACAGTTTCATTTTATATAACGTCGTGGGGCCAATAACCGGAAAGGAGGCGCTTATACGTCACTATGAACTTGGTCGTGGAAAATGGGTGTTTGTTGATTGGATGGGCATCGAACCGGGGTATGGTACCAAATGGGTTAATGTGATAATGGTTGTCCTGATTTGTGCAGCCTTGGCCACAACAGCAGAGGAGGTCCGTTTTGTCGTCCGGGGACCCCAGCAGGTCACCGATGGCTGGGTAGCTAGCTCGGGCAGCGCATTTGACAGCCCTGTGCTGCGTAACGAGGGCGACCCTGGCGACGGAGGCTACCCGCGAGCATTCATAAAGTTTGACCTTAGTGAGATCAATCCCGGCAATTATGCCCATGTCAAGCGCGCCACGCTGCAATTGGACGTCACTGCGGTCAATAATCCCGAGGAAGAAGTGACCACAGCGGCGGCAGCAACCGTCCCGTGGACGCAGCGGGCCACGTGGAACAGTCGCGACGGCGACCAGCCCTGGCCGGAGGAGTCCAAGCGCACAAGCATCGATTACGCCGCCCGCGAGACAGACAGTACCTCCCAGGTCATAACGCGGCCCGGCTTAGTGGATATTGACGTAACCGGCATCGTAGATGCCTGGCTCTACCAGGACCTTCCCAACTATGGCTTGCTTATCCACACGGGTGGCGATATCTCCGGGCCCGGTTCAGAACAAGAGGTCGGAAGCTGGGAGCTGAGCTTTGCCAGTACCGAAGCCGAGAGCGCACGCCGACCAGCACTGGTCATAGAGATGACCGGCACAGCGCCTACGCCAGAGACGATCGCCGAGCGCACGTTACGGTGGTTTCCCTCGGCGCTGCTGGCGCCTGTGCGTGATCCTTACATCTTCTACTGGGGGTTCGGTACGGCGCCGGACTTCCCCGGTGCAGTCGCCAACGTACAGCAGGTCAGCAGCGGCCGGTTGGACTCGGCACAGAGAGGCCTGCTGCCGTTAAACTGGCACTATGGCCCACAGGGAAACTGGGCCAATGAGCAGGGAGTTATCAACCACTACGTGGGCCGGGCGCAGTCGGGAATGCTGGGGATCATGGTGGACGAGTGGCAAGGCCCTCGCGACTCCGCTCCAGGACACCCCTTGAATTCCGACAATCCGTTTGGCATCACCGGTTCGATCAAGGGTATGGTCCAGGCGAAGAAGCTCAATCCGAGCTTCTTCATCACCGTGGCCTGGCGGGGCGAAATGTCAATTGAGCCGGCAACGGAGGTCGGGCTGCCGGACATGCTATTGATCGAGTCATACTCACATCTTCGGCAGAAGCACGATCCGACCTGGAACATCGACCTATCTGGTGTGAAGAAGCGTATTGATACGGCCCGCAAGCTGGGTATGATCGAGCGGACCATCCCCTGGTTGGGTATGATTCTCCAGCGTGATGACTACAATGAGGCGCACGGTGTGCTCACTGCGGAAATCGTCGAGGAGCAGATCGCTGAATTGCGCCGCTACGCTCCGGAGATGCCAGGAGTGGCCTTCTACCGCAATGACGATCCGGAACTGGCACAGGCCTGCGATCGCCTGTGCCGCAAGTACTTCGTCGAGCCGGCCCCGAAAGTGGAAATCACCAACCCTCAGTACGAGGCTGCGTTGGGGACCACCGATCACGTTCCTATCCGATGTGCCGCAACACCCAAGGAGAACCGCACCATAAGGGAGTATAAGTGGTTTATTGATAATCGCCTGGTGGCAATCACCAATCAGCCGCAGTATATATGGGACCTGCGCGGCGAGACTAACGGGTATCACTTCGTCACAGTTCACGCCGTTGACGACGCCTACAACCGGGCAGCCTCCCAGATTATGGTCAATGTCGAGCGCTGATCCATGCCCCTACCCGGGCAGATAGCGTTGTGTCCTGTTAATAACGGTTCTGTATATTACGCTACCAACGGCCTGCGACGAGCTCAGTCGAGTCGGACGCAACGTCCAGCACGACCAGGTGGCGCTGCTGCGCCAGTCCGTCTACGCGTGCGGTAGCGGGCAGAAGAGTACTTTGATAAATCAGGTCAGCAGGCCTGTGCAGACCCGCCAGATTTCCCTGAAGTCGTTGAGTTCCCAATATGGGATTGAGGGCTGCAAGCCACCGACGTTAACTTGTCTCTCAGAAGACCCATAGCGGAGTGTGTGTCCTGGTTGTCAAAGCCTGACTGAGCTGGACCCAGCGGTAGGAAGCCTTCACCAAATCCTACCGACAACAAAACCTACCTTTCGTCTTGACAGACGCGTTCTATAGCAGAAATCCCAGTTTATGACCCAGAAGGCCACAACGAAAGGCCAAAGGAGACCAGGCACGATGCCTGCTGTCAGTCGGGTTGGTCTGCCCAACCGTATTGCTATTGTCAGCTGTGGGAGTCAAGGCGAGGCGCTCGCCTTGCGGCAGGCTATCGAAGAAGTGAGCAATGGGAGGATGCCCGTGGACCTGGTGGGAGTAGGCCGATGCGCGCACCTCATCGCAGCTTTGCGGGGCGAGGCCAGCTCCGCGCACCATATCGTCCTGTGCTGTCACGGCGACGAAAGCGGCATATTCCTGCCTGAGCTTAATCCTTCGCTTGCTGCTGATGAGCCTACACTGGCCAATTCGGACCCAAAGCAGTAGCACAAGAAGCCCGCCTCAACGGTCATGTTGTGCTCTCCACCGGTTGCTCCACCGCTACGCTGGCCGCTCCTTTCCTAGAGGCCGGGGCATCAGTCTACATCGCGCCGACCGGCGATCCCTACGGACCAGCACCGTTCATGGTCGTGGTCACTCTCTACTACCACCTGCTCGCGCTCGGCCAGGACCTCAGTGCGGCTTTTGAGGCCGCCCGCAGCGTGGGCGGCGATACCGCAATGTTCGCGCTTTACGATTGACTACTCACCACTGCTGTTTGGCAACAAGCATGTTATTGTGGGAATGGAGGTTGGGAGTAGCAAGAAACCATACGGGTGATTCCGGCTAACTCTCACCTTGACAGCTGGTCCCATGGTCGGAAAAAGGAAGGCCTGAAATGGCCAAAGTGACGGCGCTTTCGTCGTTGGGATGGGCACATTATACCCTATATGAAGCAATACCGCGGATGGCGGCCAGAGGATTCACCCGAGTTGAGATTGCCAGCTTTAGCAGCTATTGCTTCCACTTCAACTTCGGCAGTCCTATCCCTGGAGAGTTGAGGGAACTACTCGCAGAGTTTTCTTTGGAGCCTATTTGTCTGAACTACTACGCCGATCATCACAGGGCGTGGGTGTCGCAGGAGAGCGATGACTTTGTTGCCCAGTGGACACGGAAAATCGAGCAACTCAACGGAGTCGGCATCCCCATGATGACCATGGGATTCGGCATCCGCAACGAGCGAAGTGATCAACAAGTCCAGCTGGCGAATGCCGTGAAAGCATATGACGAGGTGGGGAGGATTGCAGAGCGCTATCAAGTACGCATGCTGCTGGAGGCACCACATTTGTACGGTATTATGCCCAGCCCCGAACAGGTTCTCTGGGTCTGTGAGCGATTGACATCCTCTAATATCGGGGTCCTTGTGGACAGCAGTCACTGGGGAATCATTGGTTACGATATTGATGAGTTCCTCAGCAATATTGGCAATCGTCTGTGGCACGTTCATCTACGCGATTCCCGAGGACCGGATACAGCAGACTTCCGGCAAGAATTGGAGTTGACGCCCGGGAGGGGCACGGTCGATTTTCAGCAGTTTGGTGAAGCCTTAGATCGGGTCGGCTATGACGGTGACGTCTCCATTGAGTTTGAATACCGTGATATGCCATTTGACACCATTGAGCAGGAATTTGACTGCGGGCTGCGATACCTGGATGATGTCGGATGGGAGCTTCCCGATGGGGTAAGGCGCGGGTAGTGCGCGGGACAGGTCTGGATAGCTACAGTCTGCACGTGGCCTGGCTCCCTGTCTGCGAGGTTTTCCGTCGGTATGTTTGCCATTTTGTCCATTGCCTGTGACTGTCCTTCGCCTCCGGGAGCGGACGAGAAGCACGCGGGCAGAGAAGTTCTCCTAAAGGAAATAGAGCAATGGACACAGACTCGAGCGAAGGTATGAACCCAGCCCCCAGTTTTCTCCCTCGGCCGCCCAATGATTTCCCGGAATTCATTGAGACCTATTACCATGAGTGCCGCGCGCAGGTGCCCCAAATCGAGGCCATTGCCGCCAAATGGATATTTGAGGACCTCATCCCGGGCCTGAGCGATTTTGATGCTCGCTTCATTTGCAGCGATACCATGACGGCTGAGGACTGGTGCAAGATGTCCATGGCCGTGGGGCAGGTGCATCTGGACTTATGCCAGCGGCATCCCAAATGGACCCGGATTCTTGAGCACCTGCCTGGGGTTAACCTGACGTGGGATGAGCTCACCAGCGAGGAGACCTATTATCCCGAATACAAGCAAAAGACTGGCACTCTACATGAAGCCGGACCGTAACAAGGCTCCAGCAGCTCATCAACAAGGCCGAAGCTACCCAGGCTTCTCAGGGTGGTTCTACGAATGGAGATAACAGCAGTGGCGACTGAGGACGACAACGACGCCCAAGTAGCCGACTCCGTAGCATCTGAGCGAGTGGGGCAGAGCCTCCACCTATTTGGCTCGATCAGGCCCTTGCGCGCTTGGGCGGTACCTGCTGCTAAAAGGCGGTATCCTTGACGGATGGCGAGGGGTAGTGTACGCAATGATGACGGGCATTCCACTCTGCTGGCCTATGCTAAGGCAGTAGAGTCGAATATGCGGGCTGAGCAAGCAGACAGACGCAATTCCAGTCGCGACGACCCCAATCTCTAACTGGCAACATACACAGTGAGTATAGGCAGGATACGATGCGAGTTCTGTTTACCAACAATGCTCTGGTCTGGGGCGGGGCAGAGAAGAACACGCTGCAAATCATGGCGGGCTTGCGTGAGCGTTGCCATGAGGCTGTGTTGGCCTGCCCTCCGTGGGACAGTATGATGGAGCCGGCACGAGCACAGGGTTTCCCGATTGTCTCCACGCCATTTCGTCACAAACGCAACCCCCTGGGGATCATTTACACCTGGCGGGCAATTCGTCAGGTTCGCCCCGATGTGGTATTGGCGAACGGTACGCGCACGGTGATGAGCGCGGGCCTAGCTTCCCAACTGACTGGAACACCTTTTGCAGTGCGGGCGGTGGCAGAAATCGGCCCGCCGATTCCCTTGCGCATTGCGCAGCTCGTTATCTGCCTCTCTGCGTCAATGGTGCAGTTTGCCCGAAAGTATGGAGTTTCTGCCGAGCGTATCCAGCTTATCCCTAACAGCATCGAGACCGACTCATTCTGTCCTGATCCGCAGTTGCGCGGGCAGACCCGCCGCGAACTCGGCCTCAGCGAGGATCATTTCGTGCTGGTGCTGGTGGGGCGAATAGCGGAGGGCAAGGGGCACAGATACGCGGTGCAGGCCCTGTCACAGGTGCTTGGGCGGTTGCCGAGTACTGTCTTGTTGATCGTTGGCGAAGGTAGTCTGGAGCAGGAAGTGCAGGAGCAGATCGCCTCATTGGGCCTGGAAAGTCAGGTCAAGATGTTGGGCTTCCGCGCTGATCCGCGGCCCTATTATGCTGCCGCTGACATCGCGCTTGTTCCCTCTCATTGGCAGGAGGCCGCCGCCAACGTAAATCTGGGGGCACAGGCGATGGGGCTGCCGCTAATTGCCTCCCGGGACGGTGGCCTGCCGGAATATATTGCCGAAGGGGAGACCGGCATTCTCGTTCCACCAGCTGATGCCCAGAGTCTGGGCGAGGCAATCATGTTTCTCAGCGAATCACCTCAGCGGTGCCAGGCGATGGGCCGTGCCGCCCGCCGGCGTGTTATGAATCTTTACAGTATCGAGAAGATGATTGACCGGTACGCCGAAGTGCTGGTGGAGCTCACTAAAGCTGTTTAGCGTTACGACGCAGCTTGGTCTATAGTGGACCCCAAAAACTGGACACCAGAAATGGGGTACCATAGGTAGCATGACCAAGCGAAAGATGTATACGGCAGCCTTCAAGGCTAAGGTAGTGTTAGAGTTCTTGCGGGATGAAGAGTCGCTGACGCAAGTGGCGGCCGAGTACGAGGTGCCTCCTCGCTATCTGCGCAAATGGAAGCGGCTGGCGGTGGAGCATCTGCCTAGCCTGTTTGCGGACAGCAAGCGGGAGGGTCATGACCTGCTTTGCAAACAGCATCGAGCTGAGCTCAACTGTCTTCTGCAGCGCGCCGGTATCCGGGTCCCGCCGGGCGAGCTTGGCGTTACTACGATGCGCGCAGAACAGATATTTGCTGTTGGCGGCGAGCTTATCGCCGTAGACGCGGCTCTCTTCTTGCCCGTGCCAGATCTTCTTCATCGTATCAACGTTGATACCCAGCACCGGGCAGCCGGCCTCGTCGTGGTGGTAGCCGACGTAGGTGTGCCGCCCGCCGCAGGCCACGGCGGTCGGACAGGCATGATCTGACCCCCAACTGCCGGTGCCGTCGCCAATCTGCCACGGCGGGTCGCCGGGATTGTAGTACGAGAGCATATAGGTGACGTCGAGGCCCTCATGACTCAGGCCCTTCACGCGGTACGTGCCCGGTTCAACGGGGTTACCGTCGTCGTCGAGCCCGTCCCACATCACCTCTATAGTGCGTCTGTCGCCCTCTTGGCTGACCTGGTACTGTTTCACTGGTGTATCTTCTATCAGATTGCGGACCCGCTTGCCGGCAGTATCGTCAATCGCGATAGTGAATTTCTTCGCTGACCGTGGCACCTCCACGGTGCTAGGGATTACTCCTTGGAGCCGCTCGGCAACCTCCTCTTGGGGTGTAGACTGCGGCAGGTTACCTTGCGGTTCCAGCACGCACTCGCCCCAGGCAGTGGTCGTTTTCGAGGGATGTGTCTTTGCCATCCAGCTACGCGGCCGATCAGCGCCTGCTCTGACCAGGTCCAGACACTGGGTGACCAAGGAGCCGGCCGTGCCCTGGCTGAAGCTCCAGCGGGGGCCGAAGAGCATGGCGAACCGTGCGCCGGGCACAAAACGCTGTTCCCCGCGGAAGAGCACACTCCAGGGCAGCTTCAGTTCGTGGACGTAGCCCTGGCCGTCGGCATCCTTCCGGTATGCCGCCTCGAGGCCCTCCGCGGAGGGGTCGTCCACTCGGATATCTTGGGACAGGTGAGGATTCAGGATCCTGCCCGCGCTCATACGCAGCAGCGGCTTCTGGTCGATGGTGTAGTACCAGGTGTCGATGCGCCAGGCGACATCGGTCTGCATAAAGATTATCAGGCAATCGCCCCTGTCCGGCTTGTACGGCAGCCGGTTAACCATCGGCGACAGGTCCCGCCGGACCCCGGACAGGTAGAACGCTTCGTCATCATACATCGCGGCAATGCGCACACTATTGGCATCGCGGGTGCCCCGGTCGGGATACAGCCAGATCTGCCCGGAGAGGTCCCATTCACTCACTGAGCCGTCAATAGTCACCGGCCCCGGCGCGGGCACCGCCCGCAGCACGTGATTGAGGCTGGGTTGGCCGAACGCCGCAAGCTGCCTCCCAAGCACCAACAGAACCATTATAGTTACCAGCAATGCCGTGCGCGATCCAGTCATTATGACTTTCCTCCTTGTTGGTATACTGCCTGATGAGACAGCAGGCTTTCGGCGAGGACGGCTATACAGGTCATTGCTTGCGGTAACATTGCGTGCTCAGTCTGTGAATTCCTGTCCGTTAGGCACAGGAGATTGGGCTTTACGCCTGGCCCCGGCTGGTAGCATTGAGTCCCGCCGGCTGGCTGACTGTACCCAGTAGGGTCTATGGCGGGACCACCGGCTGGAGATGATGCCCCACGGTTTGGACACCGAGATCTTCCGGCCTGTGCCCAAGCCAATTGCACGGCAAGCCTTCAATCTGCCAACTGATCGCCCCATTGTCATGATGGCGACGGCCCTGGTCAACGATTCCAGGAAGGGGGGAGAGCTCTTGGCGAGGCCCTGAGCCAAGTCGAGAGGCCTGTGACCGTGTTGTTGGCGGGGCACAGCAACCAGCTCTCTCCGGCCCTACCGAGGCTAGCACAATGCACCTTAACAACAGCCCTATGCCTGTCTTGACAATGGGGTCCACCTAGGCGAGTGTAAGATCGCTGCAGGCTGACGGTTCGTGTGGGTCTGCCGTCTGTAAGCTCATGTTGCGGACATATTATTCGCTTGATTGCCCGCCACTAAGCTCGGGCCAGGCTATGAATTATTGGTTCTTGCGCTTACGTCGGCAGCACGAGAAGGAATTGACCACAGTTTCGAAGAATACACAACTCAGGTACAAGCAAATGGAAAATTCGGGCTAAAGCGAGGTATTGCGCGTGTCAGAGGTCTTTCTTCTGGGTGCAGGGTTCTCGCGGGCCATCTCTGCGCACATCCCGCTGTTGGCAGATCTCGGATTGTCACTTGATCAGCAGTTATCCGAGAGACCTCAACTGTCACCCTACCGCAATATACTAGCGGGGCTCGGCGGCGACATAGAGCTTTATCTGAGCTACCGCAGTGAAAAGTGTCCATGGCAAAAGGAGACCGAGGCACTCCACCAGCGTGCGCGCTTTCTTGATGCGCAGAGCTCCATTGCCGAGACTATTCGCGAGGCAGAATCTAAAGCCTTCAGCCATGCAATCCCTGAATGGCTTGGCACGTTGATCCAGTGCTGGCACGCAAGACAGTCCACCGTTATCACCCTGAACTATGACACGTGTGTGGAAAGGCACGTCAGTTCCACAATGGACGAAGTCCGCCACGCCGACCTCTATCGTGCTCCGCTCCAGAACGTACGTGCCCGGGGAGGCGCAGGCTTGTTTGGGTCACACCCGGTCAACACGTTTAGACTCCTCAAGCTTCACGGCTCCGTGAACTGGTTCTATTCAGGCAGCTTGGATTTCTCTGGGGAGCAGGTCTACTATGATCGCCTAGATTCTCACAATAACGATGGCGAGGAGTACCTCCACGCGGACCTAGTTCCCTTCATTGTGCCACCAGTTGCAGCCAAGAGCCCCTTCTTTGCGAGTCTTACCTTACAGTCTATCTGGCGCGCTGCCGCCGCTGCCTTGCGTCAGGCTCGTGCCATATACTGTCTTGGGTATTCCATGCCGCTGACGGACCTTACTATGAGACTCTTCCTTGCCTCGTCAATTTCGGAAGAGAAGGCAGACATCTACATCGTGAATCTGGCATCGGACGAGGGAATCCGCGAGCGATATGAGACTGCCTTGCCTCAACCCCCTGCTTCGTACACGCTTCATAATGACTTCTTGAGTGACAATGACCCAATCCCCCATTTCGCCACTTGGCTAGAACAGGCAGCCAAGGGGACGTAGCACCACTGTTAGATGACGGTTCGGGTTATCAAACCCAAGTCTGGGCTGGTCCCCATAGATTTCGGAGAGCTATGGGAGTATCGGGAGCGGCTCTGGTTCCTGGCCTGGCGGAACATGGCAGTGCGCTACAAACAGACCGCTATCGGCATCACCTGGGCAATTATCCGCCCTCTGTTCACCATGATAGTGCTCACCATCATATTCGGGAACATCGCCAAGTTACCCTCAGACGATATTGCCTACCCGCTTCTGGTGCTGGCGGGGACACTGCCGTGGCAGTTGTTTGCCAGCTCACTCGCTGAGAGCAGCAACTTGCTGGTCACTAACGCAGCTATGATCTCGAAGATCTGTTTCCCCAGGCTGGTGCTGCCGGCGGCTGCGGTAGTATCGAGCGCCTGCTGCGGACGGAGTTGTACCATGGTGTGGGGCTGGTGGCCAGGGCAGGGCCAATATTTCGTCTATCTCGCGGTGTCGGATGGAGGGTGCCCAGCAGGCGGTCGGCGCGGTGCACGGTATCCAGAACAGCGTTGTCTTTGGGGCACAGGGTTCCCTCGCTCACGGGGTGTTCAGTCAAGTCCGTCGGGGAGGATGAAGCGGGGCGGTGAGCGAATCTGCGTGCTGGCGCTACTCCCGACCGGCCTGTGAAATATGGACCCGACCAACTTCATAATTGCAGTAGACGATACTGACACGCCTGAGGAGGGCGGCACCGGCAAGCTATGCCGAGAGCTGGCCCAACGGCTTAGCCGCTACGGCGATATCTGGGGTGTCACCCGCCATCAGTTGGCGGTGCTCCCCGGAATTCCCTATACGCGCAGGAATAGCGCGAACGCGATCCATCTGGTCTGCGCGCCTCGGGATTTTCGGGAAGTGGCCGAGTATGCTATACAGTGGGTTGCGGAGCATTGTTGCCCGGGAAGTGAGCCAGGTCTGTGTATGGGGACTACCGAGGCGCTGAAAGTTGTCGCCGTGGGGCGCGCGGCCCAACAGCGTGTGGTCAGCGTAGAAGAAGCCTGGCAAGCGGCCCGCGCCGCCGAGGTCACCTTGCGGTCTGTTTTGGGCAGTGGCCAGGGAGTCGTAGGGGCGCTGGCTGCCGCAGCCCTGGCCAGTTGCGGCAACGACGGCCGGTTTGTCGAGCGGGAGGGCGTGCGGGATCTGCACGGCTCAGTTGCCGTGGCCGAAGTGCTGGCAGCAGGCGTGGACGAGGTCAGGACGGCAGACGGGGAGACCCTAACCGAGGGCGAAGTTATCGCACCAAGGGGTCTCCGGCCTGCTCTATGCGAGGGCAAGTGTCTGCTATTCGTCACTAGGCAAGACGACCACTGGCTGCCGCTGAAGGGCTGGCCGTGCGAGGATCTGAATCAGGTGCGGGTAGAAGGAGACATCCGGGATTTATGAGTTACGTGTCTGTTAGCGCAGCGGACAAGAATAGGGTGCGTAGTGTTTGGCTGACCAATGTGGCGCTGGTCGGAGGTTGCGTCGCTGTCTTCGTAGTGGCTTTGGCACGTCCCCCGCTGCATCTGGGCATTCCCGGGCACCGCGCGCTGTTCTGGCTCCCGCCTCTGCTGGCAGCCGCGACGTGGGGCCCGCGCGGCGGGGGAAGCTTGACCGCGGCACTGGGAGTAGGGGCTCGCCGCCGGTAAGCCGGATATGCCTCACGCCCAGGCTGGCGGCTGCCTGGGCCACCGTGACGATCTCCTCGAGGCTCAGTTCCTCGCTGGGTAGGGTAGAGCAGGCATGCCCGAGCGGGCGACAGTACAGGCAATTGAGGTCGCAGCGGCTGGTAACCGAAATGCGCAGGTAGTCTATGGTCCGGCCGAAACAATCAGTCAAGAGCATGATAGAGAGCCGCTCTCCGCTCCATCATTATGAGCCGTCTGACCGCGAAGCAGAGCTGTGGCATGAGCCAGGACCGGTGCCAGGACCTCGAACTGTTGGGCAACCGCCGCAGGACTCCCGGGCAGGTTCACCACCAGCGTGCTGCCGATGACGCCCGCCACCGCTCGCGAGAGCATGGCATATGGGGTATAGTGCAGGCCAGCGGCACGCAGTGCTTCGGCTATGCCGGGCACCTGATAGTCAATGACCTCGACAGTCGCCTCGGGCGTCACGTCACGGCGGCTAAGTCCGGTGCCGCCGCAGGTTAGCAGCACGTCAGCCTCCGGGGCTGTGCTTCGTAGCCAGGCAGCAATTTCCTGTTTCTCATCCGGGACTCTTTCCACACCCACCACCTCCATGCCTTCTGCTTCTACCAATTCGCGGAGGGTCGGGCCGCTGATATCCTCCCGCTCCCTGTGGTAGGCCGAGTCGCTAACAGTCAGTATGGCGACACGTATCACGCTGCCGGCGCGGTTCTCATTGCTCATAGACAATCTCTCCTGTCTTCCGCACCGAGTAGCCGCCGAGTTGCTCGATTGCGGCATGTACAGCAGGGCTCCGCAAGGTCTGTAGTAATGCCGAGATTTTGGAAAGCTCAAGTAGCGCCTTAGGAACGGCCAGGTCATAGCGCTCCTCGGTGACCGGAACGAAGTCCAGTCCAAAAGCCTGCGCTGCCGCCCGGATGCCCAGGCCGACGTCGGCACTGCCCTGGCGAATCGCCTCAGCGACCATCGTATGAGTGTAAGCTTCCCGCTCATATCCCGTGACGGCTGCAGTGGCGATATTGCGCTGGTGGAGCAGGAAATCGAGCAGCACCCGCGTGCCCGAGCCTGGTTGACGGTTGATAAAGGTTACGTCATGGCGGGTTAGGTCGGCAAGCTCACGCAGCGCCTGCGGATTCCCCTTCCTGACCAGTAGTCCGACCTCGCGGAAGGCCAGGTTGACCAGGACAAGTGGCAAGTCCGCCAACCAGCGCTGGACGTAGGGAACGTTATACTCTTGGGTTGCTGCGTCGAGTAGATGCGTGCCGGCGATATGCCCCTCACCTCGTCCCAGGGCTGCCAGTCCCTCGGTGCTGCCCGTGCTCAGACAGACGAGGTGCAACAGCGGCGGATGCTGGGCTAAGTGCTCGGCGACGGCGGCCAGCGCCAGGTCGTGGCTGCCCACCGCTACTATGCTGCGCTCGATCTGGTCAGGTGGCACAAGCAGCTCAACATCCGCTACGTCACTGCTGTCGGCGGCCTGATTGATGGCTGTGGACAGTAGCTTCGCATCGTTAGCGACTGGTGGGAGTAAACGGGGTTGGGCGCCCCATTGAGTCAGCGCAGCAGCGAGCATCGGGCCGTTGTATTCCACAAATTGGTCCTTGGCGGGTTCCTGTCCCGCCGGAATGCACTCGGCGCCAGTTGGCACTATCGTAACCGCTGGCTTGCGCCGCACCGCTACGGACCAGACCTGTGCCGCGAGTAGGAGTCCAATATGTCGGGGTGTCAACCGTTGTCCCGAGGTGACGAGCAGTTCCCCAGCAGCGACCTCCTCGCCGACCAGGCGGACATGCTGGCCCGGCCAGGCCGCCGCCAGCACGGTAATAGCCTCGGGCTGTTCGTGAACATCCTCGATCTTGCACACTGCGTCTTTCCCGACAGGCAAGGCCTCGCCGGTGTCCACTGGTTCTGCCTCTCGTGGAACAGCGAGGGTCACCGGCTCGGCTTCAGAAGCAGCGAAGGTGAGGGCTGATGCTACAGCGTAGCCATCCATCGCCGCTGCGGGGAAGGTAGGCGAGGAGGCATGGGCATAGATTGCGACAGCGGTCACCCGATCCAGTGCTGCTGTGGTCGGGATTGTCTCCGCGGGTAGCTCGGATAGCTCTGCGGCGCGAGCGAGCAACAGGCTCAGAGCCTCTTCGGGATCGGTCATCTTCAAGTAGATTCGTCTGCCTGTAGACATAGTGCGGTGCTCAACTCCATAGGATTACTTGTACGGATTGGCCTTCGGTTACGCCTTCGGCTCCTTGGGCGATCTCAATCATCCCGTCAGCCTCAGCCAGCGGGGCGAGGGTGGCCGACTTGCCGAAAAGTGGCTCGGCCAACCACTCGCCGCTTTCCGAGTACAGACGCACCCGGACGTACTCGGTGTACCCGGACCGAGATGATATATTGCGCGTGACGCGGGCGGTCAGACACAAGTCGCGTAGCTCGCTGCCGGTTAGCCAGGAGAGCACGGGTCGAACGAGCCGGTGGAAAACGATCAGAGCAGAGACGGGATGGCCGGGCAACCCGAAAGCGAGCTTGCCCGCAGACGAGGCGATGATCGTGGGCTTGCCCGGGCGTAGCGCGATTCCGTTGACGAAGACGCCGGGCGCGCCCAGGTGCTGGAGCACCTCGAAGGTCAGGTCATGGGCGCCCGCCGAGCTGCCCCCGGAGATGGTGAGCACGTCACAGTCGGCCAGAGCTTCGGCGGCGGCCTGCTGCAAGGCTTCCACCTGGTCGGGCACTATCCCCATCGGCACTGGCTCCCCGCCGCTCTGCCAACACAGCGCCGCCAGGCCATGTCTGTTAGCATCTCGCGTCTGCCCGGGAGCGGGCTTGGCCTCAACCGGAACAATCTCATCACCCGTACTGACCAGACCCACACGAGGGCGGGCGGCGACTTCTACCTCGGTTTTGCCCAACGCCGCCAGCAGGCAATGTGAGCGCTGGTCAGCAGCATTCCCGCCCGTAGCGCCTCAGCTCCCTCGGGCATGTCCTCGCCCACGTGCTGGACGTGCTGGCCAGGAGCTACCGGACGGAAGGCCTGAATGTCGTTTCCGCCGAGCCGCTCGGCATATTCGAGCATCAGCACGGCATCCGCGCCACCGGGCAGCATTCCGCCAGTGGGTATCTCCACCGCTTGACCGGCTTGCAGAGTGAGGTAGGGGGGGTGCCCTATCTGCACCGTGCCCACGAGCTCCAGCATGCCGGGGGCGGCAGGCGAGGCGCTAAACGTATCACTGGCGCGGACCGCGTAGCCGTCCATCGTTGACCGAGGGAAGTGAGGCAATGGTGCATCTGCCTGCACGGAAACGGCCAGAACCTGGCCAGCCGCCTCGCTCAGTGGTACCACTTGGCAGCTGGTGTCGCGGGCACCAATATGCTCGCGGCACAGTCCCAGGGCTTCGGCCAAAGATGTCAACTCGCGAAATGTATGGTCAGGCATAGCAACCACACCTAATTTCGCCCGCCTGGCAAAAGAATCCTTTGCCGGGGCGCTTTCGAGCGAAGGTCGTCACTGCAAGCGCAACGAATGGCTCAGATGATAGGTTCAAACTGCTGACTGATTAGGGGAGAGCGGATGAGTGAGGCTGATATCGTAGGTCTGGTGCTGGCGGGGGGCCAGGGCCGTCGGCTGAGGCGGGAAAAGGGCTGGCATGAAGTCGGCGGGATTCCGATGATAGAGCGGGTCCTGGATGCAGTAGCGGCAGTGGTAGGTGAGGTGGTCGTGGTCGGAGGCGAACGAGCTCCGGCGGGCGCCCGTTTTGTAGCTGACGACAGTCCCGGAGCTGGGCCGCTCGCGGCCATCTATACCGGTATGAAGGCGGCTTCCGCCGATGTGTATTTGGTGGTGGCGTGTGATATGCCCTTCATCACAAGCGAGTTACTCCGTCATCTCCTGGTCGCCAGTCGTGGCTTCGACGCGGTAGTGCCAGTGATCGGGGGACGAGACCAGCCGCTGTGCGCGGCCTACACCTGCGCCTGCCTACCGGCCATCGTCGAGGCCCTGGCAGCCGGCGGCACCCGGGTCGCTGACTTCTTCCCTAAAGTGAGGGTGTGCCGGCTTGACGAGGCGGAAGTTGAGCAGTTTGGGCCACCCGAAGTGCTATTCTTCAACGTCAATACCCCCGAACAACTTGCCCGGGCTGAGCAGATAGCCCTGGGGAGCATTGCCTAGACTCTGGTGGTGAGCTGATGCGCAGTAAGCCGCACATTGCTAGTTTTTTTGACCAAGAGGACCGGGTATCTGAACGGGAGTTCCAGGTCCCAGTTGAGCAGCCGCTTGCTTTATCGATCAACGAGCAGCCTGCTGCCGTGATAATGCGTCAGCCCGGCGATGATATCGAGCTGGCCGTCGGCTACTGTCTGACGGAGGGACTGGTCGGAGATGTGAGCGAAATACTCTCGGCTCGCCACTGTGAATCCGGACCCGATGCAGTTAACGTGTTTATTGAGGGCACGCCACCGAGCCATGTGCGCCGAGTAGGCACCGGTTGCACCGACGCGCAAGAATCGCCAGAAAGCTTACCTGATGCTTTGACGCCCGGAGGTGAGGTCGTGTGGGATGCTGCTGACCTGTTGAGTATGTTGCCCCAGTTTCGCGACCACCAGGAGCAGCGCCGCCAGTCCGGCGGCACGCATGGGGCAGCGCTCTTTGACCGTAGTGGGAAGCTGGTGGTCCTGCATGAAGATATTGGACGGCATAACGCCGTAGACAAGGTAGTCGGCCATTGCCTCCTGCGGAAGGTGGCGCTGTCAGAGATGGCGCTGGTGGTGACTGGCCGAGCCAGTTCGACAATGGTGACCAAGACGGTGCGTGCCGGAATCCCGTTGCTGGCCACGATGTCCAATGCTACCTCCCTGGGGCTGGAGCTGGCCGAGAAGTTGGGTTTGACGCTGGTTACCTATCTGCGGGGCAAGCGCTTTCGGATATGCAGCCACTTGTATCGCATCGCGACCCCTAGCGCAGAAGCTAGGCCTGAAGAAGCATAGCCCAGGACCAAGCCACCCAGGAGATGCCTGCCCATGGCACTGTATCCATATCACTCGGGAAATCCGCAATGCAAGAGAGTATTAGCAAGGCCACTGTGCCAGCTGAGCTTCGCGGCAGTTACTTGCTTGAGATGCGTTTTCGTGCTAAGATTTGCCTGAGTCTTTCTCGCGTGACGCAGAACTGTTGAGTAGGCCAACCAGGCGGGGGGAGCAGATTATGCCAGCCCGAAAGAGCACAGAACAGCAAAGGCGTGAGACTATTGGCTTCTGGCTGATAGTGCTGCTCATCTGTGTAATTGCCGGGATTGTCAGCTACCAGGCGGGCCGCAACTGGGTGGGGCAGCGCTTGGCCGAGGTGGACCTGCAGACTAAGCAGGAGATTGCTGAGCCTACTGATGAGGCTACTATCCCGACCGTGACCATTTCGGAAGAGGCTGAGCTGCCCCTGCAACCGGTGGTCGAGGTCGAAGAGCGCGCTCCCTCCGAGGGTGAGAAGCTGGAGATGAAGCTGCGGGAGGCCGAAGAGCGCGCGCAGGAGCACGAGCCCCAAGATGGGGCGGAACTTCATGCGCTGGAGAGCGACCGGGATGCGGCCAGCCAGGAGTCGGAGGGGAGTGGGGCCGGGGAGTGGGTGGTGGTGGCAGGGTCGTTTGTACAGAGCGAAAATGCGCAGAATCAGGCTGCGAAGCTGACTGCCAAAGGCTATAGCCCGCTCGTCACGGATATTACCAAGGATGGCATCACCTACCACCGCGTGAACGCGGGCAGCTTCGCTAAGCGCGAGCAGGCACAGGAGCTCGTGCAGAAGCTGCGCGACGACGACTTCGACGCTACAATCGCCCATCGATAGGCGGTAAGTAGTACTTCCTCAAGTCGCTTTGGACAGAACCATAGGAGGGTGTTTGTTGACTAGCTTGCTTGATATTGCTCAGGCGGCAGTAGACGCGGCGATGGCCGGAGGGGCGGAATGGGCCGATGCGGTCTGTGCCTCGGCCCGATCGGTGCAGGTCGAGGTCGAGAAGAGCAGCATTAGCGACTGCCGCGTAACGCGGGACTACGGCGTGGGCGTGCGTGCCTTCGTCAACGGTGGTATAGGACTGGCGAGCAACCAGAGCCTGGAGCTGTCCGAAGTACGGGCCTGCGGCGAGCAGGCGGCCGCACTGGCCCAGGCTACTCATGCCGATCCGGATTTCCTCGCGCTGCCCCCGCCGGCTGAGGTGCAGGCAGTAGCCGATCTCTTTGACGACGAAGTCGCCGGCCTGCCTTCCGCCCAGGTGGTGCAGTGGTGCCAGGCGGGGATTGAGGAGGCTCGGGAGGTCAGCACCGACGTGGCGCTCTCCGGCGGGGCCAGCCTGGGTGTGGGCGAATCCGCCGTGGCCAGCTCCACCGGCATCGCTCTAGGCATCCCTAGTACCTCAACGCAGATTGTCTTTATGGCGGTAGTGCACGAGGGCGAGGAAGTCGGCACTTACTTCGAGTACGACGTCGCCCGCCGTCTGGCTGATTTCGTGCCGGTGGGGGTAGGTCGCCAGGCCACCGAGCAGGCCCGCAGGTTCCTGGGTGCTCGGCACGTCAAGACCGCCTGCTGGCCAGTGGTTATGGGACCGTTGAGCGCTGGGGGGTTTCTGACAAGCCCTGTTGCTGCTGCCAATGCCGAAAGCGTCCAGCGCAACCGGACCTTTATGGTGGGCAAAGCCGGGGAACAAATCGCTAGCGCGCTGGTTAGCGTGACTGAAGACCCCTTCGTTCCCGCCGGAATTAGCTCACGGGCCTGGGACGGCGAGGGGGTAGCTAAGCAGAGGCGCATGCTGCTGGACAAGGGTATTCTCACCACCTATCTGCACAACTCCTACACGGCCAACAAGGCGGGAGTCGAGAATACCGCGCACGCTGCGCGCGGCGGCTATACGCCGGACGTTGGCATCGGGCCGAGCAACTTGCTCATCCAGCCCGGCGAGCGTAGCGAAGCCGAGTTGATTGGTGAAATTGAGGAGGGCTTGTACATCAACTCCGCGCAGGTCGAGCCCGATTCGGCCAGCGGCGATGTCTCGGCCACAGTTGACTTCGGTTTCAAGATCGAAAAGGGCGAGCTGGCCTATCCAGTCAAGAACACGATGATCGGTGGCGACATCTTCGAGCTGCTCGGGCAAGTTGATGCAGTCTCCAGCGACTATCGCGAGGAACCCGGCAGCATCATCCCCAGCGTGCGGCTGTCCTCGGCCCAGATCATCGGAGGCGAGTAAGGGCTTACGGACAACTCGCTTCTTGAATAGAGACTGCTGCAAAAGTCGTGGGAGGGGCACCCTTGCCCCGACTATGTGTCGTGAACTCGTCGAGGACTCTGGTCAATATGGTAGGAGCGACATTCCTGTCGCGACACAAATGTTGCTCTTACGGAGGGCAGATCTCGGTCATTAGCTGCTGCTGGATGCGCTCCATCTTGGCACGCTTCGTCTCCGGCTCGTCTTCGTAGCCCAGAACGTGCAGTAGTCCGTGCACCGCCAGCAGGCAAAGCTCCCGCTCTAGGCTGTGTCCGTACTCCTGCGCCTGGCGTGCGGCAGCCTCGACCGAAATTATGATCTCGCCGCCCTGCCCCTCTTCGTCTTCTTCCGCCTGGAAGGCAATCACGTCGGTCGGACCTGAGCGGTCCAGGAGCCGTTGATTGAGGGCGGCCATCCGCTCGTCATCCACCAGCACAATACTCAGGTTGTCAAGCGCCGCTGCCATTCTCTCGGCGGCGGCTTGCACCACCTGCTCTAGCTGGCTGAGGTCAGCGGAGATATCCTGGAGACTGCGGATTTCTACTATCATTGGCTCGGCGGTTGGGCCCATTTTCAGTCGCGGACTTCTTCTGGCTGCCCGTACGCCTTGGCCACCTCTTCGGCATCGCGCTCAATTTGATCAGGGTACTTGATCCGTTGGTGGAACATCGTGTTGATGCCGTCAATGAGACTACGCCTGAGCCGCTTGACATCGGCGAAGGTCAGTGGGCACTCGTCTAACTGCCCCTCGGCGACTTTTTCGTCCACGAGCTTGTTTACCAGCCTCTCGACGTTGGATGGAGTCGGTTCGTCGAGGGTGCGCGCGGCGGCCTCGACAATGTCAGCGAGCATAACCAGCGCATTCTCTTTCGTCTGGGGCTTGGGCCCGGGATAGCGGAAGCTCTCCTCAGAGACTTCTTCGTCTTCCCCCGCTTGCTCGCGGGCCTTCTGGTAAAAGTACTGGATCAGATAAGTGCCATGGCTTTGCGGGATGGCGCTGGCGATGGCCGGGGGTAAGCCGATCTCTTGGGCTATTTCCAGGCCGTCTTTGACGTGGGCGCTGATGACCATTGCGCTGAGGTGCGGCGTGAGTTTCTCGTGGGGGTTCTCCCCACCGAATTGGTTCTCCACGAAGAAGTACGGTCGCCTTATCTTGCCGATGTCGTGGTAGAGGGCTGCAGTGTGGGCTAGTAGCCCGTTGGCGCCGATCGCCTCGGCAGCTTGCTCGGCTAGGCTGGCCACCATCGTGGCCGACTGGTACGTCGCTGGCGCCTCCCGGCGAAGCTGGCGCAGAATCGGTTCGTTGGGATTCGACAGCTCCATCAGACGTAGGTCAGTGAGCAGGCCCAGCGGGCGTTCCAGGACAATAATCGCGCCGATAGCGAGCAGCGTGGCGGCCACCCCGCCCAGCGCCGTGGCGCCAACTACATTCCATTGGACAACTGAACTGAAGGCCTCGGTAGTAGCAAGCAGGATCACGGGGTTGGCTAATGCGACCATCACGGCAGCCTGTGCGACGGTCCGGCTCCAACTGCCCCGGATGGCGCTGACATTGGCGGCGAACAACCCACATATAATCGTGGCCACCACCAACCGCACATCACTGGACGGGGTAACGACGCCCACTAGCAAGCCTAGTATCGCGGCAGTCCCGGAGGCGAGCAACGGCCGCGTGGCTAAAGCCAGCAGCATGCATGCGGCCGTAGCGGCAGTGAGCACGATGGCTTCGAAGTGGGCGGATTGGTGGCTGATGCGGAAGATTAGCGCGGCGGTGATGATCACCACACTGAGCAGGGCTAACCGACCTACATCGTCATAGACTCCAGGAGCTAGCCGAGCAGCAAAGGCCCACAGCAGGATGACTATCAGGGTCAGCAGAGCTAGCATGGCCAGTCCCTGGGTGTAGTCAATGAGCGGGTTGATCAGGCCCACGGCCCGCAGCATATCGAGGTGCAGTGTGGTTACAGTGTCGCCCTCGGCGATAATTACCTCGCGAGCCTGCACAGTCCGCTCGATGGGCTGGACCGCCTCGCGCGCAAGTCTCCGCTTTCCTTCGGTCGCCTCGTGATCGAAGGACTGATTGGGCTTGAGACTGAGCCGAGCGATTTCAGCGGCCGCTGCGGCAGCCGCGGCCGTCAGGTTCAATCTCTTTGCTCGTTCGGCAATTCGCTCTTGGGCTTGGGCTATGTCGTTGGTGTTCTCGCGGAGGGGTTTGCCCATTTCGGTTGCAGCCAGGTCCTGCGCTGCAGCCTCGACCTGCTCCAACGTGGTTAGCGGCTTTTCCACCGCTGTCCGCAGCGTTGCATTGCTGAGGCCAATGGCCAGGCGCTCCTGGAGCTGTGTCATCTTATCAATAGTCGGCAAGTCCGGCGCGGAATTCTGCCGAATATCACGGGCCTGCGCGAAGATGTCGCTGATCACCCGCAGTACCTTGTCTTTAGCGTCAGCAATAGGGCGGTATTCGTAGGGGACTCTATCTGCGGCCTCCTCGCGGAGCCTCTCCGTCTGCTCGGTGGCAATGTAGACTGCGCTGCGGGGAGCAGTAATGGTCCGCTCGGCGGTATCTCCCACCGACCAGTCGACCTTGGTGGGAAGCACCTGAGCCCACAGACTAAAGAACAGCAGCCCGATTGTGAGTACCGCCAGCAGGATGCGCCGCTGCTGGAGCTCGCTCAATCCGGCCAGCCGCGAGAGCAGGAAGGAGCGGTTGGTATGCCGGTTCTTTATTGGGGGCATCTGTGGCGCACTCCCTTGTCGGTGACCCGGCGGCTTAGCTACCGCCCTCAGCCGCCGCTGTGGAGTTCGTCTGGGCCTGTTCGTAGGCCTCGACAATGCGCTGGACCAGGTCGTGCCGCACTATGTCGTGGCCGGTGAGCCGGGAGATGGCGATGCCTGGGACTGCGCCCAGGACCTCAGTGGCGTGCACCAGCCCTGACGTGGCGGACGGGGGCAGATCAATCTGAGTAACGTCGCCGGTGACGATCATTTTAGACCCCAGGCCCACGCGCGTCAGTGCCATCTTCATCTGGCCGGTCGAGGTATTCTGGGCCTCGTCGAGCACGATGAAGGCATCATTGATGGTCCGCCCGCGCATGTATGCCAGTGGCACGACCTCGATCGTGCCACGGCGCAGGTGACGTTGGAGGCGGTCGGCACCCATAACATCAATGAGAGCGTCATAGAGAGGGCGCAGGTACGGGTCCACTTTGTCCATCACATCGCCGGGCAGGAAGCCCAGCTCTTCTCCCGCCTCGACGATCGGACGAGTCAGAACGATGCGGTTTACCTGGCCCTCTTTCATGGCGTTGACTGCCATGGCCATGGCCAGGTAAGTCTTGCCAGTCCCCGCAGGGCCAGTGCAGAAGACCACATCGTTGTCGGCCACCACCTGAACGTACTCAACCTGGCCGGCGGTCTTGGGCCGGATGGGCTTGCCGCGTGGGCTCACCAGTAGCGCTTCGGCCAGCAGGGCGTCAGCGTCATCGGCAGCCTCGCGCTGTACCGCCTGCAGCGCATACTTGAGGTCCTGGTCGCTAAGGCTGTGTCGCTGGCGGATGATCGCCAGCAGTCGCTTGAGCAACTGCACGGTGTCCTCCGCTGCCGCCTCCTCACCGAACACCTGAAGCTGATCGTCGCGGGGAACAATCTGGACGCCGAATTGCTCCTCTATCACCTTCAGGTTCCGGTCGTGGGGTCCGACCAGGACTTCCAGTTCGCGATCGCGGTACGTTAGCGACCGCGCGGGTAACCTATTCTCTGTTCTCGTGCTCTCGGAATTCGTAACAGATTCCTCCTCATATAAGATCGGTAGTCGCCGCCACGCCCTCTGCACTAGGGGGTACTCGCGCCTACCTGACGTCCCCACTTGGCTTGCATCTTCTCATAGATCATTGCTCCAACCAGTCCGCCCGCTATTGCACCAAGTAGCCCGGCAACCGCAAGGGTGATTCGCATCACCCAGAACCATGAAAGTGCGGGGAAGGGCAAGTCGACAAACCAGACCTCCAGGCCTTGCAGAAAGCATACTGTCCACGCCACTGTACCACCAATGACTCCAGCCTTACGCCCCCAAGTTGGGGTCGCGACGAGTCCTGCTACGATGCCAGCCGGAATACAAGCGATGAAAAAGAGCGATATGTCATAGAGATATATTTCGACTATCAATGCCACTTTGCTGGTGCCAAGGGGCCCGATTCGGACAGCCAACAAGGCGTACACTGCGATGATGACAAGAATCGCAACATATGCCACCACTGCCGCAATGAGCACGGCACCAAGATTCCGCATGTGGTGTCCCATTTTTTCTTTGGCCTACCGCGATTAACCTGGCGGCCAATGCATGCGCCGCCCGGCCAGCAGGTGGAAGTGCAGATGGTCCACGCTCTGCCCGCCGTCGGGGCCCACATTAGTCACAAGGCGGTAACCACCCTCGGCGAAGCCCTCCGCCCGGGCGATCTCCGCAGCGACTAGCGCGCAGTGCCCCAACAGAGCAGCATTGGCTGCTGAGGCCCCATCCAGATTAGTGATATGCTCCCGCGGAATGATCAAAATGTGGACAGGCGCTTGGGGATTGAGATCGCGGAATGCTACCACCTGTTCATCCTGGTAGACGATTTCGCTATCAATTTTACCGGTGGCGATCTGGCAGAATATGCAGCTCATTGCCAACACTCCCAACTGCCTTGTTGTTCATACCCGTATCGCCCCGAAGCGTTGGCCGCCCAGGGAGAGGGCCTCAATATCGGACAGTACGGCCTCCAGACCCAGGATGGTGCACGAGATCGGATCGGTAGCGACTGTACAGGGCAGATGCAGCGCTGACCCCAGCAACTGGTCCAGGCCATGCAAGAGGGCGGTGCCGCCGCTCAAGACGATCCCGCCACCGGCGACCTGCTGTTTCTGCGCGCGGGGCAGCTCCTCGATTAGCCAGTTCAGCTCGTCAATCAACGGCACCAAGGCCTTGGCTAGGATCTGCGGTATCTGCTCAACCTCGATTTCATACGACTCGACGTACTGATCGTCCTCAACCATGACCACGTCATCTATGTGAACGGGGCCATTATGCAGGGCGCTGTGCACCGAGCCAGCTTCGTGCTTGAGGTGCTGGGCGGCTGGATAGGCGATGCGGATTCCGCGTTCAGACTTGACGGCGCGAATGATCATCTCATCGAGGTCATCGCCCCCGAATCGGAACGAGCGGATGGAGGTGACAAGTCCGTTGTGGAAGACACCGGCGTCGGTACACCCAGCACCGATATCAACCAGAAGGTGGCTATCCTCAGAGTGGAATGGTAGTCCGGAACCCAGGCCAACAGCGAGCAGCCGCTGTACGGTTACTATCTGGCCGGCACCGGCTGCGGTCAGGGCGTCGCGCAGGGCCCGCTCTTCCACTTGGGTACCGCCAGCCGGCATCGCTGTCACCACCAGCGGCGAGAGTAGAGGACGATGGCCCAGAGCCCGGCGGATGAACTGGCGCAGCATCGCGACGGCGGCGTCGAAGTCGGCCACCACGCCACTTCGAACTGGCCGAACGACCTCGACTTCGGCCACACCTCGTGCCCAGAACTGGTGGGCCTCCGTGCCCACGGCTACTGGTTTATGTCGGCGGTCCTCGAAGGCAACGAAGCTAGGCTCGCGTAATACGACGCCTTCGCCTTTTGCCGCGATGTGCACCCAAGCGCTGCCGATGTCAACGGCAAGTTGTTCCGTCCAGGGAAGTATAGGCATATAGCTAGGCGTAGGACACAGGGACTGACCTGCTATCGGCCAGCTTGGCTGAAATTGTAACACAGGGTCTCGAAAAACGCAACGATTGGTCAAACATACGTTCACCTGCGCACTGGGCGCGACGAGTTTGACAATCCACGTTGCTGACTGCTATAATCCCCGCAGCAGAACCAGCAGACTGCTCGCCTACTTGTACCTGCTCACAGTAACGACGCTTCATTCTGCCCAGTGGCGAACATAGGGAAGTGGTCAACGATGACACGCCAGGAAGAGATGCAAGCGAAACTGGGCCGCATCCGCGAGTTCATGGTCGAGCACGAACTCGATGCGGTTGTCTTCAACAACAAGATCAACTTCCAGTGGCTCACCGGCGGGGCGGACAACCATGTCGTTATTGACAGTGATGACGGCATAGCACCGGCTGTGGTTACCCGTGATGGCCAGCACATCATCACCAACAACATCGAAGCGGGCCGGCTCGAAGATGAGGAGATCGGCGACCTACCGTTCGAGATTCATTTTATGAACTGGCACGATGAGAATCGCGAGGCCATACTGGAGCAGATTGTGCACGGCGACATCGCCACTGATGGCGCGTGGCCGAGCCAGGCAAAGCCAATGGGCGCAGAACTGGCGCGGCTGCGCTGGAGTCTCCTGGAGCCGGAAATCGAACGCTATCGCAAGCTGGGCGGGATTGCTGCGCGCGCATTGACTGAGACCGCGCGCGAGATTGAACCGGCAATGACCGAGCATGAAATCGGTGCGCGCCTGGCTGGTAAGCTCGTGGCCCAGAATGTCATCGTCTCGGTCCTGCTTGTTGCCGTGGACGAGCGGGTCGCCAGCTATCGTCATCCCATCCCCACCGACAAGCGCCTGGAGCGAAAAGCTATGCTGGTCGTCGGCGCGCGCAAGTGGGGGCTGGACATATCGGCCACGCGGCTGGTGCACTTTGGCGATCTGCCGGCCGAACTGGTGGACAAACACCAGGCGGTCTGCCAGGTGGATGCCGCCTTCATCGCTGAAACCCGACCGGGTGCTGCCGTGCGGAATATCTTCCGCACTGGTGTTGAGGCGTATGGGGCAGCCGGACATCCGAACGAGTGGAAGCTTCATCACCAGGGTGGTGCCACCGGCTACGCACCACGCGACTACAAGGGTACTATGGATTGCGACGAGACGGTTATGGTAGACCAGGCCTTCGCTTGGAATCCGTCAATAGCCGGGACAAAGTCAGAGGATACCATCGTAGCAAGAGCGGACCAAACCGAGGTCCTTAGCCTCGATGAGCAGTGGCCGATGCTGGTGGTCGAATACGCAGGCCAGGCAGTGACTCGGCCTGATATCCTGGTGCGCTAAACCGCAGCAAACGAGGCAGCAAAGTGCAGCTAGAAAAGGTCCAGATGCGAGGGTTCAAGACCTTCGCTGACAAGACTGAGTTGACGTTCGGGCCGGGCATAACGGCTATTGTTGGCCCCAACGGGGTGGGTAAGAGCAATATTACTGATGCAGTGCTGTGGGTTCTTGGTGAGCAGGGCCAGCGTGCCCTGCGCGTCGAGAGTGCGGAGGACGTTATCTTCGTGGGCTCGGAGAACCGCCGTGCTCTGGGCATGGCCGAGGTCAAGCTGACGCTGGACAACTCCGACCGCCGGTTAGCCACCGAATACTCCGAGATCGAGATCGCCCGCCGGCTCTTTCGCACCGGCAAGAGCGAGTACATCATCAACCGCGACCAGGTGCGACTGCGCGATGTTCGCGACCTGCTGGTAGACAGCGGGATGGGCGCGGACTCGTATTCTGTGGTCGGCCAGGGCGAACTTGAAGCGATTCTTAGCGCCCGGCCCGAGGATCGTCGCGAGCTGCTCGAGGAGGTCGCGGGCGTACGCAAGTATCGGATCCGCCGTACCGAGGCCGAGCGCAAGCTATCCAGTACCGAAGATAACCTCGTGCGCGTGCGCGATATCATTTATGAACTTCGTGCCCAGCGTGAACCTTTGGAAAAGCAGGCCGAGGTCGCCCGCGAGTACCAAGGGCTCGCTGAGCGGCTGCACGACTTGCAGCGTGACCTGCTCGCCGTTGAATATGCCCGGCGCCGTGAGCAGCGGGGTGCCCTCCTCAACGACAGCGCCGTCGTCGAAGCCGACCTCCAGACTACCCGTAACCAGCTCAGTGTACTTGAGGCCGAGTACGAGCAGGCGTCAACTCAAGCGACCAAGCTGGCTGATGCGCTTGACGAACTTCGCCGGCAGGCTGGGGACGCTGAGCGTGAGGTGGAGAAGCGGCGCAACGCTCAGGCATTGGCTGCTGAGAAGCTGCGCAGCGTCAGCGAACGCCGCGGGCAGCTTCAGCAGGCTGCGAAGCAAGCCGAGCAGCGAGACAGGGAACTGCGTAAAGCTCTCCAGAAGCTCGAGCAGACGCAATCTCGCCACCAGACCGTCGTTGATGCTGAGAAGCAGCGGCTGGAGCAGTTGGCCGCGTCGCATGAGCAGGAGGAAGCGGAGTATCGCCAACATATCGAGGCCCGAGAAAGCCTGCGAGCGCGGGACGGGGAACTGTCGGCCCAGTCGGCTGCGGTGGAGAATGAAGTCGCTGCTATGCAAGGCTTGCAGGTCGAGCTGGACGAGCGTCTCGAGCGGCTCTCCGGGCAGCAAGAGCAGCTCGAGCAGCAGCGTGACCAGCTTCAGAGCCGATTAGGGGAGCTGCGGGAGGAGAATACCACCCGCCAGCAGCAGGAAGAAGAGATTCGCGGGGGCCTGCGCGAGATGCGTGAGCAGCACGCCGCCCTGGTCAGGACGCTGCGCGAGCACCGCCGCAAACGTGACCAGCTTGGTGAGGCGGTGGCGGCGGCCGAATCCCGCGAGTCTCTGCTCCAGGAGCTGCAGCAGAGCCACGAGGGCTACCCCGACGGCCCCCGGGCGCTCCTGGCCGCGGCTGATAAGGGGGAGTTGATCGGGGTTGAGGGGCTGCTCGCTGACTTCCTGGATGTTCCTAGGCAGCTGGAGGTGGCTGTGGAAGCCGGATTGGGCGAGCGCCTCCATTGGGTGCTAGTGGCCTCAGAAGAAGACGGCCGCCGCTGCCTGGAATACCTGCGCGAGAACGGCCTGGGCCGCGCCACAGTCCTCGCCACCAACATGCCGCCACCTAGCTTCGCCCCCCGCGGGGCGGCCGGCGTCAGCCGTGCTGCCCAAGGCGTGGTGGGGGCGATCTCTGCACTAGTCAAATACCCCAGGAAACTGAAACACGTGCTCGACCATGTGCTGGGGGATGTACTCATTGTCGAGGATCTGACGGCGGAGGCGCGGATTCGCCCGATGCTCGGCGGTCCGGCCCGGGTAGTGACGTTGAGCGGCGAGGTAGTTGGTCCGCTGGGTGAAATCACCGCAGGCGATCTCGAGGAAGGTGCAGCCCAGTCCTTCAGTCGCAGACACCAGTTGGCTGAACTCGAAGCGAACTTGCAGCAGCTCCGGCGCCACTTGGCTGCGATGTGGGAGACTGAGGAGAAGCTGGAAAGTCGGGATCAAGAGCTCGCTCAGCAAGTGCGCGAGTTCGAGGGACAACTGGGGGAAGCCAACAAACAGGCGATGGCCCTCGAGGGGGAACTCGGCCACACTGCCGACCGCTTCCGGGCAGCCAGGTCAGCTTGCGAGGAGTTGGTTGGAGAGATCACGGCCCTGCGCGAACGCCACCAGGAAACTGATACAAGGCTGGCAGAGGGCGAGCGGCAGCGGCTGGGGTTCCGCCACGAACTGGACCAGTTGGAAGGCGAGCTCCAGGGCCTGTCTTCCGAGCAAGTTATGGCGGAGCACCGCGAGAACCAACGCGATAAGCTGACTGCTGCCCAGATCAAAGTGGCGGAGTTGCAGGAGAAGTTTCGCTCCGGCCAGCTTATGGCTCAGCAGCACGAGCAGGAGCTGAGTCGGGTCGAGCAAGAGATTGCCCACCAACAAGCGCAGTTGGCCGAACTTGAGGACATTGAGCAGCAGGCCGAGCAAACCTTGCAATCGGGCGGCGGAGACAACGGCGACCTCGAACACCAGGCGGAAACGCTGCACGAGCAGGCCGAAAGCTGCCAGCAGGAACTCTCCAAACTGCGTCACACTACCACCGAGCTTGAGCTGGCTCGACGCAAGTTGGTCAATTTGCGGGAAGAGCAAACCGAACAGTTGCACCGGCTTGAGCTGCGCCAGGCCCGGCATGACTCTGAGCTGGAGCATATCGTCGTAGAGCTGCAGGAAGTCTACGAGCTGACGCCGGAAGAGGCGTTGGCGCAACGCCCGGAGGAGTTCAAGCTGACGGCGGCTCGGCGTGAAGCTAATGAGCTCAAACAGCAGATCCGCGCGCTCGGGTACGTCAATGTCAGCGCGATTGAGGAGTGCCAGCGCCTGCGCGATCGGGAGGACTATCTCAGCTCCCAGCTCGACGACCTGAAGCAGGCCCGGGACGACCTCGAGCAGGTAATTGCGGAGATTGATGAGACCGCCAAGGACGTTTTTCTGAAGAGCTTCGAGCAGGTGGCCCAGTTCTTTGACGATCTATTCCGGCGGCTATTCGACGGCGGCAGCACGCGCCTAGAGCTAACCGAGCCCCAGGACCCGCTCAGTGGGGGAGTCGAGGTAATCGTACAGCAGCCCGGGCGTCGCTTCCAAAACCTGATGGCACTGTCGGGCGGCGAGAAGGCGATGACGGCTCTTGCCCTGCTCTTTGCGATGATTCGAGTCAAACCAGCGCCCTTCTGTATTCTTGACGAGATTGATGCTGCTTTGGATGCCGCAAACTCCCGTCGCTTTGCCGAGATGCTCCGGGACTTTGCCCAGGACTCACAGTTCATCATTATCACCCACAATCCCGAAACGATGGAGATTGCCGATACGCTGCATGGCGTGACCATGGAGCAGCCTGGTGTCTCGAAGTTGATATCTGTGGAGTTGGCAACGGCCCAAAAGGAAGCCGAACGCTGGGCGGCGAGCAATGGGCAGCAGTCTCGGGAGCCGGTTCCCGACGTGGAGTCTGCGCCGGCCTGATGTGCTACGGTTGCTGGGTGGTTTGTGGAGGGAGAGCCGGTCTCCTGTGCGCCGTGGCTTTAGCGAAAGCGTATAGCCCACCTACTATCGCGGCAGGGCGCTGCTTCTACAAGGTCTTGCATACCCAGAAAGGAATTACACCCTTGCTCAAGGGACTGTTTCGCCGCGTCGGTGCGGTGCTAACCGGGCGCGCGGTTATTGATGACGAACTCCTGGAAGACCTCGAAGCTGCCCTGATCCAGGGCGACGTCAGTGTGCCCGTGGCCGAGCAGATGGTCGAGCAGCTTCACCAAGAGGCCGAGTCGCGGCAGATCACGGAACCCGTGGGCCTGCTCAAGCTGTTGGCCGAGCAAGTCGAGCAGATGCTCAAGCCGTACGAAGCGCCTCTCAACGTCGGCGAGCAGAGGCCGACGGTCTTTCTGATGTTGGGCGTCAACGGCGTGGGCAAGACCACCTGCATCGCCAAGATCGCCCACTGGTACCAGTCCGCCGGCAACAAGGTGCTGCTGGTGGCTGGTGATACTTTCCGCGCAGCGGCGGCGGAGCAACTTGAGGTATGGGCAGAGCGGGTGGGCTGTGACATCGTCCGCCAGCAGTCCGGCTCCGATCCGGCCGCAGTGGTCTATGATGGATTGGAGGCTGCTAAGGCTCGGGGCTGCAACCTGGTCATCGTGGACACCGCTGGTCGCCTGCACACCAAGCGCAATCTGATGGAAGAGTTGCGCAAGATGGACCGGGTGATCGAGCGCCAGCTCGGCCGACCCGCCGACGAACGGCTGCTGGTCATTGACGCGACCACTGGTCAGAACGCCATCAATCAGGCGCGGGTGTTCAACGAGGCGGTGGGGGTGACCGGCCTGCTGGTCGCCAAGCTCGACGGCACGGCCAAGGGCGGGGTAATGCTGAGCGTCACGCAGGAGCTGGGCCTACCGATCAAGCTCATCGGGGTAGGGGAGAAGGTGGGCGACCTCCGCCTCTTCTCCGCGCAAGAGTTTGCAGGGCAGATGTTCAATTAGGAGCGGGGCCAACGAGTGACAGAGGATTTGGTCACCAGAGGTTTTGCTGCCCGGTGCGGTCCTCAGCTATCCGTGGCGGTCCGCGATTATATGCCCTGGGACCAGCAACACCTTCACCTGCGGTTGCATCCGGCCTCCTCACGAAAGACGGAGGGAGCATAAGGGAGATGAATAAGCATGTCGGAACATGGTAAAGGAAATGCCGTGGTCCACTGTGAGGAGGCGATCCGTTATGAGAACTCTCTGGCTATTGGTTCTTGTGCTGCTTCTCAGCCCCACTGTTGCATTTGCTGATGGTGGCTTCTTCAAGCAGGCTCCGCTCCCAGGAAGAGTGGCCGGGGCAGGGGAGGTCAGTTCCGCCTCTCAGAAGGCCATCGTAATCCGGGAAGGCGACAGCGAGGTACTGCTACTGCAGACTACGTACGGCGGCCCCGCTGCTGAGTTTGCCTGGGTGATTCCTGTGCCTGGGCGGCCAACCGCAACCGATGTTTTCCCTGCTTCTACGGAGTTCGTCGATGCGATATTCCTCGCGACGCAGCCCACCATCCAGACACATATAGTTGACCCGCTCAGGCGCTATGGCCGTGGCATGAAGGCGGGGCTGCAAGCCCCAGCAGCACCTCCCGGAGGCCTGCCTGGCGCACCGGAGCGGGTAACAGTGTGGGAGCGCATGGAGGTGGGCGACTACGATGCAGCAGTGCTGTCAGCCACAAGTGCAGCAATACTCGTTGAATGGCTCAACGAAAACGGCTTTGTATTCCCGCCCGAGGCCGAGGAGATTGCGGCTGGCTATGTACAGAAGCAATGGTATTTTGTAGCCTTGCGAATACGCCCCGGGTTGCAGCAGGAACAGCCGGTGCTGCAAGATGTTGAACCCATTGGTATCCGGTTCCCCGCCGAACGGCTAACCTATCCACTAGGAATCTCGGCGGTGAGCGCTCCGGAGAAGACGTCACTGCTCCTGGCTGTGCTGGCCGATGCGCCAGTCACCTGCAATGAGTTAATAGTAATGGAACCAGAAGTCAAAACAGAGCGCCCGCCGGGTTCATGTTATACGTCCGTGGTCAAGGAACTCCTCGACCGGGGCAATGGGGAGGCGCTTTTCTGTGAGTACCGAGGTGCGGTTGACACGAACCGGTACGGGCAAATGATACATCGTGCCCTAAGAAGTGTACGCTCAACCGACGAAGATGCGTGGAAGATGGGTCAGCTTGACCTCACGGAGATGTCGTATGATGCCAGCGAGATAGATCCCGCTGCGCCCCGTGATTGGTCGCAGTTGCAGGCCACGCGTTTCTTCGGGCTACTGCCCAAAGTGGCACTCTTGGACTTGACATTTTCTCCCGCCCGACAGGATGCTATAGTAGTACATGTCACGCGGCGGGCAACCTTGCCTGTGCCTCGGTGGGCACAGATTTCGGGGTCGCCGCTCTTTGTGGTCACACTACACGTCATCCTATTTGCACTGTTACTGGTCGGTTTCCAGCGACTTTTGCGCAGGCCTCGCGCCGCAGCGGACCAGGCGCCGGAGCTGGACCGGACCGCTATGCTTACCTTTAGCATACTGGTAGGCATTTTGCTATCCCTGGCGGTAGGGCTGCTTACGCTAAACGCCATTGACTGGGAGGTCGCTCAAGCACTGGCAGCAGCGCTTGTTGGTGCCGAAGATACTGGCGACTACGCACTCCTCATACTGCAACTGCTTTATTGCCTAGTCGCCTGGTGGGCGGCCTCAAAGCTCATCCGCGGCGCTTCCGCGGGGCAATGGGCGAGAGCCATGGTGCTCACGATAGTCTTCGGAGGAGTCTTTACGTGGCTTTTCAGTGAACTGTTCTTCATCGACCCCGACGACTTTGCTAGTCCGCATCTGGCTATGTCTCTGCTTACCCTCTGGGCACTGGCCTGTGCCGCATCTGCCCTTATAGTCCGGAGCCCTCTTGGCTCAGCAAGGGCCCATCTGCCAGGTGATGCAATCCTGTTCGCTCTTGTGAGTACTGCAGTCCTTAGCCCGTTCTTAATGAAAACGCACAATGCTGTGCTGGAGACCCGGCCCTCCCGATACGAGATTACGCAGCAGTTGGACGAGGCTCTGCAAGAATTGGACGAAGCTCTCGGCGCGTTCAAGGATCAGACTGGTTGCTATCCAGAGCGCCTGCTTGACCTGACTAAGACTCAGTCGACCTATGGTCTGGACTCAAGCGGCAATCGGGTGCCCCTCACCTCGCCACTGCAAACTGCCGTGCTCCAAGAGTTGCCCACCGACCCACTGACCGGGCGTTCGGATACGTGGGTCTATGATGTGCTGGCTCCTCAGGTAGTAGACTCCGGCGCTTACGAGATCATGGTGGAACGTTCAAGCCCGTGATGCCTAGAATAATCACTGGGCTCACCGGTAAGCCTCCGTGCGAGGGCAGCGCCGGGGGGCCAGGCTTGTTTTGTGCAGGTTAAGCAACTAGACGGAGACGATCGCCAAATTTACGCTCGGCAGGCTGGTGTTATACCTGCGGAGCCTGTTCTATTCGTATGCCCTGGAGGTGCAACTGGTCGGTGTCACCGCCGACGGAGAGGCGGACGGTATGCCAGCCAGCCTCGTCAGTGAAGATAGTCAGGGGACTGGGGCTGACCAGCGTTTGCTCGCCCAGTCTGAATTCCAGGTTCACACTCTCGCCGGACGGGACTGCCTCAGCGGCAATCACCCAGGCGCCGGCCGGCAGGAAGACCGGCAGCAGGGCGGTGTCGCCGGGGCCCAAGGTTATCTCCTCGCGGCGCACGGCGCCTTCCTGAGTAAGCTGAGCCAGTCGGCTTTGGGCTGGGTTCAACGCGCCGGCATTCACGCGCCACGCCTGGACTTCCAGGTTGCGGGTTACGATCTCGCGGTAGGTCGCAAGAAAGTCGGTCGGGGCTGGGTTTTCGCCGGGAGTATTGTCGAGAATCTCAGCCAGGACCTGAGGCCCCTGCGCGGCCAGCACCCACAGGCAGAAGCCGGTGAAGTAGTCCATCGCCTCGGCAGACTTGGCCTGGACCAGCGCCGATTCCGGCCCCTCCCGCAACCACAGGTCCAGGGCTGGCCGACACTGTTCCTGGATGTAATCGGCCACCTTCTGGCCGTCACCATTTAGGACTGCTCCCACCGCATCAGCTACTGTCTGGCTTGGCCAGCGCGCGCCGGTGACCAGCTCCGCCTCCGCCGCCAGCCACTGCGTGAAGAGCCGCTCACCCAGCAGTCCGCCACCCATTTCCTCGGGTTCATCGAAGCGACCAACGGCGGGGAGCAGCGAGTGGCCCAGTTCGTGGGCGACCTCCCGCGCCCATTCCGCCGCGGTGCGCGGCTGATCAATGTCGTAGAAATAGATGTTGTTCTCGTATTGCTCGGCGCCCGCCGGACCGGGTTCGCACAGATAGACGTGCACCAGGCCTTCATCGTCGCCCGTGGGCGGCCGGTTCAGGTACATGGCCGCATACCCAGAAAAGCGCAGGAGCAGGTGAGTGATGGTTGTGGCCAGTTGAGAGTAGTCATTATCCGCGTGGCTGATGGTCTGGGAGGGGTATTGCACCACGAAGCGGAGGTCCGTTACCTGCGAATTGGGCCGCCCCACCAAGCCGTAACAGACGCGGTTCACTGTGGCATAGGCGCGCCCGTATTGGCCCGCGGGAATCGGTATCCGTGGCGCCGGGTCGCTGCGTCCCATCTCCTCGGGGAAGAGCAGCGAGGTAGTATATGCGAAATCAAGGCGGCGCCTGGACCTCAGCGCATCAGCGCCCGGCAGCCTAACCTGACACTTATCAACTACCACGGAAATTGGACTGTATTTCAGATAGTCCAGCTTCACCCAGCGAGGAAAGCGAGCTTGGTAGAACACATAGCGCATCCGTGCCCGTGCATGGCTATGATTGGGCGCCAATTGCAGGACTTGCCCATAGCAGTCAACAGCCCGTTCGATCTCACCGCTGGCCTCGTGCAAGAATCCGAGCTGGGCATGGACCTCAGGATAAGTCGGATCCGCCTTCAGTGCGACCGCAAGCTGCTTCCTGGCCTGTTCATGCTGGCCCTGGTCGAGTAGCTCCTGCGCCTGCTCGACCAGCTCTACAGCCTCGGTCCGATCCGCGTAAGCGGGGGCTATCGCCCACGGCAAAACGAGGACCACCACCATAGTGGCTGCCACGCTTGCGGCAGACCGGATAGCCTTATCGGCGAGGGCTTTGGCTACGGCGGGATGCTGATGCGTTGTCCATCTCATTGGTGGCACTCGATGTGGTTGGCGATCTCTTCGGCTAGATCATAGTTGGCCCGGTCCAGCAGCGCATAGCAGACAAATATCTTGTTCTCCTGTTGACAATGCCAGGCATAGCCCAGCAATCGGTCCGCGCACTGCCGTCCGGTAATGTGCCGTGCAAAACTCTTCAACCCCCACAAGGGCGTCATACGGTTACCGCTGAACGAAACTGCGGGGTGGCCGCGAAACTCCCGCTCCTGGGACTGCGGGCCATACCGGCGCAGCTCCTTGCCCAGCGCTGTCTGAAGCCACTCATTGAGACTCTCCTCGCGAAGCAGGGTTGCGGCCATGCCCCAGCGTCCCACGGTTACCGTCTCGGTCTCGCGGGCAAATGACAGCTTTATGAGGCCGGGAAACATCTCCTGGGTACTGAGCGCGAAATCCTTGGGCATCTGACAGGCAAAGCCGTAGGCGGCCCAGGTCACCCAGTCATCACCGGGATGGTCCTTGATTGTGCTCAGCACTTGCTGGGCCGTGGCCAGAAGTTGAGCGTCGTCAGGCAAGCCCATAACCTGGGCAACGACTGTGCGCTCGCACTGCTTACAGACCCAGACTACCCCGTAAGCCTGTTGTACGTCTTCCCGGCCACGTGGACGCCCAGGCGACGAGGTGCTCCATGCAAAAGTCTGGAGACTATCTTTGTGCATCTGCCGCTTACTGACGACGTGTGCATCCCGCTCACTGGTGAACTGCCGCTTATCTCGCCGCGCCCGCTTCTCGATAGAGGCCAAGTACTTGTCAAGGGTCTCTGGCAGATCCACGAAGCCGGGTGTACTCACCCACTTGATTTCCAGCCGCGGCATGTCACGGTCGTCAACTCGCAGATAGCCTTCTTTCTCGTCGGCGGAGACAGATGCCAGCGACCAGTCCGCCGGCACGCGGACGGTCATGCCGTCCCATCCGATTAACTGTTGGCCCTGCTGGTTGCCTTTAGTCATTTCGTGGCCAAGGGTACGGGCTAGTCAGAAAGCTATCTTCCGTTTGCGCATATGAATGCTCTGGAGGATGCCGACTGCGGCAAAGTTCGCTACCATACTGCTGCCGCCGTAGCTAACAAAGGGCAGCGTCATTCCCTTAACCGGGGCCAGGCCCAACGCCATCCCAATGTTGGCGACGATATGAATGAGGAACATTGCAGCTACTCCCGCCGCCAGCAGGCGGCCTAGGATGTCTTTGGCCGCCCAGGATATGGCTAGACTCCGCCACATTAGCATCGCCAGCAGCCCCAGCATCACCGTTGATCCGACGAATCCCCATTCCTCGCCGACGACCGTGAATATGAAGTCCTTTTCCTGATGAGGTATGAACGACAGACGGCTCTGAGTGCCCTGGTAGAGGCCCTTGCCCAGAAAGTGCCCTGAGCCGATGGCAATCAGCGACTGCCGAATCTGCCAGCCAGCTCCATACTGCTCATTCTCCGGATGCATAAAGGCGGTGAGTCGCTCCTTGTGATATGGGCGAATAATGTCGGCGCCCCAGGCGGCAGCAAACAGCATCATCAAGGCGAAGCCAAAGGCAGCCAGGTGGGTCAGCTTCGCCCCCGCCAGGAAGAGAACAAAAAACCAGATGAATCCTAGCACCACCGGTGTCCCCAGGTCCGGCTGCAGGAATATCAGTGCTGAGGGCACCAGGATATAGGCCAGCGAGCGTACTACGGTCTCAAAGGTCTGCTGCTCTCCACGCATCCGGCTAGCAAGGTATGTACCCAGGACAATAATGACGGCAATCTTGGCCAATTCCCCGGGCTGCACGCTGAGCGGGCCAAGTGACAGTCGCCGCGCGCTGCCATAGGCGATCGGGCCGATGGCAAGCACTAGCAGTAGCAACGCCATCACCAGCCCGTAAATGAAGGGGCTGAGAGTGGGCAGGCGGTTGTAGTCAACCATCATCACCAGGAGCATAACCACCAGCCCGACGAGTATCCAAATAAGCTGGAGGCTTACAGTACGGGTAGGAGGCTCGTCGGCCATGGCTAGCTGGGCCTGGGTGCAGCTATATATCATCAGCGCCCCGTAGGCGCACAGCAACAGTACGACGGCAAGGAGCATCAAATCAGTTCGCGAAAACAAGGCTCTGTCCATAGCTCTTCAGTGCCCTTTAGTATAACAGAAACACAAGGGGCAGGGAAGGTTTCCCGATTCGGCCGGCTGGGGTATAATGACACTGTGCGCAGACCGTCAGATCGTGGGGGCTACCACAACCGTTCTGCTGGGGCCATAGCCAAGCTCCTATTCGAGACAGACTGGGGCTGGTGTGGGGTGGTGGGTGACGCACGGGGCATTACCCGGGTAGTATTGCCTGGACCGACCAGAAAGGCCGTCGCCGCGGCAATCGGTGGCTCGGGGAAGGATGGGAACTCCGTTGTCCGTCAGGCGGCGCGGCAGATCCAGGAATATCTGGGGTGCCGGCGCCAGTACTTCACTGTACCAGTTGATTGGGAACTTATCTCGGGCTTTGCGCGTCAAATACTTAAGGCCTGTGTGCGAATTTCCTATGGGGAGACGGTCAGTTACGGTGAGTTGGCGACTCGGCTGGGTAAACCTGGGGCGGCGCGAGCGGTGGGGCAAGCGCTGGCGGCGAATCCGGTGCCGCTGCTCGTGCCCTGTCACCGCGTAATGCGCGCGGACGGCAGTCTCGGAGGCTTTTCGGGGGGGCTTGAGCTCAAGTGCCGCCTGCTGCGGCTGGAGGGTGCTTTGTTAATAGGAGGGGCGGGTGAGTAGGTGCTCTATAGCCACGGTGCGACCGGCCCAGGCATTTAGCCTGTCAATACAGTTGACTTCTTTCGCGTGTTGTTGTAGAATTGCATGGGATTAGGTTTGGCATTCACGCTCAGCTAGGGTTGCATGGTGCTGAGACGGGCAGTTTTGGTGCCGGGGGCCGGATGGGGTGGGCAAGTGCCCGGTTGCAGCAGATGGCAGGCTGAGAATCCGCAAGAGGATCGGCCGTCCCGACATGCCAGATACGCGGCACAAAACGCAGCACAGCTCGCGTCAACCCGCTCGAACTCCAGGAGGGAGAGTAATGCTGACACGGCACAGCTCTTTTGTTATCCTCGCTCTTGCTCTAATTCTCGTTGCCACCTTCACCGGTGCTAGTATCCTACCTGTAGACGCGGCAAGTCTCAGCTTGGGTTACGGTGGCAACGGTGTGTGGCCACAGACGGCCACGGCCAACTCCCAGAGATGGTTCCGGGTTCACCTTAACTGGAATGCCACGAAAAACACTGAGGGCTTCGCCGCTGAGAGAATTGACGGTCTGCGTCTGTACGGGCCTTCCTACAGTTGGTACCCAGCCGCACCCAGCGGTGCGACGTATGCGTGGGAATTGTACTCGAGCAAGGGCATATTTGACGCAGGGACGCGATACGCAGGTCCGGACGGCGTTCGGTTAACGTTCGTGGCCTCACCGACGAAGGTGTATTATATCCCTGAGCCTGGTGTTAGCTACGACGCCGGGGAGATGGCCGGCTGGGAGCTGACAATTACCACCGGGCTGGGGGATGGCAACAACTATCTTATTGATGACAATGCCAGTGACTTCGGCGGCACCTATATCACTCTGGATACCGGTGACCCCCTCGACGATGAGGTATGCCCTGACCTGGAGATAACGTCCAAGCCTTCCGATACCAGAGTCTACTACGATCCGATTCCGGCAGTCAGCTATTATCCCAACCATACCCTGGGTGGATTTATCTTGAGATTCTCGCTTGGAGAGGCCCGGGGCCAGGAGTTTGACATTGTAGATAACAGCCAGACCGGCTTCGGCTATTTCATAGACGTCGACGAAGATCTGCCGACCGACCTGCTACAAACATTGGACGCCGACAGCATAGCTTCGACGACAAAGTTCTATTACAGCGGTGCGACCTTTGATGAGAATGAGCTGGAGGGTCAGGTAATAGTTATTACCAGCGGCACGGCTACAGGGGATGAGCGGGAAATCTCGTACAACGGCACAGACGGCACTGGTGACTACATTGAGACGACCACAAATCTGCCCGCTGGCTTTGCTGCAACCGATACTTTCGAACTGAAAGACGTAATGAACGTCTGTGATCTCGCCCAGGTCGAGAACGTGCTGGCTGCCAACGACCTGCCCGTCCATTTCGGCGTGGTCAGGAACACTCCCGAAGCTTCCACCGGGGACAATCCCATGCGCGTTTTCACTGTGGGCCCGTTCTCCAACTACCACGATGACTACCTGGTGGGCTGGATACCGACCACGTGTCCCAACCCCGAATTTGACAATTTCGAGTTCTGGCTGTATTACAGCACGTTTGACGCCGATCAGCCGGACAATTATAAGAGCGAGGATCCCATAAAGGCCAAGGGCAAGCACGTTACGGTGCCGGTCGCGCGCCGCTCCTGGGAGGTAGAGGAACTCTCGGAGTGTGGCGAGCTGCAGGCATGGTATTCCGGGGTGGGGACCGGAGTTGATCCCTTGGTTACCGCCCGGTCGGCAGCGGGCGGCCCGACTGACCCGGACAACGGCTCCGGCAGCGATGAGTACACCTTCCGCATCAAGTATTTCAGCGGGACGTGGAATTGGCCGGAACTCCGCAACCATTGGTGGCGTCATACTACGCCTTATGAGGAATTCGGCAACGAGGGCGTTATTGGCGGTTGTGGTTACGCCCGCTTCGACTGGTTTGGCTACAACGTAATGAAGGTGTGGGGAAACAATACGGCGGTGTGGAACCATGATGACAAGTATGGGATGCCCGATCTTCTCCCTGACCTTTTCGAGGACCGTTGGATATACACTCCTCACGATGACCCGTACGCGGATATGACGGGAGATGTCCTCGAGTTGGTCATCGAGTCGTATGGACTGGATCCGGAGGCGGTGCTGATAGTTGATGGCGACTATAATCGGCCCCATTTTATGGTTCGGGAGAGCGGGAGCACCTGGGCGGGGGGCTTTGTCTACAGGTATATTGTGCGGCCCACCAACTATCTACAATTGTTCCACAACATCTTCACGCTGCAGTTTGATACACCGTATATCGACGCCTGGGACGTCGCCTATTTGGGCTTGCACGGTGAGCCCACAAGCAACGTCTACACCAGTATGCGTGCTGGCGGGCACACCTACGAATTCTTGACCTGCCGCGACTGGGAACCGCCGGTGTGGGGAGTCGGGGGGGCCACCGAAAATGACGTGGGTAACTTCACGGCGGCCGGCCCGTGCGGGCTGGCCCTGCAAGGTCGGCCCGGGTATGCCATTGAGGCCGCCCATGTGGTCAACGATCAGTGGGACGCTCTTCTATATGGCCCCTGTGATCTTAACGTCCGTGTGGAGACGGTTGAGACGTGGTATGAAGATGCTGAGCCGGCCGGATACGGCTACCCCTACGATAGCCAGGATCCCACCCAATACCCGAAAGTTGATCCAGTGCTGACGGCCCATCCTTACTTCGAGGATGGTCTGCTCAGTGCGGCCGAACGGGGCTTCATCTGGCCCCTCTATTACTTGGAGGCCCTCGGGCCCCAGGCACCAGGGTCGTTGCCTAACCCCTTCAACCATAACCCGACGACTGAGCCGTGGGGACCGTTGGCTGGCCCCACATACCCGACGGATGTGTATGGCGGCTATAATCCAGGCAATCCCCTTGACCCGTCGGTTAAGGCCATCTCACCATTCCGCTTCACCAACGAGGACACCATCTGGCCCAACTACGTCAATATCCACAAGGACATTCATCCTACCACGCCCTTCCGGGGCGGCAAGTGGACGACTGATACCACCTTCGTCTTCCGCATCAAGTATTGGCAGTCCGACAACCTGACTCCGACCTCTATGCAGGTATGGATCCGCAAGACCGGCGAAGACGGCACCCCGGCGGGCGACTGGGCCAGGAAGTCGATGGGGAAGGTCTATCCGGCCGACATTACCTATACCGACGGCGTGGTGTATTACTACGAGATAGACGCGGCCGACTTGCCCGGTGGAGGCGGGGTCGGCGACTACCAGTACTACTTCCGCTCCAGCGATGGTACGCACATCGCGATCTATCCGAATCGGCCCGCCGATGGCCCGGGCTATATTGGCGTGCCGCCGGGGGACAACGATTACTACTGGTTCCGCGTGAATACGCAGCCAGTGTTGCTCAACCAGTCGGTGACACCCATGGCAAGGCCGTCGGCTGAGCCTCCCCAGGGGGACTTCCTCTGGGATGTCACCTATGCCGACGATGACGGCGAGGTGCGCGATGCGGGTCGCCTGGGCGACCGGCCCTTCAAGAGCATCCTGTGGATAGACCTGTTCGGCGATGTCGAAGGCCAGGCCGAAGTGGTCTCGGTTGCGGGCAATGTCATCACTTACGAGGTGGACGGCGGCAGCGGTGACCCGTATGCGGCGAGTTCGCTCGTGGGCATGCAGGTGCTAATGGAGACGGGTTCGGCAGAGGGAGACGAGTTTGCTATTACCGCCAACACTGTCTCCGGGCCCCAGGGGACGATAACCTGTACCGGCCTGAGCGGAGTCGGGGCGACCGACGAGTTCGATATAGTGGACTGGTTCGCTGCGCAGATGGACGAAGCCAATCCGGCCGACACCAACTACCGTAATGGCGCAGAGTATACTACTGACACCACCAAGCTAGGCTTCCAGTTGGCTCCTGGCATGCATTTGTACTACTACGAGTTCTGGGATAACTGGGCATACTGGATAGACTGGCAGCAGTACTTCATGACCTCCGATCCCGATCCGATTGACCAGAAGGTCGAAGGCGAGATGGTCCGCCTGCCCGAGACGGGATACTATGAGACTCCCTACACGCCGCCACCGGCGCCGACTTACTCCATATCGGGCACGGTGTATGACACCGACGGCACAACGGCGCTTGAGGGTGCCACCCTCAAGTGTTATGATGGTGCGTTCCTAGACCCCGATAACCTGGTTGACGAGCAGACTAGTGCCTCCGATGGCACCTATGAATTCGAAGGCCTTCCTGACGACGATTATCGCGTCATACCGAGCTACGGTGTGTGGTTCTTCGATCCTACTGAGGAAGATGTGACGGTGTCGGGGGCGGACGAGACCGGCTGGGACTTCAAACTGGTAGCGACCTACTCGATATCGGGCACGGTGTACGATATTGGTGGTAGCGACCCGCTGGAGGGGGCCACCCTTAAGTGTTATCGTACCCCCTACGGGGATCCCGCTGACCTGGTTGACGAGCAGGACAGCGGGTCGGATGGCACCTACGAATTCGAAGGTCTGATCAACGACGACTACCGCGTGATCCCGAGCTACGGTACATATACCTTCGACCCCACCCAGACAGATGTGATTGGGTTGGCGGCGGACGAGATCGACGTGGACTTCGAGATGCAACCCGGTGACTGGAGCATATCGGGAACCATTCTCGACACCGGCAGTGACCCCGTCGAGGGCGTCACCGTCAGCACAAACGGCACCTCGGATGTGACTGATTCATCCGGTGACTACATACTGGGCGATCTGCCCAATGGCAGTTATGATGTGGACCTGACTTCGCCGGTTGGCGAGTACTATACCTACTCTCCGACTCCGCCGGTGACAGTAGTCATCAGCGATGACGACGAGATTCAGGACTTCACGGCCACGGAAACGACCTTCAGTGTGAGCGGCACGGTTCTGGACTTTGAGGACAATCCCATAAGCGGCATTGACGTGACCGACGGGACCAACACAGACACCACGGTTGGCGATGGCACCTATACCATCACTGGCGTCTCAGCGGGTTTGGTTACGATCACGGCCGAGCCGGGCGGAGGCTTTGTATTTGTGCCCCAGAGCCAAGATATCACCGTACCGGGGCCTGGGGATACAGACGTGACGGGTGTGGACTTCACCGGCTATGCAGGAGTCGGGCACAGCTATTCGGCCGGTCTGCACCTGACGGGCGTGCCGCTGCAGCCGATTCCAGGCGCGGGCTATGCTGAGGATGTCTTCCTGACCGACCAGGTCTGGTGGTGGGATCCGACGCAGTCGCCGCCGTATATCGGCGCCACCCACCCGGATGCGGATAGCCTGCTCCAGGTAACGGCGGGTAAAGGTTTCTTCGTCAACTATGCTACCGCCACTGACATAAATGTGGCGGGCACCGCCGTGCCCACCGGCGTACCGTTGGTTATGCCCCTGGGCGACCAATGGAATATGATCGCTAACCCGTTCACGAACAACCTGGAGATGACGAATGTTAGGTACACGGACAGCGGGACACGCCTACCGTTCGCTTACGTGTACGACCCGATTGATGGTTATCTGCTGGTAACATACCGCACAGGCGTCAATGTCGAGCGCAGTTACATCGAGCCGTGGGAGGGCGCCTGGGTGCATGCCAAAACCCCTCAAACCACGACAACTATCCAGATGACGGCTAGCCCGCTGGGCGTTGAAGAAGAAGGTTCGCAGGAGCTTGACCTCGGCGAGTTGGGCTGGGTTATCCCCGTAGCGGCACGGATCGGCGACCGCAAGGACCTCACCGGGGCAGTGGGTGTTACCGACGGTGGCGTCGAGCCGTACAGCATACCCAATCCGCCGCGGGCGCCGGAGAGCGTGGACCTCTACTTCGTGGGCGAGGGCGGCACTCAGCTCGCTCAGTCAATCACTGCGGCAACCGGCGGATCGGCGAGCTGGGACTTCGTCGTCGCTACTGACATTCCCGATAGCGATGTGGAGGTGCTGCTGCCGGATCTTAGTCGGGTGCCGAACGACCTTTCAATCATCATCACCGACCTGGACGCGGGCCAGATGGTCTACGGACGGACAACGCCAAGCTATGTCTTCCGCAGCGGCGAGCAAGGCGCAGTCCGGCGCTTCCGGCTTGAGGTCGTACCCCAGCAGATCGGTGGGCTGGTGATTACCAGCGCGACGGCACAGGCGGCTGGGGCCGGAGCCGTCATTACCTACGGGGTCAGCCAGGCGTGCGCGGTCAGCGTGGAGGTTATGAATATCTCCGGGCAGGTCATCAAGACTGTAATCGCCGAGCAGGCAGTTACCGCCGGTATGCATACGCAGTCATGGAACCTGCGTAGCAACAGCGGCACAGTCGTGCCCCGGGGTATGTACCTGGTCAAGATCGAGGCTGTGGCCGACAATGGGCAGTGCACTACCGCAGTCTGCCCCATGAGCATAAATCGCTAGTCGTTGACCCCTCACTGAACACCGAGCGATTCGAGAGGGTGTATGTCTGAGAATGCATACTAACAGTACCAATATCGTCGTGGCAGCAATTGCAGCAGTAGCCATCACCGTCGTGGTGATAGCAGGGTGTGGTGGAGGGGCGGCGGGGCCGACGAATGTCGGGAGCGTGACCGGGTACATCCTAGATGTTGTGAGTGACGATGGCATCGGCAACATGGTGGTGACCATTGGCGGACAGCAGGGCACGTCCGATGCTGGATTGAGCGGGTTCTTTACGGTCAGCAGCATCCCCCCAGGCGACCACGATGTGTTCGTTACGCCCACACCACTTTTCACGCCGATCGGCGGCTCGCCGGTTGCCGAGGTGCCGGTGACCGCCAATGCGACCTACTACATGGGCACCATCCTGGTGATTGACCCCCAATACGACGAAGATGAGCTACCCCCGTTATAGGTGAAGGATCGCCGGCTTAGGCGATTGCAGAGCATTACTGTGAAGCATGTCGCGCCGTCCTCGTGGAGGGCGGCGCGTCACTGTTATGAGGTAGATGACGTGGGGATAAGCGCACTATTGCGCGACACCGGAGTCGCACGGCACAGATTGCCTCTGGGGACGAATATCTACTCTTCTACGGCCATCGCCGACGGGCGTCTCTACATTGGTGCTGGCAATGGCTGGCTTTGTTGTGTGGAGTAGTAATTGCGTCGGCCGTCCCCTTGTGCTAAACTATGAGAGGTGCATTGGATGCTGCTTGATCCCGGGATAGCTAGTCCGCAATCCGATCTGTGCTCTATTATGAATGATGCTCGCCCAGGTATCTTGATAGTGGTATCGGGCCCTTCTGGTGTGGGAAAAGGGACCATCATCAATGCCTTGCTCGAGTCGAATCCGGAGATTGAGGTGTCGGTATCTTGCACGACGCGTCAGGCTCGAGCAGGTGACTGCGACGGTGTGGACTATCATTTCGTCAGCGGGGCCCGGTTCGACGAGCTGCGCGAGTCCGGCCAGCTTCTGGAGTGGGCCTGTGTACACAACAAGGACCTCTACGGCACGCCCCGCGGGCCGGTGGAGAAGGCTCTGGCTGCGGGGCGGACGATAGTGCTGGAAATTGACTACCAGGGCGCGAAATCGGTCAAAGAACAGCTCGGGGAGGAGGCTGTACTTGTCTTTGTTGCTCCGCCCTCCTGGGAGGTGCTGCTGGAACGGCTGCAAAAGCGGCATACTGAATCGCGGGAGGCCATCAAAGAGCGCCTGGCCAGTGCCCACCGGGAAATCAGTAACATCGGCATGTACGATTATGTTATAATCAATGATGAGCTATCGGCAGCGATCGCTGAGTTGCAGGCAATCCTGCTCGCCGAGTACCAGTGCACGGCTAGATTTGATTGGCGACAACTCCAGAAGCGCTTGCTTGAGCAGGCGGCGGTCTTCGACTCATCCTAAGCGGGGCATTGACGATAGGATATGAACGAGAAGGCTATTGCGGAAATCGGTAAGCAGGTAGCGGGACGGCGCATTGTCGTGGCGGTGACCGGGGGCATCGCCGCGTACAAGGCGTGCGAGCTGGTCAGCACTCTGGTCAAGTTGGGGGCAGAGGTCCGGGTGGCTATGACCCCGAATGCCACCCAATTCGTGGGGGCTGCAACCTTTCGCGCGCTGTCCGGCCATCCGGTCGCCTGCGATATGTTCGCTGAGCCGCAGAGTGATGAGATAGCCCATGTCTCCCTCGCAGAGTTCGCGGAGCTGATTGCAGTAGTACCGGCCACGGCCAATCTGCTGGGGAAGGTCGCGGCGGGCATCTGCGACGACTTCGTTACCACCATAATCTGTGCTGGACGGGGGCCGGTGCTGGTGGCACCGGCAATGAACTGGCGAATGTGGGAGAACCCGATCGTCCAGCGCAACTGTCAGACTCTAGCCGAGTTGGGCTACCACATCGTGGCACCTGAAATAGGTCGTCTGGCCGATGGCGAGGAGGGGTGGGGCCGCTTGGCCGGTTTGGAGACGATCCTCGCTGCCATTGTGCAAGCTTTGGAGGAGCCGGGAACTGGTGGCTGATTCGCCTCTTACGGGCCAACGGGTGCTTGTTACTGCCGGGCCGACCCGCGAGTATCTCGATCCGGTGCGGTTCATCAGCAACCCGTCCTCCGGCAAGATGGGCTTTGCCCTGGCCCGAGCCGCCCAGGCACGCGGGGCGCAGGCAACGCTGGTTAGCGGGCCGACCGCTCTGAGAGCGCCGCCAGGAGTCAAGCTAGTCGCCGTCGAAAGCGCTGAACAGATGCACGAGGCGGTAATGGCCGGGCTGGCCGGGACTGATGTTTTCATTGGTGCTGCAGCGGTGGCCAACTTAAGACCGCAGGTGCGGGCTGAGCAGAAGATACCCGCCCGCGAAGCAGGCCTGACGGTGGAACTGGTGCCGACGCCTCATATTCTGGGCGACGTGGCGGTTTCCCGGCACCGTCCGGCCGTGGTAGTGGGCTTTGCCGCCGAGACAGAGCACCTGCGGGAGAATGCGGCACGGAAACTGCGGGAGCGGCATCTGGACCTCATCGTGGCCAACGATCTGACCGTCGCCGGCGCGGGCTTTGCCACAGATAGCAACGAGGTCACCATAATACGTGCAGACGGTATGCTGCGCGAGGTGAGCCAGCGGTCCAAGAGCGATGTCGCTGAGATCATCCTCGACGAGGTTGAGCAGATATTGCCTGCCGCGCCCGAATAGAAGTTAGAAGGGAGACAACGTCATTGGCCAACCGAGTTTTCCAATTTACCTCAGAATCAGTTACCGAGGGACACCCCGACAAGATCTGTGATCAGGTCTCGGATGCCATTCTGGACCGAATCATCGCCGATGACCCAGTAGCTCGTGTGGCAGTCGAGACAATGGTGACCACCGGGACATGCCTGGTGGCCGGGGAGGTGACTACCCAGACATACTGCCCGGTCGAGCACGTGGTCCGCGAGACCGTGCGAGAGATCGGTTATACCCGGGCCAAGTACGGCTTTGACTGCGATACTATCGGGGTGCTGACTGCGATTCATGAGCAGTCCCCGGACATCGCCCAGGGCGTGGATACTGGTGGAGCAGGCGACCAGGGAATGATGATCGGCTACGCCAGCAACGAAACCCCAGAGTATATGCCGATGCCGATTATGTTGGCGCACAAGCTGTGCCAGCGGCTGGCAGTGGTACGTAAGACCGGCGAGCTTGCTTACCTGCGCCCTGACGGCAAGAGTCAAGTAACGGTTCGCTATGAGGATAACCAGCCGGTGGAAGTTACCAAGGTTCTGCTAGCCGTGCAGCACCGGCCCCGCATGAGCCAGACTCAGATCCGGGCCGATATGATTGAGACAGTTGTGTTGCCGGTCATTCCTGATCAGCTACGCGCTGGCGACCTGGTCGACAACGTACTTGTCAACGGTACGGGCAGCTTCTGTGTGGGTGGACCGCAGGCTGATACTGGCCTGACTGGCCGCAAGATAATCGTGGACACCTATGGCGGATGGGCGCGGCATGGGGGCGGCTGCTTCAGTGGCAAGGACCCGACCAAGGTTGACCGCAGTGCCAGCTACATGATGCGCTATCTGGCCAAGAACATCGTCGCCGCTGGTCTGGCGGAGCGCTGCGAGGTGCACATCGCCTATGCCATCGGTGATGCCGAACCGTTTTCGCTGAGCGTATTCGGCCTCGGCACAGAGAAGCTACCGGAGGCTGAGATCGAGAGGCTTATCGCTGAGAACTTCGATCTTACTCCGGGAGGGATCATTCAGTACCTCGATCTGCTTCGGCCCATCTACAAGAAGACTGCCGCGTACGGCCATTTCGGGCGAGAGGAGCCGGAGTTTACCTGGGAAGGGCTGGATGCCGTGGACCTGCTGCGAGAGAAGGCGGGAATCTGAGCGCCTCGCGACCACCACAGGACGCGTTACCCTCCAGGGCGGGGACTTATGCTCAGGTACTGGTAGACTACGCTGCCCGCGACGTTGACCGACCCTTTACTTATGGGATCCCACGTGAGTTGGCCCCACAGGTTGTCATCGGCAGTCGCGTGCTCGTACCGTTTGGTCGGCAAAGGCTGGCCGGCGACGTTGTGGGATTCACTGCTGAGCCGCCGCCCGCCCGGTTGAGATATGTTATCTCCTTACTGGTTGACGCGCCGGTCTTTGACCAAGACCAGTTGGAACTGGCGCGGTGGGTGGCTGACCGATACGGCTGTTCGCTGCGCGACGCTCTGCGGTGCGTCACGCCCCCGGGAATCTCCCGCTCGCGCTTCACCACAGTTTCGCTGACCAGCACGGGTGAGGAGCTGGTGGTGACCGAGGCGCTTAGCCAGGCACCTCGCCAGGGGCAAGTCCTGCGCCTGCTGCAGGAAGCTGGGGGTGTGATGGATCTTGATGACCTGGTGCAGGCGCTGGGACAGGACGAAGGACAAGGCCTGTCGCGTAGTGCGGTGGGCTCAGCGGTGCGCAGTTTGGAAAAGAAAGAGCTATTGGTCCGCAAGCGCGGCTTGCGGCCGGCGGCCACTGGGCAGCACATGCAGCAGGTGGTGGAGCTCTTAGAAGAGGCCGGGAACAGGCCTGAGCTCGTGCAGACGCTGTCTAAACGGGCACCACGTCAGGCGGAGGTTATGCGAATACTTGCACAAGCGGGCGGTCCGGTACCGGTCGCCGAGCTTTCCCGCAGCGCGGTAGGTGCGTTGTCCCGCAAGGGTCTCGTGCGAGTACTGCAGCGACGTTGCCATCGTCTGCCCTACGAGCCGGGGCTCGGTAATGTCGACAAACACCCTCTCCCGCCCACGGAATCTCAAAGGAAGATTCTCCAGCACATACAGAAAGCGCTCACCGCGCGCCGGCACGAAGCCCTTCTGCTGCACGGGATTACTGCCAGCGGTAAGACCGAAGTCTACCTCCAGGCGATTGAGACAGCGGTGAGGCTCGGGCACTCGGCGATTGTACTGGTGCCGGAGATCGCCCTGACACCGCAGATGGTAGGCCGATTCCGGGCGCGATTCGGGGAGCGCCTGGCCCTGCTGCACAGCAGGCTGAGCGCCGGAGAGCGCTATGACGAGTGGGAGCGCATCCAGCGCGGCCAGGCAGACATCGTTATTGGCGCCCGTTCGGCGGTCTTCGCGCCTTGTCGTGACCTGGGTATAATCGTGGTGGACGAAGAGCACGAGCGGGCTTACAAGCAGGAGAGTGCACCACGGTATCAGGCAACTGCGGTGGCGGCTGAGCGGGCGCGCCGCAGTGAGGCTGTGCTGCTAATGGGCTCCGCCACGCCCTCGCTGGAAGCCTACTACCGTGCCCTGTCGGGTCAAGATTTGTCGCTGATGACACTGCCGGAGCGCATTGACAGGCGCCCGCTGCCCCAGGTCGAGATCATTGACCTGCGCAGCGAGACGCTGATGGGTAAAGGTGGCACCTTCAGCCAGATGATGCTGGAGGCGATTGAGGATCGGCTGACGCGCGGCGAGCAGACTATCCTGTTTCTGAACCGTCGAGGCTTCTCAACCTTTGTGATGTGCCGCGAGTGCGGCCATGTCCTGCGCTGTCCCGACTGCGCGGTGTCGCTCACCTACCATCACGGCAGTCGCACTATGCGCTGTCACCACTGTGATTACAGTCTACCTGTGCCCGACATTTGTCCCAATTGCGAAGGTGTGGACATCGGTTTTCACGGCCTGGGCACTGAGCGGGTTGCCGACCAGGTGCAGCGGGAATTCGAGCAGGCAGTAGTAGCGCGGATGGACCGAGATACGGTCCGCCGCAAGGGCGCTCACGGGGATATTCTGCGGTCCTTTGCCCAGGGCGAGGCCAATATATTGGTGGGCACCCAGATGATCGCCAAAGGCCTGGACCTAGCTAACGTCACACTCGTGGGGGTGTTGAATGCCGACGTGGGGCTGTACCGGCCCGACTTCCGGGCCGCGGAGCATACCTTTCAACTGCTGACACAGGTGGCCGGGCGCGCCGGGCGCGCCGATAAGCCCGGCGAAGTGCTGGTGCAGACCTACAACCCCGACCACTATGCTGTAATCGCTGCGCAGGGGCACGACTATGTCGCGTTCTATGAACGGGAGATCACCGCTCGTCGTGAGAATCTGTATCCGCCTTTTGTGGAGTTGGCTAATCTCGTCTTTACTGATGAAGACGAGGATAGAGCGCTCGGCATAGCCCGACGCGCGGCGGTTTGCCTCCAGGAGATAGGGGTCTTCTTCAAGCAGGGCGAGGTCCAGTTTCTGGGACCTGCCGAGGCCCCCTTGCACAAGCTGCGCGGCCGCTATCGCTACCAGATGCTGCTAAAGGCGAAGGATATACCCAGCCTGCGTCGAACGATTGAGCAGCTTACGGTGGCTCTAGGCGATACTGAGCCGACGCAGATCTTGTGCGATATTGAGCCAGTAGATATGATGTAGAGCAAGACGGGATCTTTCCTTAGGAAGTGGAGACGCATGGCCAGGCTGCCAATTCGAATTTACGGGGACAGGGTGCTGCAAAAAAGGGCTAAGCCTGTACGGCAGGTAGATGCCGCCCTGCTAGAGTTGATCGAGGCGATGATCGAGACAATGTCTGTGGAGATAGGAGCGGGACTGGCCGCGCCCCAGGTAGGCGAGTCGAGTCGCCTTATTGTCGTTGGAGCAGGCGGCGACGAAGACGGCGAGATACTGCGTCTGATAAACCCGCGCATTGTAGCTGCCTTGGGCAGCCAGGACAGCATGGAGGGATGCTTGAGCCTGCCCACGCTACGGGGCCAGGTGCAGCGAAACGAAGAGGTAGCTGTTAAAGCTACCACCCCCGCCGGTAGCGAGATCACCATCGAGGCTGCGGGGCTGCTGGCACGCGTTCTTCAACACGAGATTGACCACCTTGACGGCGTCCTGTTCACCGATCGGGCCGACCTTGATAGCCTCTGCTGGCTGCTTCCCGATGCGGATACTGAGGATGGCTACCGGTTGGAGCCGACCACTATGAAAGAGGCCCAACGTTGCTTTGCGCGGATGCGACGTAAGCGCGCGGGGGAAGGAGGATCGGAGCCGTGAGGGTAGTCTTCTTTGGCACACCTGCGGTGGCGGCTGAATATCTGCGAGCGATTGACCGACGACACCAACTCGTCGGGGTGGTCACGCAGCCTGACCGACCCCGGGGGCGGGGGCGAAAGGTCTCTCCGTCGCCTGTGAAGCAGACAGCTCTGGAGTTGGGGATTGCTGTGGCCCAGCCGACGAACTTGTTGGCTGACGCTTTCCCGCAACAACTGCGTGCCTGGGCCGCCGAGGTTTTTGTGGTGGTCTCGTACGGTGAAATACTGCCTCTGAGCCTTATTAAGATGCCCCCGCAGGGGAGTGTGAATGTGCACTACTCACTGCTGCCCAAGCTGCGGGGGGCGGCGCCGGTTCAGCGGGCGCTGATGGAGGGGTTGACAGAAACGGGGATTACAGTACAATATATACACGAGGAGTTCGATGCAGGTGACGTCATCCTGCAAACGATGCTGGCCATCGAGCCGGAGGACAACGCGGTCACCCTGACGCAGCGACTGACGGTCCCAGGCATTCCGTTGCTGATGCAGGTCCTGGATCTGCTGGTAGCCGGCGAAGTCGAGGCCCAGCCTCAAGATCGCGAAGCGGCGACCTTGGCACCGTCCCTGACCCGGGAAGATGGCCTTATTGACTGGTGTCGGCCGGCTCGGGAGGTCGTCAACCAGGTCCGCGGATGCTTCCCATGGCCCGGTGCGAACTGCTTGTTCGGCGACCAGCGTCTCAAGATCACCCAGGCCGCCGTAGTGGGGGCTGAGCAGTACGGGGGAGGAGACTGCGGGGAAGTCGTAGAAATCATATCTGGCGAAGGTTTCGTGGTCCAAGCCAAGCCCGGTGCAGTTCTAATAAGAGAGTTACAACCTGCCGGCCGACGGATAATGTCTGCAGCCGATTTCGTAAGGGGAGCTCGACTCAAAGAGGGCACCCGACTTGAGCCCATCTCGATCTAGACTGTCGGGTTGCTTCCGGCTCTTATACGCTCACGGATTTTCGTGCCAAGGAGCTTCCCATGGACCGGCTTCTGGAACAAGCAGACGAGTTGCGGCGCAGCGGGCAATACGATAAGGCACTTAGCTTATACGAGCAAGTCCTGGCCGAGCAGCCAGAGCTGGTCATGGGCTGGTCGGGTCTAGCCCATACGGTAATGAACCAGGGGGAGTTCGAGCTGGCGCTGCAGCATTTCCAACGGGCTGCCGCGCTTGCCCCCCAGGAACAGCGCGTTGTCTACGATATAGCCATGCTCCACACAATGTTGGGGGACTACGACAAAGCACGGCCGCTGTTTAGTCGTGTTGTGGAGATAGACCCGAAGAGCAAAGCGGGGACCGAGGCCCAAAAACAGTTGAGTTATTACTAACAAGCGGTTGCCTTATGGAGTGGGTTGTATGCCACAGTTTGGCCAGGTCACTTTCGAGCCGGCGGGGATAAGTGTTCAGATTCCCGCCGGTAGCACGATATATGAAGCGGCGCAGGCGGCCGGTGTGAGCATTGATGCCCCGTGCGGCGGCCAGGGCAAGTGCGGCAAGTGCCAGGTCGTCGTGACCAGGGGGCTGGTGAGCGAGCCAAGTGTCCTGGAAGAGGAGCACCTGACCGCGGGGGAAATGCAGCAGGGAGCTCGGCTCGCCTGCCAGACCCAGGTACAAGGTGAGGTCGTCGTCCGTCTCCTGACCGAGGAGACAGTGATCACTGGGAAGGCCTTGGACGGGGACGGATTACGCTCTGTGCCAGTGGCCCCCAACGTGCACCGGTACGATCTAGAGATTCCTGCGCCTAGTCTCGACGACCAGCGCAGTGATTTCCGCCGGGTCGCGGACGCCCTGCCCGACACATGGACGGAGTTGACTGCCTCCGTGGGCGCTCTGCGTAGTCTCGCCTCGGCGCTGCGTGCGGACGAACAGAAGATATCACTTTGCACGGTCGGCACCGAGCTGGTTGACGTCCGCCCGGCCTTCGCCCGTAGCCATTGCCTGGGCGTGGCGGTGGACCTGGGCACCTCCACGGTGGCGGCTTACCTGCTGGACTTGGAGACGGGCGCGCAACTGGCTACGGCGGCCACGGGCAATCCCCAGGCGCAGTTCGGCGCCGATGTTATTTCCCGTATCGAACACTCGAACAGTAACCCCGACGGCCTGCGTCAACTGCGCGCCGAAGCGGTCCAGGTTGTCAACGAGTTGATTCAGCAGGCAGTAGCGCAGGCGGGTGCCGATCTGCGCGATGTCTACGAAGTGACCGTGGTCGGCAATACCTGCATGCACCACCTTTTCCTGGGACTGGAGCCGCGCTACTTGGCGCAGAGTCCCTACGTTCCCGTGACTACTGAGCTGCTTAGCCTGGGCGCTGCAGAGGTGGGTATAGATATCCACCCCCGCGGCAAAGTGTTCTGCTTGCCATGTATCGCAGGCTTTGTGGGCGCGGACGCCGTGGGGGTAATCGTTGCCGGTGAGTTGACGCGGCGCAGCAGGCCGGTGCTTGCGGTAGATATCGGGACCAACGGTGAGCTGGCGCTGTGGTCCGGGCAGCGTTTGCTTACGGCGTCTTGCGCAGCCGGACCGGCCTTTGAAGGGGCTGAGATAGAACACGGTATGCGCGCGGCGCCCGGCGCGATAGATCATATCGCAGTGGTGCAGGGCGATATTGTGGTGCATACTATTGGCGACGAACCGGCGCGCGGCATCTGCGGTTCGGGTTTGGTTGATGCCATGGCAGTCGTCTTGGAGATGGGGTTGGTAGACAAGGCGGGACGAATCGTCAACGATGAGGTCTCATCGGACCTGCCTGGCACCTTGGCCCAGCGCCTGCAAGGGAAGGGCCCCCAGCGGCAGATAGTACTGGCCGACTCGTCCCAGAGCGCCGACGGCCCCGTGACTTTTACGCAAAAGGATATCCGCGAACTGCAGTTGGCCAAAAGTGCAATTCGGGCCAGTAGCGAGATGTTGCTGGAACGGGTGGGCCTGAGCGCGGACGACCTGGCGGAGATTCTCATCGCCGGAGCCTTCGGCAACTTCATTGACCCGGCCAGTGCCCTGCGGATGGGGTTGCTTCCTGAGGTCCCGGCAGATAGAATATCGGCGATAGGCAACGCTGCTGGCGCCGGCGCAATTCTGGCCCTGCGCTCATGTGTTGAGCGTGAATACAGCCGCCACATCGCGCAGGTCGCGGAGCATATTGAACTGTTCCGCAGCTCTGAATTCCAGACGAGATTTGCAGAATATATGATGTTCGAGTAGAATCTAGAGGTATCTGCACAGCAGATGAGGAACCATCTGCCCGTGGTCTACGAAATCACCACGCAGTAGATGCTATTAGTGAGACCTATAAAAACAGGAGGATGACAGATGGCAGACTTACAAGCTCTAGCGGAAATGGTAATCAATGGTAATCGTGACGAGGTGACCCGGATGGTACAGGAGGCGGTTGACGAGGGAGTTAGCCCCGAGTCAATCGTCAACGAGGCACTGATTGCGGGAATGAATGAGGTAGGCCGACGGTTCAAGGCCAACGAGTTCTATGTGCCGGAGGTGTTGATTGCTGCACGGGCTATGCACGCGGGAATGGACATCGTCAAGCCGCTGCTGGCCGAAAGCGGAGTCCAACCGCGTGGCGTCGTGGCTGTTGGCACGGTCCAGGGCGACCTCCACGACATCGGCAAGAACCTGGTGGCGATGATGCTTGAGGGCGGCGGCTATGAGGTCGTTGACCTGGAAGTCGATGTCACTGCCGATGCCTTTGTGGCGGCGGTAAGCGAGCACTCTCCCAACATCCTGGCACTGTCGGCGTTGCTGACCACCACTATGCCGGCAATGCAGACCACGATTGACGCGCTGAGTGCCGCTGGCGTGCGCGACAGCGTCAAGGTTATGATCGGCGGGGCACCGGTTACCCAGGCCTATGCGGACGAGATCGGCGCCGACGGATACGCGCCGGATGCCGCCTCCGCCGTTGACCTGGCCAACGAGCTTGCGCCGGCCGGATAGCAACTGTGCGCACCAGGCCAACGGTCGTGCGTAGGATTCGTGGCATGCTAGTTGCACGGAGGCTAGGGGCCTATTGGCGGCCATGCGTAGCTTGCTTACGTCTATCAAGCCGCAGCTACTGTCTGTGTAGCTGCGGCCTGAGGTACTAGCACAGATGAATGCTGACCAATCAACTGGCGATGCCCAAGATCGCAAAGGACGGCCTGCTATGTGGGTCCCACTTGTCGTGCTGCTTGGTGCGATACTCCTGGGGGCGGCCGGCCAGATCTGTTTGAAGTTCGGCTTGGCCGACCTCGGCGCCAAGTCGCTGTTCGTGGTGATCACCGCGATGTTCCGTAACTGGTTTGTGCTGGGCGGGTTCCTTGCCTACGGTGCAAGCTCCCTGCTTTATCTGTTCGTGTTGTCCCGCCTGGATGTTAGCTATGCCTACCCTATGGTCGCCCTGAACTACATATTCGTGACCATCCTCGCCTGGTTGATCCTCAAAGAGAGCGTACCAGCGGTGCGGATATTGGGGCTGGCGATAATCCTTGTAGGGGTGATGGTCTTCGCCACGGGCTACCGTGGCTCAGATACTGGGGAAGGCGACCAGCTCAGCAGCGCGGTCATCGAAGATGCCCACGCTCAAGGATAGCTGGCGGACAGGGGCCTCCCAGGCCAGGGAGCACGTCAGAAGGTGAGCACTTTCGTGGTGGTGGTATGAGTGCCGTTGTGCGGCAGAGCTAACTGTGCGCGAATGATTGCTGTCCTCGTGTTGGCTGCTGTGAGCATCGGCTTCTGGTATCCCTGTCTGTTCGAAGGCAAGGTGCCGGTGGCTGGCCAGCACCAGACGTGGATGCTGCCCTGGCGGGAGGCCCAGCCGCCAGAGATGACCACGAGGCACTGGGACCCGTTGCTCTGGGATAGCGTTGCCCAGTTTTATCCGTGGCGGCTGCTGCTGGAACGCGGGCTGCGCAGCGGCGAAATCCCGATGTGGTCCCCTTATCAGTACTGCGGCTACCCCCTGGTGGGCAACGGGCAGTCCGGCATCTTCTATCCGCCTAACTGGCTGCTGGCGCTGCTGCCAACCGGCAAGTTCCTGGGGCTAAGTCTCGCTCTGCATTTTTTCTTCGCGGGCCTGCTCACCTTTTGTTTCTGTCGCCTGTTGCGTCTGTCGATTCTGCCGGCGTTGTTTGCCGGCCTGGCGTATTCCTATGGCGGATTCATGGTCACGTGGGCGCTGCTGCCTACACTGGTGGCCGGCGCTGCTTGGCTGCCCGGTGCCTTGGCCGGTATTGAGTTGGCACTGCGGGCGCGAGCGCGGGCAGGGATGGTACTGCTGGCTGCCTGCCTGGGGTTGACACTACTGGCCGGGCATATGCAGATTGCCGCCTACGTGTGGATGATCGCCGGGACATACGCAGTAGGCCGGGTGTTGTATCGCCTGCTGCACAGGCAGCCGGTCGTGTGGTGGCCACTTGTTGCCGGCGCCGGCCTGGGGCTGATGCTGGGGATGGCCCAGGTGCTGCCCACAGTCGAGCTGGGCCTATACTCCCCACGCGGCAGCGACGTGGTCAGCGAGGCGGGTTGGCAATTTCAACTGCAACGCTTCCTCAAGCCGCACGAGCTGGTTACCTTTGTTTTCCCTGATGCGCTAGGTACCTCGGCAGCCGGTGACTACCGGGGGATGAAGCTCGGCATCCCCTACAGTGAGCATTGCGGCTTCGCGGGCGTGGTAACCTTGCTCCTGGCTCTGGTCGCTGTAGTATACCGGCGCGACCGGCTCAGTTGGGCTTTCCTGGCGGCCACACTGGTTGTACTTGCCGTGATTATGGGCGGGCCGCTGGCGCGGCTGCTTTACTTCTATGTGCCGAAGATCGGCCTCACCGGCAGCTTTGCCCGCCTGCTGTTTGTCTACATCTTGTGCGTCGCAGTGCTGGCGGCTCTGGGGTTGGATCATCTAATGCGCCGGATATCTCCGACTCATCGCTTCCAAAGCGTGGTCTATTATCTTCTTGGAATAGGACTCATTGCGGTGTTGCTCGGGGAGTTGTTGCCCTGGGGCCGGCGGTTCATACCGATGATCTCAACCGAGCGAGTATATGCCCAGACGGAGCTGACGCGCCAGCTTCAGCGGTGCGATCCCGCGGAGGGCCGTGTCCTGGCGATCACGCCGCGCCACGCCTGGAGCCTGTTTGAGACTCCCCCAGCACTCCTGCCTCCCAACTCAGCTACGGTCTACGGTTATCACAGCGTGCAAGGGTACGATTCGCTGTCTATTGACCAGTACTATTCAGGACTTGCGGCGAAGATAGCCGTAGGCACACCGGCCCCAATTGAAAACGGCAACATGATGCTGCTGCAGAACTACAGTTCGCCATTGCTAGCGGCCGCGGCGGTAAAGTGGATTGTTTCAAGGGAGCCGCTCCGCTCGGCCAACCTAGAGTTGCTCTGGTACGGCGAAGGTGCCTATCTCTACCAGACCAACGCGCTTCCCCGTTTTATGGTGCTGGGCCGGGAGGGAGCGATCACCGAGCCTACTGCCGTAGATCTCTGCCTCAACTCTATGCGGTTAGACCTGCCTGATTCCTCTGGGAGCAGTTTGCTTGCCGCAGATGCCTGGTACCCGGGTTGGCACTGTTTCGCGGAGCAGAAGGCCGTGCCTATTGAGCAGTCGGGGGATGCTTTCCGTCGGGTGGCGATCCCTGACGGAGCCACCCGTCTGTTTATGGCCTACTACCCGGCCACCGTCTTGTGCGGCCTGTTCCTATCGCTGACGGCGCTGGCGGTCGTAATAGCTGTAGGTTGCGGGTCATTGTCTTACTTTCGCGGAACAAATAAACCAATATGAAAATACTGCTTATCTTTCCCAGATTCAGATACGCCTCGGGCGATCCCCCGCTGGGCATAGCTTACCTGGCGGCGGTGCTGCGCCAAATTGGCGCCGAGGTCGAGATACTTGACGCCACGTTCGTCAAGCAGCCGCTGCGGGTGCTGCGCGATAAGCTGCAAGCAGCGCACTACGATGTCGTCGGCATCACCGCCCTGACCTCGATGATCTCGGAGGTCCGCGACATTGCCGCGCTGGTAGAGCGAATAGACCCAGCGACAACGGTGGTGGTTGGTGGGCCGCATGCGACGATGCTCCCCGATGAGACTCTTGAGCTGCCCGGAGTGGATGCGGTGGCCGTCGGCGAGGGCGAAGTGAGCTTCCGGCGGCTGGTCGAGGCAGATTTGGACTTCTCGCGGGTTCCGGGGTTTCGCTACCGCAGCGACGGACAGACTGTGGACACCGGCTCCCCGCCGCTCGTCGAGGACCTGAACACCATCCCGTATCCGGCCTGGGACCTACTGCCAATGGCGCAGTACCTGCGCGTGTGGTATCAGCTAGACGCGGTGGCATACGGCCTGCGCGGTACTTCCATAATCGCCTCACGCGGGTGTCCCTATGATTGTGCTTACTGTCAGCCGACCCTACGCGAGATCTTTGGGCGGCGCATGCGCTTCCGCTCTGTAGACAACATACTGGGTGAGCTGGCTGAACTTGAGGCCCGCTACGCCGTTGATGGCGTGATGTGGCTGGACGATACATTCGGCATGAATCGCCTCTGGCTCACCGAGCTATGCCGCGCGCTTATTGACTGGAACAGCGGGCTGGTCTGGGGCTGCAATCTGCGTGCGGATATTGTCGAGCGGGAGACACTGGCCATGATGCAGGAGGCGGGGCTCCGGATCGTCCACCTGGGGATTGAATCAGCCACCCAGCGAATCCTCGACGAGGTCTACCAGAAGGGCATCACTGTCGAGCAGGTGCGTGAGGCGGTGTATACCGCCAAGGACCTGGGCCTGTGTGTGCGCGCCTATTTCATGCTGGGAGCGCCGACCGAGACCGATGAGGAGATTCGGGCCACCATTCGCCTGGCCAACGAACTACCGCTCGATGACGTCACCTTCAGCATCACCACGCCCCTGCCCGGGACTCATCTGTACGAGAAGACTCGGGAGCTGATTGGTGGCGACTTCTCGGCGTTTGACTACTACAAGAGCGCGGTTTATGATAGCCACAGCGTTCTGCCAGCGCCTCGCCTGGATCGGCTAAAGAAAGCCGGTTATGCGCAGTTCTATTTGGGCCGCAAGCGCCTCTGGCGGACCATCCGCTCGGTGCTGGGTATATCTGGGCTGCGCAAAGCGCTGCTCAAGATAGAGCGCTTCTGAGTAACTGAGTGTTATGACAGCAGCTAAGCGCCCGATAATCAGTCGCTCCGAAACCCTAATCGTGCTGGGGCTGGCCGTCGTGGTGATGGCCCTGACCACACTGCCCTACTTGTGGGCGCTGCAGATGGCCAACCCGGGCGATTACTTCGCCGGCTTCATCTGGGGTGTGGACGACGGCAATGTCTATCTCTCGTGGATTCGCCAGGCAGCTGAAGGCCAGTGGCTGCTGGCCAATCAATACACCATCGCGCCGCAGGACCCGCACTTCTTCAATATCTTCCTTCTGCTCCTGGGTAAGATTTGCGCTTTGACGGGCCTCGCGCCTGTCGTCGTCTTCCACCTCGCCCGCCTGCTTGGCGGCATATTCCTGCTTTACGCCTTCTTCTTGCTTGTTGCGGAGGTGACGGCAAGCTGGCGTATCCGCTTGGCCAGCGTAGCGATCGCGGCGCTGTCGTCAGGATTAGGATGGATCGTCTACCTCCAGGCGCGAGCCAGCGGCTTGCCGCTGGGAGTATGGTCCGATAGGGGGCCGATGGATGTCGCCTTCGGTTGGCAGGTCCAGCCCGAAGCTGTCACCGCTCTCGCGCTGCTCCTGAACCCTCTGTTTGTCACCGCAATGGGTCTGCTGTGTCTGGTCTTCCGGCACGGGCTGCGGGCTGCGCGGCCAGAGTCTGGCCTGCGCGATGCTGTCATCTGCGGCGCCCTGCTACTGATTCTGGGCAACATTCATTCCTACGATGTCTTTATCGCGTATTCGGTGCTGTTTGTGTGGTTCATGATAGCTGCGGCGAAGGGCCGACTCCAGTGGAGTTGGGCGGTCGCGCGCTACGCAGTGATCGCGCTGCTGGGCGCAGCCGCTCCGCTGTGGGCCTACTATGCTTCACATGCTGACCCAGCCTACCTCGTCAAGGTCCAGACGCCCACCTACTCGCCGGCACCAATTCACTATGTGGTGGGCTACGGCCTGGTGCTGTTGGCAGCGATAGGCGGGGTTGTCTGGGTGATCCGTGGGATGAGAACATCTGCCAGTGATCGGGGGGAGAGCCTCAGCGCAGAGTGGCTGTTTCCTGTAGTCTGGGTGGTGCTCGGGTCAGGGCTGTTGTATCTGCCGGTCTCGTTCCAGCGCAAGCTCATTGAGGGGCTGCACCTGCCGCTATGTCTTCTGGCGGCGGCCGGGTTGGTCAGAGTGCATGAGTGGGTTGGTCGCCGGGTGTCATTCGCATTGCTCCTCGTAGTGTTCGTGCTGCTGACCGTCCCGTCCAACATTGTGTTTGTGGCCGACTCCCTCGAGCACGTGGCGGTCAATAATGTTGATATGCTCCGCTACCTGATGCCGCCGGTATACCTGACGGCGGCAGAGAAAACAGGTTTGACATGGCTGGCGACGAATGCTCCGCCCGATGCGGTGGTATTAGCCTCTTCGCTTATCGGCAATCATATTCCCGCGCACACCTCCTGCCGGGTGGTCGCTGGTCATTGGGCAGAGACACTGAATCTGGGCGAAATGCTCGAGCAGTTGGGGTATTTCTACTGGCCAGGCCTGGACCCAGCGGCCCGTGAGCAGATCCTGCGCAACACCGGCACCGACTTCGTTTTCTATGGGCCCTTGGAGAAGCTCGTCCAGCAGGGCATGGCGCGCAGCGGCCGATTTGACCCCGAGGCCGCTTGGGACCCGACCCTCGGCTTGCCTGACTTGAAGCTTGTGTTCGTCGGTGGAGATGTGCGCATATATCAGGTGCGAAAATAGCCGCGTCGGTTGTGTAGTCTCCTGGGCCAATTTTCCCGCGCGCTGCCAGAACATTGCGACGGGTAGAGCGTCTAACTATCTGGAGGCAAGTTGGTGAACCGGTTTGCACATAACAAAGCTCTGATTGCTGTCACCCTCGCAGTGGCCCTGACTGTGGCCCCGGCGTCAGCGCGTGAGTGGAGCGAGGAGTACGAAAAGAAGGTGGGTGATAGGGCGGTTGAGGCTGTCCTCGAAGAGTACGAATTGTATGAAGACGAGGAAGCTCAGCAACATATTGAGCAGATAGTAGCGCGGCTGGTCCCCTACACCCAGCGCCCCGACCTGAAGTACAAGGCTTACTTGATAGACCGTGACGAAGCCAATGCCTTCACCGTGCCGGGAGGGCATGTCTTTGTCACCAAGGGGCTCCTCGAGGAGGTCGAATCTGAGGCGCAACTGGCCGGTGTAGTTGCTCACGAGATGGCCCATAATTGCACATACGACTCGCTCGACCAACTCAAGCGTGCCCAGGATATGTCTTTGGCTATGGCGGCGGCCGTTCTGGTGGCTGTGCTCACTGGGCGCGGCAGTGAAGCCACATACGGGGTAATGATCGGGGGGGAGATAGTCACCCGGGGGGTGCTGTCCACCTACTCGATTGAGATCGAGACCCGAGCCGACCGCAATGCCGTCGCATACCTGCTGGCGGCTGGGTACGACGTGGTGGGGCTACTCACCTTTATGGAGGAGCTGGCCCGGGAGGAACGCAAGAAGCCTACTACAGAGCTGGGCATTCTTCAGACTCACCCCCTCTCCACCAAGCGCGTTGCAGATCTGATTGACTTGCTGGACGAGGCCGACGTGATAATAAACCGCCGGGCCGTCACTAAGTGGGACCTGCCCGTCGTCGAGACCGGCGAAATAGGCGGCAAGCCTGTCCAGATTCTCAAGCTGTGGGACGAGCCGCTGTTCGCCTTCGCCCACTCGCCTGGTGGCGGCGACGTTGCCTCGCGAGGGGAGCGGATGGTTGAAGTGCTCACCGAGCTGCTGCGCGAGGGTGTGCGAGCTTTTGAGTTCTATATAGTCCAGGAGAAGAGCGAAACCGCGGTTTCCGCCCGTGGACAGAAGCTGCTTACCGTATATCCTGAGGACGCCGCGCTGGCGGGCAAGTCAGTGGGCGACACCGCTGCGGCAGCCAGTCAGGCTATTCGGCGGGCACTGTACCAGGAGCGGCTGAATCGCCTTTACGGCGACGCCGAGTAACCATTTAGGGGCAATTGTTGCTGCCATGGGGATCCACGGGCTTTGTCTGGTCGGCAACGGGGAGCACAGGCTCGGCGACCGCAGGCAATAGAAGACGATGATAACGGCGCGGCTGCCTTACTCTTCTTTCTTCTTGCGGAAGGTTATCCCGGTGACATCTGTGGCTCTCATCCACTCATCCTCGACCGAGATAACGACCTGGGGCGAGCGGAATTCTTCGCCTTTTTCCGTCTTCACCCGCACGTTGCCGGTCAGAGTGACAATGTCCTCGATCTCTTCGTAAACAGCCTTATCCGCCCAAGCGGTCTTGTCCTCCTGTACTGCCTTCACCGGTCCGGGGAACGTGACCCGCTTGACATCGTCGGCATACTCATAGACTATCTTTGGGCAGGTGATGGTGGTCTTCTTCTCGCGGTACTCTTCGAACTTGCTGGGCTTCTCTTCCTCTTCTGGGGACTCCTCGACTTCGGAGTTCTCATCTTGCTTCTTTTGCGTAATTACAGTTACATTGCCGACTACAGTCGTGATTTCAGCGTCGAAGTCAGTAGTAGCCAGGTCTCCGGTAATGGTTGATTCGGGTCCTACGATTTTCAGGTGGCCGGTGGCTCGAGCGGTGTCGTCGGCCTCGTTGTACCATGCTTCGTCGCAGTACAGCTTTATGTCCTGGTGACTGAAAACGACATCGCCGGAGAGGTAATAGACTTCCTGCGTGGCGTTGTATGCCAGCTCCTTAGCATACTCGAGCCTGACAACATCATCGTCCTCTTCGCTAGCTTCCTCGGCCTCGGAGTCCGGCGATGGTGATGCTGAGGGACTAGACTCCCCGGCCCTATCATCGCCACGCTGAGCCAGCGCCGGCAAACCAGATATGAATGGCCCCGCCAGCAGAATCACTCCACCCAGCATTACGCTCACAGTCAACCAGCGTTTCATGGCTCCTGCAGCTCCCTTATATCTCTTAGCTTCTCCTGGGCCTCTTCCGCGTGGAAGACCATCTGTATGTCCTCCAGCCGGAAATCGCCGTTCTCGATGTTGTATTCCAGGTTGCGGCCGATGACCATGTTATCTCCCGTGTATATTCGGACCTGCTCCGGACACTTAACCAAGTCTTGGTCAACGAAGTAGTCCAGGTTCCCGGCGGTAACGATCGCCTGCTTGCTCTTGAGCGTCACCTGCCCCGGACACTTGACTAGTTGCTCCTCCTGGTGCCAGCTTACCTTCTCTGTCGTGATAATTGCGCTGCGGTAGGAGACAACGCGCACGTTCCCAACGACCTCAAAATCTCGGCTGGTCGTCTGGCCGCTGATCTCATCGGCAGTAACTCGCACCAGCGGAGCGCCCGCCTGGCCGTAGATGATGGCCTCTTCCAGTCCTTTGGCCTCGAGAATTTGACCCCCGCTGGCCATGCGAAGTTCCCGAAGCAGGGCGCGCCACGCCAACTGGCCGTCCTCTGTGTGCTTTATCACTGGCCACTCGATGGTCACTCCGGGGGGCTGCTCACCCGGCGACGGCATGGGAGGTGTGGGACCCGGTGCTGGCCGTTGGGGCCAGATAATCACCAGCATAAGCCCCACCGCTGCCGCACTCGCCAGGGCCCCTGCTCCCAGAAGGATACGATAAGTTTTTCGGTTGGGAGTTTGCTTAATGATAATGACCTCGACAAGTCCTCTGTCCCTGAGCTGGTGACCCCCGCGGAGAATACGGACTTCCCCCTTAGATCAGCGTCAGCCTCCACGCGGGGTAAGCGGAAAACTGGACTACTCATCAATCTGCAGCAGATCGTCGTTCTCTAGGTCTTCAGCGGCGCCCTGAAGCCACGCTCCAAACAGCGCCTGGGCCTCCTGTTTGGTCAGGGCCCGGCCCGCTAGTAGATCGCGCAATTGCCCAAAGTCCCGGGGGATAAGCGTCTTCCCGGCCAGAACGCGATTTATGTGTCCGATGACGTCGTCGGTGAGCAGCTTCAGCACCTGCGGCGCACTGGGCTCGACAGTGAGTTCGGTAATTGCGTGGAGCTTAGCATTGACATCGCCCTGCTGGGGCAAGGCCAGAGCGTAGGTACTAAGCTTCGGACGCAGGCTCGGGCTGCTGAGCGCAGCGAAGTACTCGCCCAGGCCGTGCTCAGTAGCCTCGACCAGTTCCTGGGCTGAGGGCAGTTGAAGCTCCTGGCCGAGCCGGATGTGGCATTGGGGGCATATCGGCTCATTGTCCAGATCGTCCGCCAAGTCAGCATTGCTGCACTGCTGGGCCAGAAAGCTCTGGATTATCTCTCCCACCTGGGCCGCGTCCTGCTCCACCTTGATATCCAGGCCCTGTAGCTGGGCCAACGCTCGGTATTCCGGACTGGCGCGGAAGCGCCGGTAATGCTCGAAGATCGGGTTGCGGTGCGCACGGCTGTGCCAGTTGAGGTAGTGGCGCTTATGGCGAATTAGGAAAACCTGCACCACCCGGTGGAACGACAGTTGGTCGCTGATGATCTCTTCGCCGCTTGCCAGCACCGCCAGCAGGCCAGTACGGCGCTTACCGAGATCGGATTCTCCGGGCAGTTGCAGCAGAGGACTGGTGAGGTACCGCTGGATTCTGATTAGCTCTGGGCCGATCCGGTTGAGAAACTCCTCCAGAATGGTGATCCGCCTGAGTAGGCTGCGCAGTAGCGTACTGCCCTGCCCGTCTTCCAGGTACGGTTCCAGTTTGCCGATAAACTCGCTGATGCCCTCCGGGCTGGACTTGGCCGGGTCAATCATCTCGTAGAACTCAGCGGCAGCCGAGATGTCGAGCGCGCAGTTAGCCCATTGCTCAGGAGCCTGGCCCAGCGCTTCGGCCAATTCGTCAAGCTGTCGCTCAACTTGCCCGATCCGGTCAAGTTGGACCTCGCGGGCCGCGACTAGCTGCTCCCAGATCTCGTGCTGAACGCGTAGACTTGGTCCAGGGATGCCCTGGTCGAGCACAATGCGCGTGACCTTGCCCAGGGCCTGCCAACTACTCAGCGGCAGCAGAGCAGGGCGGGCGATGTAGTGGACGTGACCGGCGAAGGGCAGGGGAATGTCCTCGAACCGCACCGGCTGGCGCTCGGCATCCAGCGCTATCAGGTATCCTAAGCGAACCAGCGTGGCAATGGCCAACTCGAACAAGTGCGGCGGCAGTCCCAGGGGCGATTTGAGCAGGTGTTGGGCTAGGTCCGGGCACGACAGCGGTCGCCCCTGTTCGTGTTGCGGGGTCTGATCCCGCTGGCGGATACGATTGAGAATCTCCTCGGCCGCCGCGCTGTTGCTCGCGTCGAGGCGAAGCTTATCTCCCTCGATCTCGACTAGCCTGAGGGGAAGCAGGAAGGCCTCCGCCAGTTCCCGGATAGCCGACCCGGGCGAGCAGGTCAGTTCCCCAACAGTGACCAGCTCGGCAACAAGCCGATTGATCTGGTCCTGGTTGGTGAGCACGCGATGCGGTGCGACCGCGGGAAAATCGGGAAAGAGAGCGCCCAAGCTGGGCGCAGCGATCTTGGATAGTGTGACGGTCCAGTCACCAGCAGTCGGCAGAAGCTGCTCGGCAGGCATCAGCAGCCCGCTCAGCGTGGCTATCTCCCCGTGGTAGTACGCTTCGGTAGCGATTTGCCGAACCTGGCTGTCCAGCGTCATCCGCTCTTCCACCAGGCGGCTGCGCCAGGCACTCTGGAGCTCGACCTCGGGCGGCGGCTGCTGCAACAACTGGTGGCAGGCAGCGGCTTGCTTGACGATTGCCATTTCCTCCGCTGTCAACGCCCGCGGCAGCCACGCCACGAGACCACTGTACCACCGGGCCTTGCCCGCACTCTCCTGGAGGTGCGACCAGACGGCCTCCTGGTCTGGTACACGCAGCAGCTCGCCTACGAACACCTGGCAGTCCTCGGGAGTAGCGGGGTCCGCTAACTCGGCGGCGTATGCCTCCAGTTGCGGCGCAGTCAGACTGGCCAGATTGGCAATCTGAACAGCGGCGCAGCGAGTCGTGTTCTGCCAGATGACCTCATACGGTTGGTTGCGGGTCAGCTCCGTTAGCGGGAATACGGGGCTGTCGCAGGCCGCGACGATGCGCTGCCACAGACGCGCATCATCGTCAGCGAACGTAGCCTTCACGGCGTTGAGGCGCTGCCGCACCAGGTCGCTCAGATTGGTGTACGCGTCAATAAGGTAGACGGACGACTCTGGGTCGGGACCACGCCGCACGTCTACGTAGCTGCTGGTCAGGCGCAGCGTCTCGAGTATCTGCCTGGCCTGTGGGCGATTTAGGCGGGCGGCCCCGCTGGCATCTGTCCCCATGCATTCAGCGATCGTTTTCGCCGATGCGGAGACGTTACCCAGACGCAGCACGATCATACAGCGAATCACGTCCAGCGCCACGTCGGGATTCTCCGGCACGAGTTCGGTGATGTTGCGCTCGTAGAAGTCAAGCACCTCGTTGAAGTAAGGGCTGGCCTCAGGATGCGAGGCAACTGTGGCTTGCACATACTGGATCAACTCGGGGGGACCGATCAGTTGGCTGCTCGGCCGGTCAGCGAACGCGCCTAGCCCCCCTATCGCCGCCGAGGCCGCCACAAACTGCAGCAAGCCGTCGGCAGCCCCCCCAAAGCGCTGAGTGATGGCTTGCAGGCACTGTTGTGCCAGGGGGTGGAGCGGGTAGGTCTCTGCCAAATCTTCGTCAGTGAAACTCAGCTCACCGAGCGCTTCTTGGTAACTCGCCCGCGCTTGCTCGCGGGCGGCCCTCAATTCTGTGGGGCTAGTGCGGCTCACTATGCGCTGGCGGGCGACCCGCGTCATCTGCTGGCTGGAGAGAGTGAAGGTCGCATCATACAGGGCGCGCAGGCTGCCCATCAAGTACGGTTCCAGGCCGACAGTGTGTTCCAGACCGTCTTCAATCGCCGCGATAATATGCACAGGCTCAATCTTACTGCGCTGGCCGAGGAACTCCAGAAAGCTGCAGTCGCTGTGAATGGCCTTACGGTCAACACTAGCCAGGAAGGCAGAGAGGTCGTCAATCAGCCAGACGACGCCCTGGAGGTGTTGTTCGAGCAGAAGTTGCAACAGCCGTGAGAGTCGTTCGATGCGCGACTGGCGGAAGTCCAGCGGATAACCCAGTTCCTGCGCCACTCGCTGAGCCACGGTAATGGCCTCGGCGGGACTGCGCCGCCGCAATTGCTCCCAGGTAGTATAGCCACCAGGCTCGTGTCGCGCTCGGTCGTTGAGTTCATCGGCGTAACGCGGGACGATGTGACGCTCTATTAGGTCAAGTGCGTATGATTGCTGGGATAGCGGTACAGGCGCGTCATACTTCGCACGGGCCAACTCCTGTGCGGTCCGGTCGAAGATGATGTCTTCGAGGTGTTCTTGGTCGCCGCGGTGCTCGTCGAGGGGCACCGGCACGACCAGCACTGGTCGGGCTTGCTCGATTCTTCGGACGCCCGGCGCGAAATGGGCGTGGTTGCTCAGTAAGAGCCGCCGCCCTGCCGCGTATTCCAACAATAGCGCCACTACGGCCAGCAGGTGTGACTTGCCGCTGCGTGCTGGCCCCCCCACCAGCATGGCGGAGCCCTCGCCACCGTCGCTCATCACTGCATCAATGATCCCGCTCAGCGCATCTTCGGCCTCATCGCCCTCCGCGGCGATGTAGTCCTCCAACACGCCTCTCATCTGAGCAGCCACGGGCAACGATAGCTCGTCAGGCTCCCGCGCCAGCTCCTCGCGCAGCGAGGCGAGGTTGCTCAGCGATACCAGCTCGATGTCTTCGGAGATGCTTATTAGATCCCCAATAGTTGGTCGCAATCTGTTTCACCTGTGCCCCAGTGGCCCGGCTGCTTGTTGGCAGAGGCCAAGGCGGTCACTTCAAGCGCTACAGAACACCATTATATTCGCGGCGCGATTTCGGATTCCTCCTGGCGAAGAAGGAATATGCAATGTGGCAGGGAAAGTACCGGCAGCTTCGTGCGCTCGGTGCGCACCAGCCAGCCGGTTCCCGTCACCGGCGAAGACGGACTGCGGGCAGTGGAAGTCGTCCGGGGAGCATACCAGTCTGTCGAGCGAGGTGCCCCGGTGAGCTTGCCGCTCGAGAATTGATGCCAGCACGAAAAGGAGTCACTGACACGTGAACAAGGTACTCGGATACATAATAATTGCCATCGCGATTATCTACATGCTGGTGTCAGCCGGCGACTTCCTGCCCAAGTACACCGCAGTGCCGTACCTGGTCGACCACCAGGAAGAGCTGGGCCTGAGCACCAGCACTACGAATTTGCGCTTCCACATGATGTGGGAGATGGTCGTGGACGTCATCGTCGCCGTGCTGCTGGCCATTGTCGGCTGGTGGGTGACCACCACCGAAACGGAGCAGTACGGCTATATGATGGCGGTGGGTCTGGTACTGCTGGCCTTCGTGGTCATCTGGAATGTCCCTCTGATCCCGTTTCGCGTCGCCCGCGTCTCACCGCAGGGGGCATTCTACAACGCCAAGGTTAGATTTGAAGTCAACGGCGATACGACCCGGCGATGGGTGATCATCCCTCGCCGTGAAGGGCAGCGAGTCGGCTTAATCGAGAAATATCAGGACCCCAAGTTGATCGGCAAGAAGGAGGTGCTCCTCGAGTTTGACGACAACAGTGCAGCTCTTGCCGCCTATAATAGCTCCGCTCCACCTATAGCGATATTCGGCCAGATGCGCGGCACGCGCAACCTAGCCGTCAAAAAATACATCTATACGGTGCCGGCTGTGAGAGTGCTCGAGGTAGGCACAAGCGAATAATGGCCGTGCCGCAAAGAGAAGACCCGTGGTGGTTTGTGGCCGTTGCCACACTTATAGTGGTGCTGGCGTTGTCTGTGGTCATCCCGGTCCGCCTCATCGGCCCGGTCTTCGGACACTCCGGCCGTGTCGCGGACTCGCCCGATGCAACCCTCGAACTGCCACCCCCTCCGCCCCCGGGCCCATTTCTGCCCGTGGTGGCGCTGGTACTGGGTGGTGGTCTGGCGGTTCTCTCTATCTGGAAAGCCTACGATGAACGCGAGGTGAATTCCCGCTGGGCCTGGATGTTGGTCGCAGCGGGAATTGTCTTGCTGTGGGCTGTGCTTATGCTGCGGATGACCGTCGGTTGGTCACCCGCACTGGCCGCAGGCTAATCAGTCACCAACAGCCAAAGTCACACTCTCGGTGCTGCGGAGGTCTTCCTGCCCTGTGTCAGGGGTGTGGTTACCTGGTGGCGAACAACTCAACCCGCCCGCCGCGTCCAGGGCTGTCACGGCATTTGCGACTGGCCAAATCACCGGCCGGGACCTCGTGCTCGGGGCCATGGCTTCCGTTGCTGTTGGCCGAGCCTAATCTGCTGCTACGCTTCCCCAGGAATCTGGCATTGACTTCAGCCGAGTTGATCACCATATACACGATGATGGTCGTCGCCTCAGCTATCCCTACTATGGGCCTGACCGCGCAGGTCATCCCCATTGCCAGCGGCGCGTACTACTACGCCAGCCCCAAGAACAACTGGGCTCAGAGCTTTCTGCCGCACATCGCCGCGTGGACAGCCCTGGACGCGCCGGTGACTACCCATCTCCACGAGTTTAATTTTGCCTCCTTGGGGTAGCACGTAGCCACAGCCATACCTCGGGCTAGGCGAGGTGGGTGTCTACGCACAAGGCAGGCTTTTCCCGAGAAGGAGGCAGAGGCCCGCCCCGCATCTGTCTATCTCGCAGTCTTGTCGTTACGCGCAGTTACTTAGGGCTCGGGGGCCAATCATCGTTGAGTTCGTGGAAGGCCTCGCGAATCCATTGGTAGGTCTGTTCACTCATCCCCAAGCATGCGTAGTCCTCAATGTAAGCGATAAAGCCGCCGCCGAACTGTCCGAGATTATCCCGCAGCCGCCGTACATAAGCAATGATTTCCTCGCGACTACCGGACAGCGCACGGCGTTGGTGGTCCACCGAGCAGGCGAAGCACACGCACCCGCCGAAGTCTGCCGCTAGCCGCTCCACTCCAAACAGGTCCGGCTGCAGCAGCTCCAGCACCTCTACGCCAATCTCAATCAGGTCGCCGATAATGGCGTAGACGTTGCCGCAAGTATGGAACCAGACCTTCTTCCCACTCTCGTGGACTAGCGAGAATTGTTCGGCGTAGCGGGGTTTGAAGATGGCTCGCCACTGGTCGGGCGAGATGATTAGCCCCTCCTGGGTGCCCCAATCGTCGCCGAAGACGACGGCATCGAAGGGCAGGTCGCTAACCTGTTCGATGAGCCCGTTCTCGAAGCCGCAGACCAGATCCAGCACCCGCTCTACCCGCTCCTGGTGCCAGCACAGATCGGTGAGGAACTCATCGAAGCCGCGCAGGAAGGTGGCCTGGTTAAACCCAGTGATACCCAACTGGAACTTGAGGAACTTGTGGCGGTGCATAGCTATCCACTCAGCCAGGTGATCCAGTCGTCCAGCAGCAGTGGGCTCTGGTGGTACGTAATGCTCAATCAGGCTCCAGTCGAGCAACGGAGGGTTCAACGGCTGGCCCATAGTGCCATCCAGCGACTGCCAGACATAGCCCCACTCCGTCATCCCTGGGTCCACACACTGGAAATCGGGCGGCGGCACCCAAGTGGCGGCTACCGTGTCCGAGTATTCGAAGTCTCGGTTATGGTAGTTGATGGGCACACGTGGCGGGTGGTCGAAGGTTATGGCTCGGTTGACGATCTTTTTGGGATCCATATTCTGACATTCCTCCTATGCTTCATTATACTATTTAGGATTCCCTGTTCATTGCACTGGTTCCTGCGGAGGTGGATTATTCACCTGGAAACACCCCAGTTGGCAAGACTTCTGAGGAAGATTCCGCGCTGAATTGAACAAGTATGACAGCTCTTGGACCCCTGCTCTCTTACCTCCCACTGCTAAGTGGGAAATGCGGGTACGAAGGTCTCCCCGCCGGCGGCCTCCAGTATCCGGCCAGAGAACAGCTGACCACCTCCCAGTACGACTGCTGCCAGCCGTCGCCGGTAATGGTCTGACAGCGGCGCGGTACATCCCGGAGGTCATAGGAAGTGCCGTCAGCGTCAACTTGCAGCGGTGGGCCGATGTAGGTGGTCCTGCGATGTAATAACGGAAGTCAACTCCGAACCCAGTCAGCAACTCCTCGCGGCTGGCAAGGCTCAGGTGGCTGAGCAGCTTATCGTCCATCTCGCGCGTAGACCAGAAATCCATCGGTACGCGGTCCGGCTCCTGATGGCGCAGCGCTTGCTTTACGCGTTCCTGCACTGTCATAAGTTATCTCGCTGATTGCGGCGACCGTCTTTGAATCACGGGCTTTGTGCCAGTGAGTCGGTGGGGGCTTGCTCTTCTTTGGTGCGGCAAGTGTCTCGCCTGCGGCCGCAGCTCGGCCTCTCCCGCAGGGAGAGGGGTCGGGGGTGAGCTGGCCGTTTCCTATTCGCCCTTGTTCTTGACGCCCAACTCTCTACTGTCCCCCAATTGTAAAGCTGTCTCCGGCGCCGAGCTGGAGACTCTTGGGGAACTCGATGACCTCTGGCTCGACATTTGGAGCCGCTTGCAGCTCGAGCCGGTTGAGCGCTATTTCGCCGTACTCGACTGACAACCAGGCATTCAGTCCGTTTTCACTGGAGTGGTGAGCGTATGAGCCCCAAGCGGTCGGCACAGACCAGAAGCAGCGAAAGTCGTCGGTGTTGACTTTTGGCGCAAAGCACATTGATTTATCCACAGCGGAATAGTGGAAGCCGGACAGGGCCAGAATTAGGCTCCAGGCCGCCATCGCCCGGGCATAGTGGTGGCCGCATTCCGGCTCATCCCACGGATTTCGCTTTTCGCCGTCGTGTCGCTCACGTGTGCTGCGGACAATCTCCAAGGCCGGATCAATCATTTGCTCGTAGATCAAAGAGGCCGCCAACATATACTCAAAGCCGGTCCACACCTCGCAGAAAAAGTGGAAGGGGAGTTCGGGCCGCTCGCCGTGTGGCCAAGTGCCGATGACCAATCCCGCCTCGTCGCCGAGGGCGTAAGTGCGTGCTACATTACTATGTTCGCTCAAGGTACGTTTGTAGTTGTAGCGAAAGATTGCCTGGAGAGTTCGGCGAACATGTTCCGGCTCGAGCAGATAACCCAGATCCGAGGTATGGGCAAACCACTGACCTACGAGCTGGTCGGCGAGGCAACCCGGTCCGGTTTGATGAATCGGCTCACCCGTCAGCGTGACGTCGCCGACCAGTGTATCCGGTATTATGAGTCCCGGGGCGACTTGCTCGGAGGGCTGCGGGCGAATATCCTGGAAATAATACTCGCCATTGAAGCCGTGTTTGTCCCACCAACTACTCCCACTAGTGAACAGCTTTTGGTAGCAGTCAGCGGCTTCGTCGTCACCCACCGCGCCGGCCATTTCTTCGGCAGCCCGCAGCGCACCCAGATACCAGAAGCCGGTCTGCGGCGTCGGCCCGTGGTACTCAATGTCGTAGGTGTTATGCTGCACGCCCTCCATCACACCGTCCCGGTTCCCATCCCATCCACCGGTGATCCACGCAAACTCCAGGGCCTTCTTTGCCTGTGGCCACAGCTTTCTCAGCCATTGGGTATCGCCCGACAGTTGCCAGTCACGGTGCAGGCGCATGATTGTACCCATCTGTCCGTCAGCAACAGCCGTACCGCCTTGACCAGTACCCAGCGGTAGGACGGTGCGGTACCTCATCAGGCCCCGCTCGTCGGTATCGTTGAGAAACTCCGTATTGCGCATTGAACGTGTCAGAGTGGGGAAGAGGAAGGCCGTGGCCTGCTCGTAGTTCCAAACGTGGGTGCAGGTGCCCGCACAGCAACCGTGTCGGGGAGCGCAACCTTCAAAGGCATGGAACTCGCCGTCAGCGGTGCGCATACAGGTCTGCGTGCGGAGGGTCGAGACGTTGCTCATCGCCGCGTCGAGCACGAAGTCCGGCAGCGTACTGCTCAGCATTGAGCGTACATAGCGCGAACTTTTTTCTTCTAGGTCGGCAAGATTGCGAGCAGTGTAGTGCGCTGCTTCCCAGGCATCAGCAAAGCGTTCGGTGTAGTGATTACCGAGCCAGTTCTGCTCAGCTGCTTCCCCACTCCAGCCGCAGCCGGTGACGGTACGGTTGGGAAAATGCCAGGCTAGGATGAACGGGAGCTCGACGCTTTCGCCCGCCGCGAGCTGCGCGTGCAGCGCCAGAGCGCACAGATGGGTCTGATAGGCTCCACTGGGGTAATTAGGTTCAGTATCGGCCAGCCGTCCGTCGTCAGTTATATCATCCCAGTACGCCAGTAAGCTGGAATTCCGCCAGCCGGGACGCGGGCACAGCAGCCGATAGCTTACCTCATCCCATGTACTCAGCAAGGCCATGCTCCCGAATCGCGGTGAGTCCTGAGCATACTTGCTTGAGGTGAGGCGAATCCCGTGGGCATTATCCTCGGAGACGAATTCGTTCAGGTTCTCCCCGAAGCACGCTGCTCCCAGACTAGTCAGATCCTCCGAACCATCAGCACCAATAGGGTTTGCCAGGCTTAGGGCTATGGTCGCGTTGACCAGTGCGCTGCCGGTGTTGGTCAGCTGATAACGTAGGATAGCCACCTGGCAGTCCCGATTCGTCCGCGTCCAGCGGTATGAGCGGATTAAAAGCTTCCAGGGCAACACTGATAGGCAGTTGGGCGTCGGCGAACTCGATCCGGGCGAAGGGATAGGCACCAGTAAAAATTGCCCGCTCCAACCGCGGCAGGCCGGCGGCCTGTTCAAAAGGCAGCCCGCCCCCGCTTGAATAGGGCGGCTGGAGGCGCGATTCCAGCACCCGGGTCAGCGGTGGTTCGCCCTTCTGCTCCACCCACAGTGTCGCAAAGCTGAACGGCATCACAAAGCCCTTTCCGGGACGGTTGAATATTTCCCAATCCCGCAGTTGTCCGCGGCCGCCTAGGGATACCGTGCCCGTGCCGATTCCGCCGAGGGGGAAGGCGATCTCGCGTAGTTGCCGCCCGCTGAATCGCCGCACCTTACCACTGTCAAATATTTCGGTCAGATTGCTCATCTCTCCACCTTTCAGTCTGCCATATTCTTTCGGGATAGGCTCCCATAGAGACTGTTGTAAAAGCTACTCATGCAGTATAGCAAAGGGTGGTCTTGCGGTCAATGGGGTAGTGTGCTAGAATGGAAATGAGTAGTGCAGGGACAGTTTTCCAAGTTCAGTTTCGTCTCCGACTTAGTCAGTGACTGTTACTGCTTGGACAGGGGACTCCGCTGAAGCTTCTTCCCTCTCACAAAGCGGAAGCCGTCAAAACCCTCTCTTTCTCTTGGTCAATCATCCTCTCAAGCTCAGGCCGCCGATCAAGGGAGCAGGTAATCTGCTATTGTCTGCCCCAGCACCTGATAGCCTTCGGGGGTGAAGTGGACGCCGTCGGGCGCCAGGAGCGCTTCGGGATCGTTATCCATCACTGCACGGTACAGGTCTATTGACTCCACCTTTCTCTCCGCCATCACGGCATCCGCGATCTCATTGTACGCGATGACATCCTCGTTCTGCTGGTGCTCGTGAATTACCGGCGTTGTCCGCGCCCAGATCAGCCGCGGCGAGTAGGCCAGCCCTTGCAACCGCGCCACGATGTCCCGCAGATTCGCCTCGTATTGATCCGCCGGTGTGGCTGGCTCGTCCTCATCCCGCGCGACATCGTGCAGCCCACAATTGAGCAAAACCACGTCCGGGTCATATCCCGCCAGCCAGTCGTCGAGGTTCTCGGCAATCCGCGTGGAGGGTCCGGCATTCGCTGGACAGTGCACTACTGCATACCTCTCAGCAAGTGGCATTACCAAGACCGCAAGATAGCCCAGCGAGATCGAGTCGCCGATAGAGTAGACCATCTTATACTTACGCATGGTAGTCTCCTGTTCGCTTGTGTTCCTTCGCGCTTTCTACTCGGCTCGCCGTGGTTCCCCGTCCAACTCCAGCGCGATGACCGAGATGTGCAGCCGACATCTCTCAGACGGTATGCCAGCGATGTCCCTAGTCCCGGCCAACGTTATAGCTTACCGCTGGTTCGACACAGTCCGGCGTTCAATGGTCTCAGGGAATTGGCTCTTAATAGCGTATCAACCTTATCGGCCAGCACCTGAAGCCATCTTGCCGCCGGCCAGCTGGCTAAGCTGTCGCTGTGGTTGCGCTGCTGTTCTTCGTGCTGTTCGGGGCTTTCAATGGTGTATCGACCGAATGGCTGGTAGATCTACGCATAAGCTAGACTCGCGAGCCTCGCGCAGGACCTTGAAGAACTCGTCAGCAGTGGGCGGCAGCGGTTTAGTCATACTCGTGGTATGCCCACTCCCACTCTCTATCGGGGTGCCGTCGGGAAGCTGCCAAAAGTTCGACTCGTGACCAAATATCCATGCGTAGCGGGGCGATAAGTGGCGCATTGTCTGCCATTGCCGAGCGAACACCTCTGCTGAAGTCCTGACGAAGTCCACATTCGCGCCGAACGCTAACGAGCAGTTTGCGCGAAACCACTGCGGGTCGTCCGACATGGCCATCGTAAGGCCGTACTCCAGGCCGTAGAAACAGGTAAGCCAAGTTACATCAGTTATGGTGTAGGTAGACTCGCAGAGCACCACGATGCCCCGGGGCGGTCTGCGGCTAGATAGACCGTTGAAAAAGTCCATCCACAGGCCAAACCAGGGAACTTCCGGAGAGCTGTAAGCGGTGATGTAGGCTCCATCGCCGAGCACCAGGATCTCCGCCTCCGGAAATTCCTCCAGAATGACCTGCGCCACATCGGCGCCCATGTTGCGTATGCGCTGCTCTAGTTCGATACGCTTATGGGCCGGGTAGTCTCTGGGATCCCAAAGCTTGTCCGCGCAGTTGTACGGCTCCGTGTCGAGAGCTACCCCGCGACAGCCGGAGGCTTTGGCGATTCTTGCCAGGGCACGAAACGTAGGGACAATATTGGCCATCAGATCATCATCGAACCAGTCCCACTCGGGAAGGTCCACCCCGGCGTGGACGAAGTTGGCGTCCGCGCCGGCGGCGCAAAGAGCCGCTACGGTCTGCGGCAAGTCCTTGTATATCTCGGCAACCAAGTCGGGCCCTGAGTACCAACGCGGTGGACCGATTCGTCCTGTCCCTCCACTTACGTGAGACCGTTGAGAAAGCCTTCGATGATTGCCAGCAGACGGTTTCGTCGCAGAAACGGAGTTAAGAGACTTAGGATTTCAGCTTCAGATTAGTTCAGATGTCGCGTCCTTATCTGCTGCTGACCACCTATCAGGGCGG
>JAUVXR010000027.1 GCA_030603495.1 bacterium
TTGACCGCCCTGATAGGTGGTCAGCAGCAGATAAGGACGCGACATCTGAACTAATCTGAAGCTGAAATCCTAAGTCTCTTAACTCCGTTTCTGCGACGAAACCGTCTGCTGGCAATCATCGAAGGCTTTCTCAACGGTCTCCAATTAGTGGTACCACCTGCTATGTTAGTCCCAGGGCCCCTGCAGCCATGGCCGGAAGCTGAGGCGTAGCCGAAGCTGGAGGCCATGGCTGAACTGCCTCCGGAGCCGGTGGTCGATAATTGAGCGCGCTGTGGGGCCTCACTGTGTTGTAATGCCTTCGCCATCGTTCCGTTAATACCTGCACCTCCAGCAAGTGGCGAAAATCTCCACATTCAAAAGATCGTCCCGCAGCTTGCCATTGAACGACTCCAGATACCCATTCTCCCAGGGGCTGCCCGGCTCGATGTCTAGTGTCTTTACCCCCAGTTCGTCCAGCCAATTGCAGCGGGGGCAAACTGGAGAATGGCGATCTGAATCCGCGTTATGACCAACTCGGCCCAGACCACCACGAAGCAAATTGCCACCGAGCCGAGCACACCAATGATAAGTGCACGTGCCGTGACGCCATTTCCGGTGATTATTCTCATCTACTTCAGACCGGCTACTGATGGGGGAGTCGAGGCCAACACATCCGTTAGCTTCGCGGGGGCCAGCCCGCATACATCTTTGGTGACGCGCAATAGACGTGCCGAGAAGGAATAGCGGGCTAGTTCTCGACTGGATGCTCTTCGCCGTCGGCCAGGACCGAGACGATGGTATCACACCCACCGGCGGGTAGCGTAAACATTACGGCGCGGCTATTGTTCGATAGCCGTAGGGCCATACCAGACTCCGCCAGGTCTGCACCGACATGCAGGAACTCAGACGCAGTGCATACGGCCTTCAGTTGGATACGAGCATGTATCGGCTCCTCGGTATTGTTCGCCACCATCGTGTATAGCTTGCCGTCCCATTCTATCTGCCGACACTGAATACGCTCGTCTGAACAGGGGACATCAATGACTTCGCCGTTGACAACGACCGTGCCCAGTTGGAGCGTCTCGACATTGGTGGCCGGAAAGTGCTCCCACAGCGGCGTCTTGTCCAGCTCCCAACCCGGGTCGCGGAAGGAATACCAGCCGATACCCCTCGCGCCGCCGATGAGCGCCAGATAGACCATCATTCGCGCCTGGGCCACGGTGGGCTGATTGTCCAGATTTGGGTGCCAGCCGGCCTGAACCGTTGTGTGCATCATCTGCCAAAGCTGCAGAGCAGCAAGGGCCCCTACAGTGAAACTGCGACAGTAGTCCATCACCCCGTCGGGCAGCGGATAGTAGTCCACCTCCAGCCAGTCGCAGAAATCGGCCCAGCGCCCGAACTGCGCGGGATTGCAGATGGTGAGTAGAAAAGGTTTGGTGGAATTAAGTGTCTTTAACCGGACATAGGCTTCCATCACCGGTTCGCGCATGCCCGGGTGGATGCTGGGTTCATCCATAATCTTCCAGCCCAGCACCGCCGGATGGTCGTTGAAGCGTTTGATCTTCGCCACCGAATGTCGAAGGTTCTCGCGCACCTTCATACCGCCATACAGGCTCATCATGACCTTAACACCATGTTCCTGGGCGGTATCCAACATCTCCTGGAGGCTGTCCAGACTGTGGGTGTTTGAGCCCTGCATCACGTTAAACCCAGCCGCGGCCAGCGCTTCGTAGTGGCTCGTGCTGACGTGGTAGATCTCGATCGGGAAAAACGGCTCACCCTCCACGAGCAGCACACCGTCATTGCGCAGGGACTCGGGTTGGCGGTTGGCGGAAATTGCCACTAGATTCGCTGTCCCGACTTCTCCGGTGTCGCCGCGCATAATCTCCAGGTTATACAGGTCCGGTGGCAGCGCCGGTACGCTCAGCAGTACGCCGACGACGCGGTTGTTAGCGGGGTCCAGGCGTGCCTCGGCTCTTATCGGCGCGGGCAGCCGGTCAGACAAGATGCGAAAAGCCAGGCGCAGTGGCTCTTCTACGGGCTGACTGAGCTGCACATCGAAGCTCACGGTGTCAGTTTCATCGGCAGTCACAACGAGGTCATTGGGCAGAGCCAGTAGGGCTGGCCCAGGGGTGACAACGCTGAGTTCAGCATCGTCGAACCAGAGCGTTCCCGGGCCGTACAGACGCACAATAATCACCACGGCGACCACCGTGTCCTGCGCAGTTGCTGTCCTCTCCACCGCTTGCCACGTCCCGTCGGTTTCAGTTCGCAGGCGCCCATACCACCCACTCACATTTTCGTTCTTTGCATCGTAGAATTCCAGCTTCACCGCCGCGGTAGCGCTCTCGCCCTCGGGCGACCGCACCTTCGCCACCAGCCGGTATTCGGTCAGACCACGCAGATTGTCTACCCGCTGTGCGGCCCAGGGGTTCTCCCCCTCGGCGCCGGAGATGCGCAGGCTGGCCTCGCCACTGTGGCTGACCGTGCGGTCAACAGCGATCTCCTCGGTCTCGGCACTCGTCTGGAACGACCAGCCTCTGGGGCCCTCTTCGAAGCCGGGATTCGTTATCGCCACCAGCTCGGCAGCAGACACAGCAGGCGCCCACACAGCGCCCAACAATACCAAGCCAATCAATATACGGAGAGCAGGCATGCCGGCTGGAGGCAAATCAGCCATCATGCCCACTGTTTTCGCCTTTTGTCTAGCCATTTCTTTAGCTGTTTGAGGGTCCATGTGTTTATGACTGACTTCCGCTCAACCCAGCCGCGCCGGGCAGTATATACACCATATTGCATGAACTCCAGGTGGGCAATGTCGTGGGCATCGGTATTAATGCTCAGCAGAGTGCCGTTCTCCTGGGCAAAGCGGGAATGCACGTCATCGAGGTCAAGCCGGTGCGGATTGGCGTTGATCTCCACGGCTACCTTTAGCTGGCCAGCGGCTTCAATTACTTCGGGGAGATGCAGGCCATACGGCTCGCGCTGCAGCAGCAGGCGGCCAGTCGGGTGGGCAAGAATGTCAATTCTGCCCGATTGCAGCGCAGCGATGACGCGGGCAGTCATCCGGTCTGCATCCGGCGAGAAGCCCTGGTGAACTGCGCCGATAACAAAATCCAGCACCGCAAAGGCCTCCTCGGGCAGATCCACCTGACCTTCGCCGAGAATATCGGCCTCCAGGCCGGCCAGGATGCGGAACTCCACCCCCTGGTCTTTATATTGCTGGTTCAGCTTCGCGATGCGCGCCGCCTGCTCGAGAATCTCAGCCGCCTTCAGCCCGCCCGCGACGCTCAGCGCCGGAGAATGGTCGGTGATCCCTGCATAGCTGTATCCCCGTTGGCGGCACGCTTCGGCCATTTCTTCCAGCGTCCGCTTCCCGTCGGAGCCAGTCGTATGTATATGCAGGTCCCCACGAATCTGCTTCAACTCGAGTAGTCGGGGAAGATTCCCCTCCGCCGCCGTCTGGATCTCACCGCGGTCTTCCCGCAGCTCCGGTGGAATCCACGCCAGCCCTGCCGCCGCGTAGACGCTCTCTTCGGTATCCCCAGCCACCCTCTCACCCACCTCGTCATTGTGCTGCTCGAATACCCCGTACTCGTTGATCGTCAGGTTCATCTTCTGCGCGCGTGACCGTAGGGCTACTCCGTGCGCTGCCGAACCTGTGAAGTACTGCAGGGCGGCACCGTAGCTCTCCGGGGGAACCACGCGCAGGTCCACCGACCGTCCCCCGGCCAGCAATCCGCTCACCTTGGTATCACCGGCCATCGTGACCTCGGCAAGCTGGCCGCTGGCTGCAAAATCGCGGCACACCTGCTCGGGGTGATGCGAGGTAACTAGTAGGTCCAAGTCGCCGACTGTTGCCCGCCGCCGGCGCGTGCTGCCGGCCATCTCGGCGGCGAGGACATCGGGATGCGCCCGTAGCGAAGCGATGAGCTGCTCAGCAATGGGCAATATGTCGCCCAGCAGGGCCCGCGTCAGCCCCTGGCGGTAGCGCTCGATGCTAGCGAGAATCTTTTCCTCGCTCTTAGCACCCAAGCCTGGCAGATCGCGCAACTGCTGGTCACGAGCGGCTTGCTCCAGGTCATCAATATCAGCGATCTGCAGTTCGTGATAGACCAGCGCAACGGTGCGGGGGCCCAGCCCCGGAACGCGCAGCAACTCCAGTATGCCGTCGGGGAATTGGGCGAGCAGCTCCTGGTGGTAACCTATCTGCCCGGTGCTGAGCAACTCTTCGAGCTTTTCGGCGAGGCCCTTGCCAATTCCGGGAATGGCCTGGAGCCCCTTTAGCCCCTCCTTCTGGGAGATATTCTCAATCTCCTCGGCCCATGAACTCAGTGAGTCAGCGGCATGGCGATAGCTGCGGATACGGAAGCTGTCAGCCTCCGAGATGTCCAGCAGATCGGCAATCTCATTCAGAAGGCCAGCGGCCCCGGCGTTAGTCACTGGCATTGGCATCCTCAATCTCGCGAACAAAACGATCACTCTGTAGGCGAAAGCCGAGGTGGTATTCGATATGCCGGCGTACCAGTTCCCTGATTTGGGTCTGACTATTCGCCGGGCACGACACCCGGCCCAGCCGATCAATCGGAAATGTGCTCAGCGATCTCAGAAGCGCGACCGTCCCGCTAGATACCGCCTGCACGGCACCAGCACCCGGCCGGCAATCAGCGCATATCAGTCCGCCGGCGGCCGGACTGTAGTACGCATCAGCCCCTAGTGGTCTGCCGCAGCCCGCGCAATGCTCCAGTACTGGCCCGACGCCCAGTCGCTCCATCAGGCGTAGCGCGAATCCCCAAGCGATAATCTGGGGCCGGGCGCCGCTATCGAGGGCCTCCAGGCTCGCCTGTAGGTCATCGAAAACCCCGGGCATAGGCAAGCCCGGCTCGGTGGCGCGGGCGGTGATTTCGGCGATGTAAGAAGCGTACGCGAAGCTACGCAAGTCGGACCGAAGGTTGTAGAACGGATTGTGCACTTGACCCTCGGTGAGGCGGTCCAGCTCACGTCCGCAGGCGAAGAAGAGGTGGGAGAGGGTGAGTGGCTCGACCAGCGAGGCTAGCTTGCTGCCCGGCTTGCCCACCCCCTGGGCGACAGCCTCGACTTTACCGCGCTCCCGAGTGTAGAAGACCACCAGCCGCTGTGTGCCGCGGTACTTCTTTACCGTCAGGCTGATGCCGGTAGCCGGGAAGGTCCGCATTTGTTGCTGCCTCACCAGGTTCTGGTCGCTTGGGCGGGCCGTCCTACAGGTCTGCGCGGGAGCACGTGCTTTCGCAGGGAGGTAAGCTATATCCAGAATATCTGATTACCGGTATGGCCGCTAAGCCAGTCTATGAAGACCCATACGACGTTACAGGTGAACTGGCCGCAGATGAAGCCGAGGAAGACCGGCCGCATATTCTGATAGGAGACCATGCCGCCGTAGCGCAGAATCGTGCCTTTGATCAGCCAGGTCAGGAAGATGGTGAACCAGAGCTGATCCATAAGCCAGACGCTGCCGATGCAATAGCCGATGGGATGGAAGGGCCACCTGGGCGAGCGGAAGCGCAGGGCTGTAAGCACGAGATAGATGGCTGCGCCGAGGGCGGTATAGAACCACCCGGCGACACTGGGACTGGGCTGCCTTACACTCCAGTCCCCCACCCACTTGTAGGCCGCTTGCACTGCACCGTTGAAGAACCAGCTGTTCATCGTCACGCCGCCCTGGGAGTAAGCGCGTGTCGTCGTCAGCCACACGGAGGCGACTAAGGCTGCCAGAATAGCCAGCACAAAGCCCCAGAAGAGCCGGCGATGCTTGCTTGTGATGACGTCCGTCATCTTCAGGCTGTTGCAAGCGGAGGCCATCACGAAGGTGCGGATATCGCTGGTCCAGATGTAAGTTAGGCCCAGAGCAGTCATGCCCTGGCTGCCCAGCACGCCCCAGCCTAACCAGCCCGAGACCGCCGCGGGGGCGATCGCGGGCGCTACGGCCTCGGCCATACCACTTTCCGCGACGATCCGCGTTAGCCCAATGAAGAAGACAAAGGCTGTGACCAAGAACAGCGGGACCACCAGCATTGGCAACCCCGACGCTGCCAGCCACCACCCAATCACAACTAACCCGCCGAGCATCCCCCAGAAGGCAACCCGGTAGGAGAGAATCTCCTTCTCGTCTACCTCCGGGCCGGCCTGGCCAGTCACGCGCTGCCAGATCAGGCTAAGATGACCGCGAGCAATCCACAGTCCCGAGGCGACTAACGCAAGGAAAGCACCAGTGCCGACGTATTTGAATATGGGATCGCGCGCCCCGTAGACGCTCAAGTTCTCCGTACTAGCGATGCCCAACGAGGTCATAGCCGCACGCACTGCTTGGGCCAGCAGATTGAAGAACCACAGACTAAAACTGGTCTCCAGGCTCACCAAGTAGAAGAAGCCAATCATCGGGAAGCTGAGCCGAAAGATCAGTGACCAAATGCCCTTGACCACGGTAATTGACTGGACGAGTTGGAGACCCGGTACCGCCGGGAAGTAGTTGTGCAAACCGACCCAGCTACCGGCCACGAAGGCGATGCCGAAGCCGATCCAAAAGGTCTTCCGCGAGAGGATAGCGGGCCAGCCCTTGCTATCGGCCCCCGCCAGCGCCAAGGGCAAGTAGGCCAGCGGGTAAGCGAGGCGCTCGTTGTCCACCCACTGCCTACGCAGCAGCACCATCATACAGATCATCACGAAGTGGACGGCCAGGAGCATTGGAATCCACGCTGCCAAGGGCTGGGCCCAGGCGCCCCACGGCACCCGGCCCCCCGCCGGAAGCCCCTCATACAGATGCGTGATAACTGGTGCATCTACGGTAGTGCCCCTCGGCACCAGCCACGCCGGGATGTGCGGGAGAATTAATTCCCCCCAGTCGTTTTCCGGGCTGGCGTAGTAGTGGGCGCCAGTGCTGATGGGGATGACTTGCGCGGTCAAACCCATCGTCGGGATCGCCGAGGCGACGACCATCATCGTGTATATGGTGATCAACTCGGCCGTGGTCAGCGCCAGACTGCGGCGAAACCGCAGCAGCAGAAGGTTAGGGCCAGCTACCAGGAAGAACATCAGGCCCACTGCCGCCGGCGTGCTGAAGTCCAGAGCCATATACGAGCCGCGTAGTACGTGGATCGCCCAGGGCGCAAGCAGGCCAACAGCCGCGGCACCTACCGTGCCGAGCAGTAGGGCCCGCCCGGTTACTGCACCGGGCCGACGCCCCTCGCGGTTCTTGGAGTTCTGATCTAATTGGGAGTCTTCGAGTCTAGCTGCCATTTCCGCCTGGCTACGCACGAAGTACAGGACCACCGAGCAGGGCACGGCCTCAATTCGGCATAAGACGACAACAGTCTATCAATTCGGACCCGCTCTGTCCAGTCCTGCTGCGAGCAGCAGCGCCCGGCCAGTCACGACTCCGTGCCTTGCCGTGGGCTGCTGTGTGATTTGGCCAGTAGTCCTATTCTTCCGATAGTCGCTTGAGTCAGTTACCACTTCGCCTAATCCACTATACGCGCCAGTGCATCTACTTGTGAATTAGAGCAATCCAGCTGTATATTCGCAAAACATTGGCTAAGACCTTCGTGGATAGGCGCTCCTACCTGATCTAAGCCACACGGAGAGCACTCCGTTGCCGAATCGTTACATAATTGAGACCTCCTGCTTATCAAGACCGCTGCCTCCGGCACCGATACGACAAGTGGTAGTATCGGACCGGTGGGAGCCAGGATTGTATCCCGAAAGGAGGTTCGAAGATGCTACGAATGATTAAACAACTATGGGCCGACGAGACAGGGTTGACCACGGTAGAATATGCCCTGCTCCTGGTGCTTATTGTAGCGGCCGCCGTCACTGCCTGGACGCAGCTTGGCAGCCAGGTAAGCACCCAAGTCACGGACGTTAAGAGCACCCTCGCGGGTGATTAGTAAGGCGCTACCCGTACGACATTTGTGCGCCGCACTTGTGCGGCACCAGTGAAGCCGGGGGCTGGGCACGCCCCCCGCTCGGCCCCCCAGCTTCACCGGGGCATATTGGGAAGAACGAAGATCGGCATAGGATAATGAGCTGGCAAGTTGTTTCGACAATAGTCGTGCTGGGAGTGGTTACTACGGCGGCCTACCTCGACACCGTCTCAGGTAGGATACCCAACGTGCTTACCGTGCCAGCCGTGCTACTGGGCATCCTGCTAATGACCTCAGCCCAGGGCATGCCGGGCCTATTGGCCAGCCTGGAGGGGGTCGGCTTGGCACTGGGAGTATGGATAGTGACCGGTCTGCTGGGCGGCAGTCTCGGGGGAGGAGATATCAAGCTACTGGCGGCGGTGGGGGCGCTCAGCGGCCCCCTCTTTTTGTTACACGTTATTGTGTTCGGGGTGTTGGCGGGGGGGGTATGGGCAGTGGTCGCTGCACTGCGCCACGGCTTGCTGCGGGCGTCGCTTCGCCGGCTGTGGGCGGGGGTATGGTGCGCAGCAGCCACGCGCACACCCGGGCAGCTCGTGGAACAATCGGGCGGGCTTCAGATACCATATGCCCCGGCCATAGCTCTGGGCACTGTGGTAGCTCTGCTCCGGGGGGGAAGTATTTGACAGCGGTGAGTGGATTCATGTTTGACACGCGCAGACTACATCATTGTTGCGGCAGATGGCGTGGGGGGAGCGCCGCCACGGCAGGGACAGCCACAGTGGAACTTGCTCTGGTTGCGCCGCTGTTGTTGGTCCTGTTTATGGGAATAGTGGAGTTTGGTCTGCTGTTCCAGGATTTCATCCTACTAAGGAATGCAGCTCGCGAAGGAGCACGCAGTGGCGCAGTGGGGGCCGACACCGCTACAATTGGGGCAAAGGTCGCCCAGGTGGCCGCCGAGCTCCAGCAGGATAGCCTGACCATCACTCAGGAGTTCGGAACCTACGCCGGAGAGAGCTGGAACTGGCAGAGCCTGGGTGACCAAGCGACCGAACAGGGGCTGGTCAATGATGCTCCCAGTGGGTCGTGTATTAGAATCTCTATCACCTATCCACATCCGCTGGTCGCCGCCAGTCTGTTACCTGAGCTGGAGGACGAGCCCGGCAGTGGGACAATTAGCATAACGGCGAATGCAGTATTCCGGCGGGAGTAGCCTGGAGTAACTACCAGGCGGCGGCCCGTCTGTTAAAAGGATCAACTGATGATGCGGGTAATACTAACCGAACCAGAACCGGGGATGGCTGACAGCCTAGTCTCGTTACTGAGTGTCAACGACGAGACCGAGATAGTCGGTCTGGCGCAGGATGGCCTGGAAACGGCGCAGATGGCAGTCCAGGTCCGTCCCGACGTCTTGCTGGTTCACGAGAATATGCCGGCGGTAGACGGTTACGATGTCTGCCGCCTAGTGAAAATGGCGGCGCCGGCGGTTGCCTGTGTGCTGGTGGTTGACCGCAACGACCCGACGGTCGTGCCACGAGCGATGCTGGCCGGCGCGAACGCCTTGCTCTCCCCTGATAGCAAGACTGACCAGGTTATGGAGATTATCGAGGCCTGCGCTGGGGGCAGCAACATTGTGCACAGCGAGGAATATGCGGCGGTCACCGACCCCACGAAAATGCCTATGACCGTGGGGCTGATCTCAGCCAAAGACGGCATCGGCAAGACCACATTAGCCGTCAACCTCAGTGCGCTGTTCGCCCAAAGGTTCCCTGATTCAGTGGTTCTGGCCGATATGTACGCGCAACTCGGTGATGTGGGCCTCCTGCTGAATTTACCGCCGCAGGGCAGCCTGGTGGATCTGGCGGACTATGCCGATGAGCTGGATATCGAACTCGTCAATACCCACCTGTCGACTCACCGTAATGGTCTGCGGGTCCTATGCGGTGCTACTACCCCGAAGCCGGTCGGGCTAGAGGTGATATCAGTGCCCTATATGGCTTCGCTCCTCGGCATATTGCGTCGCAATTACCGTTTCTTGCTCTGTGATCTGCCGCCAACGCTGTGGAGTGGCAGCCTGTATGTTCTATCCCGCTGCCAGATCGTTCTGGTGATAACTAACCTATTCGAGCTGACCACCATTCGCGATACCAACTCGCTGTTGCGGATTATCATTGATGGTGGCTACGCCTCCGAAGCCAATGTCAGACTGGTGGTTAATCGGGCAGCTCCGCAGGACCGTTTCTCGGCCAGTGATCTGGAGGACGCCACCGGAATGAAAATCGATTTCACTCTGCCTAATGATACCGAGACCGTGGTCACAGCGGGCAATCGGGGGGAACCGTTCGTTTTGGAGCAGCCTCGCGCGCCGGTCTCGCGAGGCATTGCCAAGCTGGCCGATGCAATCGTCGAGTCCATCGCTGGGCCCGCCGAGCAGCCCGCCTTAGGGGGCGTGGATGGGCAGCCAGTTATTGATCAGTCTTCAAAGGAATGACTAAGCCATGGCAGTAACACAACCAACATCACGGGGCGAGAGATACTGGGGCTCGGCCAAGCAGCAGGAGCAGGAGAAACTGCTCGAGGTCCGAGACGACATCCATCAGGCTATTCTCGATGAGGTGGAGCCGAAGCTCTTGGATACCCTCAGCGAAGAAGCGCTGATGGAGCGGATCCGCGGCACCACTGCCGAGATCGCCCAGAGATATCGTCTGGCGCTAACCCTGAAAACGCGCGAACGGCTCTACGCGGCAGTTCGTGCGGAACTACGGGGGTTTGGCCCCCTTCAGGAGTTGCTCAACGACGCCTCGATAAGTGAGATAATGGTCAACGGGGCTGGTCAAGTTCATATTGAGCGCTACGGCAAGCTGGAGCTAACCGACGTGGCCTTCGCCGACGACGCACATGTACGGCGCATTATCGAGAAGATCATCTCCCCACTGGGCCGCTGGATTGACGAAACCTCACCGATGATTGATGCGCGCCTGCCTGATGGCTCCCGAGTGAACGCCATCATACCGCCCGTGGTACGCAACGGCCCGACGATTACCATTCGAAAATTCGCCGAAGATCCGCTCACGCCGGCCGACCTGATTAACTTCGGCAGCGTCGCCGAGGACATGATGGAGTTAATGCGTGCCTGTGTACGTGCTCGCCTCAATATTGTAGTTTCCGGCGGCACCGGCAGTGGCAAGACCACCACCCTAAACGTTCTGTCCTCGTTCATTCCTCCTGGACAGCGCATAATTACGATCGAGGATGCTGCCGAATTGCAGTTGCGCGATGACCACGTAATCAGTCTGGAAAGCCGGCCACCTAACCTGGAGGGGAGCGGCGAGGTCACCATCCGCCAGTTGATGCGCAACGCACTGCGCATGCGTCCCGACCGCATTGTCGTGGGCGAAGTCCGTGGCGGTGAGGCACTGGATATGCTCCAGGCCATGAACACAGGGCACGACGGTTCACTGAGTACCGTCCACAGCAACAGTCCCCGCGATACCTTGTCTCGTCTCGAGACGATGGTGCTAATGGCCGGAACCGAACTGCCCTCGCGGGCGATCCGTGAGCAGATCACCTCCGCACTAGATCTCATCATTCACCAGACCCGCTTTTCCGACGGACGCCGGCGCCTTACCCACATCACCGAGGTCCAAGGGATCGAGGGCGACACCATAACCCTGCAGGACATCTGTCGGTTCGAGCAGCAAGGGACAGACGAGGACGGGGCCGTACTCGGCGCGCACGCCTATACGGGCCTACGCCCGAAGTTTGCTGAGAAACTACTGACCCAGGGAATCGAACTTCCGGCTGGCCTAACTCAAACCTGGACTGGGTGATAACACTATGCATCCGCTTATGCTGATAGGGGCCGTGTTCCTGGCCGTATTGCTCGGCGGCTATGCGTTGCTCACCGCGTTTGCCCTACCGCAGACTGCGCCAGCGAAGCAGCGCCTTAACGTCGAAGTTCAGAAAGAGCAGGCCCCTACCGGCTACCGCCCCCGCACTGACCCTGCACCACTGCTAACACAGTCATTGCGCGGCACCAAGCTCAACCAACTGCTCCAGTGGGAGTTGCTCCGAGCCGGTCTGCTGATTAAGCCTTCGGAGATGTTGGTCATCTGCCTGAGCGCCGGTCTGACAATGTATCTGGCAGGGCTGTCGTTTCATCTAAGCACCGCCACCCACGGAGTACTGACACTAGCTGGCCTGGCGGCTCCGTGGATATATGTCAGCGCGCGCAAGCAGCACCGTCAAAAGTTGCTCATAACTCAACTGCCGGAGGCGCTACAACTGGTGGCGTCATCGCTGCGCTCGGGTTTTTCCATCCTGCGCGGTATTTCAGTAGCCGCTGAGGAGATGCCTGCCCCCATCTCCGAGGAATTTCGCTGGGTTATAGACGAGGTCAATGTCGGTGTCTCTATGGACAAAGCCTTTGGCAATATGACCACACGAACCGCCAATCCTGACGTCAAGCTGATGGTGACGGCCATACAAATTCAATCCGGCGTCGGCGGTGATCTCGCTGAGGTGCTGGAGACGACCAGCGCAATGATCCGCGAACGCTTCCAGCTCACTGCTGAGATTGCAGCCCTGACTGCCGAAGGGCGGCTCTCCGCTATCATCCTCGGTGGTCTGCCCATCGGCCTCGCCATGTTAATCCATATGCTCAACCCCACCTATCTGCGCCCGCTGGTCAGTGACCCGCTCGGCATCGGCATGCTCATCGCCGGCGGCTCCCTGATGCTGCTGGGGCTGTTCATCATCAACAGTATGCTCAACGTTGACGTTTGAGGTGATAGACTGTGCCCTTTGTGATTGCTGGCCTGGTATTTGGATTGCTCCTGGCAATTGGCCTGACCATTGCCAGCACTGTCGAGCGGAGCATGGTGTTGCGGCGGATGGAGCAGATCGGCGACTTGCAGCCTTCAGATCCGCTTCTGACGACGGAGTTCACGAAGTCGTGGCGGCAGCGCATTGTCACGCCCATGCTGCGTAATGTCTCTGGATGGATCGTCGCTCTCGCACCCGCTACACTGTTGCGGGCCAACCGCGAGCGCCTACAACGGGCCGGCCATCCCTGGGGACTAATGGCCGAGGGATTTCTGACTCTGCGCTTGGTCAGCCTAGTAGTCGGCTTGCTCGCAGCTGCCGCGGTTCTTCGTCTTACTGGCGTGGGCGCTGGCTTCAGGTTCCTCCTGGCGATCGGTGCGGCCGGCGCGGGTTGTCTGGCGCCCGCCTGGATAGTAGATCGAATCGCGAGCAAACGATGTCGTCAGATCAAGAAGGCTCTGCCCAACATCATTGACCTGCTGGTGGTCAGCGTGGAAGCTGGATTGGGGCTCGACGGGGCTATTGCCGAGATTATTGACCGGGAGAGCGGACCGTTGGTTGATGAGTTCAAGTACGCGTTAACCGAAATACGCCTGGGCAAGCATCGCCGTGATGCCTGGCGGAGTCTCGGCAAACGTGCTCAGGTTGCCGACTTGAGCGCCTTTATGGCGGCCCTGTGCCAAGCCGAGGAGTTGGGTTCGAGCATATCCAAGGTCTTGCGCACCCACAGCGAGACCCTGCGCATCAAACGGAGTATCCAAGTCCGGGAACTGGCCAACAAGATCCCAGTGAAGATGCTCTTCCCCCTGATCTTCTTCATATTCCCATCAATGTTCATCGTGATCCTAGGGCCAGGCGCCATATCCATAATGCATACTATGGGTAACCTGGGGAAATGACAACGAGCTGTCAATCGTCCAAGTGGTACTGCACGAGGTCCTGGCCGATCCAGACTTCCTCCTGCGTGTCCGGGTCAATATCGTAGTAGCCACTCCTGACTGGGCCGATACCGGCAACATACCACGTGATCCGGTCGAATTCGTCCTCATTTGCCAAGACCACGTGCTCGCGTACCCTCACATAGTCGTCGAAAGTCCCCGCGGGTACTTCCACCGGATCGGTCACCGGCTCAATGATGAAGTAATGGCCCGGCTCCTGAGGATCGGGCCACCACTGGTGCCCCACCACTACCGGCTCCTGGAGTATGTCTATGGTGCTGTTGTCCAGATACAGCTCCCGCAGTCCGTCCTCGTAGTGCTGCAGGTACATGTACCGGGGCGGCACCTGCGGGTCGGTGTACGCCACTCGCAACTCATACCAGGTCTCGCCCAGGGCCACGACCTGGCGGAGACAACTGACCGTAAGTGTTATATCCTGCCGCGGCTGGACGCCGGCCGGCTCGACTGCGCTGCCAGTGTACTGCCACCAATAGCCCAGGCCTAAGGGATAGTAATCAGCGGCTGGCTCCGGCCCGCGAGCGACAACCGTTACCTCAGTCGTCGCGGGCGGTAAGTTGCCGCAGGTGGCCACGACCTCAGTCACACCCAACTCGACGGCGGTGAAGTCACCAAGGCCATCGATCTCGCCAACGCCTGAATTGGAGCTCTCCCACTCCACATCCAATGTAATGGTCCGGTAGCTGCCGTCTTGTTGCTCGCCGTATGCCTCGAATCCGATTACATCGCCAACATGGGCAGCGAAATCGTGGGGAAGGATGCTTAGCCAGATAATCGGGGGCAAGCCGCCGTTGCCACCACAGCTACCAACCTCAAACCACAGCCAGCGCGCATCTTGCCCTTCACCCCGCACCAGATATACCTCACTGTCATCGAGCCAATAGCTCTCTTGCTCGCCGGCAAAGTCGCCGCCGTAAGTCACAATGTACTCGTTTTCGTTGCCTACCCAGGTCCCCGTGTATTCAGTCGCTCCCTCCGGCGTCTGGATGGTCGCTTCAAAGCTGTCGTCCTGACGGAACCTGAGCCAGCCGGAATAAGCGGTGCCCTCGGTGCCAGTCTTGGGCCCATCCAGGGCCTCGCTGGTCGCATACATCACCCACGTTCCGACAATGGGGTCAGGCGGGTCGGTGACGGAGCCGCCACCACCACAACCGCTCAACATCGCGATTGCTATTAACGTGGGCAGAATAGGCGCGAGCCACAAACTCGGGCCGGACAGCGAACACCAACGATTCACTGATGTATCCCTACCTTGCTTGGGGTAAGCTGTTGCAGCGACTTGGCCTTTTGACGAGACAGGCAACCAGAAAGTTCCCGCTTCGGTTAGCGCACGGTGTCAGGCAGCCAGTTGGTGTAGGCCAGAACCATGCCGTACTGGTCGGTGCCGCATAGTAGCGCGGGTGTGCCTGTGCCATAGAGATCGCACGAGCAAACAGAATAAACAGGTGGGACAACTGCTGGTGGCAGTCGTCGCAGAGCGCTGCGCACACGCAGAAACGGATAGGAACCGCGGGAGTTCTGTGTACGGAACAGGAATACCCCCAGATCCGCCAACAGCAGGAACCGCGTCGTCCCGTCGGCAGTGGTATCCAAAGGCTCAGTCAACTGTGGTCCCAGCGCGGCCGCATCCAGGTCAGCCAGGGCGCTGCTGGGTTGGATACAGATACTCAGCAAAGTACCCTTGCTGAAAACGGGCAGGGAATGACGGCTGTTGGCCACATTCTCGAAGTATGCCACCTTCCCCGGGGGAATAGTCGCTTCGCCCGGAGGAGATGACACACTGGCCTTCCCTCCCACGAATAGATCCACGTCCCCATCACCATCATAATCACAAGGCGCAACCAGCGCCGGCCCACTGGTGCGAATTGGTTGCCCAGCCACGGTGAGGAACCCAGCCCGCACGAAGCTACCGGAATTGATCCACAACTCCACGCGACCCGCACCAGTTCCCACGAACAGGTCCATATCTCCGTCGCCGTCGGCGTCAGCGCCCCGGGGCCACGCGCAGCCGTCGCTAGCCTTCACCACACCACTGGCAGCTCTCACCGTCTTGCCCGCGCGTAGCAGGCAATCGCCCGGGCTGTCAACTCGCTCGAACAACTGCACCGCCCCCGCACGGTTGCCGGCCAGTAAGTCCAGGTCGCCGTCGCTGTCCCAGTCAACTGGGCACACGGCAGCTCCCTGGCCCACGTCCAGCGGCGGGTGGCGGCCCTGCACATATCCACGCCATACCAGCCCGCCATGTTTCGTTCGTACCGCCTTGGCAATCAGCCCGCCGGCAGTACCCACCCAGAACTCGTCACCCTCTGGAGCGAGCCGCGGGGTGAGGCATCTAAACCGCTGATCATCCGACAGCGGGATCTGCGTAGGTGCACTCATCTCGCCGCCGACCTGTAGGCACAGCCACAGCCTCCCCTCGGCGTCGCCAATGAGCAAATCGGCGGCCCCGTCCTGGTCCCAGTCGGCCAAACAGGGACGGGCCCTTCGCCCCACCACAAGCGGCTGCTTTCCTGCCGTGATCCGTTGGGGCGCTGCCCAAGCGCCATCACCAGCATTTGCCAGCCACCATATGCTCCCGTCGTCACCACCCAGGATCAAATCAGCATCACCGTCGCTGTCCAGATCACCAGCCGTCGGCGCGAGGTGGCTGGTATCGGGTGCAGTTTGTCTTACCGCATCACCGACTGTGGTCCCATCCAACAGCACCATCGGCTGCCCTGCCCCGATATGGCCCTCTCGGTGCGGATACCACAGCAGTTGATCCCCCCATCCCAAAACGAGATCTGGGTGTCCGTCGCCATTCCAGTCCATAACTTCAGGAGAAACCTGGCGGAGTTCTGGGGGCCAGTCGTATGCCCTCGTGGGGCTGCTGATCATAGCTTCCGGCTCAGCAAATATTCCGTGAGCGAGGTAGCGGTAGTGAAGGAGGTCGCCGTAACCCGAGCCCAGTAGTAAATCCGGGCGGCCATCGCCGTCCCAGTCGGCAATCGCCACATCAACCAGATCCCCCCCGGTTACTGGGCCCTCAATCAGCCGCAATAGCTTGCCTGGCATCGTCGCGAAGGGGCCGCTTTCCAGCATTCGCGCGAGGTGCTGGGCGTGGATGGCGCTTGGCAATAGAAGTAGTAGGACGATTATGGACGCAGTGCGGCTCAACGCTCACAAACCTCCCCGGCCGCCCGCTGTTTGCTTACGGACAAAGATCTGGATCTCCGGCCAAGGGTAGAGCCAATCACTGCCCAACTCCCAGGGCACGTAATTCAGCGCCAGCGCCTGGCCCCCGTACCACTCCCGGCGCTCGTAGTCTTGCAGTAATGCCGAGACAAAACCTACGACCCGGGCGTCACCTGCCAACAGGCCCGCCCGGCTGTTGAATCCGCTGAGAATGAAGGTAGAGGGCCGTTTGCTCGCTAGAATCGCCGGGTCGAAATCGGTGATGACCAGTTCTCGTAGGGGCCGCTGGTAGGCGCGGAAGTTGCGCCGCAGGACCCAACCCCCGTTGCAGTAGTCCACAGGCGGCACGTCGAACCACGGCTCGCGTACCAGGCCTATCCTGGCCTGGTCAGGGGTTACGCTCAGAATCGTCGCCAGAGCCTCCCCCCGGGGGTCGATCCGAGCCAGGCCTGAGCAGGTCTGTATGCTCCAGTAGAGTGCGGGGAGCAGGCAGATTGCCGCCAGGGCGTAGCCCAAGCCTCTACCCCACTTCCTGGTGCTAAGCAGCTCTGCCATTGGCAATGTCCCCAGGATAACCAGGGCAGGCAGCAGAGACACTTCATAGCGCGCATAACGAACCTTCGCGCCGGCCATCATCACTGTCCAAAGAATCGCGAAGACCGCGATAGGCAGTAGCTCGCGGCGTTTGCGCGTACAGGCCATTACCAGGCCAACCAGAGCCACAACTACGACGGGCCCAGCACCAGGTGACAGGAGGTTCTTGGCGTGGAACAAGAGTGCACTAGGTTCGGCGGCCACCTCCAGCGGTTCACCCACACGCATATGGTCCCACTCGAACAGGATGTGCTGTCTGGCCTCAGGCCACGCGAGGAAGGTAAACGGTGATGTCACTGTAAAAGCCAGGAGCGTGCAGCCCAGCACGATCAGAATCTTCTTCCCGACACCCAGGTGTCGCCGCGCCCGCTCAGCCCTACCACCAGCAAGCGCCACTGCGGCCAACGGGGCTATTACAACGGCGATCCCATTGTACTTCGTAGATGCGGCCAGGCCAGCCATAGCACCTGCCCACGCGCAGTCCTGCCAGCGTCCGGACCGCATCAGCTTTAGCGAGAAGAGCAAAGCCAGCGCGACGAACAAGGCCTGAGTGACGTCTACGGTGGCGTAGTGAGAGTTGAGCACATGCAAGGGAGCCAGGGCGAGTAGGAGTGCACTGAGAATAGCTGGAAGCTGGCCGAGGAGGCGGTGGGCCAGGAAATAGATGACAACGACCGTCAGCACACCGGCTATCACTGAGACGACACGCGCGTCCAGCGTCCAGAGCCCCAGCGCCTCCGGAAAGCTCTGGTCGCTTAGTGAGAATATCAATGTGGGCTGAGCGATGACCGCAGCGGCCGCGACCAGGTATAGATAGAGGCTGCCGTAGTTGAAGAAATGAGGGTTCAGGTCGCCACTGATAACCAGAGAAAGCAGCCCGCGCAGAGAGTGGTATTCGTCGGGATGATAGGAGAACAGATGCGTCTGGTCGGGCAAGCCCCACTTCAGGCCCCACAGGCGCACCCCCCCAGCGATGATGACCAGGCCGAGCACGATGGCGAACGTATGAGCAAACCGCCAGCGTCCGTGATGTGGCTGGGTCGGTCTGGTCTCGCGAACCACAGAAGTCTCCGAACGGGGCGCTGCGCCCAGTGATATGTGCTAACCGATCTCCTTTCCCCGCTCGGGGGCTGGAGTCCTGCTTGGCCGGTAGATCCTCACTGGTTCAAGAGTGCATAGCGGGCGATTGGGCCCCAGTTGCCTGCGCTGGTCACGGCTCGAGTACCTGAGCGAAGAGGGTGGCCAGGGCCGCGGCGTTGCGATTGGCGTCGAAATACTTGACCACTTTTTGTCGCCCGAGCATACTGACCCGGCTGCGTACCTCCTCATCATACAGCGCTATCTCCAGCTTCTCGGCCAGGTCGCGCGGGTCGCCCGGCGTGGCCAGCAGACCGGTTCTCTGGTGCTCAATCAACTCGGGAATCGCCGAGATGTTGCTGGCGACTGTGGGGATACCCATGGCCAGGGCCTCAAGCAAGACATTCGGCAAACCGTCGCGGTCACCGTCGGCGGCAACTACCGAAGCGAGCGCAAAGACCTGCGCCTCGGCATAGAGGCGACGCACCTCACGTTGGGGCAGCGCACCGAGAAACTCCACGCGGTCCTGAAGCTGGAGCCCAGCCGCCATCCTAACCAGATCCTCGTGCAGAGGCCCCTCACCAACGATGATGATGCGGAAATCAGCACCGCGCGACTGGAGTATGCTCGCCGCCTGGAGCAGATACGGGTAGCCCTTTTTCTCCACCAGCCGTCCCACCGACAGTATGATGGGCGGCTTGTTCGCGAGTAGACCCACTGGTCTGAACTCGCTTAAGTCCAGACCGTGATAAATGAGGTGGAGCTTCCCCTCGGCGACCAAGCGGTGACGCTTGAGCAGTCGGCGCCGGCCGTACTCGGTGCAGACCGTCACAAACTCGGCCTCCGCCATCTTCAGGCTCAGCGCAGTCGCTTGGTAGGTGAAGATGTCGCAGGCGTGGACAGAGAAACTGTAGCCGCGGCCCGTAATCTCGGCCAGCAGCCAGGCTATAGTCGTGGGCACATTGCCGAAGTGGGCGTGGATGTGCCGTACCCGGCGGCCAAGCCGCACCGCGAAGTAGCCGGCGCGCCATAGACTGCCGAACATCTCGCGGGTCTCCTGCGGCTGGCGGAGACTGCGCATCACGGCGAACCGCAGCGCCGAGAAGTAGCCGCCTGGGTATTGCAGCAGGGCCAGCAGCTGGACAATAGCAGCACGCACTGACAGCGGTCGCGGTGCGTAGATCGTCCGCTGCGCGAAGGCCCTGGCGCCCTCGTGGATGACCTCACCTACCGGCTTCCGAAGAGCGAGGGGTATGATAACGAACCCCCGTCTCTCCAGGGCCAGCATTTCCCGCAGGATAAAGGTCTCCGTGACCGAGGGAAACTCGGCTAGCACGTACGCAACTCGCTCGGAACCGGCCCTATCCAAGCTCAGTCAGTACCTCCTTGTAAAGGCCAACAACCTTCTGAGCTGCTGCAGCCCAGGTGAAGCCCGCCGCATGTGCCCCGCCCTGGATAATCAGCGCGCCGGGGCCTGCAACCACCGGCAGCACTGTACCCTATGGAGCTCGGACTTTCCTCACCGGCTACAAGAGCCGGCGCGACCACCCGACCTGCTCTCCAGTGATATCATACCCGATGGCTGAATTAGTGTAAATGAACGAAGGAGTATGGCTCGGGACAGTAACTTCTTGTTACACGACGGCCCGCCGTTGTTGTAAACTTTGCTATTCTTCAATCTGCTTCCTTCCGAATTCTAATGCATTAGCCACCAAGCTCTCAGCAACACGTCGGCTCTCCTTATAATTGTCACGAATAACCTTTTGGTCCATCTGCAGCACCTCTCGAACCCTAGACAGATCGGTGCCAGGGAAGATCCTTTCCCATTGCTCCGCTAGTGAATCAAGAGCCATACTCGTGCCAGCAAGACGGACACCGCTATTAGCCCACATGACATTCCTCAGACATATGGAGATAGCACGCCGGGGGTCAATTCTTGACGTGTTATTGCCGAGTCGTTCTTCAAACTCAACTAAACCTTTCCTGTCCTCGATCAGTACTTTGTACCTTTCCCTCGAAGAGGACAGTGCTCGCGGCAGCTTCAGGATAGATGCTATGTGTCTCTCACCAACTTGGTAAACCATATAGTAGTGAGCAAATATTGAACAACCCAATAACGGGTGCTTCTCGTAGAAGTCTGCTCCTCTCTCATGAACTTCAACGTCGACTGTAATTTTCCCTTGGGGTCTGAAATGATAGAAATAGTGAGGGTCATCCCCCCAGACAAGTTCTACGTTGTCAAGATGGAACAATTGGAGTAGCTTCTCCTTTACCACATCGCGCTCCTCGCGTTCAGTAACTACCATCAAATCAAGGTCCGCCTCATGTTCCTGATAGTCAAACATGCTCTGCAATCCACTCAAATGATCTGCCATTCCTCCGAATACACCTACGTGGAGAATCTGTGGCGTATTCTCACCCAGCGTAATTAGGCCATTCAAAATGCCTTGAAGCTGTGGCTTGAGGAAATCGCTGCGAGGAGCCTTTTTGTACTGCCCAAAATCTTTGACGGCTTGAATATTGCCGGATGCGATAAGGCTTTCGAAGTAGCGAGACAGGATCTCGAAAACATTGCGGCTGCGAAACTCAATTGCAAAGTTTAGGACTGGTCCTTCGTCTTCTGAATCAATAGCTACAAGCCTGTCTAAACCCAGAATACATCTATATTCATTCTCACTCTTATAAAGAAGCAAGTTTGCTCGCGGCAACACTGCCCAAAGGGCACCTCCTACGAAGATAGGCCGTCTCACTACATAAACGGTTGCGTCGACTTCTTTTTCTTTCTTCAATTCTTCACAAGTATTCTCTAACCATTGCTCCTCTAAACGTTTGTCGGCGACCAAAAGGAATCTTCGAAATCTCAAATGTCGTTTAACTCTCCTCAATCGGTGAACGGCATAGTCTTCCGATGCAGATAGTTCCCCTGGCTGTATATGAGTTGCAATGATCTCGCCTCCATTCTCGGCTGCAAGTTCGTAGATGTGCTCGGCGGCAGCAGAAGCTGAATCTCGGGTAACGTGAACCTTCGGAATATGCGAGAGCCAGTCGCGAGCAAATACTATCCAAAGAACCACTGCAGCAACAACTACGAGGAAATAGGCCCAATAAACAGAGCGTCCAAAGAATATGCCACTTGCTAAGATAATTAGTCCAATTGCTGAGGCAATCACGTCTGATTTACTCATTTTGCCTCCTCGGCGAACTTGCGCAGCAGGAAGCTCTTTCCGATTCCCGCCGGCCCGGTCACCAGCAGTACACCGGGCGAGGGGTCTGCTACGAAGTCGCGTAGCGCCTGGAGTTCGTCTTCACGGCCTACGAAGTATTCAAGTTCGTCGTCCGTTGACGGCATAGGTCAAATGGCCCCCCTGCCAACAGCAGATCAGAACTTCGAGAACACACTATCACACAGCGTTTCCCGGTCGAGGTCGGGACTATCCAGGGCGAGTTGTCCGCGCTGGAGCGGCCTCTCGGAGCCTCATCGTCCCGCTTCATCGCAGGGGACGGTCAGCCGTCTCCCCTGCCGGTAGCGTTCTGGTGCCGCCCTCTTCCGTTTGCGCAGCAGTCGGCAAGAAACACATCCACTCGGGGTGTTCGGTATCACGCTGGATCTGCAAGACGTCACTGCGTAGGTCCAGCCAATCAATCGGGTCCAGCGAGTTCTGATGGCCATCGTACCACCGGACGGTCACGACGTTGGCGTGATACGTTTCATCCACCAACATCGGAGTATCGGTAAGGCGCCGATTATGCTGCGCACCGGTCAGCAGGGACGCATCCAAGTAGTAATAGGATGTTGGCGCGGCGGTCCGGTCAGCCTTGCACTTGAAGGGGTCAACATCATCTTCGAGCGGCCCGAGGTGCCTCCTGAGCGCCTGGTGCCACCTTCTCGGGGTAGGATAGGCGTCATAATCAATGTTGTACAGCTCCATGGCGACACCCAGTTGGTTGAGATTCGCCAAACATGTCGTAACATATGCGGCATCCTTAGCCTGCAGGTATCTGGGCCAAAGCAGGGCAGCCACGATGGAGATGATAGAAATCACCACCAGAAACTCCACCAGGTGACTGTAGGTACGCAGCGCGTTGAGTACCTCTTGTGTCGCCGTGGCTAACCGACCAAAGCGGGTTGCTTGGGCCGCCTCGATTTCTCGCTGGATCTGGCTTTCGGGTCGCCGATCAAGCATCGTCTCACCATCCCCCAGGACCAGATTTGGTGTGCGCCACCTGCGCGTACCACTTGTATATATAACTTCGGCGCATCAGCGCTCGATACCTGCTCCAGAAGAAAAACGGGCCGGGCCAAGTGGCCCGACCCGCTAGGTGACAACTAGTGCGTCGTCGCGTTCCTACATATAGTCGTCCGGCATTCCTCCACCGGGTGGTCCCTGAGGCTTCTCTTCAGGAATCTCGGCTACCACCGCCTCAGTGGTCAGTACTAGCGCCCCGATGCTGGCGGCGTTCTCCAGAGCACAGCGCACAACCTTGGCCGGGTCAACCACACCATCTTTGGCCAGATCGCCGTACTCCTCAGTAAACGCGTTGAAGCCGAAGTTGCGGTCATCGCTCTCCAGTACTTCCTGGAGCACGACGCTTCCTTCGTAGCCCGCGTTGAAGGCAATCTGCTTGAGCGGCTCGACCAGCGCATTCCTGACGATCTGGACACCGGTCTGCTCGTCGTCATCGTCCAGTGTCAGGTCATCCAGCGTCTGGGCTGCACGTGCCAGGGTCACCCCACCACCGGCGACAATACCCTCTTCGATGCCGGAGCGGGCCGCGGACAGCGCGTCCTCAAAGCGGTGCTTGAGCTCCTTTAGCTCCACCTCGGTGGCCGCACCGACCTTGATCACCGCTACGCCCCCGGCCAGCTTTGCCAGCCGTTCTTCCAGCTTTTCGCGGTCGTAATCGGAGTCGGTGTCCTCGATCTCCCGGCGAATCTGGGCGATACGTGCGTTAAGCTCCTCCTCGCTGCCGGCCCCACTGATGATGGTAGTGTCGTCCTTAGTGATCACCACACGCTCAGCGCGGCCTAACTCGTCGAGGGTGATATTGTCCAGCTTGATACCCAGGTCTTCGGAAATGAAGGCACCGCTTGTCAATATAGCGATGTCCTCCAGGCTCCGCTTGCGTCGATCACCAAATCCAGGCGCCTTGACAGCCGCAGACGTTAGGCTACCTCGCATCTTGTTGACGACCATAGTGGCGAGGGCTTCTGCTTCGACGTCCTCGGCAATCACCAGCAGACTGGCTCCGGCCCCCGCGATCTTCTCCAGCAACGGCACGATATCCGCAGCTGAGGAGATCTTCTTCTCGAAGGTCAGAATGTATGGATCTTCCAGCACACACTGCATGTTCTCGCCGTCAGTCACGAAGTAAGGGGAGATATAACCCTTATCGAACTGCATCCCCTCAACCATATCCACCTCAGTGCGACCTACCTTGGACTCCTCCACGGTGATAACGCCGTCTTTGCCCACCTGTTCCATCGCATTGGCGATGACGCTGCCGATCTCTGCATTATTACCGGCAATCCCCGCGACGAACGCAATCTCCTCGCTGGTCTCCAGCGGATGGCTGGCCTTACCGATTTCTTCAACGGCGACCTCTGTAGCTCGCTCAATGCCTCGCTTGATCAGCATAGAATTGGCGCCCGCAGCCACATTGCGCAGACCGCCCTTGACAATGCCCTGCGCCAGAATAGTCGCTGTGGTTGTCCCGTCACCCGTGTCGTCGTTGGTCTTGGACGCTACCTCCTTGCAGAGCTGAGCGCCCATGTTCTCAAACTTCTCCTCCAACTCAACTTCTTTGGCTACTGTTACACCATCTTTGGTGATGGTAGGCGCACCCCACTTCTTCTCCAGCACCACATTTCGGCCCTTGGGACCCAGGGTTACCTTCACAGCGCTGGCTACTTGATCAATGCCCCGTTCTAGCGCGCGCCGCGCCTCCTCATCAAAAGCGATCTTCTTGGCAGGCATACTAGTTCCTCCTCATAATAGTCGAATCGTTTGCGGCTACCCTAGCTCTTGATAGCCAGCACAGAGTCCTCTTCGACGAGGACATAGTCCTCACCGTCAATGGTGATTTCAGTACCACCGTACTTCCTGTAGATAACGACATCTCCCTCTTTAATGCTCATCTCGGCCCGCTCACCGTTATCCAGCACCGCCCCGGGCCCGACAGCGAGCACCTTCCCCTCGGCGGGGGCTTCCTGCGCCGATTCCGGCAGCAGAATCCCACCCGCGCTCTTGTCTTCGGCTTCACTGGGTTTGACAAGCGCACGATTTCCCAGCGGTTCAAGCATGGCTGATGCACCACCTTCTGTCATGTAAACTGCCAGTGCGACCGTCTGTATGCCGCCCCGGTTACCGTTTGGCACTCTATGAGGCTGAGTGCCAACTACTATTATATCGTAGGAGTTGCAATTGTCAAGAGGTTCCAGTACAATGGGAAGGCTCTCCCAGTCTCGCAACTGACGAAGAGAGCACCGGCCATGCGAGGATAGATAAAGGGGCAGGCAGAGCGACCGCAGTAATACCATCTGCAGGGACCACGGTTGACGTGCTGGCAGTGAACTGAAAGGAGTTAGACGCGATGAGCAAGTGTATATTGGCCTACTCGGGGGGGCTGGACACCTCCGTCGCCATCCAATGGATAGCCGAGAACTATGATGTGGAGATAATCGCGCTGGCAGTAGACGTAGGCGAAGAGAAAAACTACGAGGGGATTCGGCAGAAGGCGATAGACGTAGGAGCGGTAGAGTCGCTGGTCGTTGATGCCAAGCAGGAGTTCTTCGACGATTTCCTCGCCCGGGCCATTGGTGTCAATTTGATGTACGAACACAGGTATCCAGCCTTTACCGCGCTGGCCCGGCCGCTCCTGGCCAAGACTCAGGTGGAAGTGGCCCATCACTACGATGCCGAATTCGTGGCCCACGGTTGCACCGGCAAGGGTAACGACCAGGTGCGCTTCGAGGTCACCTACGCCGCCCTTGACGCGAGCCTGAAGGTCATCGCCCCCGCGCGCGAATGGGGAATGACGCGGGAAGAGGCGATCGAGTATGCCCAGGAGCGCGGCATCCCCGTACCAGTGGACAAGGAGAGTCCCTATTCGGTTGACACCAACCTGTGGGGCCGCTCAGTCGAATGTGGGCTGATAGAAGACCCCAGCCGCGAACCGCCCGAGGATGCCTGGGAGTGGACCAAGAGTATCGCTGACGCACTGGAGGATCCTACCTGCGTTGAGATCGGCTTCGAGCAGGGCGTGCCAGTGACGCTGGATGGGGATAGGATGGCCGGCCCGGAACTGATCAGCCGGCTCAATACGCTGGGCGGCGAGAACGCTGTCGGACGCATTGATATGCTTGAGAACCGCCTGGTCGGCATCAAGTCGCGGGAGCTGTACGAAGCGCCGGCGGCGACGATTCTGCTTGCCGCGCACCGCGACATGGAATCAATGACGCTCGACCGGGAGACGATGCACTTCAAGCCCTATCTGGAGCTGCGTTACGCCGAGCTGGTCTACTACGGCCTGTGGTACACGCCGCTGCGCGAGGCCATTGACGCATTCATTGCTGAGACGCAGAAGCGGGTCTGCGGCCAGGTGACTATAAAACTGCACAAGGGCACCTGCCAGCCCGTAGCTCGCCAGTCGGACCGCTCCTTGTACCAGTACGAGCTCGCCACCTACGCCGAGGGGGATGTCTTCGACCAGTCGGCCTCCCCCGGCTTCATACACATCTGGGGGCTACCTGCACGCGTCGCCGCAGAGGTAGACCGAGCCACAAAGAAAGAACAAACCAACTAGCTGCGGAGAGCCGCTTGAACTGAGTGCCAATTGACCCCGTAGTTCAGCCAACTACTGACGCTGCCAGCCGGAAGCGGCGGCATTTGCTGCTTCTGGTTGGTATGTTCTACCTCATCTTTGCCGGTGCCGGGGCCCAGCAGCTTTACCTGGTGCCATATCTGCGCCAGGTTACCTCGTGGACGGGGCTGCGCTGCGCCTTGGTCCTGGCCGTCGTCTATACCACAATGATGGTCTTTCGGGTGGGCAACGTCTACCTGCTGCGGCGCTGGCCGGACTGGAAGTGGACGATGGCCGGAGCATTGACCTACTTCCTCTTTCCGGTCGGCATGTTTCTGATGGCCTACCTGCCGAGCTATGCTCTAGCACTGGCCTTCGCGGCGCTTTGGGGCTGGGGAGCTGCAGCAATGTGGGGCGGCACGACGATGCAGATACTGGCGCTGACCGAAGGTATCCGGAGTCGGCATGGCCTGGGTATAGGTCTGCTGCACGCGGGAAGTCACGCCGGCTGGTTCAGCGGCGTAATCGTCCTAGGACTGGTCTTCGCCCACGCCAGCGCCCGCCCCGGACTGCTCTATGCTACCGCCGCCGGTATCACGCTGATTGCTCTGCTGCCGGCTCTGGCACTGCCCCGGAGTGCCGAGGTCACGATCGCCCCTCCCCACCGGGAAATGCTTTGGGAGATTATCAGCCGCCCCAATGCACTCATTGCGATGTTCCTGCTGGGCAGTTCAGCGCTGGCCTCTGGGCTAATGCTGGGGGCGTTTGCCGACTACGTAAGATTGGAGTACGGCGTCGGCTACATCTGGCTCACAGCGATGTTCTTCCCCGGGGTGCGCATTGTCCTGGCCTTCCTGAGCGGTGTGCTCTCCGACCTGGGGGGGCGTGCGCCGGTGCTTTCGGTCAGCTTCCTGCTGGCGGCGGCGGGATGTGCCACGGCGGTCGTCTGGCACAGCCCGGCAGCACTGGCTCTCACTGCCGCTCTCCTGGGGTTACTCAACGGTGCCGTGCCGGTCGTCAGCGCTTCTCTAGTTGGTGACTCGGCCGAACGCAAGCGCCGGCCGCTGGTATATGGGACCATCTTCACTGCCGCCGACTTCGGTGGGGTCGTGGGGCTGATTCTAAGCCGCGTTGTAGGCGGCGCGGCGGCGAACCTGGAGACAAGCTTCATCATCTTCGCCGTGCTATTCACAGTTTGCGCAGGTATATCCGCCCTGCTCCAGCACTATGCCCAACAACGGCTCTAAACACACCGTAACAGGTTGCCGTCTGTCTGTAGGGGCGGATGTTGCCACGGCAACATCCGCCCAGTTGCACGCTCATCGCATAAAGCTCTCGACCTCCGCGCGGAAGGATGCCCCTTCCATAGGTCCCTGCTTGGTAGCCCCCAACGCGCCGCAGGCGTTGGCCAGCCGTCCGACTTCTTCGAGCGGCAAGCCTTCGGTAAGGCCAACGACAAACCCGGCGTCAAAGCAGTCGCCCGCGCCCGTGGGATCCACCGCCTCCACCTCAAATCCGGAGACTGGAATTACACCGTCGGCACTGAATACAGCGCAACCCTCAGCACCGCGCTTGAGGGCGACATACGCGGCACCCCGATCAAGCAGCGTCTGGCAAGCATCTTCTGGGCCTTCTACGCCGCTGAGAATCTCGGCTTCAGGGCCGCTGGGCAGGATAAGCGACGCCACTTCGACGACAGGCGCACATACCTCCCGCAGCGCTTCTTCGCCGCCCAGCAGCTCCGGCCGTAGGTTCGGATCGAAGGAGATCTGCACCCCAGTTTCGTACGCCAATCGTACCGCCTGGTAACATGCCTCCTGCACTCGCCCTCCGGCCGCCAACGACGACCCAGCGATATGCAGCCAGCGTGCGTTGGCGAAGTAATCAGCGTCGGGCATAGGCAACTGCCCGGCCGCGGAGTTGCCCATGTGAAAGATGAACCTGCGACTGCCGTCGGCGAAGTAGGTAACAAAGGCCACGCCTGTAGCGATGCCCTCAACCTGGGCGATGCGGCTGGTATCCACCCCATCAGCCTCGAACCGATCCAGCAGGCACTTGCCGAAATCGTCCGCGCCTACTGCGCCGATGAACCCGACGCTATGTCCCAGCCGGGCAACCTGGTCGGCAAAGATAAAAGATAGCGGGCGCACCAATAGGGAAGGGCCCGACGAAATCCGCGGGCTTGTCCAGGGGGCTGTCTACTTCCTGGCGCATAATCTCGACGAGCAATGCACCAATTGACACCACTTCCGGCGCAGCCATTGTCGTTCTCACTCCTCCGATCTAATCCGCCATCGAGTCATCCCGCGCCCCATGAGTAACCGTGAATTGATCGAGCGCCTTCAGTTGATCAGTGAGGAAAGTAATTTTCAGTTCGTCTCGACTAACGTCGACGCGCGCAAAGCCCAGCGAGGAAGCGGCGAACTGACGATACGGATTGGGATTGATTCCGACCGGGTACAAGGGCGCGCCGCCGGTGCCGAGCGTTATGTAGTGCACGCCCCCGTGCAGCGAACGCTCGTAAAGATGATCGTGCCCCACGAAGACCGCGGCCACCCCGTTATTCTCCAGCAGGGGACACCACTGCTCCTGAATCGTCTGGTTACCTCCATGCGGGCCGGACGAGAACGGCGGATGGTGGAAGAATGCAAAACGCCAGTCCACGCCCTCGGGCCTGGGCTGGGCCAGTTGCACGCGTAGCCACTCAGTCTGCTCAGCGATACGTCGGCAGCTATCCAAAGCGAAAAACTGGCAGTTGCCGAAGGTGAAGGTGTACCACTCGCTCTGGTAATCGCCTCCGCCATTGGGTATGGGCAGCAGTTCGTAGTAAAGCCGCGAGTTGTCCTCGTGATTGCCCAAAGAACCATAAAAGGGCAGATTCCGTGCGAAGGCACCAATTACCGGGAAGAAATGGTACCACTGCTCCAGGACTTCGCCGCTTCCCACTAAGTCACCGGTGTGCAAGATGAGACGGGGGTTGACGTTCGGCATCGCCGCCACCACCAAGCGGTGTTTGTCGGGGCGGCTGCGGGTATCGCCGTAGGCGGTGAAGGTCCACTGGGCGAGCCAGGGCACCGGCGTCCTGAGCCGGTGCGGACCAATGCTGGCCGATTCGTCCCCGGCGCTCGCCTTGACCGTATACCAGTATGTCGTCCCCGCCGATAGCCCCTGCACCCGCACTCGATGGGTGCGGGCCGGTCCACCTTTGCCGATCTTTTCTCCCTTTATCTCGACCCACGCCACCGAGGGCTCGTTGGTATGCCAGGTGAGCAATACAGAATTGGGAGTCAGATCCCCCAGGGTTGGACCCATGTCTATCTTAAGCGCAGCAGCATAAGCCGGCGCCAGTATGCATAGCGCTAGCGTGCCCCAGGTTAGACATCTGCCTTTAGTCATATCTATCTCCCTCGCCTATCATCGAGACTGTTGTAAGAGATGCCTTCTTATTATAGCGGGGGGGGGCTTGCTGTCAAGGAGCGGTTGTGCTAGAATCATCACGAGTTCTGGAAACTTCATCGGTTGGTGATTGGAGCATACTGTTCTCTTGACATCAGCCCCCCTGCTATAGTAGAAAATGACTCTTGCACCAGTCTCCATGAGAAAACGCCAAAGGAGCCGAACCATGACGACTTCAGTAGTCTCGCTTGCATTGTTGCTAGTATCGCTCCTCGTCTGTTGGGCAAACGGTGAGCCAATCGATGTGGGCTCGCGCAAACAACTGTTCGTCGATAAGGAACTCATTGAATCATCCAATAACATTCACTTGACAATGAATCCTCCGAGAAAAGCCGGGATAGCGTTTGAAGCCGAAGGCCCCTTGGAGAATCTACAGATCGGCTATCCCCAAGTGATGGAAGTTGACGGCGCCTATCGACTTTACTACAGCGCTTACGGATGGGATCCCGAGAGAGAAAGGATAACGTACGCCCAGTGCGTACGAACAAGCCGGGACGGCATCAAATGGGAGCGCCCGAAGCTTAGAAAGATAGATGGAATAGGCTGGACAAACAGTATCGGCGTTGGTTGCGACGGTGCTGTGTTCTTGGATCCGAAAGCAGAAGATGGATTTAGGTTCAAATGGTTCGGTAGAACGAAAAACCCCTCCATATATGGTTCGGAAGACGGACTGACTGGCTGGAAAAGTCTCTATCCTGCCTTTTCCTTCGGCGCCGACAGCCAGAATCAGGCGTTTTACGACGAAGAACGCAATGAGTATGTGGCCTATCTTCGAGGATGGACTCGCAATGGAATTCGAACCATCGTTAGAGGACACACCAAAGAGTTAGGAAAACCCTGGCCTTTCCGGGAGATCGCTAACCCGTTCATGAAGGCTCCTAACCACGAACTCCCAATGATAACCGACGAACTGCCCACGGTACTGGCAATGGATAGCGACGACCCGTACGCAACCGATTTGTATAATCCATCCGTTACGAAGTATCCTTGGGCCAAGAGGGTATACCTGGCCTTTCCCAGCGCCTATTTCCATCTGCCACAATATCCTCTGGAGAAAACACCTGATCGGTCAGAGTTCAGCGATGAAATGGCGCACCGTCCGGGGGCCTCCGGCCAGTTGCGGTGGGTGAACGAGGCGGCCATCGCGAAGATACCCAAGAACATTAACTTGACATACACCGCAGGCCCCCTGGACATCCAGATGGCAATAAGCCGCGATGGCATCAACTGGCATCGCCCTTACCGCGCACCCTATGTCAGACTGGGCATAGAGACGGAGAGAGACTCCAATATGTTGTTTATGGCGGTCGGGATGATCCGGCGCGGCGCTTACATTTATCAATACTACGCAGGCTTCCACACCGACCACGGCGACTGGACCGGCCAGCCGAGAGAGCCCGGGAATGTGATATGTCGGCTGGTCCAGAGACTCGATGGCTTCGTGTCTCTCGATGGCGACTATAAGGGTGGCCAGTTTACAACTGTACCGTTACGATTTGATGGTTCTCATCTGGAACTCAATGTCGACACTTCAGCGCTGGGGGCTGTTGTCGTTGAGATTCAAGATGAAAACGGTATACCCCTACACGGCTTTGCCGCGAACGATTGTGACATTGTCTATGGGAATCGGATTGACATGCCGGTCACTTGGAATCAGCAGAGCAACCTGAGGTCGTTGTCCGGCCGTGTTGTCAAACTTCGATTCGTTATGCGCGGCAGTAAACTCTATGCCTTTCAGTTCAAGAAAGACAAGCCGAGTGTCGAACGGTAACTGTGATCCAGGCGGCCCAGGCCGGACTGTGTCTGCTATCGCCCAAGAGCTGTCAGGCTTGCTTGATTCGGGGCACAATCCCCGTCAGAAGTCTTCCAACCTCGGGTCTTGTTAGCTAAATCATCCGCAGCAGGAGGAATCAGTGCAGGAGACAGAGAATGCTAAGCATAGCAACAAAGCATATGGGGAATCCCAGACAATGTGTGCCGTTAATACCGTTGAGGTCTCACTGGCAGAATAGAAGAAAGAAGGGAGAGGGTAACACCTTCTGCGGGGGAACCCTTTTCTGAAGAAAGTGGGTTCCCCCGCACCCCCTCCCCAAAGACTTTTCATAGCGCGCAGGCCGCTGCGGTCACAAGGCCGACCATACCAGTCTGCGCTTCCCGTTCAAGAGAGAGGGGAGAGGGTAACGGCTTTTGCGGGAAACCCGCTTTTTGAAAAAAGCCGGTTCCCCGCACCCCTCCGGCAAAAACTTTCAATAGTAAGGGGCGGACAATAGCTTGCGCGGGGGAACCGCGGTTGGACGCCAGCACACAGACAGGATAGGAACAGGTTCAGAAACAGGATAACAGCGGAACGGGCTACGGCGGAGGGCAGGCGCGAGAGGATATCGCGCCTGCAATGAGGGGGAACTGCAGGGCCGATCAACGAGAACCGTAGGGGCGCTGATTGCCGCGCCCTACAGGAGGGGACAGGGCACCCGTGCCTGCCGTTGCACCTGCCACTATACCTGCTGTTGCACCTGTCGCTATACCTGCCGTTATTCTGATTGACAGCAACCGGCGCACAGGCGTAGACTGGGGGCGAGGAGGTGTTGGCGAACGTGAAGCGGATGCCACCGGACGGGTCGGACAACTACAATCAACTTGATAATGTATATACCTCTTTGAATCACGCGGCTCTTACGTCACCCGAGACGGAGTTGAATTTTCTTGCGGATTTTCTCGGGACGACAGAGCGATGGATCGATGTCGAACTGCCTAAAAGGCACGCAGCAGCGGAAAAACTTAGCCAAGCTATGGAAGCCCGAGGTGATAACAACTATTGGGCGGGACTTCGCGAGCAGATTGCACGGGACGAGGCGGGAGTGGTGGGACTTGAATTTCCCAGAATTCTGTATGGAAGTGTAATCATTTCGGCCCACACACTTATGGAACGCGGCCTGTGTCGTCTTCTATCGCTCTATCGGGTACTGTGCGACAAGCCAGCGGAACAGGCGCGGGGTCTGTGCAAGATAGCCAAGCAACTCGACGACCTGTGGAGCAAAGGTTGGCCGCGCCTCCGGGAGACCGCAGAATGGCAGCGGATGAGGCAGTGGACTGAGGTGCGCAATGCCCTTGCCCACGCCAGCGGGTACGTGCCCGAGGAAGACACTGTTGCACGTCTTAAGAAAGACCTCGGTGTAGAATTTCAGAAGGCGGACATGGGACTGAACGGGGAGTGGGAGATCCAATTGACCGCCGACAACTGTCTCGCTATGTTCAATGATATAATGAGGGTTTTCAATTGGCTGCAGATGCGAGAGGACAAGCATAAGGCAAGACGTAGTGGAGAGAGACAATGAAGCCCCAACGCATAGTAGCACAGAGAGGGGGGTGAGGTCGTGGAAACCGATTGGCACAACAAGCTATATTTTGGGGATAATCTGGAGATTTTGCGGGACCACGTCGGCGAGGAGAGTGTGGACCTCATCTACCTGGACCCGCCGTTTAACTCCAAAGCTACCTATAATGTGCTGTTCAAAGAGGAGAATGGGACGGCGTCGGCAGCGCAGGTCGACGTGTTTGAAGATACCTGGCACTGGGTTGGCGAGGGGCCAGGGGAAGAGATCATGTCCACGCAGGCGGCCTACCAGGAGGTGGTAACGGGCGGGGGGAAGATCGGAGCGCTACTGGACGCGCTGCATCAGTTCCTGGGCAGCAACGATATGATGGCGTACCTGGTGATGATGGCGATTCGGCTGATCGAGTTGCACCGGGTGCTCAAGCCGACCGGCTCGATATACCTGCACTGCGACCCGACGGCGAGCCACTATTTGAAGTTGCTTATAGATGCAGTATTTGGTGTCAAGCGTCTGCGGAACGAGATTGTATGGAAGCGCACGCACTCGCACGGGGACGCACGGAGACGCTTTGGGAAAATTACGGATAGGGTATTCTTGTACACGAAGTCGGACACATATACCTTCAATCGACAGTACATGCCGTACTCAGAGGAGTATATTGAGAAGTACTACCGCCACGTGGATGAGAACGGGCGGCGGTACCAACTTGTCACCCTGCGAAGTCCCAATCCCAGGCCCAACCTTGTTTATGACTATAAGGGGTATAAACCGCACCGTAACGGTTGGGCTGTTTCGAGGGAGCAAATGGAGAAATTGGATCGGCAGGGAAGACTGCACTTTCCGGCAGATCTCAATGGGGCCATGCGAGAGAAGTACTACCTGGATGAAATGCCGGGCGTGCTTGCAAGTGATGTTTGGATGGATATTGGCCCAATTTCTGCGCACGCTAAGGAACGGATCGGGTACCAGACGCAGAAGCCGGAGGCGCTGCTGGAGCGGATAATCCAGGCGAGTAGCAACGAGGGTGACGTGGTGCTGGACCCGTTCTGCGGCTGCGGGACGACGATAGCGGTGGCCGAGCGGCTCCATCGGCGCTGGCTCGGGATAGATATCACGCACCTGGCGATAACGCTGATGAAAAACCGGCTGGAGAATGCGTTCGGGGCGGAGCTGTCGCCATACGAGGTCATCGGGGAGCCGCAGGACGTGCAGAGCGCGCGGGCGCTGGCCGAGCAGAATCGCTATCAGTTTGAGTGGTGGGCGCTGGGGCTGGTGGAGGCGCGGCCCGCGCAGGATAAGAAGAAAGGCGCCGATAAGGGCGTGGACGGGCTGATAGTGTTCTTTGACGATGACTCGGGCAAGGCCAAGAAGATTATCGTGCAGGTGAAAAGCGGGCACGTGGGGTCCCCGCTGATCTCAGAACTCAAGGGGACTATGGAGCAGGAAAAAGCGGAGATCGGGGCGTTCGTCACGCTGGAGGAGCCGACCGGGCCAATGAAGAAAGCGGCGGCGACGGCGGGGTTCTATGATCCGCCCGGGCTGCTGCCGGCGGTGCCCCGCGTGCAGATACTGACGATAGCAGAGCTGCTGGCGGGCGCGAAGCTGGACTATCCGAAGATAGACGTCGCCACGTTCAAGAAGGCCCCGAGGAGGTCTAAGGCGAAAAAGGCAGAATAAGGCAGGTAGAGGCAACCGACCGGCGTTGCCCATTATTGCTCGGGAAGCACATGATCACTTAACCCATAAGATCGGAGGCATTCCCAAATGAGGCGGAAGGAAACAGTCACGAAAGTCATCGGTGGCGATACGTTCGAAACGGACAAGCGCAAGAACCCGGTGCGCTTGGCCAACGTGGACGTGCCAGAGAAGGGTCGGCGAGGCGCTCCCCAAGCACGGGAAAAGCTCAGGAGCCTAATAGAAGGTAAAGAGGTGGGCATTGAGACCGTAGCGCGCGACAAGAACGGGTGCAGTGTCGCTCGGGTCTACTGCGGGCGTGAGTCCGTGAACAAGAAGATGCAGGGCGAAGGCAAGAAATAGCCGCCAGCCGAGGCCAGCTTCTATGATGCGCCCGGGCTGCTGCCGGCGGTAAGGCGCCGAGGAGGTCGAAGGCGAAAAAGGGAGAATAAGGCAGGGGCAATCGCGCCGGCAATTGAGTTGGTGAGCGGCTCTTAGATAAAAAAGGGGGGAATACCATGACCGAGCAGGAGAAGCCCGCAGGTGCCACCGTCCTGGTAATTGACGACGACGGCCGGATCCACGCCGCGCTCCGCACCATCCTCGAAGGCGCTGGTCACAACATCATCGAGGCCTACGACGGGGGCACGGCCACCCAGATATTCCAGGCCCAGCACGACGAGATTGACATAGTGATTATGGACTGGAAGATGCCTGGGCTCGACGGTCATAACTGGATAACGCTCCTGCTCGACGCTGATCCGAATGCCCAGATAATCTTCTGCACCGCCTACGATGTAGACGAAGATATTCGTAGGCGCCTGGAGATGCAGGTGGTAGGCTTCCTGGATAAGCCTATTGACCAGGAGCGGCTGCTTAGCTTTGTAGACAAAGCCCTGGCCCAGCGCCGGGCCACTACCAGCGGTCCCCCCGGCGAGTAAGTCGGTCACCAACTAACAAGTCATAAGCGGGTATCGCCGGCCCGCTTGCGGGGATTCCTGCCATCAGCAGTCAGTCTGTAGTATAATTGACTGTGAAATGCCACGGAGCAATGCCATGCACGCAGGCCGGCTTACGGCCATTCTCCTATTGGTAGGCGTAGCATTGCTGGTGACCAGCGCATCCGGCGACATAGGACGGGCCATTCCCCTGCGCCTGGCTGAGGCCGCGGCCCTCCAGGACTTCTGCGGCGCAGCGCGGCAAAGGCCTCCTAATTAGTCTCTACCCAGCGCAACCGCAGCTTCCTATCCCCCTGTGGTCCAGTAGCTTCCGCTGCCAGCCGAGTCATATGCATGGCCATGAGCCGAATAGATGCCGGCTCCTGCCCACGGTC
>JAUVXR010000028.1 GCA_030603495.1 bacterium
CACCTGCGCCCAGGATCACAAAAACCGGAAAACGCCGCAGGAGCCAGGCGATGTTGTTAATCAGAACGTCACCCGGCCCGAAAATCAGCGCCGGCCGCAGGATGGCGTATGACAGGCCGACTGCTCGACCCCGACCCCAGCATCCCCAGCCTCTATACCCACACCTGGCCGCAAACGCTCCAGGTGGACAGTCGCGGCCGCCACTGCCCCAAGGCCTGCCCCAACGACCCTCGCTTTCTGGAATGGTTTGCCTCGAGCATGCGGACGCTGGCCTGGCTGCTGGAGGTCAACGGTTTTGTCTGGGACGAGCCCTCCTTCCACTACTCCCGGGGAACCTGGAGCTGCCGCTGCGAATACTGCCAGCGGCTGTTCCGTGGCACTTATGACAGCGCGCTGCCCAAGCGCCTGTCGCCGGAAGTATTGGAGTTCCGTCGCCAGAGCATAGCGATGTTCCTGCTGGCTGCTCGGGCAGCCACCCAGGCGGTGGATCGCCGCCTCCGCTCGATAGTGATGCCGCCACCACTCAACGCACCCAACTCCCGCTACAGTGGCGGCGACGATTGGGGGTTGCTGGCCGACAGCGCGGCCGTAGATGCAATCTCTGTGTTGGTTATAGAGGAGGGTGCCGGTGCGGAGCTGGACCATACGGCACTTTATACCGATGCCGCCTCAGTAATAGCCGCCAAAGGCAAGCAGGTCTGGCTATGGGTGGCCAGTGACCTCGAGAGTGCCGAGAAGGTGGCGAACCACAAAGAGTTGGCAACCAGGCTGGGGGCCCAGCGACTGGTGGTGGCTGACTACGAGAGCCTAAGGGACCGCCACAGCCTACCCCAGATGACCCAACTGCTCACTCGCCTAGCGCAGTGAGTCGTCCTCAGTCGAAGGCATTGAAGATGGTGCCCAGCCACAGCAGATCGCGGATTTGGGTCAGTATCGGCTTACGCGGCTTCTTGGGCGGCACGTAGACGATATCGCCGATCTCCAGAATCGCCTCATCCGGCGGAATACCCTTGCGATAATCACCTACAGAGACCACGATATGCTCCCACTCTTGCTCCTCGCTTTGGTGGCGGAGGATATGGACTTCGTCGGTGTGGGCTGCCTCGCTGAGACCACCGCTGCGGGCGATGACATCCAGGACGGTCAGATCCGGCTCCCACGGGAATTTGCCCTGCACACTAACCGCACCCAGTACGTACAGGGTCTCTTTTTCGGGGACCATCACGATATCGCCCGGCTCAACGTCAATATTCCCAGATAGCTTGCCCTCGTCAGTCATTGCCTCAACATCTACGACCACGGGCTTCTCGCCACGGTATATAGTGACGCGGCTCAAGTCCGCCGCCGCAGTGGGGCCGGACAGCATCACAATGCGCAGCACGTCCCGCTCCTTCAGGTCCGCAATGCTCAGAACCTGGGAATTACCGACCGCTCCCACAATTAGGATCGTCTCCGGCTCTCGCTCGGGAATCACCAGCACATCACCGGGGTAAAGCTCGACATTCTGCGACAGGTCGCCCTCTTCCCACAGTGCCTGGAGGTTGACTGCTCGCATCTCGCCATCTGTGGCATAGACTCGCGCCGCAGTCAGGTCAGCTTTGGCCGTGAAGCCCTGCGCCTGTGCCAGGAGTTGGAGCGCAGTAACTGGCTCGCCGCTGCGGAAAGTAGCAGGGCTGACCACTTCCCCCACGATGGATATACTGCCCGCCTCGTTTATCACCACGACATCGCCGGAGCGCAGCACCTTGTTTTGCGACACGTCACCCTCTCTGATGAGCCGGTGCAGGTCAATGATTTCGCTGTGCTGGTCTTCATGGATCAGCACGGCCGTGGAGCTGTCCGCGCCGGCCGCCAGCCCTCCGGCCAGCCGGGTAATCGCCTCCAGAATCCGGATCTCCTGGCCCACCGGCAGGTAAACGGTAGTCGGATTCTCCACATAGCCCAGCACCGCGACGCGCTCACGCACCTTGGGGACGTAAACTATATCTCCGTACTGCACCCGCTCGGTGACATCAATCGGCTGATCCGTGCGTATGCCGCTGAGGTCAAGTATCTTGGGCGCTTGGCCCGGATGAGTTACCCGCACGCGCCGCAGATCAGAAAGCTCGGTGAGGCCGGCGCCGAGGACCGCGTCCACGACGGTGGCACCAAAGGGCAGCATCAGTGCGGCCTGACTGGACACGTAGCCGGACACGTATACCTTGCGCACCGATTCGATCTCACGGATGCTGACCACGACATAGGGCAGCCGCAGCAACTCGCCCAGTCGCTCAGTGAGATGCTCGCGGGCCTCGGCCAGGGTCATATTGCGGACGTGGACCTGTCCCAACTGTGGAAGGGTAATCGTGCCCGCCGGGCCCACCGTGTACACACCAGACATGTCGGCAGCGCCGAACACCTCTATCTGGAGCACGTCGCCGGGACTGAGCCGGTAGTCCGGCCCCAACAGCCCAGCGTCAGCAACTTCAGCCGCCGGTAGCGGAGCAAGCTCGGCAGCCGTCTCTGCCCCACCCATCGCAGCCACTGCCACGACAAGCAGCAAGCTAACGCCCGCCCACCTACACGCGACTAAGCTGGTCTCTTTCATAGCATCCACTGAGCCCTAGTTATCTTATTGAGACGTCGGTTGCTACAGCGTCTTGGCCAGATTGTAGGCCTATTCGCCGGCCAAGTCAACTCATTCGCTTGCTGTTCGGTATATCAATTCCCCCATCCGCCTGCCATTAAGCCCAGACTCCGAGGAACAGGTTGCTCAGGGGGCGTCGGTCCGCTATAATTACCACAGAGTACTGCCTCACCAGGAAGGAGTTCTACTGATGTCGGAACAAGCCGCAGCCCAGCTCCGCGTTGCGCTAATCCAGTTTCCCGGTTCCAACTGTGAGTGGGAGACTAAGCGAGCCGCCGAAGCCGCCGGCATAACCTGTGATGTATTCCGCTGGAATCGCGACCCTGCCGCGCTGGTCGAGTACGATGGCTATATCATCGGGGGCGGCTTCTCCTACCAGGACCGCATCCGTTCCGGCGTCATCGCGACCAAAGAGCCAATTGTGGCCACGATGTTTGAGCAGGTCAGCGAGTTTGGCAAACCAGTGCTAGGCATCTGCAACGGTGCCCAGGTTCTGGTCGAGGCGGGGCTTATTCCCGGCCTGAACCCGGGTCGGGTCGAAATGGCCCTGGCGCCGAACTATCCCGATCCCCGCGGACGGATCGGCGACTTCTGCTGCCGCTGGGTCTACCTGAAGCACAAGTGCGCGCCGGGCCGCTGTGCGCTCAGCAGTCAGATGCCCACGGGCTACATCTGGCCGGTGCCGATTGCCCACGGCGAGGGCCGCTTTACGACGCGAGACCGCGACGCCATCGAGCAACTGCGCGCGAACGATCAGATCGTATTTCAGTACTGCGACGAAAACGGGCAAGTCGCCGACACCCCAGAGATCAACCCCAACGGTGCAATGGACAATATTGCCGGCATCTGCAATCCCGAAGGCAATGTCCTGGCAATGATGCCGCACCCCGAACGCGCCAGCTTCGTCCGCCAGCTCCCCGCCGAACTCTCCGGCCAGTGGGGAACACAGAAGCAGGCAACCTGGGGAGATGATGCAGCTATGCGTCAGCCCGGGCCCGGTCGTCTGGTATTCGACTCCCTGCGCGAGGCGCTGTTGGTCTCGGTTTGTTAGGAGGACCTCAAATGCAAACCATTGAGCTGTTGGTCAATCTGAAGATTCCTGATGTGACCGCCCTGACGGCGGCCTCGGCTATCCGCCGCCGCCTCGGCTACGAGGAGGCACTCAAAGAGCTGCGCCGTAGCGACTATTACTCGCTGGACCTGAACGTTGGCAAGCTGGATGCTGCTCGCACTCTCGCTCAGGAGTTGGCAGAGAAAACTAACCTCTTCGTCAATCCCAACAAGCACAGCTACGCGATCTGCTCGCCGGAAGAGCACAACGGCGGCCCGGCCTCGGTAGATGGCCTGTGGCGGGTGGAAGTGCTGGTTACTGATGCGGAGGGCGCACAGGCCCCGGAAATAGAGCAAGCGCTGACCGAGCGACTTGGCTACGCCGACCAGGTCGCTGCCGTGCGGCAGGGCATCCTGTGGACTATGCTGCTGGCCGCCGACAGCGCCGACGAGGCCCGCAGCATCGCCGAGTCAATCACCGTCACCACCGCCCGCGACGAAGGCCTGCTGGTCAACCCCCACTTCCAAGCCTGGGAGATCATCTAGGCGAGCGGAGCCGGCGTGATAACTTGTGTACCGGGCGACAATAGTGCTGGGCACGAAGCTGGAAAGCAGTGACAGAGCACAGCACCATGAACGAAGAACGGGTTAGAAGAGCTGAGCAAGACTCGATGGAACTGGAAGAGCAGGAGCGTTCGGCAGCGGCAATGCGTCGTTACTACGCCGATACTGGCTACGGCGAATGTCCGCGATGTGGCAGCCGGAACACGAAGCTGCTCGCTACCGGTGGAGCCAGTCTAGATTCAGAGATAGCTGCTGGGCTGTTGGGCTGCTTGCTCGTGCCGTTGGTTGTACTGTTCAGAGGACCGAGAAAGTACTACCAGCAGTGCAATATCTGCGGTTACCAGTGGCGTTGCGAAATCGAAGAAACGGGGCCTTCCGACTAACCCGGCACGTAGTGCAACACTGTGGCAAAGGTCGGCCTAGCCGTCAGGTGGACGGTAGCGGCTACCTCTCGAGCGCAGAGCATCTCTTCTACCTTCTCTCGCTAGGACGGGGGTAGGGAGGAGTTTAGCCTTCGATCACGAATCATAATCGTGATCTACACTGGGATCAGGAGGTAGCGCTATGTTGCGCTCAAGCAAGGTTACAGCCGTCGCGGTAAGCGCCGTTCTGGCCGTGATGTTGGCGGTCTTCGTGGGCGGGTGTAAGCCGGAAGAAGGGACTAGCCCGCCCAGACCGGTGCCACCTGCCCCCACTAAGCAGCAGCAGGCCCCCGACTACGAGCAGATGCGCTCGGATATGGTCGAGCTGCTCAAGCGTCAGGGGATGGTGAAGTCGGCGCGGGTGATCGAGGCGATGACGGCCACCCCGCGGCATCTATTCGTCCCCGAACAGTACCGCCAGCGGGCGTATTTCGACACGCCTCTGCCCATTGGGGAGGGCCAGACGATATCCGCGCCGGGAATAGTGGCCAAGATGACTGAACTGCTGGCGCCGAAGCCCGAAGACGTTGTCCTGGAGATCGGCACCGGCTCGGGCTATCAGGCCGCGGTGCTGGCCCATCTGGTCAAGCACGTCTACACCATTGAGATTCTGTGTCCTTTGGCCGAGACTGCCCAACAGCGCCTGGCAGAGATGGACTACGACAACGTCACCGTCAAGTGCGGCGACGGTTACCTGGGCTGGCCGGAACATGCGCCCTTTGACGGCATTATCGTCACCTGCGCACCCGAAGAGATTCCCCAACCATTGCAGGACCAGCTCAGAGAAGGCGGGCGCATGGTCATCCCGGTGGGACCTGAACGCGGTGCTCAGAAGCTGTATCTACTGGAGAAGCAGGCGGGAGTCATCAAGAAGACCGCGGTGCTGCCCGTCATCTTCGTCCCAATGACCGGCGAGGTTCAAGAGCAGCAGATGAGGCAATGATCGCAGTGCGGTAGCTCGCGCCGAGGCGCGTCTGGCCTGTCACAGCGGGGCCACCTGGGGATTATTTCTTGAGCATGCAGCACTTCTTGTATTTCTTGCCACTGCCGCAGAGACAGGGATCGTTGCGGCCGGGCTCCTTCTGAGCATGGTAAGTCTGCGCTATGCCGCGACTGTCCTCCGCCGCCTCGGCCATCGCCCCGGAGCCGTCAGTCTCCCCACCCGCGGGTACGCCGGCCGCTACCAGCTCCGGCGCCATCATCTGCGTGCCGGTCTCGAGCTCCGCCAGGTCGCGTTCCCGCTGCCGGGCACTGACTTCGCTCATCATTATCGCCTTGGTCATATCCCCGGCGATGTGGTCCACCAGCACCTCGAAGTAGTCGTAGCCCTCTTTCTGGTACTCGATAAGTGGATCGCGCTGGCCATAGCCGCGCAGGCCGATGCTGTCGCGCAGATTGTCCATCTCCTGGAGGTGGCCCATCCACCACGTATCCACGACACGCAGCAGCCAGCTCCGTTCGATCTCCCGCATCATCTCCGGTCCAATGAGCGCCTCCCGTTCCTGATACAGTCGGTGGACAAGCTCGTGTAGCTCATCCTGGAGCCGGCTAGGATCCAGCGCATAGAGATCCTCGCCGCTCATGACCGAATCAATCGCCGGGACGGCCTCCACCAGGGCAGTGTAAAGCATATCCAGATCACGGTCTTCGGGGTGGATGTCAGGGCTGGCATAGGCATCAACGACCGAATCCACGGTGCGCTCGAGCATCTTCAAGACGTACTCCCGGACATCTTCACCCTCGAGGACGCGCCGGCGCTGCTCGTAGATGAGCGTACGCTGCCTGTCCATAACGTCGTCGTACTTCAGCGTATTCTTACGGATGTCGAAGTGGTGCATCTCCACCTTCTGCTGGGCGCGCTCAAGCGACTTAGTGACAATCGAGTGCTCGATGGACTCTTCCTCAGGCCAGCCGCGGAGGAAGACCCCGAAGCGCCCGGGGCCAAACAGCTTCATCAGCTCGTCTTGCAGGCTGACATAAAAGCGCGAGCTGCCTGGGTCGCCCTGGCGGCCCGAGCGGCCGCGAAGCTGATTGTCAATGCGGCGGCTTTCGTGACGCTCGGTCCCGAGGATGTGCAGCCCCCCGAGACCTCTCACATTCTGGTAAAGCTCAGGATTGACATCCTGGTTGGGATCCTCGGACTTACCGCCCAGGACAATGTCCACACCACGGCCCGCCATATTGGTGGCAATCGTGATTTGCCCGGGCCGTCCCGCCTCCGCGATGATCCGGCTTTCCTGCTCGTGGTACTTCGCGTTGAGGATATTGTGGGGGATGCCGTCGGCCAAAGCCTGCTCGAGCCGCTGGCGATAGCGCTTCGTATCCCGCTCGTCGGTATCTTCGTCCACGATTTGCAGCAACCCAAGCAGATGGTCAGCATTCTCTTCGGCCTGGGCGTCGGGCGCCAGTTCCAACTCGCGGGCTATCTGGGTCAGCTCGTGGCGGTCCAGCTCGTCGAGCGGCCCGCGCAGTCGCTGGGTATATTCGTTGGCATTCTTACCCTCAAGCTTCGGCCCCTCACCGAGCTTCCATTGGCACAGCAGCACCAGGCAGTGCCGACGCAGCTTGTCGGCGGCCAACCGCGTCCCCAGGTACTCGGAGACCTGCACTGAACGCGAGCCGCACAGCACCGGTTGCTCGCGGACATACATATTCAGTATCTCAGAGACGATCCCGCGGTACTTGGCTTCCTGGGTCTTGTAGACCACATCGGGGTAGTCCGCCCTGACGACCGGTTTGTTGGTGGGCATGACCACAACCGGCATCCCGTAGATCTGGACAAATTCCTTCTCCTCAGTCTTGGCCGTGCCAGTCATCCCCGCCAGCTTCTCATAGAGACGGAAGAAGTTTTGATAGGTGATACTGGCCACGGTCTGGCGAGCTTGCTGGACCCGCACCCCTTCTTTGGCCTCGATAGCCTGGTGCAGCCCGTCACTATAGCGCCGGCCAGGCTGGAGGTGGCCGGTGAATTCGTCAACGATAACGACCTCGCCCTCTTTGACTACATAGTCCACATCAGACTTGAACAGGGCGTGCGCCTTCAAGGAGTTGTTGATGTGATGGGCGATATCGAGGTACTCGGGGTCAGAGAGGTTGTCAATATTCAGCATCCTCTCGACCTTCTTCTGGGCCTTTTCGGTCAGCGCCACCTGATGGAACTTAGGATCAAAAGTGTAATCGGCATCGGTGTCATCTTCATCTTCGGTGCCGCGCAGCCGCGAGGTGATGCGGTCTATCTCATCATAAAACTGAGTGCTCTTCTGGGGCATACCCGAGATAATCAGCGGCGTACGTGCCTCGTCAACGAGGATGCTATCTACCTCGTCAACGATGGCATAGTAGAGGTCGGGTAAGACGAGATTAGCCGGGTTAGCGGTCATATTATCGCGCAGGTAGTCAAAACCCAGCTCGCTGTTCTCGACGTAGGTGATATCCTTGGCATAGTTGGCCAGACGCTCACGTGCCTCCATGCCCTTCTGGATGTAACCACAACTCAGACCGAGGAATTCGTATATCTCCCCCATCCACTCTGCCTGCCAGCGCACCAGGTAGTCGTTGGTGGTCACGAGCTGGACGCCTCGACCGGTCAGCGCGTTCAGGTACAGCGGCATCGTCGCCGCCAGCGTCTTGCCCTCGCCGGTCCTCATCTCAGCGATCTTGCCCTCGTGCAGGGCGATCGCCCCGATCACCTGCACGTCGAAGTGGCGCTGGCCCAGCGTCCGCCACGCCCCTTCACGCACTAGCGCGTAGGCCTCGGGGAGAATGTCATCGAGCGTCTCCCCCTGGCTGAGCCGAGCTTTGAACTCCTCGGTCTTAGCCGGGAACTGCTCATCGCCGAGCTGCTTGATCTGCGGCTCGAGCGCATTGACCTCGGCCACCTGCCGACGCAGGCGAGCCACCTCCCGCTCGTTGGCATCGAAAACCCGTTTTACTACACCGAGAACACCCATAGAATCCTGATCACCGGCAACATTATAGCACAGTTGCGGTTTTACCTTAAGTATGGACGCTTCACCCGGCCAGAAAGTTGACTGAAAGCCGGTAGGACAGGCGTCTCGCCTGCTTGACGCGTAGTGCTGCTTGCTGCATACTGGGCCTTAGACCAACGAGACGCGGTAGCCCGCAAACGAGGCCAGGATATGTGGCCACGGAAGCTGCTGGACTCAACATGGTTACGGATTTGTAACGACCGGAGAAACTCTATGCAGAAGAAACGAGGAAACGCACAGATGCTGATTCCCACCATCGTCATGGCGGTGCTGGCGGTCACGCTACTTCTGATCGGCTACTACCGGGGCACAGGCGAGCACATCGCCGGCACACGCACCGGCCTGGTAATGATCGTGCAGATCCTGCCCCTACTGTTGTGTGCATTCATCATCGCCGGCATGGTCCAGGTACTGCTGCCCCAGGAGCTGATCGGCCGGTGGGTAGGTGCCGAATCCGGTCTGCGTGGACTGCTCATCGGCAGCGCAGCGGGCGGGTCGCGGACTGCGGGGGGCTTTTCCTGGCGGGGCAACTGCTGGGCACCGCCGACTACACGGAGGCGGCGGCTACTGGTTGGCTGGCGGGAGTTAATGCGGCCCGTTGGGCCTGCCGCCGGGAGCCTGCGTTAATCCCGGGGGAGACGATGTTTGGCTCTCTGATTCGCCGATTGACCGAAAGTGATGTGAGCAGTTACTGCTCAGAGCCGGTTAACTTTGGAATGCTGCCCACGGAGAGGGGAGATGCCGGCCTCTCCAAAGAGGAGCGGCGCCAGTTGCAGGTGCAGAAGTCGGAAGTGGCGCTGGCTGAGTTGCTGGTTGAGCAGATATCAGAGACAGGAGGTTGATGAGAGTGATTTACGTAGGAGTGGACGTGGCGAGAAGCAAGCCAACTGATATTGTCGCAGTGGATGCGAACTTGGTGGCTTACCCCGGCTTCCACCGCGCGGGCGATCGGTAACAGTTTATGGAACCGCGCGAAGTTATTGTCATTGCGCACCCGACTCATACACACAGTGCCCGGCAATCCAGGTTTGTTCAACCTCCAGTCCATCGTTTAGCACCACCAGGTCGGCGTCTAAGCCAGCTTCTATCTGTCCCTTCTGACCTTCCAGGCCTAGAACCTGGGCGGGATTGGCGCTGGCCATGCGGATCGCCTGGGGCAACTCGATGTCGAGCATAGCAACTGCGTTGCGCACAGCTCTGTCCATTGTCAGGCCACTGCCGGCGAGACCACCTGGGCGGTGAGAGTCCTCTGGCAGGCGCGCCGGGCCACCTTCGTAGGCAGATTCAACTTCCCGGTCGCCGAAACTGTAGCGGCCTGGTGGCAGACCGGCTACAACGTTGGCATCAGTGATCAGACACACCCTATCAGGCCCCTTGCACTGCAGAGCCATTTCAACCGCAATTGGGTGTACATGCACCCCGTCGAGTATGAAATCCACGCTAACCCGAGGGTCTGCCAGTATCGCTTCGACTACCCCGCAGGGCCGCACGTCGGGCTCCTGCTCTTCGGGCACTGGAAATGCGTCGTAGAAGTGGGTGGCATGACGTGCGCCGGCTTCAATCGCGGCTTGAGTCTGCTCGACATCCGCAGCAGTGTGGGTGATAAACACGGGTGCGCCTGTGGCGCTCATAAGCCGGATTAACTCTAGAATCTGCGGGAATTCAGGTGATATGCTGAATACCGCTGCATAGGGCTCGACCGCCTCGATGAGCGCCTGTGCCTGCTCCTTGCCCACCTTGGTGAGCGCCTCCGGGGGCATAGCACCCGGCAGACTCAGGAACGGAGTCTCGAGGTGAAATCCCAGCACTTGACTCCCCGTGCAGGAAGTTTCCGCTAACGAAGCCACAGAGCGGGTATCTATGTCTTTGTCTTTGGCCCAAGGGGTGAGAGTCGGCAGAAAACCAACCACGCCGTAGCGGGGCAGCAGTTCACAGATCGCCTGCAAGCTGTCAGGGCCAGTGTCGAGACGAAACCCGTGGAGACCGTGAGTGTGCAAATCGATGAAACCCGGGGTAAGATAGTTCCCACCGGCATCTACGATACGGTCGGTGCCCATCGCTGAGACAGCATGAGTCGGACTGACGCACTGGATCCTGCCATCCGCCAACGTTACGGTCTGCTGCCTGGCCACCTGATCCAGTTTCACAACAGATGCATTTGTGATTAGCACGCGCGACATAAGTAGCTCCTCCTAAATTGGCTGCAGCTGCTCCGGTGCTGCTTTGATTGCAATTGGCTCATCTGGTGGTTGCCATTCCTCACGTAGTATCTTCTGGTAATTGGCGCAGAACAGGCAGTGTGAGTCGTCGCACAGTACCAGTGTTGGATCGTCGCTAACCACCTCCAGTGCAATCCGGAAAAGCTGTTGAGCATCGATAAGTTCCAGCTGCCCCATCCCCACGTCCAATCTTTGTGTTTGCCAGCCAGCTACTCGCAAGGCACGGAACAGTTTGCGCTCTTCGGCAGGCGGATCGTACCAGTCGCGATGCCCGGGCAACCACTTAGGGATGACCACTGTCTCCAGTATGCCATCTTCACGTTCTATCCATCCGTAAGCCCGTTTGAGAAACGGTAGGTTAAGGCAGTCCTCAATGAGATGGATGAATGTCAGCGCGCCCAGCGGCGCGCCCAGCATCAGGATCTTCCCGCCGAGGTCTACTAGCTTCCCCAGCGGGCTGCGCTGGCCGGCGGGGGAGTCGGTCTCGCTATGATCCCTGATGCATTCTTCGCTCAGCGGTCCAGTAACTCCGACCGAATGAGTCGGGTGACAGCTACGGACCACGTCCTCTCGTTCCAGGAATGTCTGGGGAATACGTCCAATCCACACCGGGCTTTTGTCCGGATGATACGGTCTGATGCGTGAGTCGCACATCAGCTCCACGTCGCAAAAGAACACACACCGGCTAGACGTTGGCAAAACCAGCGTCCCTTCCGAACCAAGCACCGCCAGTAGGGCATTGATGATTGTGTCGGCTTCGCCCTCAATGTGACCTAGAGCATTGAGCGAACTGTGTACAAATAGCAGGTCGCCATCGGCCACACCCACATCACGGAGGGCCCCCTCGATATCCTGCTGACTGAGGCTCCGGGCATACTCTGCCCCGAGGTAGCCGTACTCTGCCAGCATCTCAGATTGTGCGACGATAGCCCGCACTTCACTATCAGAGTACGTGTGGGCACTTTCGGCCTCCAGGCATTCAACGATCTGCAGGAGGTTACGTTCTCCATCCATATACGCCAGCGGAGCCAACTCCAGCGAGTCATACCGCCATCGGACCTCTTCGGGAGCTCTGGCCAGATCCTGGGGGAAGCCGCGAGTTGTGCGTGCACATGTCATGTTCTGCGCCAGTTGGCGAGCATGGCTGAGACTGCGGTCGGGCTGCAGTTGGCCGGGTTCGGTCGTGAACTGCGGTGTGTGGCTGGCTACAGTTTTCTGCGCACCATCGAGGGCCTTGCCCAGGTGCTCTCGGGCTGAGGCGATCACCGCTTGGGCTTGCTGATCCGTCAGCAAAGGCCATTCGCGGAGGGTATCCAGACGGTCGGTGTTACGCCTGTGCAGATACTCCAGCCGCCTGCGCGCACACAGTACCGCTTCTCCTGTAGCTTGCTCGTCTGGGGTCAATTGCTTCCGCAGACGCTCCGCTTCGTCGCTGAGACTCTCGCTGCCCTCGGCGGCAATCTGCTCAGTAATCCGGTGAGCCCGCTCTTGGTCCACTGTCGAAAGTGCCAGGCAGTAGGCGGCACTGACAACGGTATTGTTCTGCAAGAGGCTGTGGTCAACAGTGTCCATAGTCTGCGCTGAACTGTGCCAGTAGTGGTGTGCGGGTCTATTGATCAGCAGGGCGGGTATACCCAGGGTAGGGTCGCCAATGACTGGATCGTCGCTGAACACGCCGTCTTCTACCTTCCAAGGCATATCAGGGTCAGTGCGCTGGAACTGGGTGGCCGTCAGCTCAGCCAAGATCACATCCCCGAAAAAGCTGTGCGCGGGCTGACTCTGGCAAACCAGCAGGGGGCCGTCGACAACCCGGCGGCTGATGGCGATGCCGTCCAGGACCAGTGCCGTTAAGATGTTGTCCAGGGCGGCATGACGCTGTTCCAGGTAGGCAGCGTAGCCGTAGACTTCGGCAGTAAAGATCGGGCGGATAGTGCAGCGAGGCGGGTCAATCTCGCCGGCGGCAATCATTTCACTTAGCACCTGTCCGATTTCGATGCACGCAGCCACTCCCGTGGAATTGTCATTAGGCATCGGTTCGTACAGATGCGACAGCAGCCAGATTTCCAGTTCAGGCCGCTGGGAGCCGGGAATTATGCCAGTCACAGTGTGGAAGTGGTCGGGGTAGCGCCGGGTGGTAACCTGGGCACGCACCTGGACCTGGCCCTGGGCGCAGGCATTACGCAGCGCCTCGCCCTGGCGCGGGCTGATCGAGAATCCGATAAGTGGCTCATCCCGCAGCGTCGGCCACCAGTTAGGCCCGGCGGTGAACCAATTCTCCCAGCTAATGCCGTCCGGATTGGCCAGGCGATCTCGGTTCCAATCCGCCACAATTCCTACCGCTCCCAGATCACTGGCCGCCTTCACCAGCCGATGGAGCCGATGGTGGGGACTGAGCAACACGAACTTGCCCTGCGCGGAGTTGCCCGCCCACATCTGCTGCTCGGTTATCAACTGTGTCTCCAGTCCCTGCGACGGCGTGGACGCGGATCCCAGTATAAGATGCTTGGGCTCGCGATGCCAATCAGCGAGGATCGGGTCACTGAAACTGACGGGAGCCTTAACCACCTCCAGGCGTCCATGCTCCGCCTCCCAGCCCAGCGGCATTATGTGATCGTTGAACACAGTCTCGCCGTCGGCTGGTACGGGAATCATCTCCACATCAGCAAAGCCCCCATCCTGCATTTGCTCGGCTGCATACTGAGCCGATTGGTGGTAACTGCTGAAACCGAAGCGGTACTCGCGCCGATAAAGCTGCTCGGTGCGCATAAGCAGCCGGTCAAGCTTTACCCTCTTGGTTAGCTTGTTCAGAAGCTCTTCGTACATGTTTTTGCCTCACAGAGGAGGGTTACAGGGCTCGATCTGATCCCAGCAGACCACGCTTAAATAGTCGCCGCACCATCGTAGGGCCCCGTCAGTCCGCTATGCAGCGAATTGCCGTGATTGAAGACCACACGGATGTGCTTCTCGAAGGGAATGGCATCTGGTATGAACCCAGATTCCGTTCAACGTCTCTTCGGCTAGTTTCCCAGCTATTATTCTTGCCCGAATCCTTTGCGGGTTACGCTCGTCAGTGAAACCAGACTAGCAGAACATGAACTCCGGGAACTTCTCGCGCATCCGGGCCTGCATCACTCGCATGGCCTCGTCCGGCCAGCCAATGTAGGGAGGCCAGATTCCCCAGTTGGCTCTTGCTTGGCCTGATATTCCTCTAGTCGGTGAGAAATTCCTTCTCCGGCTGGCGATATACGCACGAGAATCAGTGATTGCCAGTCGCTTCTTCTGCCCACTACCGCGCGCCTAGCGGGATCTACTGCCAACTGCTCAACGTTGTTGGTATCCTCGTGCCCCGATAGCTTGGTCAAGCCCGGTCACGCTTGCACACCTTGCGGCAGGGCCAGCAAAGCTGGTGCAATGCGCAGGCCGCAGGATAACAGATACGGAGAAGCAAGTGCCATCACACAGTCACCCCAGCAAACGCACACTGCCCGTGATTCGCTTGCCCCTGCTTATCACCGCGCTCGTTGTTGCCGGATGCAGCTCATCCCGCAGCCGTTTAGCGCAACCACGGCCTTCGGCGCCCCTACGACTTCACCAATCTGATCGCTGTCTTCTCGACCGCCGTACCTGGCCCCATCGCTATGATCAGCGACCTGCCCATGGAACTGAACTCAAGGAACGCCGCGCCGCAGTTGGTGGACCGGATCTGGAGCATCGCAGAGGCGCTGGGCCACGACGCCTTCCGACGTACCGCCCAGGGCCCGATTATTGACGATCACGTGCCCTTCATCGCGGCCGGCATCCCGGCCGTGGACATCATTGATTACGTCCCACCCGTTTGGCATACGACCGACGATGTGCCCGAGTATTGCTCGCCCGAGGCCCTGCGCCAGGTCGGCGAGACCGTGCGCCAGTCCTTGCGGTTCATTGCACCGTAGACAACGAAAGCGAGGCGAAGCTTCTCCCCATCGAGTCCGCCGTGGGCGAGCAGTTGGTGAACGTCGAATAGGTCACGGGCCGCATGGCGGGCGAGCAGGGCTGTGATCTTCCCGGCACCCAGTTCATGCTTGTCGAGTAGCGGAATGCCCTTGGCCGAGAAAGACCCGACCGGGCGCGAATCGCATATCACCACGGGCCAAAGTGGCACTCTAAACATGAAATTGAGGTCAAGCTCCAAGTTTCCACCCTGGCCCAAAGCTCCCTCATATCGCAACTGCCATTTGCCGCCGGCGTGGTCACTCGGAATGCGCTGAATGGAGAAGCCCTGCCGACCGCAAACAGCCGCGATGGCCTGCTCCAACTTCGGTCGTTCCGAAAGCATTGTCTCTCTATCCGGAGCGCCGAGGTAATTCAGGTCAAGGTCCACCGAGAGGCGCGGTAGGTCAAATACGAACAGGTTCAACGCGGTTCCGCCTTTCAGCGCCAGCCGGTTCCGCAGATAGGGATGACTCCTCAAGCCTTCCAGCAGCCCGAGTAGGTGAATAGCCTTCTCCAGCATCTCGGGTCGGAAGCCGGCTGATGCGGATTCCGCCAGCAGTCTCTCTCGGGAAAGTCTCAACCTACTTCCTCCCAGGAGCGCTCCAAGACGCGGACGGGGACGACCAGGTTCCATGAGTCCACCAAGCGCCCCGGCTCACGAGCGGAACGATCCATATAGTGTGGCTTGCGCGGAGTGTGGGAGCGCAGGCGGTCGAGATATGCCTCATCAACCATAAGCGCCTCGGCGTGCTGCTGTAGGTAGAAGCCGACCTTGGCGACGGTGGTGGCATTGCCGAGAAGCACAGCGTAATCCACTACCTGCTCGAGGTCGAAGTATTCAACGGATTCGAGCGACCGCCACAGTTCCTCCCAGCCACCTCCTAGGGCGGGACGGTTGAGCACGTCCACCATCGTGCGCTCCAAGCCGGTGACACGGACATCCAACCCCGCGCGTTCGGCAAGTTCCAGTCCGAAGTACTCTTGCCCGTTGCGTACCAGCTCCTTCGGGAACGCCACTCGCTTAAAGGTTTCACCCGCGAACTGGAACGTCCTTGCCGCAAGCGCGGTAAGGTAGTAGAAGTCGTGGAACGCCGAGTAGGCCTTGCCGTGAAACTCCAGAGCGGTGTGGTAAGCCAGCACCGCATCAGGTGTCGCCCTGGCAGCAAGCAGGAACGGATCGGGACGGACGGACTCGGACGTCTGTCCAAGAGGCACAGTGACGTAGAGACCCCGGCGCACCCGCAGTATCCGACCAGCCTTTGCGTACTTCCTGAGGAGCGCCTTGCGTGTCTTGACGTTGCGGGAGCCCCTGTCTGCTAGGTAGGCCCCGAACTCTTCGTATGAGAACACCGGATGTGTGGCAAAGAACTCTTGCACGGCAATCGGCCTCTATTTACTTGACATTGAACCACGATAGTCGTACGGATTGTACGACTATTGACGGATGTTGTCAAGTGAAAGGCCCCTGTTAGTACAGCGCGCTGTCTTCAGTCCTCTCCGCCGTTGGCCGCGCCGCCCATGCGATACTTGATATCGTAGTTGATGATGAAGTCCAGTTCCTCGTCCGTGAAGCCATAGTGCTCCGCCAGCACACGGTCTATCTCGTCGATGATAGGCTTAGCACTGGTAGGATAGTATTCGTCATACTCCACGTATCCAGAAGGGTACCTCCTCGACCTTATGGTGGCCGTATCCTTGTAGCAAGCCGATAGCTCTTCACACAGGTCCACTAGGCAAGCATGAGACTCGCCAAATCGGAACTTCTCGATGTCCGAACGCTTGAGGTCGCGACAATTGCCGAACGCCTTGAAGAACGCGTAGAAGATTCCACTGTTAAGCACGGCAGCCACAGCGTCTCGAACGTCCACACTCTGTGCGTACAGTTCCTTGTAGTGCGAGGACACGTCGCGGTTGTCTGACCTCAGCGCCTTTTGGACACGGATGAACAGTTAGCTAAGGTGTAACCTGGGGGACAGTGGTGGAGCGGCCGGAGGCGGAGCAGGGCGTAGCCCTGCGCAGACTACGGCCGGCGCTAAAGCTCCCTTCCTTGATCGGCTTGACTCACTCCTGAAGCAGATTATCATATCGACAGGGAGGAGTCAACAATGGCTCGTTTAGAAGCCAAACGCAAGCAGCAAACCCAGTCAGCTGGCAGTGAAACCACCAAGCTGATCCGCAAGACGCGGCAGGCGACGCGCAAGCGTTATACTGCCGAAGAGAAGATCCGTATCGTGATGGAAGGGGTCCGTGGCGAAGAACCGGTCAGCGCAATTTGTCGCCGCGAGGGCATCCACAGTAACATGTACTACCGCTGGCTGAAGAGTTTCATGGAAGCGGGCAAGGAGCGACTGAAGGGAGAGGAGACCCGGGGCGCGAGCCGCAACGAAGTCAAAGAACTGAAGCTGGAGAACCAGCGGCTCAAAGAGCTGGTGGCAGAGCTAGCGGTGGAGAATGTGGTGCTCAAAAAAAGTCTGCTTTGATTTTGCCGAGCAAGCGTATGAGATACCAACGAACTTCGGCAAAACAGAAGGCCGAGGTCATGCAGCTGGTGAGCAAGTCGCCCCTGAGCGTCAAAGAGACGCTGGCCAGGTTAGGAGTAGCCCGTTCCACGTACTATTCCTGGCGGCGCCGTGAGCAACGTCAGGGCCAGCAGGGCCTGGTTGATCTGACGCCTGCGGCCCGGCGGATGTGGAACCGGTTGCGCGACTGGGTAGTAGCTAAAGTACTCGAATATGCCCATAAACACACCGACTTAAGCAGTCGGGAGCTGGCCTGTAAGATCACCGATGAGGCAGGCTTTAGCGTCTCGGAGAGCAGCGTCTACCGGATTCTGAAGCTTCACGGCCTGGTGGCCCCAGCGCAGGTGGAAGTGGTCCAGGCGGCCGCTGAGTTTCGGCGTAAAACCACCCGGGTCCATGAGCTGAGGCAGACCGACTTGGCCTGATTTTTCATGCACGGGTGGAGCTGGCATTATGTCGGTGGAATCCTGGATGACTACAGTCGCTACCTGCTCGCTTACCAGGTGGTCGCGGCGTACCTGCTCAGCAGTAGCGAGGATGCGGCCATTCTGCCGCGCCGTCTCAATTATCATCCGGCCTGCTTTGATCGTGATGCCCACCGGCTTTTCGACCATGACGTCCAGTCCAGCTTCCAGGCAGGCAATAGCGGCAGTGTGGTGATATGCGTGGGGCAGGCAAATGTCGGCCGCGTCCAGATTGGCGGCTGCGAGCGTCTCTTCGACACTGCCATATTTATCTGGCCGGTGACCCAGCTTCGCTTCAACATCCGCGGCATACCTCTCTACATTCTCCGCCGCGACATCGCAGACCGCCGCGACGCGAAATCTGTCGTAGCCTTTGTCCTGGAGCTTCTGGTAGCTGTTCAGATGCCCTCCCGCAATGCCGCCACAACCGATTATTGCCAACTTGACTTGGTCGCTCACTTCAGATACCTCCATGCTATGTTGGCTTGCTGGTAGTGCCGTTTTCCTCAGCATTAGCTCTCACTGAGTTGCAGCATAAAGGAGGTAGTTACACACCGACCGGGGAAGGACCTACGGGCACGAGGATGAATTCATTACAAGTTCGAAGAATATACCAACAACAGTAAGTGAAATGGGGAATCTCGCTTAGAGACTTCGGAGGAAAAGATCATGAGCGACCGAGAAGAGACCAATGTGTCTGGGTCACCAAACGACCAGGAAGTATCGCCACAGGAGCCGGCGGCGGAGCAAATTGTCCCACGCCTTTTGGTAAGGCGCAACCAAGTATCTTACGCCATCATCGCCTCACTGATATACCTGGCCGCCCCAATTCTCTACGTTGACGTCGTGCAGGCTACCCTGTGCGATAAATTGGGGGCCTCCAAGATGGTAGCCAACTTGCCTACGTCCCTGTCTATAGGGATGAGTGTCGTGCCGCTTCTTTTTGCCTGGCTGATTCCCTACATGCGCATGGTGCGCGGCGTCATCGTTGTCGCATACCTGGTGGGGGCAGCCATGGGCAGTGTAGTAGCTCTGGTGCTGATGTCACCGGCCAACGCGACGACAAAGATTGCCGTGATTATCATTCATGCCGCCGTAAATGGAATTGTGCTGGGGACAGCGGCCGTGTTCAACTGGGAGATTCTCAGCAAGGGAATGACTGAGGTGGACCGGGGTAAGCTTTTCAGCATCACCTACGGCTTTAGCCCGGGGTTTGCCGTGCTCGGTTCTCTGGGAGCGCAGGTGATGTTGCAAGAAAAGATCTCGTGGCTGCCTTTCCCTTATGACTGTGCGGCATTATTCGGCTTGACTGCGCCTATCCTGGTCTTTATGGCATTGCTTGCACGCCGGTTTTATGTCCCCATTCCGGCTCAGACTGAGCAACGCCAGCCCTTTGTATCCTTTATTTTCGGCGGCCTATGGGGTTTTATCCGCCAGCCGCGGTTCTTAGTGCTGGTGATCGCCTACCTGCTCTGGTATGCGACTCATTTCGTGTTCAACAACGCTGGCCTGAATTTGAGGGAAGTGTTGGGAGTCGAACCCAAGTTGTACGCCGGATGGATTAACACGCTGCGCTTTGGTGGCAAGATGGTGGCTGGTTTCTTACTGGGATGGCTGGTGGCAAGGCGGGGGGCGAAGGCCGGAGCGATAGTAACTACGTTATTGACGGTGACGGCCGTGCTCTGGATCCTGGGGGTCAAAGGCCAGGTTTACCTGGTGACCTTCGCCCTATTTGGCGCGGGAGAATTGGCAGGGCTGTACTACCCCAATTACCTTGCTTCAGCCTCCAAACCTCAGGATGTCAAGCGCAATATGTCCCTGTTATTCCTGATAATCGCACTTCCGGCAGCGGCAATGCCCGCACTCCACGGCGCTATTGCGGACCGCTGGAGTTTTCACTTCGGCTTCTGGGCAGCCCTGGCGATGGGGGTGGTGGCTCTTCTCTTGGTGCTCACTTTGCCATATCGCTCGCCGGTTAAAACGGCAGCCTTGCCCGATGAACAGCGCCCCGAGCCCACCGCGAGCAAGGAAGAATAGAGCTCCCAGTAGGGTGTGCAACGAGCCGAAGGCGCCAAATCGCAGTAAGCACAGGCGAATCTGTGTCTCAGGAATGTTCGCCCAGACTCAACAAGTGATACTTATGGATTTTTGACGTAGTGGCCGGTTCCCACGTACTGCTCACGGCTCTCCACGGCACAGGGCCCGGCCATGATGACCCCTTGCTGGCCGCTAATAGCCACCTTCTCCCCCACCCGGACTACAGTAGATTCGGGCTGCACCCCTCGAGTACGGGGCTGGCCTGCCCCCGGCACAGGAGCCGGCAGGCACCATACCCTGCCCCTACGTGAACCAGGCGGAACTAAACTGGCAGTCAAACGTCTATAGTAGTGGAGCAGCGTATAAGTGTGGCAAGGAGATGGTCATATGAACCGGTTAGTGCTGGCTGGTCTGGCATGCGTGGTTTTGGTATTCACTTTGCCCGCGCTAGCGCAGGAGGCCCCACCCCCAGCAGCGGACGCGTCAGCGACAGACGCTATCGCGACCGCAAGCAGTGCTATTCCCGCACAGCGAATCGTGGTAATGGACCTGCAGATGGGGGGCCGCTACGCCCACGAGCTGCGCAAGTGGCTGCCGGCCTTCCTCGAGGCCAAGCTGGCTGAGCATGGCTGGACCGTGCTGGCCCGGGGCGAGGCCTTGAAGACGATCCGGCAGGAGCAGGACCTGCCCGGGGTCAACCCCCTTACGGCGCCGCCCAAGAATCAGCTTTATGGGGCCAGCGCCATTCTGAAGCTCAATGCTCGGGTGGACGTCAAAGAGTACGATGCGGCGGCCAACATCGGCATCTTCTCCATCGGCGGTCTGACCAAGGTCAAGTTCCACCTCAACGGCCAGATCATTGATGCCGGAACCGGCGTTATCAAGCCTCTGGGCGAAATCACTGCCAGCGCCTCCAAGCTGAAGCGGCTGGCTGTGGTCTTTCCCAAGATTGGCTATATCGGTGGGGGCTTCAATATCAGCGACATCCGCGATTCGCTCGTCGGCGCGGCTGCCGACGACGGCGCCAAGGAACTGGTTAAGCGGTTGGACACGATGCGCGAGGCCGTCCCCGGCTATGAGGCAGCCATTCCCGTCGAGCAGGAGACCATCGTTCTGGCCTTCCCCGAGGGGATGCGGCCCGCGCCCGGTGCGGAGTACGGGATATACCGGCGCGACAAGATGATCGCCAAGGTGCGCGTAATACGCTTCGACGAAGGTCGGGCCACTTGCCAGATCCTTGCTGCGACCGACCAGATCCGGTCAACCGACGTCGCCCGCCCGCTGGAGATCGTCGTCCCGGTCGAGGTGAGTGCGGAGTAGGGCGCTATTCGGGGAGTGGGTGCCCGCCAGCTCCCAAATCGAGTAAGTTCCTCCATGCAGATAGCACACTCGGTTGTGTACAGAACTACCCTCATCCGTGCCCCGATAGGTCTACGCACAGAGAATAGGACACCGGTCAGGCAGTTTGGGAGCTGTGGGCAAGGGGAAGACTTTGTTTGAGTAGGGGCAGCGTGTGAAGAGCAGAGAAGGCGAAGGAGACTGATATCATTGCTTACGCTGTGGCCGTGGCACGCTAGCCTGCAGCATTTCGACCAAGAGCAACTAGAGATCATCCGCCAGGGCGAGGTCGAGTACTGGGATATCGGCAGCCAACAGAGCGCTTCGGCAAGGGGCTTCCCAGCATCCGCTACAATCAATAGCAAGAATCACAAATAGGCCCGCGCTCTGCGTGGAACAGAGGCGGGACACTATAGCTTGCACGTGTTGGTATGAGACTAGAGGACCGAGGGCATTACGCTAACGACAATGGTCTCGGCGACGCCGGACTCCTCCTCAATCACCTGCACAACGCCCTCCCCGGAAGACTCCCCCCTGACGACGCCGTTCTCATCTACTGATATGCAGTCGTCTCCTGCGATCACGGTCCAGGTGAAGGCCCCGCTCGCCGGCACGAGTATCACCTCATCACTGCTGTTGCGGGCTGTGGCCACAAGCTGAAGCGTTCCGCCCTCGTGGACTACGGGGGTGGCCGGCGCGATATCAACGCGCTCGATGGTCGAAGCCAGCACTAGTCCATATCCCCGGATCTCCCCCGGCACAACCGAAATGTCGGTTTCGCCTACCGCCAGGGCGACTCCTTGGGCGTTTGGCTCAGGATAGGCCGCTGCTCGCAGCCGGGCCGGGCCTGCCGCCACATCATCAATAAGCACACGGGTATTAGGCCGGTTGATGATTGCCGTACCGCCAGGGACTACCGTCCCATTGCGTAGAACTTCCGCCTTGATTGATTCGCTCGCCACAGGCACCAGTGCAGGTGACATCTCACCATCGCGTTCTGGCCAGCTAATTTGAATCCCCACCGAGCCGACCCCAGCAGAGACCGGGATGACCTCGCTACTACCCCCACAGCCTATCAGTGCTGTTGCTAGTATTACCACGGTAGCTAGTGCCAGTGTTCGACGATAGGTCACACCTATTGACCTCCTGTACGTGTCTCTTGCTGTGTGCCATACTACACACGCCACCAATTGTAACATATTCGCCAAAGTTTTGCAAGAGTATATCAAACTTTTATCAGGCAGGACATCCCTATTGGAATGGACATCCACGCATACGGCTTGGGTGGTGATTGTCAGCGGGCACTTCTCGGCACTAACGGCCCGGTAGTCCCGGACCCGTCTGGCGCGTACGGCGGGGCACAGCCGGTTGGCCAGCGGGCACTAAGCCTGTCGAGCCGGCTGGCGGTGAGCTTGCCGAACCGGCTCGACTGCCGCTCGGGGAGAGCCTGGAGGGGCTGCGTGGCGCTCGCCCGGTGGCAAAGGGGGCCGTCACGGTCCTCGCCCGTGGCGCCGCTTGCCGCTATTACCGTACGCTCTCAGCCATGCCCAGCAGTCCCACCGACATCCGCACGACGCTGCCTTCTCCCGGTTTGGAGGCAATGCTGATGTGGCCGCCGTGCTTGCCTGCTATGCTGCTGGCCACGCTCAGACCCAGCCCGCGGCTGTAGTCCCCGCGTGTGGTGAAGAACGGCTCCGTGGCCCGCCGCCAGGTCTCCCGGTCCATGCCGACACCGTTGTCGGCCACTTGCACGAAGGCCTGGTCTTCGTCGTAGCCCTCCGTAACGGCTATTTCGCCTCCGCTGGGAACAGCTTGGAGGGCGTTGAAGAAGATGTGTATCAATGCCTGCTGAATATCCGCGCGGTCGGCGAGGACGGCTATGCCCTCCTGCTGCTGATGCTTCACCTCGATCGTGGTGTCATCGGGGCGCTGCTCCCACACTGGACGGATCAGGTCAATAATCTCCTGAGCCAGCCCCCCCAGGTTCACTGTCTCCCGACTGCCTGTCTCCTTGTTCTGAACGAACTCCTGCAGTGCCCACAGCATCTGGGTGCCTCCAAGTATCCTCGCCTCCATTCGCTCGAGCCGCCCAGCTAGCTGCTCGTCGTCTGTCTCCTCGGCCAGAAGCTGGGTGTTGCCCAGCACACTGGCGAGTGCATTATTCAGGCTATGGACCACGCCACGACTGACCTCCGTCACCAGCCGATAGTGCTCCCGCACGCTGCTGTCTTCGGCCCGGCGCTGTCGCCGGGTCACATTCAGGGCTCGTCTCCAACAGTGCCGCAAGCTGGCGCATATTGCCCCGCCCAGTTCGTCCAGCCACACCATGTCCTCACAACTGTACTGGTTGGCCCGCCCGCTCCCCAGAACTAGGAGCTGGGATCCCGTCGCCTGGGTTGATAGCGGCAGCGTGATTGCGGAGCATATCCCGGCCTCAGCCAGTTGCCAGTCTAGCCAGTCGGAACTCAGCCGTGTATCCAAGTAGATGGCTGCCGCCAGCGGCCCGCTGGCCGACCCGGCAGCCGCCTCACTCATGGGCAGCTGGGCACCGGGTTCCAGCCCGCCGGGATGAGTTCCAGCTGTCGCCTTCACCTGGAAGTTGCGGTGGACGTCTTGCACCGTCAGCAACGCGGCGTGGTCGTGGCTCACCGAGTCCTGCAACTCAGCCGCGATCATCTCGAAGGTGCTTTGTAGATCATGGCCCCGTACCGCCGCACCGATCAGCCGCTCCTCCACGGCCAAGATCCTGGGTCGTGAAGACTGCTCCCGCGGCACTCGCAGCACTTCGCGAACCGTTTCATTGTGAGTGTACTGACCCGGTTGGTGCTCAGCCTTTCGAAGTGTGGGTTGTACCCCGGCCATTTGTTCCCTCCCTGAGGCAGACTTCGGGACATGCTTGGATGAACTCGACTTGTGCTGACTACTCATCGCGTTGGCTCATGCGGAGGGAGCCTTCGGCGAGAACCGGAATGCTCCCACGCGTGGCCCTGGTTGGGGTATCCGCCCAGATGCGCAGAAGCAGCCTGCAAGAGTTCACAGAGATCGTAGGTTATTATCGGCCTTCAGCGCCTTGAACTTGAGGCCCTCACATCGTGCGTATCTCGGCAGTGCCAGCAGGCAGGACCAACACCGCACTTGGCTGGTGAGCGTCTGCTCTGGCGAGGGGCCTGATTCCCCACGCCGCACAGTTCTCCCTGACAGGCTGGGCCAATGTGGCCTGTGTCTGTTTCTGCCTTGTGAAGATGGCTGAGCCTGCCGAGGGCGAGGGAGCCAGCTACGCTCGCTCCGTACCTGCGCCGCCTAAGCGTGAAGGCATCCCTCGCACTGCTCCGTTCCTAGTACAGCCGTGGCCTCTGCCCACCATCAGTGCCGCTGTGCCGCCCCTTTGTTGACAGTTTTGGCCCATTTCGGCCACTTTTGGAGTATCTAACGCCGAGGGGTTGACAGAATTGGTAAAATAATGTATAATCTGTTGACATTCCAGAAACATAAGAGAAGTGGGGTACAGAGAATGAAATGCTTTGTGCGTGTGACGGTCGCTATCACTGCAATAGCACTGCTGGTAGGCGTATGCTTCGGGGACGTTACTTACACCGGGAGCCTCGTAGCCGGCCCTTCCGATGGGGGTGGCATCTGGGTCAATGATCCCGGCAATGACCCCGACTGGTTCCCCGCCAATATCGAGTGGACAGTCAGCGAGAATGAGGACGGCTCCTGGAACTATGCCTACTTCATACAGGTATATGCGGGAGAGGTCAGCCACTTCATCCTGGAGACGTCTGAGCCTTTGCCCGAGGGACACATTTTCGATCCGAGCGGTCAGTTCGGCGAGTTAGTGATTGGTGAGTGGTTCTACCCCGGAGGCGGGAATCCGGATATGCCGGGCCCAGTGTACGGAGTGAAGTTTGACGAGACTTGGGGCATTGAGTTCACTGTTGAGTTCGACAGTTGGCGTGTGCCCGTCTGGGGCGACTTCTATGCCACGGATGGAGCGGCTGGGGGATTGGGCATCAACCAGTTCTGGAACAGCGGCTTCTTGCTTCCCGATCCCACTGCCCCGCCGTGGGATACTTCGATTGACGATCACATCCTGCGACCGGACTCCTACATTCCCGAACCAGGCACGATGACGCTGATGGGGCTGGGCCTGCTGGGTTTGGTCGCCAGGGTGCGTAGGCGTAACCGCAACGTGCAGATTAGCGCATCAGAAGAGAGCAAGTAGAGCGAGGTAGATTATGAGCATTCGCCAGATCATAGGTCCGGGTATCTGGTGGCGTTGGTTAGCTATGAGAGTGGGACTATTGGTGAGACAGAAGCAACCGCGTTGTGAGCACCTCGCGACGTTCGTATTTTGGCGGCACTACTGGCGCGGAGGTTTCAGGGAGTGGAAACAATTCCGCTGTCGCCTAAATGATCCCTTGCTGGGGGACCCAGTCTCACTGCGGGTTTGCCGTCTATGTGAGCATAACAGGGCTGCCGCCGGAACTGTCAAGAGAGTACCAGTGGTGACGCACGGGCCCAGAGTGCCCGCCGCATGAGGTATATTCATCCCACCACCTATTATGCGCTTGGCTGTCCGAAGCGCAGCTACAGCTAAGCATCCGGCTGGTAGTCAGTCAGCCCGGTGGCTGGGGGCGAGCGTCTCCAGCCGCCCGGTCTCCATATAGGACACCCGCTCGGCGACGTTAACGATATGGTCGGCGATGCGCTCCAGGTAGCGGGCGACCAGCAGCAGCGGCACCGCTTGCGTGATAACCTCGGGGCGCTGTTGCATAATCTCCTGGATCTCGTCCAGCAGCCCATACCACATCTTGTCAATGGCATCATCTTCGGCCACCACCTGCGAGACGAGGTCGAGATCTCGGTTGACCAAGGCTTGCAGGGCTTCGCTGAGCATCTCCCGCACCATATCGGCCATCTTGGGGATATCAACCAGCGGCTTGAAGTATTCAGTTTCGGCGAGCGTGATCGCGGTGCGAGCGATATCTACTGAATAGTCGCCAATGCGCTCCACATCGGCGATGACTTTCATCACAGTGCCAATGGTGCGCAGGTCCTGCGCCATTGGCTGCTGGAGCGCCAGAAGCCGCATACACTGCTGCTCGATGCCCAGGTCCATCTCGTCAGCAACATCGTCCGCTGCGATGACCTCACGGGCTAGGCTGACATCGTGCTCGACCAGGGCCTGCATTGCGTTCGCCAGCATTTCGGCGACAAAGGCCCCCATTTTCAGCAGGTCCTGATCCAGTTGCGCCAGTTGCTCGTCAAACGATTGGCGAATGCGGCGCATATCTCATCACTCCTAGCCGAATCTTCCTCGAACGTAGTCGTCTGTGCGCTGGTCCTGCGGGTTCTCGAATATCTTCGGGGTGTGGTCGTATTCGATCAGTTCGCCCAGCAGAAAGAAGCCGGTGAACTGAGATACCCGTGAGGCCTGGTACATATTGTGAGTGACGATGATGATGGTATAGTCAGCCATCAGCTCAGTCATCAGCTCTTCAATGCGGAAAGTGGCGGTCGGATCCAGCGCGCTGCACGGCTCGTCCATCAACACTACTTCTGGTTCAACTGCCAGGACACGGGCGATACACAGGCGCTGCTGCTGCCCACCGGACAGCTCAGTAGCCGTTTGGCGGAGTTTGTCTTTGACCTCATCCCACAACGCTGCCGCGCGCAAGCTCTTTTCGACGATCGCGTCGAGGCGCGAGCGGTCGGGGATGCCGTGCAGGCGTGGCCCGTAGGCCACGTTGGCGTAGATCGAGACAGGGAAGGGATTGGGCCGTTGGAAGACCATCCCCACGCGCTTGCGCAACTCCACCACGTCTGTGCGGCTGTCATAGATGTTGCGGCCATCGAGCAGTACGTCGCCCTCAACACGAGCACCCTCGATTACGTCATTCATCCGATTAAGACAGCGCAGGAATGAGGATTTGCCGCAGCCCGACGGCCCAATCAGCGCGGTAATCCGCCGGGCGGGGACTGCGATAGTAACCTCCTTGATGGCCTGGAAGTCACCGTAGAACATATTGACGCCCCGCGTCTCCAGCTTTATTCGGCCCTCGGGCCGAAGGAGATTTCTTCCTTGGGCAGTCAGCACAATTTCACCACCGGCGCGAGCCGCGTAGTCGGGCTCGCAGGACAATCGCGAATAGGTTAATGCCCAGCACCACGACTACCAGCACAAGGGCGGTCGCCCATTTGGTCGATTCGGGTACATTGGGCACTTCTGTGGCCATGACGAAAAGCTGATAGGGCAGAACCAGAATTGGATCAAATACCGACTTGGGCAGGGGACTGGTCAACGAGTAGAAGGCGGCGGTAAACAGGATCGGCGCCGTCTCACCGGCCGCGCGACTGATCGAGAGGATCAGGCCAGTGATGATGCCGGGCAGTGCGTTGGGTAGTACCACCCGCCGCACGGTCTGCCACTGGCTGGCGCCCAATCCCAGCGAAGCGTGGCGCAGCCCTTGAGGCACTTGCCGTAGCGCCTCCTCGGAAGTGCTAATAATCAGGGGCAGTACCAGTAACGCCAGCGTACACGACCCAGCCAGCAGCGACCGGCCGAAGTGAAACAGGGTGACAAAGAGCGCCAGCCCGAACAGACCGTAGACCACCGAGGGCACACCAGCCAGGTTGACGATAGCCAAGCGAATGAGCCGCACCAGCGGCCCGGCCCGGGCGTACTCGTTCAGGTACACCGCAGCGGCTACCCCCAAGGGCGCAGCAATTAGCGCGGTGAGGCTGACCAGGAGAACAGTGCCCACGATCGCCGGTAGTAGCCCCTCACGGGCTCCGAACAGCAGCCCCCAGCTCAGACCGCTGGCACCGCGATACAGCATTACCGCAATAATGCCCAGGACCGGCAGAACAACTATCGCGGCGCTGGCCCATAGGGCGGCGAAGGCCAGTTTTTCCGTTCGCTGGGCGCTGAATAGCATCATCGCGTCTTCACCCCGCCAGCGCGCCTGACCACCGTATCAGCGATGGTGTTCGTAGCAAAGGTGATGAGAAACAGGAGGAGGCCAACGGCAAACAGGGCATGATAGTGGGGACTGTGATAAGCGACTTCGCCCATTTCGGCGGCGATAGTGGCGGTCATGGTCCGCACCGGCTTGAAGAAGCCGGCCAGCCCCTGCGGGATCACCGCAGCGTTGCCGGTGACCATAAGGACTGTCATCGTCTCGCCGATGGCGCGCCCCAGGCCCAGCAGCGAGGCGGCAATGATCCCCGAGCGTGCTGCAGGCACGACCACCTTGATTATCGTCTGCCATTGAGTCGCGCCCAGAGCCAGGGAGCTCTCGCGCAAGGCCGCCGGCACCGCCCGAATAGCATCCTCGGACACAGACACTACCGTCGGTATCGCCATAAAGGCCAGGAGCAATGAGCCTAGGCCCGCGAACTGGCCGATGGGCAGATGGAGCGCATCCGCCAGCCACGGGCCGATCATCAGTAATCCCAAGAAGCCGTAGACCACTGAAGGGATCGCTGCGAGCAGCTCCACCAGCGGCTTGAGGACTTCCCGGAGGCGCACTGGAGCTACTTCGGATATGAACACCGCGCAGGCCAGCCCGAGTGGCAAGGAGATGACGAGCGCCCCGACTGTCACGTACAGGGAGCCGAGGATGAGCGGCAGCATGCCGAACTGGGCGGGCGCGGAAGTCGGCCGCCAGTAGCGTCCGGCCAGCAGGTGCTCCAGCGAATCCCCGCGGAAGACGGGCAGGGCGTCGCGCAGCAAGAACGCGAAGATGAGTACGACAAAAGCAATTGCCAGCATGCCGGCCACGTGAATAGTCCGCTCGACCAACCATTCCTGGGCCCGCAATGTGCGGCGTTTCATTTCCGCATTGCTCCTCCGTCGTATAGCCGGGCCAGCAGCCCCCGAAGCCGGCTCGGCTAAGCTAGGTCGCTACTCGGACACCGGCACGTAGCCCAGTTCCGCTACGATAGCCTGGCCCGCAGGTCCCTTGATCCACTGAACGTATTCGCCGACTTCGCCGGTCGGTTCGCCCTTCGTATAGCAGTACAGTGCACGGGAGATGGGATAGCTGTCGTTCTGGACGTTCCCCACACTCGGCTCAATGGCGTCGTCGCCGGGCGTCGCCGTGACCTTGAGAGCATTGACACTATCGTCGAGATAACTGAGGCTGACATATCCGATGGTGGGCGGATAGCGCGCTACCAGATCAATAATTGCCTGGTTCGAGGACACTGCGAGGGCCTCTGGAGCATACTCACGTCCCGCCAAGACCAGCTCCTTAAACGCTGCCCAGGTCCCCGACGCCGAATCCCGGTTGATGATGACAATCTCGCTATCCGGCCCGCCCACTTCATTCCAGTTATTAACCTCCCCGGCAAAAATGTTGGCTATCTGCTTAATGGACAGCTCGTTCAGCGGATTCGAGAGGTGGACGACTACGGCCAGGCCGTCATAGGCGATCACGTGCTCGACAGGCTCAACGCCCGCCGCCCGGGCCCGCTGCTTTTCCTCATCCTTCATAGGGCGGGAGGCGTTGGCAATCTCGGCGCTGCCTGAGATCAGGGCCTCGATGCCTATGCCCGAGCCACCGCCGGAGATGCCGATCTCAATCTCCGAATGCTCCGCGTTAAAGCCCTCCTGCCACTTCTGTGCCAGGGGCAGCACGGTGGTAGAACCTATCTGTCGGATGGCAGCGGAGCCGGCAGTAGCGGCGGGCCGTTGTGGCACGCAGCCCACCGCTACGACTACCAGCGCCCCCACTGCTGCCCCAGCCCAGGTAATTGCCGTTATGCGCTTGCCAGTTATCTGATGTCATCCTTTATGGACATGCTGCCCTAGATGCGTTCTGGGATGCTGGGCCTTGTGCC
>JAUVXR010000021.1 GCA_030603495.1 bacterium
TGCAACGGCGAACGGTTCGAGCCCGGCGCCAGTACAACCTGGCGCTAGTGCGCACGACCAAGTGAGTCAGCCACAATAGAGGTCAAAGTACACCTTATTCATTGGCCCAATTTGTCCAAATAGGTCTGAGCACGTACACCCCAGCGATGGGGCAAACCACTCTTCGGCGACGCCGACGTCGTCCGGATCAGTGGCAAACCGCCAGTGGTTCGCCAGCGGTCACAGCTTGACCTCGCCCGGCTTGATTTGCGCCATCTCATTGTAGCTCCCGCCATTCGTCCCGCCACAGCTTGAGCGTCTCGTCCAGGGTGCGGCGCCCGCTAACTATGCTCATCTGGGTGATGTTCTCGCGCCGAGCGATCGTCTCGAAACGGTCAATCAACGCAGGATAGTCCTCATCACGCTCTATCACAAACTCCGGCCCGTGCATCAGCTTCACGTACATAATTGAGAGCCGGTCCCGTTCTACCCGATGCAGGATCTCCTCATTGTCCGCCATTCTCTCGGCCTCGTTAAACAGGACCGTAGCGCCGTCCAGGAATTCCTGCGATAGGTAATCTGTCCCTCTGCCACTAGGCGGGGTCCAGCTATGCATTTCCCGCACATCGGGGAATCCTTTACGAATCGACCCCAGTAAGTCGTTATATCGGGCAATTGCCGGCGCGGCCCTGCCGTAGTAGCCCCAGATGAAGTCCTTCATAAGCTCCCGGACATTGCGCGACGGGTCCCACAACAGCTTGGTTTCGACCCAGTTTTTCATAGCCTCGCGGTCGGCCCCCTCGCTCTCGCCGAAAATCCCCCCTACTTTATGTTCGGTGAAGAAACGAATATTGTCAGCGACCACTTCCATATTCGGCGTTGGCGCAGGGTAGTGGGCAAAGTTCGTCCAGTAGTCCCAGATGGAGATGTTATCAGTAACTTTGCACCACCCCAGGAAGAACTTCTTAAAGCTCAATTTGTTGGGGGCCTCCGCCAAGCCCCAGGACGCTGCACGCGGCACCGGCCCCTCATCATTCCTGACGCTTACGAACGGGCGCCTCCACATACAGGTATCGGTGGCCAGGCGAATCACGACGTTCTGGCGCGGGCGCAGTGTCTTGGGCACCTTTATGCTCCACATGTACGCCAACGTACTAATCAACACATCCGGGTACTCTTTCTCGATTCCTGCGGCCACCTGATTAACGAAGTGGATCAGCTGCGCCGCATGGCTACCCTCCGCCTCATCCAGTACCAGGCACTTTGGGCATTGACAATACCCCCCGCCGTCGTTCTGCGAGACGCTGATTATCTCGGCGTTGGGACGCTCCTTCAGACTGCGCAGCGCAGTTTGCGTGGCGATCTTCACTACCTCCGGATTGGTCAAGCATAGCTGCCTCGTGTCGCGCTTGCCGTTGTGTTCCGAATAGTACTCCGGATGCTCCTCGAAATACTGTGAAGGCGGCACCAGCGTGTTGAAGGTGTGGACAAACAAAGCATAGTTGATATGCCCACCCCACTTTTCAGGCACGTGGTCACGACCGGAGTTAGTGCGGTTACGCAGGGACCAGGTTGCGTCGAAATAAGCCTGGGGATCCCGAATCGCCAAAGGCGGGACGTAACTACGCGGTACCACTCTCACCCTAACACTGGGCCGTCGTAGTACTCGACTTACCTCGGGCGCATACCAGCGGCAGCCCAGGCCCTCTTCCATAAAGGCAAATGCTGCATATATCGGCCCCCGCCTCTTTCCGCCGATCAGATAGAGCCGGTTGCCTTTGACTGCAATCGCGTAGCCCTCGTCACCCAGGTCCTTCTTCGCTACTGCTAGATTCGCTGCTGCCAGACGACTGGTGCGCCCCACACTGATTTCTTTGGCGCGCGCCGGCTCCGCATCACTGAGAATCGCGAACTCCGCGCCGGTCAGCTCACCTAGCCACTGCTGAAGCTCCTCGGCAGCCTTTTGCTCCTGGGTGGTGGGCGACTCGGGGATGACTATCACGTACTCAGTCTCACCGCCTACCGCCAGTGCAATCTCCGCCGCCGGTCGCCCTTCGGCTTGAGCGAGTTCTGCCACTGCCCCCACCGGCGGTCCGCGCTCTGGGCGCTGGCCGCCATCACCAGCATCACGCCAATCAAAGCGACAAACAACAAGAATCTTCCAGACATTGTTGAGCTCCCTTCGCTGATGGGGTTACTTCCCATAGAACCAATCAACAAGATCTCATCTGTGGCGGAGGGGGAGGGATTCGAACCCCCGGTGCCGTATTAGGGCACAGCGGTTTTCAAGACCGCCGCCTTCGTCCGCTCGGCCACCCCTCCGGTGGACTTTTCAGTATATGTCGGCTGGGCTAGCCTGTCAACTCGCTGCCGGTCGCTTCACTGGCTCACCGTGCAACATCGCCGCCGCGGCGCCGGTCACCTGCATCTTCACGATATCGCCAACCAGCTCCTGCAGGCCGTCTATCTCCGCACGCAGATAGTTGTCGGTAAGAGCGCGTAATGAGCCCTGCTTGGTTTCGGAGAGCTGCTCGACGACTGCCTCAAGCTGTTTGCCCAGCATAGTCTCGGCAAATTGTGCCCGCTTGCGCTCGGAGATCTCCCAGAGGATGTGATGGCGCTCCTTCTTGACGTGACCCTGGATATGGTCGGGCATCGCGGCGGCGGGAGTGTGGGGCCGCGGCGAGTAGGTGAACACATGCAGATAAGTCAGCGGCAGGTTTTCGATGAATACGCGAGTCTGCTCGAACTGCTCGTCGGTCTCACCAGGGAAGCCGACAATGACATCCGCGCCGATAGCGGTGTCCAGCTCGGCCGTCTTTATCTTCTCAACGAGCACGCGATAGAAAGCGCTATCGTACGGGCGCTTCATCCGGGCCAGAATCTCATCGCAGCCACTTTGCATCGGAATGTGCCAGTGCCGGCAGAGCTTGCTCTGGCCAGGGCAGTGCGGGTCAGGGCTAAGTGACCTGCCACCGGCAGCGACCAGCTTGATGAGCTGATCAGTAATCTCGCGGGGCTCGATGGAAGATAGCCGCAGCCGGCCTAGCTCCGACAGGTCACAAAGGCGATGGACCAGTCCGGCCAGATTGATGTCCTGAGGCAGATCGCCGCCATATTGGCCTAGGTGCGTCCCGACCAGCACGACCTCCGGGTATCCGTCGGCCAGTAGCAGCTTGACCTGCTCGATGACCTTGTCGGGCGGGACGCTGCGGCTCGGGCCACGGGCATAGGGGATAACACAGTAGGCACACCGCGCGTTGCAGCCTTCCTGAACCTTGACGAAGGCGCGAGTGTGCCCGGCCATGCGCCGGATCATCGGCCCGGTCTCGGTGTAAGGGGCAAGAGGAGACCCGAGAGCCCCGGGGCTGGCGGCTGGCAGGAATTCGGCCAGCCGGCCTCGCTGGGCATTGCTCAGGACTATGTCCACCGCCCCAAGGCCCTTGAATGTCTGCGGCTCGACCTGGGCGTAGCAGCCGGTAGCCACGAGCAGGGCCTGGGGGTTGGTGCGCTTGGCGACGCGGCAGAGCCGCCGGCAGTCGCGGGCGGTGCGTGAGGTGACCATGCAGCTATTGAGGATATATACGTCGGCAGGAAGATCGAACGAGACGGTGCGATAGCCCATCTGTTCGAGCTGTTCGCGCATCTGCTCACTCTCGAACTGGTTGAGCTTACAGCCGAGTGTCTTGATTGCCGCGGTCTTGGCAGCCACGTCTTTCTCCGGGCTATTGACCCCTTATCCCCAACTGCGCCTGGCTGGATTCACTCTGGGAGCGACATCCTCTGGCCGCTGTAGCCTTAGCGAGGGCAGGCGCCCCGATGGGTCAGAGACAGGCTTGCCGGGCCTGGCCGCGCGTGTTATAATGGCATAAGGTGGTCCAGGAGTGCTCTAAATCGCCAGGTGCCCGCACACTGACCATTATGCGGCTGTCGTAAAAGCAGGACTGACGGCCGAACTGAGCGCCCGGCCGTCAGAGTGGCTTTCCGTATGGGGCCACGGCGGTTTATCCGGCTTTGCGGACCTTTCCCGCTCGGATGCACGACGTGCAGGCCCTAATGCGCCTGCGCTGGCCGTTGACGACGGCCGTTACGCGCTGCAGGTTGGGCAGCCATCGTCGCTTGGTATGCCGATACGAGTTACTCACTTGATAACCAACGCTGGGTTTCTTTCCACATATTTCACAGACTCTTGCCATTGGGTACTGCTCCTTGCTATCGGTGCCTTGCTGCAGTACCGAAGGATACCATAAATCGGCGGGTCGCGCAAGCCCGCCACGTCTTCTTGCTATGAACGATACGGATTTCTTGCCACAATATGTCCGCTCTGTGCCACTTCGCCCTTCGACCATCGGCGGCACGGCCATGATGGGCGGAGTGCACCTCTCTACCCGTGCCTTCGGCACCGGCTCTGGTGGGCGGCTGTTTTTGACTGGGCTCACCCTGATGAGCATCGGTGCCTTGGGAATGGTGTTGACTTACGTTATCTTGTGGCTAGTAGGCCCAGTCGTCGGTGCGCCTTTGGTGGAGTTGCGTCTGCAAGTGGTCGGTCCATGGGAGGTGTCTGGTTTCGTTGGGTGGGAGATATTTATGAACCTGCTCACCTTCTTTTCGTTCCTGATAGTCATACGGCTGACCCCGCTGGTGGGATACCACGCCGCCGAGCACAAAGTAGTCCACGCCATCGAGCGCTACGGACATCCCACCCTGGAACTGGCCCGGGCCATGCCGCGCGCCCACAGGCGGTGCGGCACGACGCTGCTCGCGGGTATCCTGCCCGCTTTCCTGATCGCTGCCCCTCTGGGATTTGTCGCGCCCGGGCTTGCGCTGATGGTGGTCTTCATGGGTTGGCTGGGGCGCTATCATGTCGGCTACGTCATTCAGCAGTACTTGACCACCAAAGAGCCCAGCGACGCGCAGTTGCGGGCGGGGCTGCATGCTGGGCACAAGCTACTGGATAGGTGGCGCCGGGAGCCGTTTGTGCAGGTCTCGCCTCTGGCGTCGTTTTGGCGGCGCGGCATGATCCAGATGTTGCTCGGGGTTGTGGTGGGGATGCAACTTTTCAACTGGGTCTATGCGCACCTCCCCTTTTGGCTTGATTGGGAGCTGTGGCTGCATTAGTGTGGTAATCCGAAGCAGATGGGCAGAACCGAAATGATGATTGAGGATAGACTGCGCGACTTGCTGAGGCAGGCGTATGCAGCAGTGATGACTAGTGAGGGACAGCCTGATGCACCATCCCCCGCGATAGCAATTGAGAAGCCCAGCAATCCCGAACATGGCGATTTCTCCAGCAACTTGGCCTTGCAGCTTGGCAACATACTCAAAGCAAATCCCCGGGAGATTGCGCAAGAGTTGAAGGAGAGGTTGCCCGACGATCCCGTCATCGAGCGTGTCGAAGTCGCCGGCCCCGGGTTCATTAACTTCTACTTGACTGCATCGTGGGTTCATACGACACTCCAGCAGATTCTGGTTGAGCGCAAAAACTATGGGCGCAGTGACGCCTGCACAGGAGAGAAAGTCCAGGTCGAGTTCGTCAGCGCCAACCCAGTCGGTCCGATCCACATCGGCAACGCCCGCGGTGGGCCGTTCGGCGATGTGCTCGCGAACTTACTGGAAGCTGTCGGCTGTCAAGTGCAGCGTGAGTACTACCTCAACGATGCGCCTAGCAACACCCAGCTTCAGATCTTCGGCGCGTCGGTCCAGGCGCGCTACCGGCAGCTACTTGGCGAAGACGTAGACTTCCCTGAAGACGGCTATCACGGCGACTACGTTACTGAGCTGGCGCAAGGTATCGTTGACGAGTACGGCGAGAAGTACCGCGAGGTCGGGACGGATACCGAGGGTGCGCTGGTCTTCTTTGAGCTGGTCGAGGACAATATGGTGGAGCAGCTCCACTGCGACTGCTCCGCGATGGGCATCGAGTTCGACGAGTGGTTCCGCGAGACTGATCTGCACGAGCAGGGCCTGGTGCTGAAGCAGGTTGATGAGCTGCGGGAAAGCGGCGCGGCCTACGAGAAAGACGACGCGATCTGGCTGCGCACCGGCGATTTCGGTGACGAGGAAGACCGCGTATTAGTCCGCCGCGACGGCGCGCCGACTTACATCGCTTCGGATATCGCGTACGCCGCGAACAAGTTCTACACCCGCGGCTTCGATCGCGTGATCTACGTCTGGGGGCCCGACCACTTCGGCTACGTGCCGCGGATGAAGGCGGCGATAGGCGCAATGGGCGTGGACATTGACCGGGCGGAGTTCATCATCTACCAGACTGTGCGCTTCCTGGAGGGCGGTGAGCCGCTGCGCCTATCCAAGCGGCGTGGCGACATCATCACCCTCCGCGAGCTCATTGACGACATCGGCCGGGACGCCGTGCGCTTCTTCTTCCTGATGCGCAGCGTGGATGCCCACCTCGATTTCGACCTTGACCTCGCCCGCCAGCAGAGCGCGGAGAACCCGGTCTATTACGTGCAGTATGCCCACGCCCGGCTGTCCAGTATCCTGCGGGAGGCCGAGAATGTTGATTACATCGGCGGGGAAGACGGGGAGTTGGCCCTGCTTACTCATCCCGATGAACTGACGCTGATGCGCAAGCTGGCCGACTATCCCGGCCAGGTCGTGCGGGCGGCTCAGGAGCGCGCGCCGCACCGCCTGCCGCACTTTGCGCTGGAGCTGGCCCAGACCGTCCACCAGTTCTACACCAACTGTCGGGTCCTGGACTCAGATAATCCTGAGATGAGCCGCGCTCGCCTGAAGATAGTCGAGGGTAGCCGCATCGTGCTGCACAATATCCTCGGGCTGATGGGGCTTGACGCACCGGAGAAGATGTAACGCTTCATCGGCCTGACTCGGCCACACCTTCCCTTGTTCAGAGCATAGCTGTCTTGTATAATACCAGAGTTCTGCTGGGAGATTATCGATCTGGCTAGCTCGGGGGCCGTTTTTTGTGTCGTGCTAGCGCCAGTTCCTTAGGAGGCAACTCGTTAGTGGCCAGTGACGATCTATATCTGGGTATTGACGTCGGCTCGATAAGCGTCAATCTAGCGGTTGTAGATGCAGAGAATAACGTAGTGGAGGAGCGCTACATCCGCCATCACGGTCAGCCGATGAGGGTGGCCGCCGAGGCGATCGAAACCGCCGTGGACAAGTACGGCCGCGAGCGCATTGCCGGCCTAGCCGCGACCGGCAACGGGGGCCGAGTGGTAGCTCGCACCCTGGAGGCCAATTTCGTCAATGAGGTAGTCGCCCAGGCCACCGCGACTCGTCGGCTTTTCCCGGAAGTTCGCACCGTGATAGAGATCGGCGGTGAGGACTCCAAGCTCATCTTTGTCCAAGATTCGTCCGCCCAAAGCAGCGGCGAGGTCGCCGACTTTGCCATGAACGCGGCGTGCGCTGCGGGCACCGGTTCGTTCCTCGACCAGCAGGCGAGCCGGCTGGGCCTGGCGATCGAGGAGTTTGCGCAACTGGCACTGCAATCCGAGCATCCGCCCCGTGTGGCCGGCCGCTGCAGCGTCTTTGCCAAGACCGATATGATTCACCTCCAGCAGAAGGCCACCCCTGAGTGCGATATCGTCGCGGGTCTCTGCTTTGCTCTCGCGCGGAATTTCAAGAGCACCGTCGGCTCAGGCGTGGACGTCATTCTTCCAATATCCTTTCACGGTGGTCTGGCCGCCAACCCGGGCATGATCCGGGCGATGAAGTCGGTGTTCGAGGCCGATGGCGATCAATTCATCATTCCCGAGCACTTCGCAGCAATGGGGGCGATCGGCGCGGTGCTCAAATCCCGCGAGATGGGCATTCACCGGCCTGGCCTAGACAAACTCGATGAGCTGCGCCACTATCAAGTTGAAGCGGGCGTCGAAAAGAAGCTTGCGGCCTTACGCCTCGAGCAGTCCACCATCGAAGTCTCCCGGTTGGCTGAGCCGCAAGTCGAGCCCAGCGAGCGAATACCGGCGTACCTGGGCGTGGATGTGGGCTCGATCAGCACGTGCCTGGCGGTCATTGATGAAGACGCTAACGTCCTGGCCAAGGAATACCTGATGACTGCTGGCCGCCCGCTCGAGGCCGTACAAGATGGCTTGCGCCGCTTCGGTGAAAAGGTCGGGGACATCGTCGAGATTCGCGGCGTGGGCACGACCGGCTCGGGACGGTACTTCATCGGCGACGTCATTGGTGCAGACATCGTCAAGAACGAAATCACTGCCCATGCCCGGGGTGCTCTGCACGTGGACCCCGAGGTGGACACTATCTTAGAGATCGGCGGCCAGGACAGCAAGTATACCAGCCTCCAGGAAGGCGCAGTGGTGGATTTCGCCATGAACAACGTCTGCGCTGCCGGCACCGGCTCGTTCCTGGAGGAGCAGGCCGAGAGGCTGGGCATCTCGATCAAGGGGGAGTTCGCCGAACTAGCCTTTCAGTCAGAGTCTCCCCCCGACCTGGGCGAGCGCTGTACCGTGTTCATGGAGACGCAGGTCATCCGCCATCAGCAGTCCGGCGCAGCCATCAAAGACCTGTGCGCCGGCCTGGCCTACTCCATCGTCTTCAACTACCTCAACCGCGTCGTCCAGCACGGTCGCATCGGCGACCGCATCTTCTTCCAGGGCGGCACCGCCCTGAATGAGGCCGTTGTCGCCGCCTTCGAGAGCGTACTCGGCAAGCCGATTACTGTCCCCCCGGACAACGAGGTGATTGGTGCGATCGGCTGCGCGCTGCTGGCGAGGGACGAAGCCACCGGCAAGCCCAGCGATTTCAAGGGCTTTGATCTTTCTGAGCGTGGCTACATCATGGAATCATTTGTGTGCGAGGATTGCCCCAACCAATGCGAGCTCAACAAGGTGACTATGGAGGGGGAGGAGCCGCTCTTCTACGGGAGCCGTTGCGGAAAGTATGATGTCAAAAAGCGCAAGAGCGAGTCGGATCTGCCCAATCTGTTTGAGCAGCGTGAGCAGATGCTCGTCAACGCGTACCAGCCCACGCGGGAGCTGCCTCCCGATGCCCCCCGTGTGGGCCTGCCCCGTGCCCTGGAGTTCCATGAGCTGTATCCGCTATGGTATGGCTTCCTGACGGAACTGGGCTGCCAAGTAGTGCTGTCTTCACCGACTAACAAGCAGATCATTCACGAGGGCGTGCAGAACTCCATTGTCGAGACCTGTTTCCCGATGAAGGTGATGCTTGGACATACTCTGGATGTCTTGGATAAGGGGATTGACTACATCTTCCTGCCCAGCGTCATCAACCTGGCGAAGACAGACCCGGGGATGACCGACGCCTTCCTCTGTCCATACGCACAGAGCGTGGCCTACACGCTTCAGGCGGCGGTAGATTTCGAGGCCCATAGCGTGGAAGTGCTCAAACCGGTGGTCTACCTGGCCCTGGGCCGCAAGCATATCATTAGCAGATTGAGGGAGGTCGGCCGGGAGCTGGGCAGAAGCAAGCGCGATGTTGTCCGGGCAGTGGATGCTGGACTGGCGGCGCAGGAGCGCTTCGAGGAGGGCATCAAGCAGCGCGGCCAGGAGGCTCTGGCGGAGCTTGCTCCCGAGCAGATCGCCATCGTCTTGGTCAGTCGCTCGTACAACGGTTGCGACCTGGGGGCCAATCTGCAACTGCCCAGCAAGCTGGCGGAACTGGGGGCGCTGGCCATCCCTATGGACTTCCTGCCACTGGATGAGGTGCGTTTGCCCGCCGACTGGTTCAATATGTTCTGGGGTTACGGGCAGAAGATCCTGTCGGCGGCAGAGATAATTTCCCATGACAGACGGCTTCATGCCATCTACCTGACCAATTTCGGCTGCGGCCCGGATTCATTCCTCATCAAGTTCTTCAAGGAGCGCTTGGGCCGTGAGCCTTCGCTGACTATCGAGCTTGACGAGCATAGCGCCGACGCTGGCATGATCACCCGCTGCGAGGCCTTCCTGGACAGCCTGCGGGCCACCCACGGGCGCGAGTTCGAGAGCGGCCGCCACTTCCGTCCACTGACTATCGAGCCGGCCACCGACCGCACCATCCTCATTCCCAACATGAGTGCCCACGCTGACACTCTGGCTGCGGCAATTCAAGCTTGCGGCGTCAACGCTGAGGTCTTGCCGGAGCCCGATGACGAGACTGTCTACTGGGGGCGCAAGCATACCTCGGGCAAGGAGTGCTTCCCCTGTATTGTGACTACCGGCGACATGGTCAAATATACCAAACGGGAGGACTTCGACCGCGACAAGGTCGCCTTCTTTATGGGCGGTTCCGGCGGTCCGTGTCGCTTCGGACAGTATAATACGCTCCAGCGGATGGTCCTGGACGATCTCGGCTACAAGGATGTGCCGATCTACGCCCCCAACCAGTCGGGCAACTTTTTCAAGGACCTCGGCATCGTCAGCAAGGCTCTGCTGCGTCGGGCCTTTCAGGGCATGGTGGCTGTTGACATGCTCGATAAGGCGCTACTGGAAACGCGGCCCTACGAACTGGCGCCGGGCGCTGCGGAAAAGATCTATTGGCCTGGCGTTGAGCGGATCTGTGAGACGATCAAGAACGGCGGGAATATCAGCGAAGCCTTGGCCCAGAGCATCGCCGATTTCAGACAGGTGCCGACAGACCGCTCTGAGCAGCGCCCGCGCATCGGCATGGTCGGCGAGTTCTATATTCGTACCAATCGGTTCAGCAATCAGAATCTCATACAGAAGATCGAGGCGCTCGGCGGCGAGGTCTGGGTGTCACCGGTTAATGAGTGGTTCTTGTACCGCAACTTTCGCCGCGGCATGCGCGCCCAACTCGACAGCCAGTGGGGGCTGTGGCTGAAGAACCTGCTCGTTGACCGGGTAATGCAGAACGACGAGCACCGCCTTGTCGCGGCCCTCGACGGCTTTGTGCACAACGCCGAAGAACCACCTACTCTGGAGGTGCTATCGTATGCCGCCCCCTATGTACACTGCAGCTTCGAGGGCGAGGCCATACTGACTGTGGGCAAGGCGGTGGACTTCGCGCACAAGGGCCTCAGCGGTATTGCCGCGGTTATGCCCTTCACCTGTATGCCCGGTACTATCTCCCACGCGATTCTCAAGAAGATGCGCCGCGACTTCGACGACATTCCCTTCTTGAACATGGTCTACGACGGCGACGAGCAGGCCACCACCCCGACACGGCTGGAAGCCTTTATGTATCAGGCACGTGAGTATATGCACCGCCATGCCAAAGCGGCGGAGCTGACCCGTAGCTGATCCGCCGCACACGGTCCACGGCAGGATATTCGCACCACATACTACAGCACCGATGAGCAAAACGATGGGTGGCACTCCGGCGACCTCAAGAACGGATCAGTCGGCGCACTCCAGACGTGGCTTCACCGCCTGGGAGACGCTGGTAATCGTCGCGTTGCTGATTGCCCTGGCCTTCCTGGTGATGAAGCTGTTGGTCAGCGGCAGCGTCGCTGATCAGCGCCGGCTCACCATCACTCGTCTCGAAGCGGTCGCCGACGGCCTGACCAAGTATGCCATTGACAACGGCGGGCTGTTCCCTACCACTGAGCAAGGCCTGGACGCGCTGCTCGCCCTGCCTGCGTTAGATCCGGTGCCCCACAACTGGCGTGGCCCCTATCTGCCCGCCCCAGTGATCACCGAAGACACCTGGGGCAGGGGGTTCCACTACGTCCGACCGGGTGGTCCGGCCAATCCCCCCCGCCCTTATGATCTGTGGAGCCTGGGAGCGGATGGCGCTGAAGGCGGCGAAGCGCTCGACGCCGACATCCTCTCCTGGGACCGCACCACGCTTTTACTCTAGCTCTGGTCTACCCACTCCCCGCTCGCCAGCATCGCCTCGTTCTCGTCCAACCACTCCATAGGGCCAGTCACGCTCCGTAGCAAGAAGATGAGCTTGTCTTCAGTGGGGATCTTGCGGTGCATCTGCTCCAGTCGGCAGTAGAGCCACCGCGCGCGTATCAGATCTGGCAGACACGCCCATTCCTCGGCGGTTAGCTCGTGCCGGGCCAGGTACGGGCGCAGGAAAGTGCCCATCCGCGGCCAGCAGAACTCGAAGGACTGAGTGAGTGAGTAGATATCGCCAGGATCTATCGCCTCGCGCCGGTATCCGCTCAGGAACACCAAGCCGTCGGCGATGTCTATCAGCCGTGACTGGCGGCTGACCCAGTCAAAATCAAACAGGCCGACCACCTCCGCGCCCTGGAACTTGATATTGTCCTGCTGATAGTCGCCGTGGACAATCACCTGGGGCAGGGCCCAGTAGCGCTCATCCGGCGTCCGCTTCATCACCGCGCGCGCCTGCGTCTCGAGGTAATCCAGTGTCTGACTTGCTTCGTCGGAGGAGAATTGACCAGTATTCACTCCCGCGCCGAGCAGTTCCCGGGCCTCCTCAATCTCCACGAGGCGGTCAGCCGGGCTGAAATAGCGTGGCCAGGGCTTCTCGCCCCCTGGCTCAAAGTCCTCGGTCACTTCGTGCAGCCCCGCCAGCAGCGCGCCGGCGGCGGCAATCTGGTCGAGGTCGCCGGGGGTGTGTTGTTCGCCCTCGACGAGCGGATAGAGCTCGTAGATCATCCCGTCCTGGTTGAACCACCGGCTTCCCTCAGTCGTCTTTCTCGGCTCGGTGACCGGCAGTCCTGCGCGGGCGAGGTGCTTGATGACCGAGTGATCGTAGAGGAGCTGGCCCGGATCGCAGTAACGGGGGTTGCGCTGCTTGAGGAAGAACTGGCCCTGGTCGGTCACCACGGCGGTCGCGGGATTGGCCGTGCCGCCGTGCTTGCGGGCAAAAAGAAAGCCCCCGACCGGCCAGGTCGCCAGCAACTTGGCAATCTCTTTGTCAGCCAGCGGGAATCTGTTCACCTTCACCCCAAGGGCGGCTAGGGCCTACGCGGGTTCAGTCCCCTTCGCTGACGCGGACTAGCAGGACCGGCATATCGGCATAGCGCAGGACGCGGTCGGCGACGCTTCCATACACCCAGCGGCCCAGTCCGGAACGCCCGTGCGTGGACATAACGATAAGGGTTCTGTCAATCTCCCCGCAGTAGCGGATGATCTCCTCAGCGACCTCGCCGTGGCGAACAGCAATAGTGCACCTGACGTCCTCCCCCTCCACTCGGGCCTTAATGCCGTTCAGGTAGTCCTCCGCCACCTGCTTCTGCGCCTCCCAGTCGAAGGCAGCCCCGGCGGCGCGCATCAGATCCTCATCTACCACCGGCACCACCAAGAGCAGTTCAATCACCGCATCCATATGTTGAGCCACTGCCACCGCATGCGGCAGGGCCTGCTCAGCCAGCTCGGACTGATCCAGTGTCACCAGTATTCGCTTGTACATATGACTCCCTCTCTCAGCTTTGCTCGCATCCTGCAGAATAGCTGCCAGTGGCTCTCTTTCGCCTCCAGGGGCAGATTCTCCTGCCCCATTATGGTCACAGCGAATCCACACCCAGGGCCTCGGCGTAAAGTGCCAGAACGTTTTCTAGAGCGGTATCCGGCTGAATACGGTGCGCGGGGCTAAGGATATAGCCACCACCCATGAACATAATCTGCAGTCGCTCGCGCACCTCGGCCCGTACGTCTTCCGGGGTGCCAAAAGGGAGAGTTCGCTGGGTGCTGATCAGACCGCAAAAGGTCAGCCTGTCACCATATAGCCGCTTTATTGCCGCCGGGTCCATACCAGGTGGCTCGGGTTGCATTGCATCAAGGATATCCAGGCCCATCTCTATGAAGGTAGGTATAATATCGTGGGTATCGCCACAGGAGTGCATCATGGCGAGCGCACCGAACTCGTGCGCGAGGTCGATGAACTTTCCTAGCCGAGGGACAAAGAATTCATCGAATACTGTCGGCGGGAACATCCGTCCTCTCTGATTGCCACAATCCTCGCCGATGCATAGGACATCAATCTTGCCCTCGGCGGCTTCCAGCCCACGCCGACAATGTTCATAGTAGTGATCCACGCGTCGGTCAATAATGGCCACGCCTACCTCATCGCCGGTCATGATGTCAATCATGACCCGTTCCATTCCCCGCCCCCGCGAAACCCCGTTGAGTATATCAGGTAGCGCAGGGCCTCCAAGGCAGATGGCATAGTCGGCTATCTCGTCACATGCGGCAGACACGCCAGAATAGTCGTAGTCATCCGGCGATGGCCAGGGGTAGCTGGCCACGTCCGCCATTGTATTGATCTCCGCCAGCGCCAGCTCGGTAGCTTCGGGGTAAGTGCCGCCTTGATAGGGCACATTGGAGTATCCCACGCCCCACTCGTCATACTCATCCGCGTCCCCGGACATGCCCGGGCCTGGGCCCAATTCACCACGGTAGGGTGCGTTGAGGTACCTGAAATCAATACCAAGCGCCTCGCGGTAGTCACGGTTGGCGAAGTACTCGACAAGCTGTGCCTCGATTTCGGGGGTCGTGTATATCTGCAGGGGCACGCGGTCGGGTTCCTCGTGCTTGCAGGCGGTCAGAACGCGCTCTTTCGGTTTTATCGGATCATCACTCTCCTGTCCTGGGGTCTATTCCACGTCCAGGGGTAGGTTCTCCTGCCCGGCGGGCGGCTCCGGCGCAGGGGCACTGATGCCCAGGTGGTCGTACGCCCGCTGAGTCGCCATCCGGCCCCGTGAGGTGCGGATCACAAAGCCGATCTTCAGCAGGTACGGCTCGACCATATCTTCCAGCGTGTCGGTCTCCTCGGCCAGCGTCGCCGCTACCGCACTTATCCCCACCGGCCCGCCGCCGTAATAGTCAATAATCGTCCGCAGGTACTTGCGGTCCAGGTTATCCAGGCCTTGCTCATCCACACTCATCGCGCTGAGCGCTTCCGGAGCAATCGCCGCAGTGACTGTGCCGTCGCCGACGATCTGCGCGTAGTCGCGCACCCGCCGCAGCAGGCGGATGACGATGCGCGGCGTCCCCCGGGCGCGCTGGGCCAGCTCCTCGGCGCCGCCGCTGTCGAGCTGTACCTGCAATATCAGCGCCGCCCGCGTCACGATATCCCGCAACTGCTCCTCGGTGTAGAAGTCCAGGTGCTGGAAGATGCCGAAGCGCTCGCGCAGCGCCGGGGTCAGCATCCCTGCCCGCGTGGTCGCGCCAATTAGCGTAAACGGCTTCAGGTCCAGCGATATCGTCTTGGCGTACGGGCCCTTGTCCACCACGAAATCAATGCTAAAGTCCTCCATCGCCGCATACATATACTCCTCCACCACTCGCGGTAGGCGGTGGATTTCGTCAATGAACAGCACATCGCCACGGTCCAGGTTAGTCAGGATCCCGACCAGGTCGCTGGCCCGCTCGATAGATGGCCCGGACGTCCGGAACAGCCTGTTGCCCATCTCGTTGGCGATGATATGGGCCAGCGTGGTCTTACCCAGCCCGGGCGGGCCGTCGAAGAGAACGTGCTCGAGCACGTCACCGCGCTGGCGGGCGGCCGCGATGGCGATACGAAGCTGCTCGATGAGGTGCTCCTGGCCGACGTCGTACTCGTCGAGCGTCTGCGGCCGCAGCGAGAGCGTTTCTTCTTCCAGCTCCTCCTGCTGCTGGGCCTGGGCACTAATTATCCTACGGCGATGTTCTCCGTCGGGCATGGTTTGTCCTTGGCTAAGTCTTCGGTGGCATGAGCTGCTGGTTCTCAATTACGAGGTTCACGTACTTCTCGGACAGTCCGGCGTCGAAGCTAGATCTCGTCACATACAACACCCTAACCATAGCCGTGATGTATTCTGTACCCAACTGCTCCAATAGCTCGCACTCCTCTTTGCACACCTCCTCCGCGCCATGCAGAAAGCCCTTGAGTCGTTGAAACTGGTTCCCAAAAGCAAGTGCTTTCTCCACAACCGGCCTGTCTATCAGGAGCACCAAGCCTCGCTGGGCATTGGCGTAGTCCTCGCCCGCGGCTTTGGCCAGATCGTGGTTACCGGTCTCAAATGCGCTCAGGAGCCGGACCACGGCATCGGCCACCTCGACGTAGCGTTCAAGTTTCCACAGGTGCGTTTGCCCGGCCAAGGAGTCATAACGGCTGTCGCGTTCAGCCTGCAATTGTTTTTCCATGCTCTTGGCACTCTGTTTTGAGGAGCCTGCGGACCGCAATGCACCGATGGCGGACAATATGGCAGCGGCTGCTAGGACTAACTCGAGAACCAGCGTCAACTGTACCACCTCCCTGCGTAGTGCCGACCTAGGGCTACTGCAAGACTTCGCGCGCGACTGGAAAGTCGCTCCTATCAACGTCACGTTATCGGTAGGACAGGCGTCTCGCCTGGGCGCCACCCGGCCGTTGACTCCCTCTCGTCCATCGCCAGGCTTGTCTTCCCCTGATAACTGATAATAAAATCGGCCATCTTCGTGTTGTTCATCTCAATGGCGCCATCAAGCGGGGTCAGGCCAGATGGTCCCCTGGCGTTAATGTCAGCCCCGTGAGACAGGAGGAGTTCCGCTATAGGCTCGGAACCAACAAAAACAGCCGCATGCAGTGGTGTGTTCCTGTGTGTGCTGTACGAGTTTGGGTCGGCGCCGTTTTCCAGCAGCACCCTCGCCACTCCGACACTTCGATTCCGCACCGCCGTATGCAGAGGCGTCGAGTCATAGGCTGCCCTGGCGTCTGCATGTGCACCGTTTGCGATTAGGAGTTCTGCAAGTTCTACTAGGTCCTGCCCACAAGTTTTGTGTAGTGGCGTGGCACCCAACTCCGCTCTACGATTGACGTCAGCCCCCTTGGCGATTAACTCCTGCGCCATAGCCATATCGCCTGCTACAACTGCGTCATGCAGCGTCGGGCCGAAGAGCAGGCGTCTTACGTGATGTTTCACCCGATATGCGACACTTAACAGGTAGAAGAGGCCACTATAGGCCATGGAGCTGCAGAACACTATAAGGAGCCCGCCTAAGCGCATTCCACCACATAGGCAACCCAGCCCCCCGCTGCCCCTAGCGCGGCCGACCCTCCGCAGCCAATTCCGTGCTTTCTCACCCGTCGGGCCGTTGGGGTCAAGCTGAAGGGCCTTCTCCCAATCTCTTCGGGCTAGCTCATATTCCTCTTGCGCGCCGTAAAACATCGCACGGATGTAGTAGGCCTCAGCGAACTCTGGGGAAATTTGCACAGCTTGGTTAACATCTGCCATCGCCTGGTCGTAGTCGTCCCGCCTGAAGTACGCCTGCCCGCGATAGGCATAGGCTTCAGCGAAATCTGCATCAATCCGCAATGCATTGGTGAATTCCCGAATAGCTTGGTCGTAGCGGCCTTGGTCAGAGTACACGATGCCACGGTCGCGGTAGGCCTCTGCAAGGTATGGATCGATCTGCACCGCTTTGCTGAGATCCTCAATGGCTCGGTCGTTGTCGCCTTGAGCGTGGTAGAGATTCCCGCGAGAGCAGTAAGCTTCAGCGAATTCGGGCCTTACCCGCAAGGCCTCGGTCAAGTTCGCTATGGCCCCCTCCGAATCCCCGCGGAGACAGTCCGCAAAGTTCCGATAGAAGAAGTAGGCCGCCGCTTCTTCGTCGCGAATCTGTGCGGCGGCTTGGCTCATATTAGACAGCGCCCACGCTACGGAAGAGTAGAAGACGGCCCGCTTACGAGTCTCGTACGCGCGGCCGCGATCAACCTCCCGTTCTATGTGAGGACCCCTGCAGATTACACGTAGGGCTTCAGTATCTTGGCTTGCATGTCTGAGTGTGGCCATCAGAGACTCGCGGGCCGCTTCACCAATTTGCACAAGTGCATACAACGCCTCTCCACTAACGTTCCATTGTGCATCATTCAAAGCTTCTATGAGCGGTTTCACAGCGCGGGCGTCCTTGATCTCCCCCAGCGCCGTTGCCGCTTTCCAGCGGACATCGCTATTCGGGTGCTTTAAGTCATCGATCAGCTTGTCTACTTCGTCCATTATACAAAGGCCATCTCGTCAGTTATGCATCGCTCGATGTGTTAACACCAACTGCGACTATGCAGGCTGGAACCCTGTCCCACCGCACTTCGGACAGCGGTCGCGGCAAGGGTGCCCCTCCCACGGCTGTTTGCGCTTTTCCTTCCCACGGGTATTCCCGTTTTCCGCTCCCCCTGTCAAGAGTCTTTGCCGGAGGGGTGTGGGGAACCAGCTCTTTTCAAAAAGCGGGTCGCCTGCAAGTCGTCTCAGCCATATCGCGTCACTTGCACCCGTGTATGAAAGCCACCACCAGCGCCGCTGCCAGAAGTGCCACAGCCAAGACTCCAAACGCTCCGCAACCCAGCCCGACTAGGTCGGCCAGCCAACCTGCGAGGCCGACGCTGGGCTCATCCCCGCCGCCGTCTAGCCTTGGCCCCTTGCCCAACTTGTCAAGCCGTCTCTGACGGGCGCTTTTCTCTCGCGTTCGCTTCTTAGGCATGTGGCCGCCTCCTGACAGTCCCCTGCCCCCAAGCAAGGTTGGAGCCTATGCCACTGAATTAGCGCTGCCTAAAGACCTCGCGGACGATGTCATTGGCGGACTCTAGCTCGGGATCGGCCTCCGTGACCTGGATGATGCTGCGCAGGGCGTCGCTGCGCGACAGGCCCAGTTGACTGAGCACCTCCAGCGCGTCAGCCTCCAGGTCGCTGCGCGGGCCGGCCACCTCCACCTCCGGCAACTCGGCCACGTCCACGAACTCGCCCAGCTTGCCCTGCAAGGTCGCGACGATCACCTGCGCCCGCTGTTGGCCGATGCCCGGTAGGGACTTTAGTAACCCGGTGTCTTGCAGTTCAATAGCCCGCGCGATTCGGCCTACAGGCAGAGCCAGTGCGCGCAGTGTCGCCAATGGACCCATGCGGGGGACGTCCAGTACCCGCTGGAAAAAGGCGCGCTCAAGCTCGGTGGAGAAGCCAATCAGGTATGGGGTAGAGCGGTTGCCATCGCTCTGCAGGTAATAGTAGGTAAACAGCTCCACGGTGCTGCCGATGCCCCGGTCGCAAAGGGCTTCGCGCGCCGGCGCGGGCACGTGCACCTCGTAGGCCATCCCGCCTACATCCAGTAGGACGGACTCGTCGTACGCGGCGACCAATTCTCCCCGGATGCGCCGGATCATAGGTTCAAGCACGCCTCCCTGCCTGGGATGCTACCACAAGTGGCGACAGGAATGTCGCTCCTACCGCTACTTGTCAGTGGCACAGGCATCCTGCCTGTGGTTATTGTGAGGACTTCCACCGGCTGGAAGCCGGTGCCACCGAGCCAGTGTATCATTGCACCGCTCTCCCTTCGCGGGCCAGGGCTACGCGGATTGCTTCGGGTAACTCGCGCCGGCTGTCTTGACCCACCAGGGGCCGGGCGTGGCAAATCGCCAGAGCCAACGCGTCGGTGACATCAGCGGGACTGGGAGTCTCATCCAGCCCCAGGAGCTGGGTGACCATGGCCCCGACCTGCCCCTTGGTAGCGCGACCGTTGCCGGTCAGCGATTTCTTGATCTGCGAGGCCGGGTAGGCAGCTATTGGCAGTGAGCGCTGAGCTGCCGCCAGGTAGATAGCCCCGCGAGCGTGGCCCATCAGAATGGCCGTGCGCGGATGGCGATATTTGGAATAAAGCTTCTCGACCACCGCTACATCGGGCTCCAGCTCGGCGATGACCTCGGAGATACCCTCAAAAATGGCCGAAAGCCGCTGCTCCAGAAGCCAGTCCGAGTCGGTGCCGACCACGCCACCCTCCACCAGCCGATACCGGTGAGTATCAATCTGGTCAATCACACCGTAGCCGGTGCGCTGGAGTCCTGGGTCAATGCCCATAATCCGCATAATCAAGCACCAGGATGATTATAGCACCCCCTGTACGGACCTGTAAAGCTCAAGCGGCTGGCGGTGGACAAGCCAGCCTCTCTCGAGTACAATTAGGAGGAACTTGCCTGCCGGCTCGGGCGTCTAAGTATACAGTGATACCTGGCACAATGATTGCACCATTGGAGCCAGTGCCAGGCTCTATAGCGGAGGTGATAGTGATGGGCGCTCAGACTGTGTGTGGACGGCTGAGGATAGCGGCAGCGGCGGTGTTGATCCTTGCCCTATCTCTGCTCGGCGTCATACTGTCAGGCTGCGATGAGGATGACATCGAGAAGATGCTGGGTAGCACCACGGCCTCCTCCATCGAGGGGGCTTATGGTGTCAACCGCGATCCCCTTCTGGCTAACTGGCTGGAAGATATGGGCCAGACTATGGTCAGCTTTTCCACGCGGCAGCAGATCCCCTACAGTTTCAGGATCCTCGAAACTGATATGGTCAATGCTCTTGCCGGACCCTGGGGGCACATCTACGTGACGGAGGGCCTGCTTGACTTTGCCGACAGCGACGAGCAGATTGCCGGCGTGGTCGGCCACGAAATCGGCCACGTGGTCAACCGGGACATTATGAAGTCCTTCAAGAAGAACATCCTCTTCGGGGTCGGCGTCTCAGTTATCGACCGCAAGAGCGATACGGCGGGCACTATCGCCGGCATCGGCATAGGGTTGCTCAGCCTGCGTTATAGCCGCAAGGCCGAATACGCCGCCGACGATTCGGGCCGTATGCTCAGCTACCGCACCGGCTTCAATCCCATGAGCGAGGTGGACTTCTTCCAGCGATTGATGGACGAAAAGGAGCGCCGTTCACCCAGTTACATCGAGATAATGCTCAGTAGCCACCCCCCCACGCAGCGCCGGATTGACCGGCAGATGCAGACTGCCGAGCTTAGCCCCAATAACCCCGATGCCCTGGCTAAGATCGGCCAGGGATACATGCGGCGGGCCCGGTATGCAACTGCCCTGGAGTACTTCCAGCGAGTGGCTACGCTCACCCCGTCTGCTCCGCATATCCAGGTGGCTATGGCTGACGCGCTGGCCGCCTGCGGTGGCAACGAGCCAGCAATGACGAAATACCAGGCCATCATGGCCAGTCAACAGGACAACGCCTACGCGCAGCAGCGACTCGCTCTCGTGCAAGGCCAGCCGCCCGTTGTGGTGGCTGCGCTCACTCCGGCAGAGGCCAGCCAGGCCCGTGACCATCTTCAGGAAGCGCATCTGGTGGTACTCAGTGCCAGTACTGCTGCCATTGAAGCCGAGGCCTTCGCCGCGCAGCTGAGCAGTCGGGTCAAGCCGATCGCCGACCTCAACTCCCGAATGAGCAACGAGTTGATGGGCCTGGCCGACAAGCATAGGGAACTGGATGCGTCGGTCCAGACTGCGGTACTGGCAGCCAATGCCGCCATCGGCAAGGCTGCGGAGGTGGTCTATTCGCTGGAGGCCCTCGCGCCGATGGTTTCGGCCACTGCCTCGGGATTGAATGAGGTCGCTGAGCAACTGGAGGTTAAGCTCAAGCAGCTAGCCGCCGGGGAAGGCGAGGCCGGCCAGCTTGCCGTCGTTGAACGCAGTGCGGCGGAAATCGAGGCGGCAGTGGGCGAACTCGAGCAAGCCCGTAGTGAGGCACTGGCGCTCGCTTCGACTGCAGATCATATCCAGTGGCTGGCCCATGACAACCTCACAGCGATGAAGAACTTGCTGGGCCGTGATGAGGAGGACGAAGACCATGTCTCCCTCTGCATGCAGCTTAGGCACCTGGCCACCGGTACTCAAGAGCAAGCGGAACGGGCCCTGGACGCCTGTCGGCGATGTCGCCGCCCGGTGAAGCGGGCCGAACTGCGACGGTTGATCGTGCAGGGCAATCTCGCCGGAATGGCCGCGCCCCCGACCCAGCGTGCGGCCCTCGATAAGCTAGTGGCCCACTATATGAGAGCTGCATCGGCGGACGTGGCACTACTGCGCAAAGAGGGGCTAGGCTACGGGGACGGGGCCTACCTAATGGCCGTGGCGGTCAGCGGTCGAGTGCCCGCCAGTAAGCTCATGCCGGAGGTCGTTTCGGGGAGCAGCATGGTTGATCAACTGGAGCACTCCTCGGCTTCCAGCTACGGGCCCCGCATAATGATGAAGTTCCTCGTCCACGCGATGGAAGACGAAGTCTACGCGCTGAGCCAGCTTGATCTGTAGGGCGAATGTCGCTCCAGGCTGCCGACCACTTCGCGAAAATGAAGCCGCCTGCCGGGACCAAGCCCGGCAGGCGGCTGTGCCTGATGTGCGGAGGGAGCAGAGATTACCGCTGATCCCAGCTCAGGCTGACTGGTTCAACGGCTACGAAAAGCTCGTCGTTCGTGCCGGACAACTGGGCGACTGGGCCAGGGACCGTAACCGGAGCTGACCTTGTTTGCTCGGTGGTCTGTTGTCTGGACGCCATAGCCCATTGGCGCCAGGTCTTCTCCCAGGTCAGCGGCTGTTCCGGCGCTTGTGATGCCCAGTGGGGAGTTATCGGGTTGTGCCCAAGGGCCACGCGACTTTTTCCCACAGGCGTTACTCTGGGTTTGCCCAGTACGGGCTGGTCTGGCTCGTCGCCATCCAGCATCAGCACCGGTGCCTTGGTGGCTACAGCGAAACTGATCATGTCGAAGTACATCGTCGTGGCCCGGATCGCCAGACGCCAGCGCGGGTAGCGTGTCTCCAGGCTGGCCAGGGCGGCGACGACTTCTATCGTCGGCTGATACGAGCCGCCTCGGCTGTAGTGGGAGACTGGCCAGGGGCGATCAATCACTGCGAAACTGATCCGTTGGGGGTTCAACGCGGCGACCGCCATCGCCACCACTCCCCCGATGCCTTCGCCGGTGATACCCACCTTGTTGCTAACGATCTCGGGACGGCTTAGCAACGCGTTGACGGCTTGGCAGGCGTCCACAATTGCTTCCTGCAGCAGGTAGCCGGTGCGGTCGGGCAGGCCTGTGGGTGTCCACTGCTGCCTGACATCAGGGGGATACCAATGGAGGCCAAGGTGAGCAAAGCCGTCGCCGCTTGGGGTCCGCTCGACAAGGTTGCCGTGATCCATAATGTGAATGACCGCCTGGCTAATCTGACAACCGGCGGGGACGCGGTATACGCCGGTGCACACCTTCCCGTACATGCCGCGGTAGGCAAGACGCTGGCCGTCCACCTGCACCTGTATCGGCCACTGGGCCAGCCGGCTCAGACTTGTCTGCCAGAATTCGGCGAAATCCGCCGGCTGCCTTATCATCGGCAGATTTACCGGCGGCTCCGCAGCGCTGACCGGCTCTGCCGACAGCACCCCCGCCGCTACTACTACACAGATGATCAAACCGTATCGACTTTTCCATCCAAACATCTGTTCCCTGCTCCATCGTCTCGCTCCCTCCGAGCTTGACACTTGTTCAATCGGCTGGTGAAGAGCTACATTGATAGGTCTGGAGAAACGATGCTGTTACCGGGCCGCCAACAGGTTGCAAAAGGCGTCGTAGATGTCCAAGCAGTCGGTCTCCTGGCAGCACAAAGATACTCTTGAGGTGGAAGGCCGATGAATGTGCAGAGGGCAGGGAAATATGTGCTGGCACGTCCCCACTGCCCACCGATTGCCTACGCAGCCGGCGTGTGCTATAATCGCGAGATTGACTCCAATAGAGGGGAGCCCGAACGTTGGTTGACTATCGCAGTCGCTGGCAGAGCCGCCGCCGGCGCAGAACTCATCTGCGCCGGAGCATCGCCATAGGGGTCGCATTGATAGCGGCGGGAATTGTCCTGCTGCTCCGTGGCTGTGGCCGCCCGGCGACGGTCTGGACATACCGGCCCTTGTCCGAAGGAGTGCCGCACTTCGTGCTAAGCGATGGCAAGCTCTTTGCTGCCTGGTCCAGCGGGGAAGTCCGTGCCCTGGAGGTGACCACCGGCAAGGATGCTGGCTTGGTGGGTTACCGGCGGCCCTTTGCTTTTGCCGGCTGTCCTGCGGTTGCCGGGGGCATCCTGGTCGTTGGGTGCGACGATTGCCAGGTTCACGCGGTCTCCGCCGAGACGGGCCAACCGCTGTGGAGATACGAGACCCGCGGCCCAGTGCAGGCTCAGCCTGTGATTGACCAGGACCAGGTCTTGGTTGGGTCCGATGACGGCTATCTCTACTGTCTGGACTTGCTCTCTGGTGTCCTGCTGTGGAAGACCGACTGCGGCGGTGGGATTGGTGGGGCGGCTGCCGTGGCCGGCAAGGTCGTAGTGGTCGGCACGGTGCAAAGGCGGTTGGTCGGCGTAGACCGAGGCAGCGGCCAGCGTCTGTGGACCTTACCGACCGCAGCAGCAGTGCTGGGTCCGGCGAGGGCTATAGACGACAATACTGTAACCGTCGGCTGTGACGACGGCAAGCAGTATATCGTGCCCGTGACCAATCATCAATCTGCTAGCGCAGTTGATATCGGCGGACTGCTCCGCCTGCCGCCGTTGGTGGACGGTGATCGGCTGTACGTCGCCAGCCATAGTGGGAAGGTGGTAGCAGCCGCGCTAGGTGGGGGAGAGCTGCTCTGGCAGCGAGAACTGGGTCAGACGGTGAGTGCCGGCCTGGCCGCCGATGACAGATACCTTTACGTCGGCACACTATCCGGGCAGGTCTTCGCCCTGCACTGCGCCACCGGCAAGGTGCGCCGCCGCTGGCAACTCGACGAGCCGGTGAACGGCTCGCTGGTAACCGCTGGTGACCTGCTCATCACCGGCCTGGGTGACGGCCGGATAATTGCTCTGCCTCTGCCCAAGCGATAGTTCTCGGCTCTATTCTTGCAGTCGGCAGATACGTGTGGCCGACTGCTTAGTGGTGTATATGAATGGCTCAACAACCCGCGCAACTATCGGTGCGCAATTTCATTATTGGCATCATCAATGGCACTATTGTCCACGCCTCTAATGCCTTCCTAGATCCGCAGATCGTTCTGACGGTCTTTGCCCTGGATCTTATGGGCGGCAATGTCATCTGGGTAGGTGTGCTTATTTCGCTGATCCAGTCGGGCCGGTTCTGGCCGCAGTCGCTGCTGGCTGGTGTCCTCGAGAGTGAGCCCCGGTATTTGCCCTACTATCGTTTCTCCGCGGTCGTCAGAATTGTGTTGCTCTTTGCGATATGGGCGCTTATCTTTTTCGTCGGTGCCAGCCGCCCTTTGCTTCTGTTCGCTCTGGTTGCCATTGTCCTGTTCTTGTTTGCTTCGGCGGGGGGAATTGGGGCCACAACGTTTCTAAGCATCATTGGCGATACCATTCCGCCGACGTGGCGGGGAAAATTCTTCGGATTACGCTTCTTCTTGGGCGGGCTCGTCGGCCTGGCGGCTGGCCTGTACGTCAAGTACGTACTCAGCGCGGAAAGCGGCTTCGCCTTTCCCCTTGACTATGCCCATCTTGCCCTACTGGCCGCCGTGGCTGGATTGATTGCCTGGGGGGCTTTCTGCTTCGTCGCGGAGTCGCCCCATCGCCTGCGCAATCACCGGCTGCCCCTGGGCCAGCAGTTGGCCCGCGGTCCGCGCTTGTTCCGGCGCCAGCCTAACTTCCGGCGTCTGGTGCTCACCCGGGCCTTCTTTGTGATAGCCACCGCCCTGTGCCTGCCTTTCATCGTTCCCTTTGCTATACAGGTCGGCGGTATGGCCAAGGCTATGGTGGGTCTGTTCCTGGTAGCGCGAATGCTCAGCTTCTCGGGCGCTAACGTCCTGTGGAGTTACCTCTCCGACAATCTAGGCAACCGCGTGGTCCTGCTTATATCCGGGCTGCTTTGCGTAATCTTGCCGATAATGGTTCTGCTGGCGCCCCGGGTACCACAGACCTCGCTTGTCTCTGGGTATCCGGCGTTTGACCTGCGCACAGGCTATTTCCTGCTGGTCTTTGCTGTTGTCGGCTTGCTCATCGGCAGCCAGATGCTCGGCCAGATGGGTTATCTGCTGGAGGTCACCAGTCCCCTGCGCCGACCTACCTACCTTGGCTTTTACTTCGCTGTCCTGTTCCCCTTGGCCTGGGTGCCGTTTCTGGGCTCGCTGGTCATCGGCAGCCAGGGACGTTATGTCTGGAGCTTTAGCTTGGCCGTGGCTGCCGCTCTGGGTTCGCTTGTTAATGCCTTCAACCTCAGCGAGCCGCGCGACGAGCTGGCGCTTGAGGGTGAGGAAAATCCCAGCAGGCGCCCCGACCCCGCTGCGTAACGCAGGTTTGCTAGGCCAGCCGACGTTGGTGAACACGCAAGCACTACGGGCGGCCGACACTATGCGCCTCAGCGCTGGCCGGAGCAGTGCCTGGTTCATATCCAGCTGCCATGATATTGCCCGGTCGGAGAGACTAGGCTGGCGGCGACGGCGAGCTGGGAGTCGGGCCGCTCTGGCCTTCGGCGAAGGCCTCGCCGGCGACGGCAATCCCGGCCAGAATGCCACTGGCCTCCAGCGGTAGGAATATCTTGGTCGCCTGGCCATCGGCGACTTTGGCCAGCATCTCCAGGTACTTGACCGCCAGCAGGTCGTGGGTGGGGTCACCCTCGTGGATGGCGCTGAAGACGGTCTTTATGGCCAGGCCTTCGCCCTCCGCGACGGTATACTGCCTGAACTTGTCGGCGTCGGCGATCTGGCGGATGGCTTCGGCTTCGCCCTGCGCCCGCAGGATCCGGGCCTGCCGCTCGCCTTCGGCTTCCAGAATCTGCGATTGGCGGACGCCTTCGGCCTCCAGAATGACCGCGCGCTTTTCCCGCTCGGCCTTCATCTGCCGGCTCATAGCGTCCACGATATCCCGCGGCGGTTCCACCGCTTGTAGCTCAACGCGCGTTACCCGCACACCCCAGTGGTCGGTGGCGTCGTCGAGCACCTCGCGCAGCTCGTCGTTAACCTGCTCCCGGGAGATCAGCACCTCATCGAGCGCCGTGTTACCGACGATGTTTCGGAGATTGGTCTGGGCGAGCTTGATCGCCGCCGTGCGGAAGTCTACCACGTTGTAGAGGCGCCGGAACGGGTCGGTCACCTCGTAGTAGACTACTGCGTCCACGGTCACGCCGACGTTATCCTTGGTGATAACGGCCTGGGGAATGACGTCCAGCACCGTCTCGCGCATGTCCACGTGCTGCAGGGTCTGGAAGAAGGGGAGTAGGAAGGTCAACCCCGGCTCGGCCGTTCGCGTGTACTTGCCAAAGGTAGCTATCACGCCTCGTTCGTGCTGCTTGACCACGTACACTGCCTTGCCGATGACGACCATCACGACAATGCCGAACACCACCATCAGAAATACTGCTCCCTGTTCCATAGCACTTTGCTCCTTTCAAGTATGCGGCTAATTGGGCCGCAGTTGCAGATGCAGTCTATTCGGTGCTGTCCTCTGTGTGCTCGGACTCTTCCTGGAGGGGTTGGACCAGCAGCGTTGCGCCCTGGACAGCAGTCACCTCCGCCCAGGAGTCAGCGGGAATAGTCTCGTCGGAGCGCGCCCGCCACTCGGCCGAGCCGATGCGCACGCGCCCGGTATTTCTCAGCGGGTCCACCGTCTCGATGACCATGGCGCGGCCGCCGATTAAGGCGTCCACGTTCGAAGGAGTAGTCACGCTGGCGTGGACCGAGCGGGCCAGCGGACGGGTGGCAATCAGTAGAAGCAGGCTGGAAAGGCCGAAGACCAACCACTGGACCCAGGCTATGGGCACAAAGATCGCCACTATCCCCGCCGCAAAGGCCCCAATCGCGATCCACAGCAGAAAGAGACTCATCATGCTCAGTTCGATGATCAGCAGGACAAGTCCGACTATCATCCAGAGCATCCAAGGCTGCATATCTCAGGCACCTACCTCTCCAGACTACGTGAGGGCGTTGCTATCTAGCTCTGATTTCGACACAAGTTTAGAAAATCCTTCCCCCATCCCTGGTCAATGCAGGTCGGCGCCCGAAGTGGTGCAGACCAGCTTCCCGTGCTTTACCCCGCGGCTAGCGATCAGTTGGCCGGCCAGCTCCCGGACCACTTCGCTCGGGCCCCGGACGACGATGACCTCCAGGCAGTTGTCGTGATCCAGGTGGACGTGGGTAGCGGCGCAGATATGCTCGGTATGCTCGTGCTGCAAGTGGGTGAGGCGGTGCTCGATGTCCGAACTGTGGTGTTCATAGACCAGCGTGATGGTCCCGATGACGGGGGACTGGGGGACCTGCCACTGGGTTTCCACCAGGTGGTCACGGACCAAGTCACGGATGGCCTCGGAGCGATTCTGATAGCCGCTCTGGGTGATCAACTCATCGAAGGCTGCCAGTAGAGAGGCATCCATTGCAACGCCGAAGCGCTTCAGCTCGCTCAATCCGGTAACCCCCTTGGGCTGGCGTATGTCATCTAGCATATCACGTTTGGCGGCCTTTAGCAAGCGACCTTTGCTTTCGGCAGGGGTTGTGATATAATGTCCGGCGATTACTACTTGGGATGGTGGCGTTCAACGAAAGGAGCTAAACTATACCGTGTTCGTACGAACTAATCTGCTGGCATTGCTGTTTTTTCTTTTTGTATGCGCATTAGGTGTTGTGGTGGGCTGTGGCGAGAGGCCGGTGGCCGTGGTCAACACCCACCGCGTCACCGAGACAGAATTCATATCCCGGCTCAAGGAGCTGTCCGGTAAGCAGGTCCTGGCGGACATAATTGATCGCCAGATCATTGAGGACGCTTTTGTCAAGGCCGGTTTGCAGATATCCGAGGAGGAGGTCGGTGTCGAGCTTCAGAAGATGCAGGATCGATTCCCCACGCCCGAGGCTTTCGACCAGGAGTTGGCGCGGGCCGGCTCCACTCGCGAGGATCTACAGAAGAATCTCGAATTCAGTATGAAGGTCGAGAAGTTGAGGACCAAGGACGTTGAGGTTACCGAGGAGAAGCTCCAGCAATTCTATCAGGAGTATAGAGCCAGGTATGACAAGCCGCTGCGTGTCAATATACGGGAGATAGTGACCATGAGCCGGAAGCACGCGGAGGATGCCTTGGCCGCGCTACGCGAGCCGGGGGCTAGCTTTGCGGCTGTGATTGAGCAGCAGTCGGTTGCGCCGAGCCGTCAGTACGGCGGCCAGCGTCCACTGACGCCGATTGACGACCTCTGGCCCATGGAACTACGCAACGCATCGAAGACGGCGGCAGTGGGTGACATTGTCGGGCCTATTGAGACTGACCAGGGGTGGTACATCGTCGAGATCGAGGAGCGCAAGCCCGCCGAAAAGGCGACTTTCGAGACGGCCAGAGAACAGGTCGTCCAGGAGTATAAGGGAGCTAGAGCGCCATCCCCAGAGGCCCTAGTAATGCAACTGCGCCAGGAGGCTCTGGTCAAGATCGTTGTCCCCGACTTCCAGGAGCTGAGCCAGCTCTATGCCGGGCCCCAGCAATTGCCAGAGTTCGGTGAAGGAAGCGAGCAGCGAGAAGGAACGCCGGCTGAGGAGACAATACCCACGGAGGAGTCCGAAACACCGCAACCCGCCGAAAGTGAAGGCGACTAGAGCCGCCACCCCACCAGCGCTTAGGTAACTCCACCGGCAACCGGGCCCTGCGCGGTTGCCGGTTGGTACTAACAGGCCAAGTATGATGAAGGAGTTTGACCATCTCGTCGAGATTGTGGCTAAGTTGCGCAGTCCTCAGGGCTGTCCCTGGGACCGCGAACAGGATCACGACAGCTTGAAGCAGTATTTCGTAGAAGAGGTCTACGAGGCTCTCGAGGCCATTGACGCCCAGGAAGACAGTAAGCTGTGTGCCGAATTGGGCGATGTACTCCTCCAGATACTGCTGCACGCCCAGATCGCTGCCGAACAGGGTACTTTCGATATTCAGGACGTCTTGCAGCGCATCAGCGACAAGCTGGTCTATCGCCATCCGCACGTCTTTGGCGACATCGCGGTCGCCGACAGCGACGAAGTGCTGCGCAACTGGGAGCAGCTCAAGCGGCACGAAGCCGAGGCTGCGCCGCGGGAGTCCGTGGTTGACGGCATCCCCGAATCGTTGCCGGCATTGCAGCGTTCTCAGAAACTGCAAGAGAATGCAGCCAGAGTGGGCTTCGACTGGGAGGACATATCCGGCCCCTGGGCCAAGCTCCACGAGGAGGTCCAGGAGCTGGAGCAGGCTGCGAAGAGTGGCGACCGGAGGGCAATAACTCACGAGCTGGGCGACCTGCTGATCGCGGTGGTTAACCTGGCCCGCTTCTTGGACGTGGCCGCCGAAGATGCGCTGCGCCAGGGTAATGCCCGCTTCGAGCGGCGCTTCCGCGAGGTAGAGCAAAAGGCGGCCGCCCGCGGGGAGAAGCTGTCCGATATGACCTTGGGGAAACTAGATGAATTGTGGGAAGAGGTCAAGGCTACCGAGAGCAATGCGACTTGACCTGTTCCTGGCTAATTCCGGACGCATTCCCCGTCGCACACAAGCCAAGCAAGCCTGCGAGCAGGGACTGGTTGAGGTCGGTGGCAAGCCGGCCAAACCGGCAACTTCGGTGCAGGTCGGCCAGGAGATTACCCTCCGCACCGGAATGAGTGTGCGCACGTACCGCATCTTGCAGCTTCCGCAGCGCCCAGTGGCCCGCAAGCTACGTGATGAATACACCGAGCTGCTTAGCTCGGAGCACGTCTGACGCAAGATAAGTTGTTGAAGGCCAGTGAGTGCCAAAAACACGAGGAGGTCGAAGATGTCGGGTTTCAAACGCTGTTACCTGTACAACGAAGATATGGACGCGCTGAGCACTACGCTGGAAACCGAGGGCCGAGGCCTGAAGGATCTGCTGGGCGGCAAGGGTTCCAACCTCTGTTTGATGACCAACGCAGGCATCCCCGTGCCGCCTGGTTTCACCATCACCACCGACACCTGTATCGAATTCGTCAATACCGGCAAGCTGCCCGAGGGTCTTGAGGAAGAAGTCATGCAAACCATTCGGGCACTCGAGGAGTGGGTCGGCAAAGGGCTCGGGAACCCGGCCAACTCCTTGCTGGTCTCAGTTCGGTCCGGCTCGAAATTCAGCATGCCCGGCATGATGGACACCGTGCTCAATTTGGGTCTCAACGACGAAGTGGCCGCGGCCATGGTCGAGCTTATGGGCGACGAGCGCTTCGTCTGGGACGCCTACCGGCGCTTCATTATGATGTTCGGCGACGTCGTCCGCGGGGTGGACCGTGAGCACTTCGAGGAGTGCTTGACCAATGTGAAGCAAGAAGAGGGCGTCACCAACGATGTGGACGTTTCTGCCGAAGGGCTCAGGAAGGTCGTGGCGATGGAGAAGGAGGTCTACAAGCAGCATCTCGGCGAGGACTTCCCCACCGATCCGGGCCAGCAGCTTTTCGCCTCCATCGAGGCCGTGTTCAGCTCTTGGGATAATGACCGGGCTATCGCCTATCGCGAGCTTAACGGTATTTCCCACGATATAGGCACTGCGGTTAACGTCCAGACGATGGTATTCGGGAACCTCGGTGCCGACAGCGGCACCGGCGTGGCCTTCACCCGCGATCCGGCGACCGGCGAGAAGCAGATCTATGGCGACTACTTGTTCAATGCTCAGGGCGAGGATGTTGTTGCCGGCACCCGCACACCTGTGCCGATTGCCGAGTTGGAAGAGCAGATGCCCGAGATCTATGAGGAGTTCGCTGCCATCTGCGAGAAGCTCGAGAAGTTCTACCATGATATGGAGGACGTCGAGTTCACGGTTGAGCAGGGCAAGCTGTGGATGCTCCAGACCCGGGACGGCAAGCGTACGGCCCGCGCCGCGATTAAGATCGCAGTGGACATGGTCGAAGAGGGCCTCATCACCCAGCAGGAAGCGGTGATGCTAGTCGAGCCCGACCAGCTCGACCAGGTCCTGCACCGCCAGTTTGACTCGGGAGCTAAGCCCGCAGCCGTAGCCACCGGCGTGGCCGCCTCCCCGGGCGCTGCCGCCGGGCAGGTCGTCTTCAGCTCCGAGGAGGCCGTCCAGTGGGCTGGACAGGGCCAGCGTGTGGTCCTGGTCCGCCATGAGACTTCGCCTGACGATATCCGCGGCATGGCTGCGGCTCAGGGTATCCTCACGGTCCTGGGCGGCAAGACTTCCCACGCGGCCGTCGTGGGCCGGCAGATGGGCAAGCCCTGTGTGGTCGGCTGTGGCGCTATCGAGTTGAACTACGACCAGAAGCAGTTCGATGTGAACGGCAATCTCGTCAAAGAGGGCGATTATGTCTCTATTGATGGGACGACTGGCGAGGTTATGCTCGGCGATGTCGCGACCACCGACTCCGACATCATCCAGGTGCTCCGTGGCACGATGGCACCCGAAGAGTCTGAGGATTACCAGTACTTTACTAAGTTCATGCCCTGGGCCGACGAGGTCCGCGTGATGGGTGTGCGTACTAACGCTGATACCCCCGAGGATTCGACATTGGCCCGCAACCTGGGCGCCGCCGGCATCGGCCTGACCCGCACCGAGCATATGTTCTTTGGCGAAGACCGCCTGCTCAACTTCCAGAAGATGATCCTGTCGGACTCTGAAGAGGATATGACTGAGGTGGCCAACGCCCTATTGCCCTACCAGCGGGAGGATTTCTACGGCATCCTCAAGGCGATGGACGGGCTACCTGTAATCATCCGGCTGCTCGACCCGCCGCTGCACGAATTCCTGCCCAAGGACCAAGCGGGTATCGAAGCCGCCGCCGAGATCAGCGGCAAGACTCCCGAGCAGATCCGCGATATCGCTGTCAACCTCCACGAACTCAACCCGATGCTCGGCCATCGTGGCTGCCGCCTGGGTATTACCTTCCCCATGATCTACAAGATGCAGGTGCGCGCTATCTTCGAGGCCGCCTGCCAGCTCAAGAAGGAAGGCTACGCCCCGGTTCCTGAGGTGATGATTCCGCTGGTCGGCATCCTCGGCGAGCTGGAGATCACCAAAGCATACTCCGAGGAAGTCGCCCAGCAGGTCATGGATGAGCAGGGCGTCGAGGTGGAGTGCATAATCGGGACAATGATCGAGATACCGCGGGCCTGCCTCGTGGCTGACGACATCGCCCGGATCGCTGAGTTCTTCAGCTTCGGCACCAACGACCTCACCCAGATGGCCTTCGGCTTCAGCCGCGACGACGTGGAGGGCAAGTTCATTCCTGCCTATATCGCCCAGCGCATCATTGAGGTCAGCCCATTTGAGTCAATTGACCGCGATGGCGTCGGTGAGCTGATGCGGATGGCGGTCGAAAAGGGCCGGGAGGCCAATCCCGATTTGGAATTGGGCATCTGCGGCGAGCATGGCGGCGAACCGCGTTCGGTGGCCTTCTGCCACGAGATAGGCTTGGACTATGTAAGTTGCGCGCCGCTGCGCGTGCCGATTGCCCGCCTCGCCGCCGCCCAGGCGCAACTGCAGAATCCGCGATGAGATGCCGGGGCTGGTGTAGGTAGGACAGGCGTCTCGCCTGTCCATCTGGGTGGGGGGCAGTTCGACAAGCTCACTACAGGCGAGATGCCGGGCGTACCGAGGTAGAAAGGATGACCGTGATGACTACGATTGAGTTTGTCCATGCCCGGGAGATTCTCGACTCCCGGGGGAATCCCACTGTCGAAGTGGAAGTGGGCCTGGCCTGCGGGGCGGTAGGTCGCGCGGCGGTGCCCTCCGGTGCTTCCACCGGTGAGCGCGAGGCTGTCGAACTGCGCGACGGTGATACGAGTCGCTACCTCGGCAAGGGCGTGCTGCAGGCTGTCGCCAACGTTAACGAAAAGATCGCCCCCGAAATCGTAGGCATGGAGGCAACTGAGCGGGTCGCGATAGACAATCTGCTATGTGAACTGGATGGCACCCCTAACAAGGGTAACCTGGGTGCCAACGCCATTTTGGGCGTCTCGCTGGCTGCTTGCAAGGCGGCTGCGGCGGCCCTGGAATTGCCCCTGTACAGGTACATCGGCGGAGTCAACGCCAAGCTGCTGCCGATGCCGATGATGAATATCCTCAACGGCGGCGAGCATGCCGACAACAACGTGGACCTCCAGGAGTTTATGATTATGCCGGTCGGTGCGGAGAGCTTCCGCGAGGCCCTGCAGATGGGCGCGGAGACCTACCATGCGCTCAAGAGCGTCTTGCAGGACCGGGGGCTGAGCACCGGCGTCGGCGACGAGGGTGGCTTTGCTCCCAACTTGAATTCCAACGAAGAGGCACTCCAGATCATCATTGACGCCATCGAGCAGGCTGGCTATGAGCCTGACCAGCAGATCTGCATCGCGCTTGACCCGGCAGCCAGCTCCTTCTTTGACAAAGACAGGGGCAAGTATGTCCTGGCCGGCGAGGGACGCGAGCTAAGCTCCGCCGAGATGATTGACTTCTACGCCGAGCTGTGTGGCCGCTATCCGGTTATCTCCATCGAGGACGGCCTGGATGAAAACGACTGGGATGCCTGGCCGAAGCTGTGCGAGAAACTGGGCACAAGCGTGCAGATCGTCGGCGACGATCTGACGGTCACCAATACCGCTATCCTCGAGCGGGCTATCGAGCAGAAGGCGATCAACTCGATCCTGATCAAGCTCAATCAGATCGGGACCCTTACTGAGACCCTGAATGCGATCCAGATGGCCCAGCACGCACAGATGACGGCGGTAGTCTCCCACCGCAGCGGCGAGACCAGCGACTCGACTATCGCCGACCTCGTGGTGGCAACCAACGCCGGCCAGATCAAGACCGGGGCCCCGGCACGCAGCGACCGCGTGGCCAAATACAATCAACTGCTGCGCATCGAAGAGGAGCTGGCCGAAACCGCCGAGTATCGGGGCCGCGAGGTTTTCTACAACCTAACCTAAGCCCCGGGAGCATAACAGGCCTCGAAGTCTGACTGAGCCCCAGGCGGTCGTTGCCCTGGGGCTCTCTTTCGGTACGACAGGCGTCTCGCCTGTCGAATCTATGGACACGCGAGGGGCCGGAGGGTGAGGCTGCTTTCTTGGATCCTGGCCGTACCGGTTGACATGTCCCGCCAAAATCGTTAGCATATCATACGGACGGTCGCTGTCGCAGCATTCGCAGCTCAAATCGCAGCAACGGAGAAACCGCTTTGGCTCAGCAGCGACTGCAATCACGTGCTGGCTTTTGGCGCGGCTTTCGCCTGCGCTCCCCGGGCCGGGTCCTGCTGGTGGTGGCACTAGTCTCTCTGCTCCTGGGCACCCACGGTGCTATCCTGAACCCCATCGGTCGTGCCATCTCCCTGTCGTGCGAACTCTTGCGCCTGCGCAGTGGCCACGGGCGGCTTGCCCAGGAGAACGCGAAGCTGGCCGATGTTGCCGCTTATCTGGAGACTGATGAGGGGCAGGAGCTAGCTGCGCGTAGCGAGCTCGGCGCAGTCAGGAGGGGCGAGCGGCTGATCGCCAGTGCACCCCCTCCCGCACCGGCTGTGGCCCCTTCGGCGACCTTATCCCAGCTTCTCCACGGCTCCCTGGCGCGCGGCTACGAGGCCGTCAGCAGGGTCGCTGGATACGGCAGAGATTGGGCCAGATGCCTGTTCGGTGTGGATGACCGTGCTGGGCTACCAGCTACTACCGGTCCCGCAAGGGAGGACATGGAGCCATAGCCCGTCTTCGGCCGCTTTGCAAAGTCGCAGCGGCACTGATGGTCACCGGTCAGTTCGGCAATATTGTTGTAATTGTTGAGCGTGGACAGGTCCTTGGGCAGTTCGTAGGCCTCGACGGCTGGGGTAATGCTCACCTGATACTCCACAGGTAGCTCGTCCGCTGCAGGTGTCTGCACTTCGGGGCTTCTGGGTCGAGGCGGCGCAATAGCTGCATCACCGGACTGCTTGTGGCAACCGACCAACAGACACGAAACGACTGTCGCGAGGCACAGCAGGGCAGTAAGTGGACGCGTAGCGTACCTCCCCGGAGAAGCTACTCAACTGGTGCGGTGGTCGGTCGTCGGGGGCCGATGGCTATTGGCTACTGGGTTGTCTCATCTTCGTCGTCGCTGAGGTGGTTGAAGCGTGCCGCCTGCTCTGGGCTCAGCGGGCGGATGGGCGATTCGGCCGACATCCCACTCGTTCCGGTGGCATCCTCGTCAGCCTCCCCTTCTTGAGCCCGGCGGCTGTAGTCGTAGTAGTAGTAATAGTAGTAGTAATAGTAGCCGGCGTGGCTTACATCCAGCTTGTTGAGCACCGCTCCGAGGATCTTCCCCCGGGCCCGGTTGATCAGTCGCACCGTTTCGTTGAATGCATCACTGGTGACTTGGCCCGACTCGGCGACCAAGATAGTACAGTCCACCTTCGCTGACATGATTATGGCGTCTGCCAGCATGATTGCTGGCGGCGAATCGAAGAAGACGATGTCGGCATGGTTGAGGGCCTCGCTGATGAAACGGGCCATGCGTGCGGAATCCAGCATCTCAGCGGGATTAGGTGGCAACGGACCGCTGGTCATGATCCGTAGGTTCTCCACCTCGGTGTCCTGGAGGGCCTCTTCAATGGACAGCTCGTCCATCAGAACGCTGGTCAGGCCCGGCGTTGCGTCTATGTCAAACAGCCGGTAGTGGATCGGTCGTCTCAGGTCGCTATCTACGATAATCACCGATTGTCCTGCCTGGGCCAGCACCACTCCCAGATTGGCAACAGTAAGGCTTTTCCCCTCACCCGCCCCCGAACTGGTCACCATCACCGTCTTGGCTGGATCATCCACCATAGCGAAGTTTATGTTGGCACGCAGCGTGCGATAGGCCTCTGCCGCCGGGCTGCGGGGTGAACCAATCGTCACTAGTTGGTCCGGCTCGACATCGGCCAGCGGGATGATCCCCAGGAAGTCCACCTCGGTGTCGCGCACGAGATCGTCGGGAGTGTTGATCGTGGTGTCCAGGATCTCCATCAGCAGAGCGAATGCGATCCCCACGACCAGCCCCAGCATACCAGTAAACAGGGCGCTGTGCAGTGGATCCACCTTGATCAGCGTTGCCGTCAGTGCCCGGTCCCAGACGTCGGCAGTGCCCTTTCCTGCCGCTTCCTTCAGTCGCCGATCACGCAGTTCCTGGAGCATACCCTCGTAGGTTGCCTGGTAGAGGGCTGCCTCGTAAGCGTCGCGCGAGAGAGAATGCTCCTTCGCCATCAGGTCCATCGCCTTGGCTCGCGTCCGGCTGATCATATGCTCCAGGACCCCGACGCGCGCGTGCAGGCTTGCCGCCTGCATCTTTACGGATTTTAGGGTCTGGGCGATCGTCTCGACGCGCGCCTGCGCCACCACCTGCGGCCTCATTATGAAAGGTGGTTCCCGTTCAATCTCTTCGCGCAGCTCCTCAGCCTGAAGCTCGACCTGCTCAACAGCCGGATAGGTGGCGACGTAGCGGGCACGCAGTTGCCCCAGGGCCAGCATTGCCGTTTGGAGCTGGCCCTCGAGGCTAGCTCGGTACGGGTTCTCTACTGCGTGCTGTGAGACCGGGGCGTTTTGCAGCTCGGTCAGCTCCTGCTCCAGCGAAGCGATTTGTGAGTCGAGTGACGCTATCTCGGTGTCACCACGCGCCAATTCGGCCTCATAGGCGTTGAGATTCGCGGCGGCCACTTGACCGGCCTCGGCACTGACGATACCCCACTCCTCTTGCTTTTCCTGCTTCGTTTGCAGAGCCGCGTCAATGTTCTCCTCGGCAACCTTTACCTGCTTTTCCAGGAAGTCCACTGCGGCCGTGTCCTCAGCCCGGCGGTAGTCCCTGCTCAGCTCCACGAAGCTCTGGGCTGTTTCGTTAGCAAATCCGATGGCGTTCGGCCTTATCTCGTGGACTGCTTCGATTAGAATACGGTCGGGTCGCACCGCGCGTGCACTCATGCTGGCGGCAATCTCTTGCGCGGAGGCAATGATGCGTTTGCCCGAGGTTCGGGATGCGAGGCTATCCGCCGTCATTATCGCTACGTCGTTGCCTTCGGCCAGGGATGCCAGGGTTTCTAGCGACAGTTGACGGCCCCGCTCGCGCTGCTGACCAGGCGTCCAAAAGAAGACCTCGGGTTCGGGGTAGACTATTACCCAGGCTGTCGCCTTGTATCGCGTCGGGTAGGATAACGCGTAAATGCCGCCCATCAGCCCGGCGGTTACCGCGATAATCAGTATCAACCACTTGCGTCTTTGTATTACACGTACGTAGTCACGTGCGTCAATTGTCTTCGGCCGTTGAGTCGTTTCCAACTGCCTTCACCTGTGTGGGCCTTGTCGCAGTTTGGTTGGACATTATAGTGGCCAGTCGTATCTGGCAGAGTAGCACGATCTGGCCAGGTTGTCAAGTCTGCTTATCAATGGTCACTTGCTTGCCAGTCCCACTCGACAAGCCCCGGAAAAGCTCAAGTAAACCTCGGCATCTATTGTGCCTACAGCCTCACCCATAATTCTCCGCTCGCCTTGCTATTGCCTCCAGTCGCCATCTGTTGTAATATCTAATCTCGTAGAGCCGTTTTCAGGGCGCAGTTCCAGGTTGAGGCTCGACGCAGACCATTGGGGTGACTGCAATGCACAGTGGCCAGAGACTGCTCCAGGAGTTGAGCCAGCGGGTGCTGGTATGCGAAGGAGCGATGGGCAGCATGCTTACCGCTCACGGGGTCAGCTACCGTAACAGTAGTGAGGTCAACCTGACCCATCCTGAGGTCGTCGGGGATATTCATCGCGCGTACCAGCAGGCTGGTGCTGAGGTCTTCCAGACCAATACCTTCGCGGCGAATCTGGGTATGCTCAGAAGAGCCGGCCTGGCCGATCAGGCCGCCAGCATTCAGAGCGCCGCAATCAGGATAGTCCGTGAGGCTGTCGGGCCGGATGCCTACGTCGCAGCCAACGCCGGCCCGACCGGCGAGCTTCTCGCGCCGCTGGGCGATTTGCTGTACGACGAGGCAGTTGCCCTCTATCGCCAGCAGTTCGAAGTCATGCTGGCCAGTCGGATGGTAGACTTTGTCCTCATTGAGACATTTGAGGACTTGGGCGAGGTCAAGGCTGCCGTCGAAGCCGTCCGCACAGTAGACCCCGAGATGGTCGTCGCGGTCACAATGTCATTTTCAATGGCTGCCGGCACAACGATGATGGGCATCACCGGCGCCGAGGCAGCTCGCGAACTCGCTGCACTGGGCGTGGATATCGTCGGCGCCAATTGCGGACATGTGGATGGCCTCGTCGCGGCCATCCGGCAGATGAGCGAGACGGTGAATCTGCCCTTAATGGCCCAGGCCAATGCCGGCCAACCCCAGCTCGTCGCCGGCGCTCCCGTCTACGGCGGCACCCCCCAGGAGTCGGGGGTGTTGGCCGCGCAGCTCATTGAATCAGGCGTGCGCTTGGTGGGCGGCTGCTGCGGTACCACCCTTGACCACATCCGCGAAATCGCTCGCGCCGCCCGTGCGGCTATCTGACCCTGACCTGGCGTGGTTGCATCGGCAGCGCGAGAACGGTATACTAATGGCCGCTGGCCAAACCGGTGAGTTACCGGTAGCCTGCATGGCTCCAGGACACAGCGACGAGCCGATGCGTAAGCAACGCTCTCAACCATTCAGGACGACTAGGAGGTCGTAATACGCATGGCACCACGGTTCTATCACGCGGAGCATACATGGGTGATGATGAAGGGGGACGAAGCAGTCGTGGGCATCACTGACTATGCCCAGGACGAAATGGGCGACATTATCTTCGTGGAGCTGCCCGAAGAAGGCGCCGCTGTAGCCGAAGGTGAGGTCTTCGCGACCGTTGAGTCGGCCAAGGCGGTTCAGGATTTGGTTGCCCCACTCAGTGGCGAAGTTATTCGGCGCAACGATGACCTACTGGATGCTCCCGAGATCATTAACGAAGAGCCCTACGGTGATGGGTGGCTCATCGCGGTCGCGCCCGGAGAAGGCTTCGATCCAGACAGCCTGCTATCCGAGGAAGAATATCAGCAGGTGATCGGAGACGAGTCCGACGAGAATGACGACCTGGCCTAGAGTCGCTCGGCATTGCTCTGGCAGCGGGGTGTGGTGAGTTGTGCGCCCACCAGCGGTCTGGCGGGTCGTCTTCAGCGGCCCCAGCGACGCCTACACCAATATGGCCGTTGACGAAGCGATAATGGAGGCAGTGGGGCAAGATATTGTCCTGCCGACCTTGCGTCTCTACGGGTGGCAGCCGCCAGCGATCTCGCTGGGGCGTTTCCAAAAGGTTGACGGCCAGGTGGGCCTTGACGCCCTGCGCCAGCGGGGCTGGGACCTGGTACGCCGTCCTACCGGTGGCCGGGCCATCCTCCACGACGACGAAGTCACTTATTCGGTCTGCGTGCCCCAAGCCGCGCTCAACCACGGCGGCAGCGTGCTACGTTCCTATCGGGAGCTTTCTCGCGGCATTCGCCGTGGCCTGGAGCTACTGGGTATACAAGCTGACCTGGGCCGTAAGCCCAAGACGCCCAGCAGCCCGGCACCTCGGGGCCATACGCCGCCCGCCATCTGTTTTGCCCAGTCAACCCGCGCCGATATGGTCGCCGCCGGCCGCAAGATCGTCGGGTCGGCGCAGGTCCGCAAAGACGGCACCATTCTCCAGCACGGCTCGGTGCCGATGACGTTGAATGTCAACGATCACCTCGCGGTGATGCCCGGCAGCGGCAATACAGGGCCCACGGGCCGGCTGAGCCAGGCCGCTGTCGGTATCAGCGAGCTTCTGGGCAAACCCGTGAGCTTTGACGAGGTCGCTGAGGCCCTGGTCACTGGGTTCGCCGAGGCGCTTCACCTGGAGATTGAGCGCAGCCAGCTTAATGAGTCAGAGCAGGCCCGCGCCCACGAACTGCGCACCCACAAGTATGCCACCGACCAGTGGAACTACCATCGCCCCACCCGTGTCCAGCGAGCCGCGCCCTGCCCCGAGAGATCGGCATGACCCAAGGCTCAGGGCCCGCCCGTCCCAGATGAACTTGGTGGTGGCCGCCGATGCCACTGTCTGCCGGCGCAAGCCATCGCCATCATAAGTGAAAGTCGTCACCGCCCCACCGGACAGCGTCACCGTCCGCAGCCGGTTCAGCTAATCATCGCAGCGGGGAGCCGCGAAGCCGCCAAATGGCAAAATTCTCCGGTTCTTCTTCGCCACTTTCTCCTTCTCCCCATCCCCAGATGTATACATCCCCGGCAGCGCTCACGACCCACCCTCCCTGCGGGATCTGACCAATCGCGTCAACAGGGCCAGGCAACGGCATTCTCGCAAGGACCTGACCCTTGACATCGGAGCGAAGTAGCTCGCAGTAATCCTGATTATAAGGTCCGCAGGACTCAATCGTGTACAGGTGCCCGCGCCTATCTGAGCCGACGAAGAACCACCCCTCTAGGCGATAGGGTGTCAAGCTTTGTCCCTCCCGATCGAAACGAGCAATAGTACATCCTTGAAATCCTTCTTGGGGCACAAGGCCCCCATTCTCTGCCAGCAAGACGCCCGTTTCCAGAGGGTCTGCACCTATACTATCAAACAGTCCAAGTTCGACCCCCTTTGCTCTCACTGTCCAGAGGGATTCGCCATTGGACGAGCGCAGTTCGATCCAGTTCCAGGGAGCATTAAGAATCGTATACTCCCACAGCAGGCCTACATACTCCCGACCAATGACCACCATGTCCATGATCGAACACTGTTTTGCATACCAATCGCCCGCCGTCGCGCGATCATTGGGCTCCGCCGGAAAGAGTATGTCCACCGACCGAAGCGCCACACCGGCTCTGTCGAACACAACCAAGCGATGTCTGAATTGTACATCCTTCTCGCCGCGATTCAAGCGGGCCCACCACTCCTGGGCTCTCACATAAGCTACATATATGTTGCCCGTCGAGTTGACAGCAAAACTCATGGCAAGCCACTCGTCGGGTGCACCGGCCTGTGGTACTTCTAGGTCGAGGACGCGTAAGATGCGCTTGGGCATGGTGCTACACAGCAGCACGCGAGGGGGGCCAGGCGCCTCGCTGTGGCGACTTGGCGCAAACACCCAAACACTGTCACTGACGGTGTCGGGGATCACCGACGTCCACCTCAATACCCTAGATGACAGCCCCGCTTCGTGTATCAGCGTTGGGCCGTCAATGACGATTTCCCAGGCATTAGCTTCTTGCCTTGTTCGGCAACCTCCCAGGGCTACTGCGGCTATCATCGCACAGCCGAGGAGGAGACTTAGCTCGCGGGTCATCGCCTTTCCTCCAAACATCTTAAGGTAGCTTCCCGCATCCAACGATGCCCTTCTTCCCAGGGACGAAGCCCAGGTCGGCCGCCGATTCGTATACGACTTTGTTGCCGAACGTCCCGGACGGCCCCACCACCACACTTCACTGTTTCCCGTGCGTTACAGCGGGAACTTGATGTTGGCGGAGACGCCCACGCCGCTGACACCCTTGGGCTTCGTGATATTGGTGGTGGCGACAGGAATCAAGCCGCGGGCCCGGATCACTCCGCCCGGCCGCCACTCCAGCTCGGCTACGGCCTGGACCTTCTCGACCTGTTGGGCCGGCCCCATTACCTGGACGGCGCCAACCGCCGTGCCACCCGCCCCCACCTTCAGGACGGGCACGACCTTGGTCTGGCCAGCGATTTCCGCCGAATGCTGCCCCAGGAGGGTGTTGATGAACGAGTTAATCTCCCCGCCGAAGTGCTTGACCACATAGGCGACGCCGAATATCTTCAGCGCGCCCTTGAGGATGCCTCCGAGGCTGAGGTTCAGAGCCTGGGCCGGGCGCGGGCCGCTGCCAAATCCTACCAGAAAGGCAGTCAGGACCACTACCAGGACCAGATAATGCCAGTGGTTTCGCTTTGTCATCATCATGTCTCCTTATCTAATCCGCAGGTCGCCCACGCCGGTGACGCCAACGCCCTGGATGCGGGACAGAGTCTGGCCGGGTACCTTCGTGGATATCGGAATATAGACCTCGACATCCAGCGTATTCTTGTAGCTGGTCTCAAGCTGGGCTACCGCCTGGACTTGGGCCACCGCTGAACTGGGGCCGTTGATGCGCGCGATCCCGATCCGCTTGCCCTCGCCAATGCTCAGGAGCGGCACGATCTTGTCCTGGTAGGGCTCAGGCGGCTGCCACTCGCCACTCTGTTCCTCCGCCTGTTCCGCGGGCTGCTCGGCCGGCTGCTCTTCTGCCGGTGGCTGCTCCGCAGGCTGCTCCTCCGCGGGTTGTTCGCCTGCCGGGGTCTCCCATGCCGCATCCACGGTGATCTGCAGGTTTACCGCCCAGATCTCGGCCAACTCCGCCGCCGTCAAACCCCACCGGTCGGCCTCCTCCTGGTTGACGGTGATCAAGCTGGTCGCCCCGCCTGCTACTACCCAGGCACCATCAACTTGCTGGGTCTGCACCTGCTCCCCTTGCAGACCGTCGGCCAGGCAGCTGTTGAGCCGATCGGCCACCTGCAGGGCCCGCTGGTAGCCGCTCAGGCCGCCCAGCGAGGTCTGAACGTGCAGGGGCTGGTTGGCACCCAATACCACTATGCCTTGCTCCTCGCCATCGAGTGTCACTTGCTCCGCCGTGGCGGCCGGACCGCTGTAGGTCGCGTTCTCGGCGTAAGCCGCCGCCCCCGGGTCGAGCATAGCCCGTAGGGCCGTGCCGCCGTAGAAGGCTACAGCGGCCAGTGCGAGCGTGGCTACGCCTGCCGCCAGCCGCCTCGTGAGGATGCGTCCACTCATTGTCTTGACCTCCTTTGTCGCTACGGAATCTGTTTCTCTACTATATATACAACTGACTGGCCGAATCTCCTCCGTCCAGCTGGCGATTTTCCTGGCGACCTCGCTCGAAATCACCGCGCAGGAGGAACTGCCTACCCCGCCCGCGAATCTACTGGTAAGCCCATCGCGCCATTCCGGGTAGGACACTGATATGGCTAAACTGCGCCTGGTACACACCGCAGACGTCCATCTAGGGCATTCCAGCGGGGCCTTTGGCACCGCTGCTGCCGACCACCGCCGGCGTCTGCTCGAGGCCTTCGAGCGCTGCGTCGCCTGCTGCACCGAGCGTGCCGCGCAGCTCTTTATCACCGCTGGCGATCTGTTCGATAGCCCGCAGCCCCCCGAGGCCACGGCCCAGCGGGTCCAGGCATCCCTGCGCAAGCTGGCCAGCGGCTCGCCTCCCGTCTCGGTCGTGCTGGCCCCGGGCACGCACGACCGTCTGGAGGCAGGCAGCATCTACGAGCGCTGGCAAACCGAAGGCCTGCCTCCGGGAGTGCATCTCCTCAGTATTGCCGCGCCGACGGTCAACTTTCCGGAATTGGGCGTGACTGTGACCTTCGCCGAGGATGCCAACGAGCTGCGCCGCGACCCCGACGCTCGCTTCAATATCGGTATCATCCACGGTTCGGTGCAGATACCTGGCCTGGTGGACGAAGACCACGTTATCGTCACTGAGGACCAGATTGCCACCAGTGGTATGGACTACGTGGCCCTGGGCCATTGGCACAGCTTCGGCGACTACTCGCAGGATGACGTGGTAGCGTTATATCCGGGCTCACCGGAAGTTGTGGCACTCGATCAGACGAGCCGGGGCCAGGCACTGGTTGTGGACCTGGATGAAGATGGACAAGTCACTTGGGAGCGGGTTACCACCGGTGTTCTCCAGTACGCTGAGCAACAACTCGATCTGGCCGACTTCCGCAGTGCCGAGGAGATCGCCCAGCAGCTTCTGCAATCCGCCGGCCCCGATACCATACTCGTTGCTCGGCTGACCGGTATCGTCCCCGCTGATCTGGTTGTGGACCCCGACGAGATCCTGGCACGGGTGGAGAGTCAGTTCTTCCGGATACGTCTGTCTGACGACAGCCACGCCGACTGGGACGAGGCTGCATCGGAGCCACTGGGTCTGGTCCCCGGGCGCTTCCGGCAGTTTATGCAGGAACGGTTCGAGGCTGCGGAAAGCGACGAAGAACGACGGAGAATCGAGCAGGCGCGTAGCCTGGGCCTGGCTCTGCTCGCTGGCCGGGAGGTTCTCCCGTGATCCTACAGCGGCTCAGCGTGCACGATTTCGCCTGCCTGGGCGATGCCGAATTCGAGTTCGGCAGCGGCCTCAACATCATTCGCGGCCCCAACGAAGCCGGTAAGTCTACCCTCCAGACCGCCTTCCTTACGCTGTTCTTCGTTAAGGCCAATACCACCAGCAGGGACTGGCACCGATTCCAGAGCTGGAGTGCCCGCCAGATGTACAGCCTGTCAGCGGACTTTGCAGCCACAGGCCGGCAGTGGCGGCTGACAAAGGATTTCGCTGCGAAGAAAGCCTCGCTTGCGGATCTCACCTCCGGCGAGGAGTGGACCGATCACGACCAAGTGCAGGAGAAGCTGGACGAACTGCTCGGCACCGGCTCCCGGGACGTCTACGAAAGCACCGCTGCCGTTCGCCAGCAGCAGGTGGCCATGCTCGGAGCCAAGGACGAGATAGGGCAGATGCTCCAGCAGGCCATTTCCGGCACGCCTGCCGGAGTCAGTGTGCCTGACATTCTCAACAAGCTCGACAAAGCCCTGAGCGACTTGCAGCGGGGCCTGCCCCCTCACCATGCTCCCAAGAATCCGGGCCCTTTGGTCATCGTCAGGGACCAGATTACGACACTCGAGGGCAGGCTGAACGACCTTGCCCAAGACCGGGATAAGGTCACTGACGCTCGCCGGCGCTTGCGCGAGGCCGAGGAGGAACTTGAGGAGCTCCAGCCCCGCGTTGAGCAGACTGATGACCTGTTGCAGAGGGGAGAACGGCGCCGCAAGCTGGAGGAACAGCTCAAGGACATCGAAAGTGCTTGGACCAGTCTGCACGAGCGAGTTGACAAAGCTGAGGGGCTGGCGGGTAAGATTGATGAGATCATCGGTACCGAGGTTGGTGAGAAGACCGGAGAGGAGTCGGCCCGAGAAGTCGCGGAGAAAGCGGCGAAGCTTCAGGACGAGGAAAGACAGACCGCTGGCAAGATCGCTGACATAGACCAGAGGCTGCGCCAGACCGATGAGGCGATGGCTGCGGCCAAAGTCCGGGGTTGGGTCCGGCCGGCCGTAATTGCAGGCGCGGTCTCAATCGTCGCTGGTCTCGCCGGTGCGCTGTTCTGGTCGCCGTGGTGCCTGCTGCTGACCGTAGGGGGAGCGGTAGTTGCCGTGGTGGGTCTTGTGCGGCGTGCACCCCGAGGCTACACAGCCCTGCTCGAGGAGCGTGGTCACCTTGAGCGTGATTTGGCGGCCGAGCGGGGGAAGCTTCCGAGGCTACGCGAGCAGCTTGCCGATCTGCTAAAGACGACGGGCGTAGAGAGTATTGGCGAACTGCGCTCGCTCGCAGATGTGGAGAGCGAGCTGCGCGGCACGTTGGGTTCAGATGCCCTTGAGGAGCTCAAGCAAGAACTCGCTCAGTCGGCAATGGAGCGCGCCACAATCCAGGAGCAACTCAAATCGCCTAATCTTGCCCACCTCGAGCTCGATCCGCTCAAGATTGAGGGGCTGCGCAGGCAACTGGTGCGCGACCAGGAGCGCCACAAGTCGCTACAGGGTGATCAGATTCGGACTAGCACCATTCTCAGCACTTCGGAGTATGACGCCGAAGAGCAGTTGCGCACTCAGGAGCAACTAGAGGCAGCCCAGGAGCGGCAGGCTCGACTGCACGAGAAAGAGACGGTCTACCAGCTTACGCAGGAGGTACTTGCTGAGGCCTACCAGCAGACCCTGGCCCACACAACCCAGGCCATCGAGCCGCGCGTAGCTGAGCTGCTCAAGGCTATCACCCAGGGGCGCTATGAGAGGGTGGGGGTGGCCGAGGACAGCTTTGAGCCGGTGGTCTTCTCACCGGAGAAGAACGGCGAAGCTGAGCCGGGCGACCTCAGTTGTGCCACCCGCGAACAACTCTACCTGGCGGCGCGGCTGGCGCTGACTGAGGTGCTCTGGCCCGATGAGAGTCCACCGCTGCTACTCGATGATCCGCTGGTCAACTTCGACCCCCAGCGCGCCGCCGCCACACTCGAACTGTTAGCTGGCTTCGCCCAGTCGCGCCAGATACTGTACTTCACCTGTTCGTCGCGCTTCGACGAGTACGCCGCGCACATCATCGAACTGCCGACGCCAGAATCGGGCGCGTGAGTCTGAGAAGCTCAGCTCGGCAGAGAAACGATTAGGGCGAGGCAGGACTTTTGCTCGCAGCGGTGAACTTGTGCTATACTCTGAGGCGGCGAGAAGGTCTGACTGGGTCCTGTGACGAATCTGGGCATTGACTATGGGGTCGAGACGCAAGCTTCGTAACTCTTCAATGAAGCAGCGCCGGTTGGCCAGGGGACATTCGTAGGTACAGCGTAGGTACGGCAACAGGCGCGTCGGTTCATGTCCTTAATGGGAGGGACTGCAAATGGATCAACAGGTTAGCCCTGCTGTGGTTGTTGTCGTGCTGATTCTGGTGGTAGCGATCGTCGTGGCGCTCTACTTCCTGGTGCGTCCCGAGACCGAAGAAGGAGCTAGTGGCCTCCCCGCCGCTCCAATCGGAGCCTCGGTTCCCGAAGGTGGGGAAGCGCCGCCCCCTGAAGAGCCGAGCGCCGAGGAGCCGCCTATCGAAGGCGCCGAGCCGGCGCTAACTGAGGATACCGGCGCTGAGCTCCCTGAGGCCGCCGAGACCACCGAAGCCAAGGCTGAAGAAGCAGCCGTTACCGGCCCAGCGACCGAGCCCTCGCCGACCGAGGGTTCTGAAACTTCGCCTCAAGAAGCAGTCGAGACCCCCCTCTGAAGATACAGCGGACGCGCCAGAAATAGCGTAGTCTCGCCTGGTCCAACGCAGGTGCCACAACAAGGCGCTCATCGGCACTGCCGGCAATATGGCCTGCTTAATCTGGCAGATGCTCACTGATGGCCTACGCCACGCTGACCACGACATGGCCACGATCGCCCAGAAACAGTATGAAGAACTGGTCCGACTGCGAACCCGACCCCACGCCGGGCGGTTGACATCTTGACGATAAGTAGGAGGAACGGGACCAGGGCACTGACAAGCCGGACAGACTGTGTTATAGTACCAGTAGATGACGGCCGCAGTCCGGGTTTGGGGAGGGCGGCCGTACTCTTTGTGAGCGTCGCAATACGAATCGAGGCGATTCCAGCACGGCCACCCCATGAATGCCCCAGTCCGCGACATAAGGTTGGTCGCCGTTGACCTAGACGGGACGCTGCTGCCCGACAACCATAACACCGCCCCAGAGAACCTCGAGGCGATTCGTCAGGCCGAGGCGCAGGGTGTGGTCGTGGTGATCTGCACGGGCCGGCCCTATCCTTCAGCTGATGCCGTCGCCACGCGTCTGGGCCTGACCCAAAACCCCATCATCAGCTACAACGGGGCCCTTGTCCGGATGCCCAACTGCGGCCAGATTCTCTTCTCCCAGCCGGTGCCCGCCGACCTCGCTGCGCAGGTCGTCCGGGACTGCGTCGAGCGGCAGTTGCAGATATTCTATTTCCTTGACGACGTGATGTATGTGCCCCAACTAAGTGCAGGGGCACGCTTGTACGGATCACGCACTGGCATCAATCCCGTCCCCGCCGGCGACCTGCGCAAGTTCGCCGGCAGCAGCCCCACGAAGATACTTGTCTTCGCCGGCCCCGAGGTGGTTCGCGAGCTGCGCCCGGAGTTCGAGCGCCGCTATGCCAGCAAGTTGTATGTCACCACCTCCATGCCTGAGTACCTGGAATTCCTGCACCCGCAAGTCTCCAAAGGCAACGCCCTGCGCGCGCTGGCTGAGCAGTACGGAGTAGGGATGAACCAAGTCATGGCGATCGGGGATCTGCTCAATGACCTGCCGATGATTGAGCTGGCCGGTGTTGGGGTTGCTGTTGCCCACGCCGAGGAGACCCTGAAGGCGCGCGCCGATTACGTCACCACCAGCTCTGAGCAGGCCGTCGCCGAAGCTATCAAGCGATTTGTCCTCAAGGTTTCCTGAGTCTGGGGTTAACACCCCCTGCCATTCTTTTTGTTTGGCCGCGATTGTTGCAAAGCTCCCCCAAGTGTGGTAAACTACGGGACACCAACTAGACAACACTCTACGAAACCGCGAAGCCAATAAGCAGGCTCACCAGCTACTACACCACGAAGTTGCACCAACCACGACCCACAACAGTATGCCAGTGATCTGGGCACAGTGCTTGACTGCGTAGGGAGGGGCCTGGGCCCTGGGTG
>JAUVXR010000017.1 GCA_030603495.1 bacterium
TCTCTGTTTCCTGCACTGATTCCTCCTCTGTGGATCATTTAGCTAACACAACCCGGGATTAGAAGAGTTCTGCCTGCACCGCTGACCCCAATTCTAGCAAATTCAAGCATTGACTTCTACCTCCTCCCCCCGCTATAATACTTTTGCAGCAGTCTCGACATAGGATGGTCCTTCACAGTTGAAATAGTCTGATTGCATTATCGCGCAGGATTAGCTGCTTTTCGGTGAGGCTGAGCTCGGCGTGGTCAATGCGGGCGCGCTGCATCGGGGCGAAGTAGCAGGGCGAGTCGCTGCCGTAGAGCAGGCGCTCGGCACCGACCTCCTTTGCCCCCCATTCGACCAGGCCGGGCGTCATATTCATCGCGCTGGAGGTGTCAATAAGAGACTGTTGCGAAAGTAACTTTCGCAACAGTCTCATCGTGTAGAAATGGTTTTTGGCATCTACCAGTTCAACGCGTAGGTATTGGGGATGTTTGCCGCCCCACATCCGGCTTTCCCAGTCAATCGTGGCCGGAATCTCCACAAAATCCAGAGCTCCCGGCAATACGCGGTTGTGCGGGTGGGCATAGTGCATAAAAAGAGGCGCGCCTGCCCAGACCGAAGCACACTCCGGCAGGATGCGCCCGGGCATCGAACACATCCCATGAGTGAATCCGAGCTTGGCCAGGATGGGATAAGTGTAATCGTTGGCCGAGGCATAGCCCATGGAGAAGCCCTGAGGTGGTTCCCCCATCACTTGGACAAAACGCTCCACCGCTTCCGAGATGATCTTCTCCTGTGTTTCCGGGCCATATAGACCACAGAACTCAGCATATCCCTGGGCGGCTGGGTGGACATGGAACCCTACTTCGTGTCCCCTCTCGGCTATCTCCCGGTAAAGAGCGCCGTGGGCTTCAATATCCGTGGGAATGACAAAAAAGGAGCCGCGCCAGCCTTCAGCATCGAGTATCGCAGCTAATCCCTGCGTCGCCCGTTTGCCCAGGGCGGCATCCGCCACCGCCGGGCCAGTGGCCTCGCAATCGGTACTCAGGTTAAAATAGACGACACTGTCTTCTGCGGTCATGAAGCTCTCCTCGCCCAGATCCACATGCCCAAATAGCTCGAAGAGACAGCGGCGGGCTTTCTGATCCGTTTGACAGCGTACTATGGGGCTGTTGAAATCACCCTGCTTGTGCCGCAAACTAAACCGGCGGTCATAGTAGGCGCAGGGAAAGTTGTGTGGATTTCGAGCCAGTTCATCATGGTCTGCCCACCCGGCTAGACCCCAAAACCCAGGTACCGCAGCGTATCTGCCACGTCTTCCTGCTCAATTAGTTCCCGCACTTCTTGCGCCGTCTTTCTCTCAGAGGGCAAGGGTTGGTCGTCGGTGAGCATTCTGAATAGCATACGCGCGCAGACAGTGGCATTGGCCTGGAGCCACTCGGGAGCGATCTTGTCATCGGTGTCCTCAGTGGTGTGACTCCAAGGCAGATAAGGCCCCACGTAGCTGGCTGGGCGGGCCGCCGGGATGCCCTCAAGCATGAACGGCAGGTAATCGCTGGACATACAGAAGAAGTTGCGTACATCTACCTCGCTGTCCAGATCAAGGAGCGCATCTTCAATGTAGTCACGCATCTCAGGGGCCCACATGACGGCCACGCCTCGGGCCGTATCGTCAAAAAGACTATCCAAGTTAAGAACAAATCTAATCCGGTTCAAGTCCTCAGCGTGAGCGCGCACATACTCCTTGCTACCCAAAAAACCGCACTCCTCGCCGGTGTAGGCAATGATGCGCAAGTTGCGGACAAAACTGTCCTTATAGGGAGCCAGAGCGCGGGCAGCCTCAGTGAGGGTGACTACACCCGTGATGTTATCAAACGCACTGGGCGCGATGTGGGACCCATCCAGATGGGCACTCAGGATGATGGTTTCGTCAGCGGGCCGGCCGCAGCCCATCTCACCTATCAGATTCACGCACTCAGCTTCTGTGGAGCGTCCTGCCGCTTCTAGTCGCACTCGTGCGTACTGCTTCTTAGCCAACTCCTCCAGTTCGGCCGCCTCCTTTCCCGGCAGGCTGAGCACGGGAATGGATACCGAACGGTACATCCACTCGTTGACCGGCAACTCCGGATGCCTGCTGGCTACCAGCACCCCGGCAGCTTCCTTCTGCTCGAGGAGGCTGATTCTCTTCTGAATAGGTTCCCAGTTGCCGCCGCCACTGAGCTCGTGGCTCTTTACCAGCACAATGGCGCCGCGGATCTGGTCACCGAGACGGTCCAACTCCTCGCTGCTGGCATCCCCCGCCCAAATCACCGGTGCCTCAACCGTGCCCGACCCGCTGTAAACGTACTGCATGCTGGCATACGAGCGCTGAACTGGAGCCTGCAACTCCACGACTGAGTCAACTTGTTCCCAGGCATTCACCGGAACTGGCTCGGTATGCACGTCCTCGGCGCCGAATCCTCGCCACTCCGCGGCCAATAATTGGGCCGCCTCCCGCATCCCCGGCGATCCAGCCGGGTGTAGCCCTACTTCTCGGCACACAGTGCTCATAAGCTGTCGCCCGTCAAATCGTACCCGCAAATCGGTTCTCTTGGCTTCACCCATCAGAAGCCTCCTGTGACGTAAGCTGCGCTCACCCGATATCTGCTCTCTACCTATGTTTCCTGGCGGTCCTGCTCAATTCCTGCCCGTTTGATACGGGAAATGCGGGGTATGGGAGGACTGGACAGTCTGCCCTTCTGTCGTGCTTGATGGTAATGCTGCGCATCACCATCTGTATCTGCCAGCACTCACCGGGCCAATCAACTCGGCATGACCAGCTTCATTTCGTCTATAACACACCACAAGCCGAGCGGCGAGAGAACAATCTTGCCAAAGTCGAGCGGGGTGAAGTAATCGGGCTTGCCTTCGGGGGTTTGGAAGATGTTGGGGTCCTTTTCCGCCTCCGCTTGGCCCAAGTCGACCAGATCCCGCATGGCGAAGCGCCGTGCGGCGCAGTTTCCAATGGCGGCCATGCCCACCAAGTCACGTTCTTCAAGCATTCTGCCTAGGCGATTGAAATCGGGGCCGCGTGAACCGCTGTAGGTGTGGGGCTGGTAGTCGGTGATGGGTTGCTCGACGACGGAACCGTCCTTGCACCTGAGCTTTACCTGCAGATCAATGGTGTGCCGATAGGGAACATCGCAAACCCATTCAGCAAAATGGTGACTAGTAGAGTTTTGGTAGGTCAAGCCCAGTAGAAGCACCTGGGTATCCAAAGCCAACATCACCCCGAAAGACGAGCGCAGATCAAAGACTGACAACGCGGGATCAATTTCGGTAATCACTCGGGCTCTGCGACCAACGGCAGCAAAGCTATGGCGAAAAGCAGTGCTCCTCAGAGCATCCGGACGTAAGCGGACCGTCTCGGTAATAATGCCCATCTCAGATGGGTCATTGACAGGGTCAATGATGGGATCTTCCTCGGCTTCGTGGACAAAAGTAAAGGTCGGCACGACCAGCGTCCCGCGCTCACCGAGCACTTCAAGCAGGGCGGCCACCACTGTTTCGGCACCGCCGTCAATGTGTCCGAACGTCCGCATGGCGGAATGAACGAGCACTACGTCGCCTGACTCCAGGCCTGTCTCACGCAGTCCTCGAACGATTTCGTCTCGCGACAGCCCTCCTATAAAGTCCATCGCTTGCTCACCTTCTTCCGACTCACGGTGGTAAGTGTTATGTGCCGATGCCGCACCCTCCAACCTACTTCTCACACTTGATTCAGAGTCGATATTGAATAGAGAAAGAGTTCTTTGCGAACGACTGCATGTGTTGCGCTGTATTGCGTCATTACCAGGCTCCTTCCAATTGAGGCTGTTGCAAAAAGTACCCATATATTATGGGAGAGGAGGCTTGATGTCAAGAAGATGGTGTGCTGATACCCGTACTATTGTTCGCCGTGTACATAGGAAACTCCTCCCGGTCTGCTCCACTTCCGCATGACACTTCGCAGCCCTCGGCAGCCCGCACACATATCCTGAAAGCCCCCTTAAGGCGAACCGCTGCTTCCGGCGCTGGCTCCTGATAGTGCTCCGGCTAGCGTAAGTCTCTGAAGAATAACTGGTACCACTTTGGGGCAGGGGAGATCATTATGTCACGAGCGTAGAACTGGTTTGCAGTGGTACTGGCATCTACACAGACATAGGGAGGTAAGGCGATGAAACCGGGTCTTTACGGGCTAGACATTGCGATAGTGGCCGTGTATTTGATCGTGGTGGTCGGTAAAGGCTGGCTTCTGGGTCGCGGGCAAAAGAACATCGACGACTATTTCCTGGCGGGCCGACGTATGGGCTGGTTTCCGGTAGGTATATCGCTGATAGCCAGCCTGTTCTCCGCGATAAGCTACTTGGGGGACCCCACAGAAGGATTTCTTCATGACCTCAAGTACCTTGGCGTTTACTTTACTTATCCTCCCATGGCCCTCGTAGTCGCAGTGATATTCCTCCCCTTCTTCTATAACCTGCGACTCTACACCGCATACGAGTACCTCCAGAAACGATTCAATCTGCCCCTGAGACTCCTGGCCAGCGCTTTTTTCATTCTATGGCGTCTGGGATGGATGGCCATGGTACTGTATGCGCCATCTCTGGCTTTGTCAGAATTCTTGGGCCTTGACTGGCGCATTTCGGTGCTGCTGACCGGCCTCGGCTCCACCATATACACAGTCATGGGCGGCATGACCGCGGTTATCTGGACTGACGTCATACAGTTCTTTGTGCTTGTCTCGGGGATGATTGCTGTGATCGTTACTTGCATCATGGGCGTTGACGGCGGCTTCGGGCGCATCTGGAACATGGCCCGGGCAGCAGGGAAACTTCGCGTATTTGATTTTCGCCTGGATCCCAGGATTCGTTTGACTACCTGGGGCTTGCTATTCGGCGGCTTTGCCAAGAGCCTCAGCGCGTATGGTGTTGACCAGGTCGCCGTGCAGAGATACCTCACTACCGCCAACTTGCGCGAAAGCATCCGTGCTCTGGTGCTCAATGCCGTGGCTGTCGTAGTCGTCCTGCCTTGGACTTTCCTGGCGGGAACCATGATATGGGCTTTCTATCAGGCGCATCCTGAGATGATAGCCGGTTTTGACATGAGCCGTCCTGACCGAATCCTGCCGTTCTTCGTAGTCCAGAATCTGCCCATGGGTCTTCGCGGGCTGCTGATCGCCGCGCTCTTTGCAGCCACCATGTCCTCAGTAGATTCGGGCATAAACACGCTGAGCACGGCAACTCTTATGGACTGGTTCCACGGACTTGGCAAGGTGAAGAAGGGTAGCAATCTGCTGGCTCAGGCCCGTGCCTGGACTATATTCTGGGGCTTGGTTACCACCGGTCTGGCGATCCTAATCGGCTACGCCGGGAAAACGCTCGTGGAGCTGGGCAATACCATCGGGGGGCTTTTCGGCGGTCCATTGCTCGGGATATTCCTGCTGGGCATGCTCACTTGCCGCGCCAACTCTCCGGGTGTGCTGTTGGGCGCGCTGTTCGGCTTTGCCTTTTCCCTATTCTTGGCCAACGTCACCGAAGTGAGCTTCATGTACTACGGCTTGGCCGGGTGCATTGTCACCATGGTGATAGGATGGGCCGCGAGTCATCTGAGTTCCGCGCCCCCACCTGAGAAGACCGAGAATCTTGTCTATGAACACAAGAAAGTCAGCCGTGTGTACTCGAGAGTACGGGAGCAGGACGATTCTGCGTAATGCGCCAGATTCGACCCCTAATCAAGCAACTGTCCACAGAGCAGATAGGCCAAGTCAGGGATGTCACAGAGCATGTCCTGGCAAGAGCGGGCCTGAAGGGTTGCACTCGGAGCTGCGTCGAAGGCTGGCAGTTGGGCCACAAGCGAATCCGGCGGCTGTGCTGACAAGTCCTGAAAAGCGCCGCGCGCGGTGTCATGTACCGGTCCCTGAAGCGGCTGATGAAAGACGGATGGAATCGGAGCTATCTCGAGCAGGTTGAGTGCTGGGAGAACCTCACGGAGGTCGTCGGCGAGCTTAACGAACTGATGCCGCTGCTGATCTCCACCGAGCCAGAGATGTTGCAGGCCAGTAATCACGTCCAAGTTCTAATCAAGAGCGATGGCCCCGATACATACGTAATCTGTGCCAGCTACGAACGCGGGGCGGACAGCACGGTAATCGGAGCGCCCGGATTCGACAGAGGCGCGGCGCACACGATACACGCCCACGCGCTATGCGGGTGAAAGCTCGACTGCCAGGAGAAGCCTCTCGTCACCCGGCCTCATCCCCCGCACCCGGACGTCACCAGTTGCCCCGATCTGCGGAAGCGGCATCCCAGCTACATGTGCAGGCTGCCGTCTACGCAGATCACCTGACCCGTGATGTAGGCAGCGTGGTCCGAGGCGAGGAAGGTCGCCAGGCCGGCCACTTGGCCTTGGACGGATACATCATAGTCCATGGCTGGGGAGACCCATCACTGGAGACGACCGGTAGCCCGACTACGAGCATCACCCCTCTTTGACATCCTCTTCGTTCAATCCGTCGGTATCAGGCTCTACATAGCGCCCAAACCACTCCTCCATCATCCCTCGGAGCTCCTCGGCACGGGCGGTGTCGGCAGCATCGTCGGCCAGGTTGACCCGCTCGTCGGGATCATTCACCAGGTCGTACAGCTCGTGCGGGCCGTCGGCATAGCGGTGCACGTACTTCCACTGCTCGGTGCGAATCATCCGCACCGGCCCGTACTCATCGTAGACCGCGACCATCTCGCGCCCCGGCACGTCTTCGCCGTGTAGCGCGCGTGCGAAGCTGCTGCCGGGGAGATTGCGGCCCTCGGGCAACGGCAGGTCGAGATAGTCCAGCAACGTGGGGAAGAAGTCATACGCGCTGAACATCCCGCTCTCGGTACGTGCGGTGGGTATGATGCCCGGGTGGCTGAAGACAAGCGGCACGCGGACGGAGTTCTCGTACATATTGCGCGGATGGGTGCCGTTACCCTTTCCCCAGAAGCCGTGGTGGCCGCAGCTAAAGCCATTGTCGCTGGCGAAGACAATCAGCGTATCCTGGCGCAGGCCCAGCTCCTCCACCCGGTCAATGATCCGCCCCAGGTTGTTATCCATAGCCGTCACCGCCGCGAAGTAGCCCTTAAGCATCTCGCGGTTGCCCAGGCAGCGGTCGGTCAGCGAGATCGCCCACGGGTGGCGCAGCTCCTGCGGGCAGCTGTCGAACGGGCAGTCATCGTAGGAGTCCACGATATCCTGGGGATGGCCGGTCCACGGTGAGTGCGGCGCGGTATAATGAACGCTCAGGTAGAAGGGTGACTCGTCCCCGTGATGGACGTCAATGAACCCCAGCGCCTCATCGGTGATGACGTCGGTGATGTAGCCGGGCTCGTTGATGAGCTGGCCCTCGCGGATCATCGGCGCATCGTTGTAGGGCCCGCCGCCGCTCTGGTGGACGTACCAGAAATCAAAACTGTGCTGCGGGTGGCGGCTGTCGCCCATGTGCCACTTACCGCTGATCCCGCACTTGTAGCCGTGCTCGGCCATTATGTCGGTATAGCCGACCTCGCCAGCCAGAAACTGCTTGGCCTCGGGGCCGACGTTCTCTTCATTGATCCACTGGTGAATACTGTGCTGGGAATTGATGCGCCCGGTCAGGAAGGTTGCCCGACTGGGCGAGCAGACCGGACAGGCCACAAAGAAGCGCTCAAAGCGCGTCCCGGTGTCGGCCAGGCGGTCAATACTGGGCGTGCGGATCTCGTCGTTGCCGTAGCACCCCGCCGCCCACGGCCCCTGATCATCAGTGAGCACGAAGACCACGTTGGGTCTGGGGACGTTCTCGTCGGCCATCGTTGAAGATCCCTTTCTCAGTCGGTTGGCTCTTGCGCAACAGTCTCCTCGACAATAGCAATGTCTTCGTCGGCCAGCGAGCAAAGCTCATAGACCAGCTCATCAATGGCCTGGTCGGTGGCGGCGATCTGGCGCTGGAGGCGTACTTACCCTCCTTGATTGATTCACTGTTCCGCAGTGTCCCGATGAAAGTGGGCGCTTGGCTACTTGATATAGTAGCCTGAGACCCGCCAGACTTCGTCCGGTTCCTTCATCGGCGTGACCGTCTCGACGGCTGACTTCTTATGTTCGAAGGACGTGTCGTAGAGAATTACCACATATTCCCCGTCGGGCGCACCGGGCAGAGATGTGCGGTATTCACTGGACTTGACCTTACGGCCTACCAGCTCACCAAGAGGTGTGCGCACCGCCGCAAGCTGTTTGTGCCATGCGGCCTTGTCCACCGCTTGCTGGAACAGGCTCGCTGACTGTTCCCAACTCTCATCATATTTGCCCGTATCGACAAGCTCAAGCCATGCATTCACTGACACCAACGCAGCCTCTTCGGTCTCGGGGGTTACGCCAGGTCGTGCCGTTTGGGTTTCCTGGCCGCTCCGGCTGCAACCACTCCATATCACTATCACTGTCGCAACGATAACGGTGACCCATAGCGACTTTCTCATCGCAACTCCTTCTTTCTCGGATTTCCCACATGCTTTGTTGCTGCGTTTAGCATTCTCTGTTTACTGCACTTATTCCTCTCAATACGGATCATTTAGCTCTAGATAGACGCTGCGGTTGAAGACAAGGATGTGCAGCGGGCAGTGGAGGCGCTGGGCACACATGATATGAAGTGTTTTTCAGTGAAGACGACCATAGGAAGTCCTTGGAGCGAAAGATGGGGCACTAGACAGGGTTTAAGGTCGGGGTAACTCACAGCTCGTGACCGGCAAGAAGCGGAAGGGAATTGCCGCTCGTAGTCGCCTGTACTCGAGAGAAGCCGCGAGGCGCACGAGGCGAAGCACCATCCGCTTGACGCTCCCCCGTAGCCACGCTACAATCGGTTTAAGAAGGGCGTCCCGTGCATTAGATCTCCACTGCATCCGCGTAGACTAGGCGCCGGGCGGTCTCCAGCCTCAAGGCCGTGAGGGTCGTGGCAGTGGCGATCTTGTCAGTGTAGTATATCTCGTACTCGCGGATGACCAAGCGGAAGGGCTGTGAGCCGCGCGGGCCCGGCAGCGTTACACTGCCGGTCCACGCTGATCCGATACGCCTCCGCTGCCGCGTGAGCGCAAAGGGCTCAGTCGAAGCCGGAACCCAACCCATGACGCCCTCGACATTCCCCTGCCTCTTTTCGACGCTGACCTCGACTTGGCTACCCCGGCTGGCTTCGGAGGCGGCATAGGTGGGACCGGTCACAGTCACGTTCACTTTGGCCTGGTCAGCCTGATCAAGAACGACGGTAGCCGTACGGTCGGGAGCAAGCTGTGCGAAGTCTGCCAGCACCACCCGCGAGAGCTTGACGTCTGCCTGTGGTCCCTTGACTGACATCGGTTGATAGCGAGCCAGCGCCAGGCGGACGAACGGGTAGTAAGCCTGGCCGCAGTCAATCTCAATGTCGCAGTACCACAGCTGGCGCTCTTCATCGTAGCCGACCTCGTGCCCGGCGACCTGAACCTTCGCTCCGGGCACCTCCTCCAGGGTCAGGCCAGACTCGGTGGCCTGCGCCGCCGTGAAGGCCTGCAGCGGGGGTGCCGAAGTCGTAACCGCCGCCGACTGCCACAAGGGGTCCTGCCCCCAGTGGCTTACGTAGTCTTTCAGGCGGGCTGTGCCTCCCACTAGCGCCCGCATGGTCAGCATCATCCGCTGCGGCTGCGCCAAGACTACACCCAGCAACTCCCCGTCGCCCGAAGAGTACCAGGGGCGCTCCAGGTACACACGTAGGCCTTGGCCCGAGCGTGTGCTGGTAACACCCGTGGCGGTCTTTTGTTTTGTCCAGCCGAAGGTAGGTATCACGTAGAGCACATCAGGAGGCGCGGGCCGCGCCGAACTGAGCACGTCCACCGCCACCTGCTCGGAGGTACGCGTCAGATCCAGTGCCCCAGACTTGACATCATCGGGGTCGAAGTACTCCCGGAAGCGACTGCTGGCAAGCGCCTGGTACGTCACTCGCCGGTACTTGGTATCGCCGAACTCGTGGCGTTGGCGGAGATACAACATAGTCTGTTGCGGTTGGAGGGCGGTTTCACCCACGTCCGCCTTGCCCAAGAGTCGGCGCGGACCCGGCTCCGCCAGGATGTCTACTGGCTCTTCCCACTGCGCCTGAATGTCTAGCTTCGCTGTGCTCTTGCCGCTAATAGGCACCTGATCGAGCAGCGTCGCGTACGTCTCACCGATGCCTTTGTTAGCTCTGGGCTGTTGCCACTGGGGGATAATCAGCGGCTGCTGCACGGCGTGGACCACGACCAGGCGGCGGTGGGGCGTGAGCATCCAGTGCTCTCCCTTCTCCGCCTCTTGCTTGAGCTGTACCACCTTTTGCACCTGAGTCGGGCTCAGCTTGACCCGACCCATCCAGCCGGGCATTTGCCGCACCTCGTGCAGTTGCCTGAATACCTGTCGGCTCTCTGCCTGGGGGAGATTGGCCGCCTTGAGCGCTGGCGCGGCGATGCCCTCAACAACCCACCGCCACATCGCCATGCGGGGCAGTTCTGTCGGCGGCGCGTAGGTGCTGATGATGATTTCGGCCATTTCGGCCTTCGGTAGCGGCACCCGCAGGGCCCGTCTGTCAGTGTCAAAGGCGACCTCAGCCTGGCTATCGGGGTCCTCGTACAACACCATGCGGAAAGGCTCGAGGTCCGGCCAGGCGCCCTCGAAGGGGATGCGCAGCACCTGCTCCTGGGCATCCCTTCCCCCGAACAGCGGCTTGAAGCGAATCAGCGCACCAGCCGCCAGCGGGTCCGGCAGGTACGGCAGCTGCAGTTGGGCTACGTCGTAGCTCTCGGCCAGGGACTGGTCTCGGCTCACGATCAGATTGTAGGTCGCCGCATCCCCTCTCATCCCATCGGCGGGATTGTCGAACATACCGTGGGTCTCCGCCAACAGCTCAGAGGTCTTCGGCGGCGCCTCGTGACGCTCGGAGACTTCCTCGGAGCGAACCCGGTCCTTGGCCGGCTCATCATTAAAGCTGCGGATTACCGCGTGCTCCAGGGACTCTCCCGGGGATCCTGACAGGCTGGTGCGGGGAACGGTGACCGGCGCCGCCACGGGCTCATGGCGGAAGTAGGTGATCGGCTCGGTGGCATGGGAGTCATCCGCCTCCTCCAGCGAGAGGCCGCTACCAGCTAGGTCCACGGCCCGCGCCCGCAAGCGGTATTCAGTGCCGAAGCGCAGCCGCGGCAAGGAGCTCGAAGACGGCACGAAACTTGCCTCCAGACCGAAGGCGGGTTGGGAGAGCGTCTCTGCACCCTCTTCCTCGACAGCCTTTCCTGGCCGCGGTGCGCACAGGCTCCAGCCCTCCCAGCGCAATAGCACCTCATGCACGCGCAGTTCCTCGGACGATCCGTCAGAGGATTCGGTTGCCGCCGTGGATACCCAGCCATCGTCTTCCAGCGTCAGCTCCCGCCCTGACTTGGTGAAGGCGTAGGTCCCCACACGCCCGCACAGCGAGTGCCACTGCTCGCTGGCACTGTCCCAGACATCTAGGCGATGGCCGCGCGTGAGATCTTCCGCGTAGAACGATACTTCCTCATCGGGCTGGGGGCTGGCCAGCATAAGTTGATTAAGACTCGTCGCCCGCTTCAGAATGTTCGCTAACATTACCGCCCGATCCACGCGGGCCACCCAGAGTCCCGCAGAGCGCAAGGTGGGCAGGGCGGCTTCCTCCTGCTCGGGCTCGGGCTCCGGCTGCGTCTGGGCTGCGGGGATCGCCTCGACCGTGCCCGGGCGCATCAGGCGTGGTGTTACTGTGAGGGCCCGCGGCGCCAGTGCCAGGGCAGGCTTAAGCGTCACCTTCCGGGCCAGTTCCATGGTCTTTATGGCAGCGCCATCCACGTCGAACTGACCTACTTCGAAGCGCTCATCGTCATCCAGCCGCAGCATACCGTCGCCCAGGTCGGAGTCAGTCGAGCGCGTTCTCGCCCGAAAAGCCTGATTGGTGAGAACGCAGTGGGTCCGGGGCATTCGGTTGACGGTAGCCGTGGCCAGTTCCGGGCTCCACTGTGGCACCACGCGAACGGTGGTGGCTCCCACCAGGTCTGCCGTGAAAGGCACTTCCAGGTCAATGACCAGCCCGAGGCGCCGCAGCAACCCCGGATACTGGCCCAGCGACGACAGAATACGGTGGAAGTCAATGGATTCCACCAGCGCCTGCGCCGTGAGCCGCGCTACGGGCCGGGTGACTGGTGGTTTGTGAAAAGCCTGGAGCTGATGAAATTCGACGGCTGCCGGAGCGACACCGGCAACCAGAGACTGGGGCTGCGCCACGCGGGCCTTGCCCAGGACTACACGCTGGGAACTAGCGGCCTCATAGGCGGGATTCTGTACTACCTTCAGTCCGCCAAGGCGCATGCGGCTGGCGAGTTGTTGGGAGATCTGCGTACTGCGCTGGGGGGTCAACGAAATATCCTGGAATAGCCTGCGCACCCCCTGGAGGCTCTGGTTCTCCGGTGTCAACCGGGGGATCTCTACCGGCGATTCGATACCGACCGCTTGATATGTTTCCTTCAGGCGAGACACGACGTTTCGCACCGGGAAGGAGAGTATCGGGCGCGCGGACATGTCGGGGAATTCGTACGGCTCGACATAGACATTGGCATCGAACAGGCTTGCCCATAGCTCCGCCGCCGGCGGTTCACCGGGTGGAGCGATGCGCTCCGCCATGATGGCTGGTCCCGCGCCGAATTGCACGGAGAATTGCATTTCAGCTACCCGCTCCGGCCAGTTCAGGAAGTCGGGGAACTGGGACAGCGTCGGCCGAGCGCCGCCTTCGTTGGTCTCCAGCCGGGGCGAGACAAATACCGAGAGCCGCACACGCGCATCACCGGCGCCTGGTGTGCCGCTCACCCCATTGGGCAGTGCTGTCCACATTACCGTCTGTCGTTTCATATTCAGCACCCTTTCAAGCAAACGCCTCGCAGTAGGCGATCCAGTCAGCTTCGGCCATCAAGTCCTCAAAGCTCGGCGGGCTGGTTGCCGGAACGAGCCCGCCCGCCGCACCACCGAGTTGAGCGAGCCGGAGGCCATCGAGCCGGGCGTGTCCCTCGGACGAGCCCGCAAATTGCCGCTTCACTCTCAAGGTCACGCTGATGCTGAAGAACAGTATCTCGATGGAGACCTTCAGACTGGCCTCGCCCCAGACGCGATTGCCCGCCGACTCGTAAGTCAAGCCCAGGTAGAACTCCAGGGAGATAGTGATAATCCCCAGGATCGATAGTGAACCGCCCATTCTCAGGTACCCGGTGAGAACGGCTTCCCCATCTTCCCACTTGTAGTAGACGCCGCCCATGGCGTAGATGCCACCGCTGGCCACGCCAATATCGAGCGACAGGCTCCCACCGAATTCGAACGAGGCCTCCAGTAGCGACAGCCCCTGTGGGGTCAGCTCGATGGCGAAGAAGCCGCCCCCGCCAAACATTGATACCGTCAGCAGGAAGGGATTATGTCGCTCGCAGAAGCCGAAGCGCAAGCGCAAGGGGTTACTGGTGAAGGGCAACTCGAAGCCAGCGATGAGGCTGATGTTCTGCAAGCTGAAAACGCCCACAGCGACCGAAGGGATGGGCAGGGTGTAGCCCAGCTTGATACCGGTTGGGGAGATATCCAGGTTAGGCGGGTCACTGAAGCCGTCCATGGGAATGAACTTGCTCAACGTGTTGACAAACTTCAGCGGCCCCCCGAATTCGATCTCGCCGATCTCCGCGCTTACATCCAGCTTCTGCCCAGTCTTAGAAAGAAACGAGATCTCGTCGAAGGCAATACGTATGAAGTAGTCAATACTGCCGAAGGGGATCAGATGCAGCGCAAATCGGGTAAGCTTGCCCTCAACCTGGGCAGTCGCGTCCTGGCCAGATAGGTCAGAGCGCAGCGTCGCGCTAATTGACAGAGAGGTGCCATTGTCCGCAGCGAAGATGGGCTTGCCAAACGAGGGAAAGGACTGAACGTCGGGAGCCCATTCGAGCTTGGCCACGACCGCCTCGGGCGCTCCGTTGTCGTCGCGCTCGACGTGGCTGGTCAGCTTGGGAATCTGATCGTCCCCGAATACGGCCTTGATGATGTCGCGCAGCAGAATCGACCCCAGGATCTTGGCGGTATCACTGAAGAACTCGGTGGGGTCGAAAGTACCACCGGCGAGATCCTCGAGCACTCCGCCTACTGGGCCAAACTTGCGCGACAGGCCCTGGATATTGAGGTCGGGCGTGGCTAGGCCGCCGGACTGGTCTGCGCCGAACTGCAGCGGCAGCGAGTCAAGCAAACCGATGAAAACTTCACCCTTGTTCCGGGCCGAGTGCCAGGCATCATTGATGTACGTGGGATGTATCTGGATAGCGGTGCTCGCAGCACTGCCGGTCACCTGAGCAACCGCGGGCATCCGGACCTCCGCCCGCGCCAGCGTTGGATAGCAGCGCGGCTGGTTATTCTCCTCCAGCGTCTTGGCAGATACGGCATTGTCCGGAGCTGTCATCTCCGCCCCGAAGATCACCGTCTGTGTCTCCAGGGAGGTATCTCCCGGCTTCTGGGCGCTGCTGTCGGCGAAGGCTACCTTCTGGCCGAACATACCCGACTGCCGCCGACTTTCCTCGGCCTGCTCGTTGTAGTATGTTACTACGTGCCCCATAGTGTCTTCGTCGAAGGCGAAGCCGAATTTCTTGCCAGGAGCATTCTCCACGCCGATGAAGATGAGCGGGACTGAGAAATCACTGCGCTGACCGTCCCAGTCTTCAGCGACGATCTGGAAGGGGAAATCCTCGCTGCCCACGCGGGGCCAGAAGGCGGCCTGGGCCGAGGCGCCGGTGCCGGGCACTGCACTGGACTCCGGTGGGTTCAGATTGGGCGTCACCAGCGAAGTAATCCGTACCCGTCGGAAGGGTATCGCCCGGCCGTCATTGGCCTGACCGAAAGCGGGATATGTCTTCTCGGGCTCTCGTACGACGATGAACATCCTCTGGCGCAGGTAGGCGATGGTGCCGGTCCGGCCGGTGTGGAACTTGCGCTCCGTGACCTTGATCAGCGAAGCCCGGTGACCAAAGGGGAACAGGTAGCCCTTGTAGACCACCTTGACATACTGATCCCGGCCCATTGTCGCCTGGTGCCGCCATGCTTCAACTGACAGACCGTGCCCCAGCGGTACTTCCGCGGCATACTTGCTGTCTATCCAGACACCCAGTGGGCTCAACATCAGCCGGTCAGCGTGCACGACCCGCGACTGGGCTTCCGCTATGCTGAAGTCGGAGGTCAGCCAGACTAGCTCGCAGCGGTCGCGCCTATCCAGCGACATGCGAAAGGGGGTATTCACGTGTGTAGGAATAGACTTGGAGTAGTCCGGCGACCAGACGGCCCGCAGCGAGCGGAAGTAGGCCAGCTGGTCGCCTCCGGAAGTGCGCAGGACCCGGAAGGTACCGTCTTTCCAGCCGTACTCGTACTGCCGGTCAACGACTCGCTCCTCGCCTGAGCTGACGCCCAGGCGCGTGTGCCACAGCTCGACGCGGCCGTTATGCTCTACCAGCTTATCAGTGTGCGCCCAACCAGCCATCGAACTCGGCGAGAGCATCAGCCGGTAGGGCGCTTCGATGGCGGTCTCCGTGGCGGTCGGCTCGCGGATAATGCGGACGACTCGCGCCAGGGCGGCTGCTGAGAACGTTGTGCTCGGCACGAGCAACTCGAGCTGTGCCGGTAGGCGAGGCTGGCTGCCCTCGGTCGTTAGCCGTTGCCCGGGCTTGGACACCTTGAACCGCAGACCCCCGGGCGTCTGAAGCGGGCGGAGCTGGACTGGTGTGGGCGGCGGTAGCGCCGTTGGGGCGACTGAGAGCTTGTATTTCGTCCAGTCCAGGAGCGCACTGAGGCTGTAGTCAATGGAGTTTACGCCTTCGGGCAGTTCGAAAACCAGGCGGCTCGGCCCCGACAGCCGCGCCCGCACCGGCGGTGGCGGTAGCGGCTCACTCCCGCTCGCACTCGCGTCCGCATCTGGCTCGACCCCAGCTGGGCGGTAGGCATTTCCCACCGGCAGGTTGTTGTCTACCTCAAAGAAAGCCTGCTCGGCAATGTGCTGGGGTGGAAAATGCACGATTATGTACGCGGGCTCCTGGCTCTGGACGCGGACAAGCTGGGGGGCCTCGCCATTGCCAGTCTCAAGCGACAGGTTGCGGAACTCAAAACTCAGGGCGAGCAGGTCTTCGGGCCGGACCACGTTGACGGTAAGACCCAGCAGACGGATTCCCGGCAACTGTAGACCGGGAACAGGCCTGACCTCGCCTGCGGGTGGGACTTGGACGGCGGGAGGACGCTCGATTCTCCCGGCGGGGGGCTGGCGCCGCTGGATCTGCGCCACTTGCGTGTCGCTGCTGACGAAGTGTACCTGGGCACCCTCCGGCGCCGCACTTAGCTCGACCATCGCTCCTGCCAGCGGCGCAAACACTGCTAACAGAGCCGGCTCGCAGCGGGCCTCTCGAATCTGCCCGCCCTCGCTGACGACCTCAAAGGGCCGGCAGTCGGGCACATCGCCTAACTGCACGCTGCACCCCTCGCCGTGCAGCCACACGGGAGTGTCGCTGAAATTGGCTACCAACGCCGTCTCGTTACCCCCAGGGCTCCAGGCGACCGCGTAGCGCGGCTCGCGCAGCGGCAGCGCGAAGGCCTGGCCATCGCCGCGGGGGCACTGCTCCGAGGGCAGATAACTAAGCCGGGCTGCTTGGCCGTCACCCTCCGCCAGCAGCGTTCGCTGAGCTCTCCCCCGCTCGTCCTCGCCTGCCTCAATCTGGATCGTATCGAAGGGGCAACCTTCCGCCGTGAACTTGCCCTCCCCGGGTGCGGAGAGACTCTCGACAAGTGCCCACTCGTGCTCCTCACGCTCGAGGACCACTAGGCTCCGCCTTGCGGGAGGCTCTTCGATAATGCTGGGGGCGTCGGGCTGAAGCAGTGCGACGGTGATAGTGTCGGAAACCACAGCCTTACCCAGGCCGGTAAGCGAGGCAATCTCGCAGCCGCACAGCTTCAGTCGCCAATCTGGCGAGAACTCCGCTTCGCCGGCCCCGCTCAACGTCAACCCGGCCCCGTCAGCCAGCGGGCAGGCCAGGCGGGACAGTCTCACGCGCCCTCGTATCGGTTCGGCTCCGGCCAGCCAGCTTGCCAGCGGCACCTCGCCCCTCAGACCACCCAGCTTGAGCTGCAGTCTCATCCGCCAACCAGCTAGCCCCCGCCTCAGTTGACATACAAAGTCCGCGGGCAATTGCGTTCCCGGATAACGCGCCCCAGTCAGGGTAACCCGGATGAAATCGTTGTTCTCCTCTACTTCGAGGCGGGCCTCTCCGGCAAGCCGCTGCCGGTCAATCACCCAGCGTTCGCGCCCCCCCAGCTTGAAGGCTACTCGGCCGGGCTGCCTGGCCAGCTCAAAGCGCCCCAGCAGCGCCGGACCTACTTCCTTGACCATAGGAGGCACGCTTACGGCAGCAACTCCGGCTAGGCCTAGCAGTTCCCGGCGGGAAAGACTAACGGCGCTGGGGGTGGACAGCACTTCCGACAGAGTTGGCTTAGCGTCCGTGGACCGCAACCGGGGCGTGCCGCGCAGGGCGGCGAGGTTCAGTCGGGTACGCTTCATCCTGGAGCCTCCCGTTTACTGTAGCCTGTGCGGGACACGAGCTATGAGAGACCGTCAATGCCAATGCGCTGCGTACTGCCTACGTCAGTGGCCGTCCGACATACTGGGGGCCAAACCGACCCAGTCAACCCTTGATAACTTCGCCATCGAGGCCCACTTCTCCTCTTCAGGCGTCGAAATTAGCCAGTGCCCTCAGCTTGCCATCCAGGCTGGAGGCGGGGCAGGAATCAGGTCGGCCGGTCCGAGGGCGGCAGCTCGGGGGATTGCTCCGAGTCATCGGAGTCCTCCTCCTCGGGCTCCTGCACAGCCTCCTTAAACTCCCGAACTCCCTGTCCCATACCTCGCATGAGCCGCGGAATTATGGTCGCTCCGAACAACAAGATTATGATAGCCACAATCCCGATGATCTCCCACATACCCAAGCCAAACATGCGACCCGCCTCCTTCCATTCAACCTGTGCTGCTCATCAAGACCAGGTTGTGTTACCCTGACCTCTTGGTATTCGCCATCGCGCTTGTCTTGTCCTGCATGGAATTGCCTCGACGATACAGTCGCACCATCGCTGCCAATTGCCGCCCGCATTTGCCCTCATTGCCCCATGACCGAGGTATGCCGGTCTCTTTCAGGTTCGAGCGCTGCTATACATCCTCCTCGGGCATCAGCTTGACCTGCAGCCCCGCGTCCGGGTTGCCCACCAGAACGTCGGCGTCGGCACCTGGGCCGGCATCAACCGATGCCTCTCGTCCAGCGTACCCAGGTAATGTTGGGCGCTCATGCGGCTGCGCCCTTACACGTACGCCAGTTTCCGCGTTCCGTCTGGATTAAGCGAACCACTCAGAATTTGCTCATCTTCTTCCCGACTGAGATTGGGCAGGGGCTAACTAGTAGACACATTCCTTGCAAGCATTCACAAAGGCCTTGATGTTTTCCGGATTACCATGGAAGAAATGATCGGACGGTGCACAGATGTAACCGGCATGGTCTTTGGTGGCCTCGAAGCACTCGAACACAAGCTCTCGCGCCCGTTGCGGTGTGCCTTGCTCAAATCCGGCGTTCTGGTCAAAACCGCCTATGAAGAACAGCTTATCGCCTACACGCCGTGAAGCTTCCTGTAGATTGCAGTCGCCACCCATCCCGGGCGGCGTCATAGTCTCCAGGCCATCGGCGCCCGCCTGCACGACGAGATCGAGCATCTGCATTAGACCACCGCAAAGGTGGCAGACAACCTTTAACCCCACTTCGTGGAACGCGGCATTCTGCTTCTGGTCGTACGGTACGCAGAACTCCTCGAACATCGCCGGACTAATCACAGTATTCGAGCCGGCTCCGCCGTCGGTCTCCACGATATCCGCCGGGGTCCCTTCCCACATCTCGGTGACCTGCAAAGTCTTGCGCAGAATCGCGTCCAGCGCGTGATGCAGGAAATCTGGCGTATCGAGCGCTATGAAAATAGCCTTCTCGGTGCCGGTCAGGATGCAGAACATCTGCCACGGGCTGCCCTGGCCGGGACCGAATGGATGGCTGCGCACAATCCCGCGATCGCCGACCTCGTTATGGGCCTTCCGTACTCGCGTCAAATCTGCCGCGACCGGTACCGGGGAGAATTCGTTCCACATCTCAAACTCCTGCTCGGTCTTGATGAGTGGTTCTGTCTTCCAGCTGGTGATCTGATTCGAGGCTCCGGCATGGTGTAGCGTGCCTTTGGGAGTGGTTATTGTCTCTTCCCAGTTGTGCTGCCCCCGCTCGTCTACGCCCAAATCGATTCGCTTAGTCTCCCATTTCGCTATGTCCTTCTCATCATAGATATAGTCCGGGGAGACATAGATAGCATGGTCAAGGCCGAACATTTCATTGGCTTCGTACCAGTCTTTGCCTCCGAGGTAGTGGTTGAGGTAGTATCCCATCCATCCGTGTACCTGGCAGGGCAACCGATCTGGCCGACCGTTTTGCAGAGCAATTAACATTCGTTCACGAGAGGTCATTGGAGGTCTCCTTTTCACGCTGTCGAAGCACTACATAAGTCAGCTTCCCCGAGCACCGCCATTACTCATTCCTCAAACTGAAAAGTCGATTTCGGCGTACTCACGAGCGCTCAGCCAGTACCTCGGCCTCGTAGCGCTTGATCTCGGCCAGCCAGCTCAGACCACCGGCTACGTCAGCCCGAGCACACGCATAATCCCAGACTGCTCCGAAAGGTAGTTCGGCGAGTGCAAGTTTGGCGGCGCCATCACCACTCCGCTCTGCTTCAGCCGCTAATTTCCACGGTTCGAGCAAGGCATAGAGCAGGGCCTTGCGCAGCGCGCGCACACCCAGTACCCAGGCGGCCACCCGGTTGATACTGGCATCAAAGAAGTCGGTGGCCCATCGGATATGCTCAAGCGCCCCACTACGTACTGCTTCGTCGCAGACCGCCCGCACTTCGTCATTGAAGCGGGGCACGTGGTCGCTGTCCCAGCGCACGCCCCGACTGATATGCAGCAGGATGGGCTGAACGAACGGCACAGTCGCAGAGATCTTATCGGCGACGCTTTCGGTGGGATGATAGTGGCCCATGTCAAAGCAGATTCCGATACCCCGCGTGGCGGCATAAAGCAAGTAGAATTCGTGCGAGCCGGCGGTGTAGTCTTCCAGCCCAATGCCGAAGAGCTTGCTTTCCACCGTATCAGTGACCCTCGGCAGCTTCTCTTGTAGAATTGCATCCAGCGATTCCACCAAACGCCGGCGGGGGCTGGCGCGGTCCACAGTCGCATCCTTCTGCCCATCCGGAATCCAGATGTTGCACACACAGTCACCCAGCTTGCGGCCAATGGATTCCGCGACTTCTCGGCAGGCGATGCAGTGGCGAATCCAGAAGTCGCGCACCGACTTCTGCGGATGAGTGAGTGTCAACCCCTCGGCAGCCATCGAGTGAGCAAAGCAGGTGGGGTTGAAATCCAGGCCCCAGCCATGTTCTCCGCACCAATCCACCCAGGTGGCAAAGTGCTCCGGCACCAGTTCATCACGGTCCACTGCCGCGCCGCCGGTCTCGGCATACATCGCGTGGAGATTGAAGCGCAGTGCCCCGGGGATGAGGCGGGCGGCCTGCTTGAAGTCCTGGCGGATTTCCTCGCCCGTGCGGGCCGCACCCGGGTAATTGCCGGTGGCCTGGAGCCCACCGGAGTCGGCTCCCTCCGCGCGCACCTCCAGCCCGCGCACATCATCCGCCTGCCAGCAGTGCACCGAAATTGGCAGACTCAGCGCCGTCTCGACCGCCCCATCAGCGTCCACCCCCAGCTCGGCAAAGCGCTCCCGCGCGCCATTGTAATTCGTTGTCGCCCGCTGCTTGTTGGCCTTGACTTTCTGCTCACCGAGCAGCTCGCGCAAGTTCATAGCTCATCCCACCCTGGCAAAGCTCTTTATGTTCCCGGCAGTGCTCACATCCCCTTAGAATGCCTGCCCTTGGGCAAAGACCTGCCACCCAGACTGTTCGCCGCCTCCTCAGTAATCCCTGCATACTTGATGCTCGCAAACAGGGGAGCTTGCGCAGCCCTCACTACGAGGCGGCCAACAGTCCGTGTCATTATTGACGACAACTGCCCGCCCAGGTATAATCTGATACAGTATTGCCAATGACCGCAGACGCCTGCCGGTTTGCGGTCTTTCTTGACAACGGATAGGACTAGGCATCATGTTCGGCACATTGGTGAGGGACATGCGGGCAGCCCAGAGCCGCGATCCCGCCGCGCGCAGCAATCTCGAGATATTGCTTTGTTACAGTGGCGTGCACGCCATCATGGCCCATCGCATCATTCACCGGCTGTGGCAATGGAAGCTGAGATTGCTCGCCCGCTGGCTCTCTCAGATGGCCAAGTTCTTCACGAATATCGAGATTCACCCGGGAGCAACGATAGGGGAAGGCTTCTTCATTGACCACGGCACTGCGACGGTCATTGGCGAGACCAGCGAAATCGGCGACGGTGTTACCCTCTTCCAGGGGGTCACGCTGGGGGGAACCGGCAAGGAGTGCGGCAAGCGACACCCGACGCTCGAAGATAACGTCACCGTCGGAGCCCATGCCCAGATATTGGGCGCCATCACCATCGGCGAGGCCTCCGTGGTCGGCGCGGGGGCGATAGTCGTTGACGATATCCCTCCCTATTGCACCGTGGTCGGCAGCAAAGCCTATGTGGTCCGGCGCAACGGCGAGCGCGTCTACGATTTCCGCCACGACCAGGCGATCCGCGCCGAAGACCCTGCTATGCAGCAGATTATTGACCGCATGAGGCAGCTCGAGCAAGAGATATCCACGCTCAAGGCCCAGTGCGACACCTACGGCTCCGCAGCCCGTAACCGCGCCAACAGCGAAGAACAATAGACAGCCACGGACAGTCTAAACAGCCAGCGAGAACGCCGCGAAATATGAAACACGAGCGGAACCGGACAATTGTGAAGTGCGCTGCTATTGGCCTGGGTATCGGCGTTGGCCTGTTCCTGGGCGCGCTGTTCGCCCTGGCAATTACTGTCCAACGCTTCCAGGCGACCAACACAATCGCCGGTAACGTCAGCGTCGCTGGTGTCGAGGTAGGCGGGCTGTCACCCGACCAGGCCCGGGCGTTGGTAGAGGCCCAGTGGCTGCCCTCGGTGCCCAGCGACGTTGACCTGGTTCACCCCAATGGCACCTACACTATCAGCCGCCAAGCTCTGGGCGCCGCTGTTCTGCTTGACCAGGCCATTGAGCAGGCCCTGCAGATCGGCCGCACTGGCGGCATATTGGGCGGAATCCGTACCCAGTTGTGGCTCTGGCGCCGCCCCCTGAACGTCAGGGTGCCGGCGTGGGTTGACCAGTACCAACTGCGCGAGACGCTTGGCGAGATCGCCGAAGAGATCAACTGCGAACCGGTGGACGCCGAGGTTTACGTCACCGCTGACGATCAGGTGGAAAAGTCGCCAGGCAAAGTCGGGGTCACTGTGCAGATTGGTCAGAGCGTGGCTGCTTTGCAGGAGGCCCTGGCCGACCCGCTCTGCTCCAGCGCTACGCTTAGCGTGGTAGCGCAGCCGCCGACGATCAGCGCAGAAGACCTGGCCGACATCGAGGTAGTCCTGGGCGGCTACAGTACGCCGTTCAAGGCGTGGAAGCGTGACCGGACGCACAATCTGAAGCTGGCGATGGCGCGCGTCAATAAAACGGTGTTTCAGCCTGGCGAGGAATTCTCGCTCAACGAGACTGTGGGCCCCCGGCTATCCCAGGCAGGTTACCGTAACGCCCCCATCTTCAGGGAGAACGAGGTCGTCCCCGAGCTTGGCGGCGGCGTATGTCAAGTCGCCACCACTACATACAATGCTGCACTTCTGACCAACCTCGATATCCTGGAGCGCCGTCATCATTCGCGGATCGTTGACTACTGCCCGTCGGGGCGCGATGCCACCGTCTATTACGGCCAGATTGATCTGAGATTCAAGAACTCCCTGAGTCACCCGATTCTGCTTCTCGGCGGCATCGAGGATAGCCGGCTCTGGGCCAAGATCCTGGGCAAAGCCGATGACGACTACGACGTCAAGCTCATTCGCACCGGTGTGAGCCGATTCGGCTACAGCACCAAGGAGATCATTGACCCGGAGCTGGAGGCGGGCGAGCCCGTCGTCGAGACCGACGGCCACGGTGGTGGGCGGGCCACGCTTATCCGGGAAGTCTACAGCAAGGACGGCGAACTGATAGCCCGCCAGACTATGCACACCGACGTCTATCCGGCGCAGACCAGAGTAGTCCGATTTGGCACCAAGCAGCCGGAAGCCGAGCTCCAGCCGGCCTCAGAGGAGTCATCTGCGCCGGCCCTGGCACCCGCTCCTGAGTAGCCAGACGGCGTCAAGCAAGCCAAGCCCCAGCGGCGGCTGCCCTTCTCAACTGCCCCGATTATCGGTATAATCTTCACCGTCCGACCTGATCTTTCCAGCCAAACACTACTGCTGACACGGACCGGGCCACATGGCCGATATCCCCAATGCCTCCAATGCCGAAGCGACCAGCTCCGCCCAACGCGGCCTGGCGGCGGCTGCGAGTCTCATGGTGGTGGCGATCTTCGCGAGCGCGATCACCGGGCTGATCCGGGTCATGCTGCTGGCCCGGCAGTTCGGCACCACCGGGGAGATCAACGCCTACGTGCAGGCGTTCAGCGTCCCCGATTTTATTTACTTCCTGATGGCCGGCGGCGCGTTGCGCACCGGCTTCGTGCCCGTCTTCACCGAATACCTGGCAACCGACAAGGTAAAGCAAGCCTGGAAGACGTTCAGCTCAACGCTCTGGCTGCTGGTCATCGTCGGCACTGTGCTGACTGGGCTGGGCATCATCTTTGCTCCGCAGCTCGCGCGGCTGATATCCCCGGGATGGGTGACAAAGCATCCCGACCTGATGGACCTGTGCGTGCGGCTGATGCGGATTATGTTCTTTGCCGAGATCTTCTTTGTCATCGGCGGGCTGCTGATGGGCACGCTCAACTCTCTGAAGCACTTTTTCTGGCCGGCAATGGGGCCGATTATCTACAATCTGGTCATCATCACCTCCATTCTGCTCGCGGCTGCGCAGGAGAACCTATATCTGCTGGCCTACGGGGTAGTCATCGGCGCCCTGCTGGGCAGCTTCCTCTTACAGGTCCCGCCGCTGCGCCGACTGGGTGGCCGGCTGCTGATGTCCCTTGACCCGCGTGACCCGGGTATGCACCGGGTTATGAAGCTAGCCCTGCCGGTTGTCTTCGGACTGGCGGTCGCCGAGATCAATTTGATTATCACCCGAGCACTGGCGACCCAGGTAGACCCGCTGCACGGGCCGATCGTCCTCGAATACGCCAACCGCCTGTGGAAGCTGCCCACCCGGATGTTCGGCGCAGGCATTGCCATCGTCCTATTCCCCACGCTGGCCGAACACTATGCCAAAGGCGCCACGGCGCTCTTCCGCCGCGACTTCTCGTTCGGAATGCGCAATACCCTCTTCCTGGCAGTACCGTCGGCGGTAGGGATGATGGTCCTGCGTGAGCCGATCGTCCGTCTACTCTTTGAGGGCGGCGACTTCACCGCGCAGGACACCGCAGTGGTCGGCGATGCCCTATTGTGGTTTGCCCCCGGCATAGTGGGGCTGGCTGCGTTTTACATAGTCGCCCGGGCCTTCTACGCCCGGCATGATACCATCACACCACTGTGGGTAGGTGCGGTGTCCATCGGCGTCTGCGTCGCGACTGCCCTGGCACTGATGCAGACAATGCAGGTCTCGGGGCTGGCCCTAGCCACCTCAGTGAGCGCCATTGCCAATGCCACGATGCTTATGTGGATTCTGCACAAGCGGGTAGCAGGACTGGTCGGGCCGCGAATGGTGCGCAGCATGGCCAAGCTGGTGCTCCCCACTGCCGCGCTGGGCATGACCTGCTGGAGCATCATGGAGTCGTGCCAATGGCTGATCAACCATGGATACTTGGATACGGCCAGCCTCGCTACTCGACTGGTCACTGTGCTAGTGCCGACAAGCCTGGGCACACTTGTATTCATCGGCCTGTGCATGCTGTTCAGAGTGGAAGAGCTCCAGTCAGCCTGGCATCTGGTCAGGCGCCGCTTCACCGGCCGCCGCGCGGAGGAGCCAGAACAGGACTTGCAGGCCAGCGACGGCCTCTAACCGGAGGCAAGTATACTTGATGAGCCAGGTTAAGATGATTCTCGATACCGATATCGGTACGGACGTTGACGACGCCCTGGCCCTCGCCTTCGCGCTCAACAGCCCGGAGATTGAGTTGCTGGCGGTAACCGTGGTAAGCACCGAGGTGAAACTGCGCAGCAGGCTAGCCGCCAAGATACTGAAGGTCTGGAGCCGCGGTGACATACCGGTCGCCGCCGGGCGTGCTGATACCTTCGATGGCCGCACTGTCTCTGCCAGTCCCGTCAATCAGCAGGCCGTGCTGACCGCCGATGATCCTGTCCCACCCGGTAACGCTATTGACCTGATGATTGAGGCTATTCAATCCCATCCCGGCGAGGTGACGCTGGTCTCGATCGGCCAGTTGACCAACGTGGCAGCCGCCTTTGAGCAGGCTCCGGAACTGACCGAACAGGTCCAGCGGCTGGTGATGATGGCGGGGGCAGTGGCGCACGAAGTGAAGTCAGAGTATAATGTTCGCTGCGACCCGGCGGCCGTGGCGTACGTCTTTGACTTGCCCGTCGAGAAGATTCTGATCCCGCTGGACGTGACGACGCGCTGCAAATACCGCCAGCACCGTCACACAGAGCTGGCGCAAGCCGGCACGGAACGTGCCAATCTGATCTGGCGGATGATACGGGCGTGGCAACAGGCCGGTGAGCACACTGAGCCGACGCTGCACGACCCGCTGGCAGTGGCTGTTGCCTTTGCCCCGGAGCTGGTGACGCTGAAGCCGATGGCTCTCACCGTAGCGACGGAGCCCGGGCCAGGTATCGAACCTGGGCAGCTTCGCCTGCGAGGAGGCGAGCCGAATGTCCAAGTCGCCACGGACGTTGACGTCGAGCGGTTCGAGGAGCTGTTCGCCAAGCGACTGGTCCCAATGAACGGGGCCTACACGGACGTTTGTGGAGGGTGAAGATTGATGGATGTAGCACAGTTCGAACAAAGTCCTGCTGGTCGTCTGGTCAAGGTGCGTCGTCCCGGTGATGCGGAGTTCTGGGCCTTTGTGCCCAACCCGCTGCCGCCTGAACTGGACCTGGACCTTCGGTTGAGCCAGACCCTTTCGGCCGCGGACCGGGCCGTGGGCAAGCTCGAAGGCCTGGCTGGGTCCGTTCCCAATCCTCACATCTTCGTGTGGCCATTGATTCGCGGGGAAGCGGTGGTCTCATCCCGCATCGAGGGTACGCAAGCGGACCTTGATGACTTGTTTGCCTACGGAGCCGGCCAATTGTCGCTGCGGCCCGATCTGCCGGCCACTCCGCAAGACGATGTCCACGAAGTCTACAACTACGTCCGTGCGATGGAGTACGGACTGGAGCGACGCGAGACTTTGCCTGTCAGCCTGCGTTTTATCCGCGAGCTACACGGAATCCTTATGGAGGGGGTAAGAGGGAAGGATCGTACGCCTGGCGAGTTCCGCACTAGCTCTAACTGGGTCGGCCCACCGGGCTCCAACTTGAATACTGCCGACTACGTTCCGCCGCCAGATGGCGACGAACTCAATAGCACCCTCAATGAGTTTGAACGCTATGTGCATACTGAGCTCAAGTACCCGCTGCTAGTTGAGTTAGCGCTGATACATTACCAATTTGAGGCGATTCACCCCTTCCTTGATGGTAACGGACGGGTGGGGCGGCTGCTCGTCGCTCTGCTGATAGTGCACTGGGGGATACTCCCTGAGCCACTGCTTTACATCTCGGAATATTTTGAGCGCAACCGAGATGATTACTATAACTTGCTCTTCGCAGTAAGCGCCGAAGGCGCCTGGGGCGAGTGGGTGGAGTTTTTCGTGCGAGGCGTGGCCGAGCAGGCTGAGGTGACGAACCAACGGGCTTCCGCTCTGCTGAGCCTCCAGCGCGATTGGCGAGAGCAACTGACCGCAACACGTGCCTCAGCGTTGCCGCTTAGCTTGGTCGATAGCCTCTTCGTGTCTCCTTTTATTAGCATTAAATCCGCGCAAGAGACCCTGGGGGTTACATACCATACTGCTAGGAAGCAGGTACGGAAACTAGAGGATGCTGGCATTATAGTTGAGGTTACTGGCGGAAATTACAGGAAGATCTATTTGGCGCCAGAGATTCCGAGGATAGTACGTGGACTACAAAAGTAGTGGCGCAATTTGCAGATTTAGGCAGAAAACTACAATTTGCCAAGCAACAATTGTAGTTTACTTAACTTGCTGTCATGTTGTCTGATGCAGGATATGCGAATATTTGTCGAAGTATTGGTGCCGAAAATTGTGCATGTTGCTACTTATCCTAAAACTAAATCGAATCGCCAGCTCTCCACCACTGTAAAACCACTTGATGGCATCCAACAAACAATCATGACCAATCAAAAATACATCCGCAACTTCTCGATAATCGCGCATATTGACCACGGTAAGTCTACGCTGGCCGACCGGATGCTCGAGGCGACTAGCGCGGTCAGCGAAAAGGATATGCGTGAGCAGATCCTCGATGATATGGACCTGGAACGCGAACGCGGCATCACCATCAAGGCCTCGGCGGTGCGTCTACAGTATACCGCCAAAGATGGGCATGCCTACGAGCTTAATCTCATTGATACACCCGGGCACGTGGACTTCTCCTACGAGGTTTCGCGCGCCCTGCACGCTTGCGAGGGTGCGGTGCTGCTGGTGGATGTCTCCCAGGGGGTGGAGGCGCAGACCGTGGGCAACTCCTACATGGCCGTGGACGAGGGCCTGGAACTGGTGCCGGTGATCACCAAGATTGACCTGGAGAATTTTGACCGCGACCAGGTCGCCCAGCAGTTACAGGATGAGTTTGGCTTTGCCCACGAGCAGATCCGTTTTGCCAGCGGCAAGACGGGGGCGGGTGTGGAGCAACTTCTCGAGACCATCGTAGAGCAGATCCCGTCACCCGTTGGTGACCCCAAGGGGCCGCTCAAGGCGCTGATTTTCGACTCGAAGTTCGACCTGCACCTGGGCGTGATCGCCTATGTTCGCGTCTTTGACGGCACGGTGCAGGCGGGCGACCATATCCAGATGATGTCCACCGGCCAGAGCTTCGAGGTCACCGGCGTGGGCGTCTTCGCGCCGCAGATGGAGAAGACAGACGAGTTGGGGGCGGGCTCGGTAGGATATCTGACTGCGAGCATGAAGCAAGTGGCCGACAGCCGGGTCGGCGATACAATCACCTCCGCCGACTGCCCTGCGCCGGAGGCACTGCCCGGCTATCGCAAGAGCCAGCCGATGGTCTTCGCCGGGCTGTATCCGGCTGAGAACGCCGACCACCCTGCGCTAAGGGATGCGCTGGACAAATACTCGCTCAACGATGCGGCGTTCGTCTACAAGCCGGAGACCTCGATGGCGCTGGGCTTTGGCTTCCGCTGTGGTTTCCTGGGTTTGCTACACATGGATATCGTCCAGACGCGGCTCGAACGCGAGTATGGCCTGGACCTGGTGGCAACAGCTCCCAGTGTCAGCTATCGAGTACTGCGTACCGACGGCGAGGTGGTCGAGATCCACAATCCCGCCGCCTTGCCCGAGCCCCAGCATGTCGAGCAGATCGAGGAGCCCATGGTCGCCGCCCGGATAACGGTGCCCCCGAGCTATGTGGGCGCGTGTATGAAGCTCTCGGAAAGCGTCCGGGGCAAGTTCGCAGAAATGAACTATGTCGAGACCGACCGCGTAGTGCTGGACTACACGCTGCCGCTGGCTGAGATCGTCGTGGACTACTACGACAATCTCAAGACGGTCAGCCGGGGCTACGCGATACTGGACTACGAGCCGGCGGGCTACCAGGTGGCCGACCTGGTCAAGGTGGACACACTGGTCAATGGCGATCCCGTTGATGCTCTAGCTATCATTACCCACCGCCAGTTCGCGGAGCACCGCGGGCGAGCCATCATTAAGAACCTGAAGCGGGAAATCCCGCGCCAGCTCTTTGAAGTCCGCCTCCAGGCCAGCATCGGTAAGCGAGTAATTGCGGCGATGCGCATTCCCCCGCTGCGCAAGGACGTCATCGAGAAGCTGTACGGTGGGGACGTAACCCGCAAGCGCAAGCTGCTGGAGAAGCAAAAGGCCGGCAAGCGGCGGATGAAGCAGGTCGGCTATGTGGAGATTCCTCAGGAGGCCTTCATGGCTGTGCTGCGCACTGACTGATGCAGCTATTCACCCTGGTCACCCCTTGCCAACCGCGGCCAAATACGCTAATATAGACAGGACACAAGGCAAGACAGTTACCCAATTCTGTGCGCAAAGGTGAATCCTATGCTCACGAGACGACTGGCCACGGCTTGTGCAGTAGCGGCAGTGCTGCTAGCAGCTTCCGCATCTTCCCACGCAGACCAGGCCCTGAATCTGTTCAGCGGTACTACCGACTTCGTCAACCTCGGTCCCTGGGGCAGCGGCGAGATCAAGATCAGCAATTGGGAGCGGTTCCGCGATCGCCAGACGCTGGAGGTGCTGGCCCGGGGCTACCACGAAGGCGGCCGGCTGGATCTGAAGACGCCGGTTGATTTTGGACCCTTTGTCGGGGATCCCATTCAGACTCAGGTGGTCATGCTAGTCAAGGCGGGGCAACCTGAGCGGCCTAGGCAACCGAGGGGCTACTACGGTCCGCAGATGGGGCCAGGTATGATGCCCGGGATGGAGATGCCCCCAGGCGGAATGCCTCCTGGCGGATACCCTCCAGGAATGATGGACGAGATGATGATGGGCATGCCGGGGATGGGCGGGACGGCGGGAATGCGCGGCCAGCCGCAAGCTTCTCAGGCTCTGCCCGTTGACAAGGTGCGCGTCGTGCTCGTTACCGATAAGGGACATCTATCCTCCGGCGACCTGGCGCTGAATCCCAACCTGCTATTTGACGATGATTGGCTGCTCATCAGCGTTGTTCTATCCGACTTTGGCATGCCTGAGGAGGACCTGGCAGGCGCTAAGCTGGAGCGCGTCGTGCTGACCGGTAACGGCAACGGCTATATCCACGTCGCCAGCCTGCAGATCATCCAAGAGGACACCCCGTTAGTGGCCGAGATCGAAGGCCCCGAGGTCCGCACGATCCCGGCTGGCCAGCCGGCGGAGTTCACTGCCAAGCCCCAGCACGAAGGAGTAGCCGCCAGCTATCAGTGGGACTTCGATAACCTTGACGGGCTGGGCATAGACGGCTACAGTGAGAAAGTCAGCTGTCAATTCCCTGAACCGGGTTACTATGTCGCCACGCTGCGCGTTGTTGACGAGCAGGGACGGCTCCAGACCCGAATGGATACCATCAAAGTCAAGGTGCAGTAGTGGACAGCAACCCAGCATCAAGAGATGCAACTTGGAGAGCCTTCCCGCCAGGGAAGGCTCTTTTGCCAGGAATCGAGTTATGAGCAGGCAACCAGCTCCCTTGGCTTTCACTCTAACTGGTGGCCACGTCATTGACCCGGCCAGCGGGCGGGACGAGATCGCCGATCTGGCCGTCCAGAATGGGAAGATTGCATGGATCAAGCCGCCAGGCTCGCCCGCGGTGGGCGAAACCGTGCGTGTAGATGGTCTTGTCATCTGCCCTGGCTTGGTAGACATTCACGTTCACCTGCGCGAGCCCGGTTTCTCCCACAAAGAGACTGTTGCCACCGGCACCCAGGCGGCGGTGGCGGGCGGCTTTACCTCTGTCTGTTGTATGCCCAACACCGATCCCGCGCTGGATCGCCCCGAGCGCATTAGGCAGATTCGCGAAACGATCACCCAAGACGCCTGGTGCAACGTGCACGTGCTGGCGACTGCTACCGTGGACAACCAGCGCAGGGAACTGAGCGACTTTGCCGGCCTGCTCGCCGTCGGCTGCCCGGGCATCACTGACGATGCCGTGCCCCTGCAGACTGTCGCGCAGATGCGGACGGTGTTCCAACGGCTGGGCGGGACCGGACGGCCCTTTCTGGCGCATCTTGAGTTGGAAGAGCTAAGCGGCGACGGCGTGATGACTAAAGGCCCGGTAAGCGAGCAGTTAGGGGTGGCCGGCCAGGAGGCCCGGTCCGAAGCCGAAGCCCTGCGCTGCTGGGCGCAGGCCGCCGCCGGACTCGACGAGGCCCGCTTGCATCTGCTCCATCTGAGTACCGCCCAAGCAGTTGGGGAGCTGCACAGACTGTGGGAAGCTGGCACCTTCACGTCACTCACAGCAGAGACCGCGCCGCAGTATTTCTGCCTCACCGACGAGGCTGTTCTCCGGTTCGGTGCCAACGCAAAGACCAATCCGCCGTTGCGCAGCGAGGCGGACCGGGCAGCCATACGCCAAAGTGTGGTCAGCGGCGACATCTCGATAATCGCCACCGACCACGCCCCTCACACTCCGGACGAAAAGGCCGCCGGGCTGGACGACGCACCCTTTGGCCTGATAGGGCTGGAAACCTGCGTTGGTCTAGTGCTCACCCACTTGTACCACTCGGGCGATTTGAGTCTGCCCGAGATTTTGGCCAAACTGACGTGGCACCCCGCCCGGCTGCTTGGCCTACCTGCTGGCGCTCTGCAGTCCGGGGGCACAGCCAACATCACGATCATTGACCCGAACAAGCACTGGATAGTGGACCCTGACCAGTTCTACTCCAAGGGCCGCAATACGCCCTTCGCCGGCAGCCCGTTGAGGGGCCGGCCCTGGGGCACTATTGTCTGCGGACAATTGGTGATGCGGGAAGGAGAGCTGCTAGCTCGTGCCGAAGTTACCCCTCCAGCACAAAGGTCGTGCGCAGGCGGCGGCACCCAGGAGCAATGACCACGTCAAACGATAGGAAACCGGCAATCCTAGCCCTCGAAGACGGTATGGTCTTCCAAGGCTGCGCCTTCGGTGCGGACGGTGAGCGCACTGGTGAGGTAGTCTTCAACACTGGCATGACCGGCTACCAGGAGGTTCTCACTGACCCGTCCTATCGCGGCCAGATCGTCACTATGACTTACACCGAGATAGGCAACTACGGCATCAACTCCGAAGATGTCGAATCCGGCCAAATCTGGGTGGAGGGCTTCGTGGTGCGGGAGAACTCGCCGATATACAGCAACTGGCGAGCCGAGCAGAGCCTGAGCGAGTATCTGCGTCAACATGGCATTGTCGGTATTGAGGGCATTGACACCCGGATGCTCACGAAACACATCCGCGACGTCGGGGCGCAGATCGGCGTTATCTCGACCGAAGACCTGGATGCAGACAGCCTGGTCGAGAAAGCGCAGCAGGCCCCCCGGCTGGTTGGCCGTGATCTGGTGCAAGAAGTAACCTGTCGGCATCCCCGCCGCTGGGGGCAAAGTGGCTACGAACAAGACCTGCCGCCTGCCGGGCAACTTAGCCTGGAAATCACCGCACCCCCGCGGCGCTGGGTCTCGGAGCACGGCCCCAGACCGGTCAGCAGCCTGCGCGGCTACTGGGAGACCTACCGCGTCGTAGTAGTTGACTGCGGGGTAAAGCAGAACATTTTGCGCCACCTGTACCGACGCGGTTGTGATCCGATCGTTGTGCCCGCCAGCACAACGGCGCAGCAGATTCTCGCCTGGGAGCCTGACGGTGTTGTCCTCTCCAACGGTCCCGGCGACCCTGAGGCCTTGCCCTACGTTATTGACACCACCCGCCATCTCATCGGCAAGGCCCCGATATTTGGCATCTGCCTGGGCCAGCAGATCCTGGCGCTGGCCTTCGGCGGCGAAACCTATAAGCTGAAATTCGGTCACCGTGGCGGCAACCACCCGGTCAAGAGCTTGGAGACCGGACAAATAGACATCACCACTCAGAACCACGGCTTCTGCGTGGATTTGGACAGTATCGAAGGCACCGGCCTGAAGCTGACCCACGTTAACCTTAACGATATGAGTGCCGAGGGCCTGTGCCACGACGAACTGCCCATTTTCTCCGTCCAGTTCCATCCCGAAGCCGGACCCGGCCCCCACGACGCGAGCTACTTATTCGGAGATTTCATCGAGGATATGGGCCAGTTTGGCACGCGCGACCAAACCAGCGGCGAGCTCCCACCACCATGAGGGCCGCTTGGTCGGACAGTCAACTGAAAAACTCGTCGGGAAGAGGCTACAGGATATGGCCGGGCCAAGAGTTGCTCTAGCTGTGGGGATAGTTGCTCTAGCTGTTCTCCTATCCGGCGGCTGCCAAGGCCAGAAGCCCTCGGAGATTGACACCGCCTGGCGTCAGGTCCACGCCAATCCTGAGTCCGCCAAGGCACTTATTAAGCTAGCCGAGGCGTACACAACCGAGGAGCAGTACAACGACGCCTTCATCCACTGTCGCCGCGCTTGGGCGATTGACGCCAGCTCGTTTGACGCCGCCTACCAGCTTGCCTATACCTCGCTGCGCCTCAACGACCCCCACACCGGCCTGACCTGGATTGACCGGGCGTTGGCCATCAATCCTCAATCCTCCCAAGCCGTCGAACTCAAGGCGCGGCTGAAAATGACCAGCGGTGACCCCCGCGGGGCTATCCCGCTGTTCAAGAAAGCCTTGCGTCTTGATCCCCAGCTAGGCGCTGCCCTACTCAACTTGGTCTCGGCCTACAAAGCCCTCGGCGACAGGCAAGCCGCCGTGGCCGCCGGCGCTCAAGCGATAGGAATTCTGCCGGAGCAGGCCGCCGCCCATTTTGCCTACGCCGATGCCCTCGAGGTAGCCGGCCAGGACCAAGAGGCCGAAGAGCACTATCGCCAAGCCATCGAGCTGCAGTCCGATATGGCTGCCGCCAAGGTCCGGCTGGCCCAACTGCTTACTCGCCATAACAAGTTTCTGGAAGAAGCCCATGAGCTGGCCAAGGAGGCCCACAAGGTCGATCCTGGCGACGGTGCTGCCGAGGCCACCGCCGGATGGGCCCTGTTTCTGATGGGTGAGGAGTTCGAGGGTATTAGGACCATCGAGAGCGCAGCTCGAGCCCATCCCTTTAACCATCGCATCTGGATCCTATTCGCCCAGGCGCTGCAGCGTGCCGGCTATGAGGAAGAGGCCAAGCAAGCGGCCGCCTTCGCCGTACGGGTGGGCCCCAAACCCGCACGCCCGCCGCAGCCCTTCCCACGCCCATAATAGTATCGGTCCTGAGTTCTGCCATCTTGCGTCATCTGCACAGGGGAGGCTAAGAAGATGACAAACATCAACGACGATCACATAGCTGAGTTGTCCGCGACCGTTGGCGAACTCGAACGGCAGCTTGACGCCGCCCACACGATCGCCGTGGGGCTAAGCTCCATCACCAACGTGGAAGAGCTGGTACAGCAGGCCCTGGATATCTGCCTGGAGATTGCGGAGGCCGACGCCGGATCCATTCTCTTGTACGACTCGGAGATAGGCAAACTGCGCTTCGAATATGTAGTCGGCGAGAAGACGGACGAGCTAATCGGGATGGAGATTGCCTCCGACGAGGGCATTGCCGGCCTGGTTTTCCAGAGCGGTGAGAGCCACATATCGGAGGATGTCAGCACCGAGCAGGCTCACCGTCGCGATATTGGCGAGAAGCTCGGCTATCTAACGCAGAACATGGCGGCCGTGGCCCTGAAATCCTCCGACGGTACGCCCACCGGCGTCATCGAGGTACTCAATAAGCGCACCGGTTCCTTCGACGAGAATGACGTCAGCCTAATTGAGATAATGGCCGCTCAGATCGCTGTCGCCATTGAAAATGCTCACTTACACAAAGAGGCAAGGCTGGCCGAGATCGTCAAGTTCATCGGCAATATCAGTCACGACGTTAAGAACATGGTCACGCCCGTGCAAACCGGCGCGGAGACGCTACAGATGATCGCCGACGACGCTTACAGACAGCTTGACGAATCGCTTACCCAACTCCAAGCATATCCCGCAGCAGCCAGTTCGGTGAGTGCAGCGATGAGCGAATTTCGCGAGATCTATCCGGAAATGGTCGAACTGATTCTCGAGGGCACCGATGTCGTCCAGCAACGCATGGCGGAGATATCCGCCGCTGTCAAGGGCATTGTCTCCGAGCCCCATTTCGAATCGGCGGATGTCGTCGCCATCGGCGATCGTGTAATCAGCATGCTTCAGCAGCAGGCACGCAGCCAGGGCATCGCCCTATCCATGGAGGCCGAAAGCGACATACCCGAAGCGACGGTGGACACCAAGCAGATCTACAATGCCATCTATAACTTGATCAACAACGCCATTGACGCCTGCGAGTCCGGCGACTCGGTCACCCTGCGACTGGGCATCAGGCCGTCGGCCGAGCCTGACCAGCAGTCCCAACTGGTCATCGAATGTGCTGACACTGGTCCGGGGATACCCGAGGAGATCCGCGCCAAGCTATTCACCGAAAACGCAGTCAGCACCAAGCCCATGGGCACCGGGCTGGGCACCCGCATTGTCGCCAATGTGGTTCAGGCACACGATGGCTCGATCGAGATAGAAAGCGAAGTCGGAGTCGGCACGACCATTAGGGCCATAATTCCGCTGAATAGGTCTCAGCCAGAGTAAGATATAATCTGCTCGTGCAGGATCTCCAGCGTCGCACCGTTCCTCGGTTGGTCTCAACAGGTTGCGAACTAGCATCCCAGTCTCCCTAACGACAATGCCAGCAAGGCAGAATAGCAGTAGCGCTTATGAGCTTCCCAGACAATTGCAGCAAACCCGAATCCATGCCAGGACATCAGGAGGAGCGAAGTGGATCCCAAATCTCCAATCCCAGTCCCCTTGCACAGCTGAACTTGGGTGCCTTGTCCGTAGCTATCGTCTGGGGTATCACCAATGTCACCAACAAATTCCTGCTCGACACGTTCACGCCATTTGCACTGCAATGCTTGCGCGGCACAGTGGCAAGTATAAGCCTGCTGGGGCTAGTTCTGATGCTCGGCCGCAATCTGCGCACGGCACTGTCGGCGAGCTTCATTTACCTTCTGGGGGCGGGTCTACTGGTCGGGGTACAGATGTTAGCATTCTTCTATGCACTTAGCCTCACCTACGCCGCCGAAGGTTCCCTTCTGATCAGCACAGCACCGGTGTGGACGACTATTATTGTCGCGGCAGCGCGCATCGAGACGGTTTGTTCCAGGAATTGGATAGGCATCTTTGTGGCCCTGGGCGGCGTAGCGATGGTGGTACTGGGGGCCGCATCAGTTGGCACCGGGCAAGCGCCGCAGCGGATTACCGGTGACTTGATAATGATCGGCTCGGCATTCTGTTATGGACTGTATATGGTCCTGAGCCGACCCCTGATGCAACGTCACGGCTCACTGACGGTAACCGCTCTCGCTCTATTCTTCAGCAATATCATAGTTGTGCCCCTAGGCCTGCATCAGCTCATCAGTACGCCGTGGCGCAATCTGACTTCGCTGCACTGGGCCCTGCTGGGATTTGGCATATTCGTCGGAATGGTCTACGGAATGGGGATGTGGTATCACAGCATAAAAGTGCACGGGGCAGCCCGCACCGCGGTCTACCAATACCTGGTGCCACTGGTATCCCTGGGGACTGCGGTGGTCTTCTTGCATGAGCAGCCCACGCGGTGGCAGCTCGCGGGTATGGTGATAACCCTGTGCGGCATCTACCTGGCGCACCATCGCCCCCCTGAATCCCTGCCTGCCTAGTTCGCGGCTTGCCCGGGGCGAGTCACCGGGCAGTGATACTGGGGGCACCGCCACAGACCGGGAAATACACGCGCCCGAACCGCTACTCAACGACCGGCTCGACACCCAGGGCTTCGGCTATCTCCTGGACAGCCACCAGCGGGACGCTGTGCGTCTGTAAGAACTCCTGTAAACTGGAACCCGCGGCCATGTGACCATCGGGGGCCATAATCTCGCACAGTACTACCACGGGCGCCAGTCCAGCCAGTTCGGCCAGGCCAACGGCGCCTTCAGTGTGGCCCGCGCGCTCTGCCAAGCCACCCTCGGCCGCCGCCAGAGGGAAGACGTGGCCGGGTCGAGCGAAATCCTCGGGACGTGCGTGGGTAGCGAGCAGAGCCCGGATAGTCATGGCACGATCAAACGCCGATACCCCAGTCGTTGTTCCCGGCGTGTAGTCCACCGGCACGGCGAACCGGGGCATATTGGGCGCACAGTACTGGGCGTCAATGACTGGAACCTGCAACTCCTCGAGCCGCCGGGGAGTCATTGCCACGGTAATAAGCCCGCGCGCGTGCGTGACCATAAAGTTTATACTCTCGCCGGTCACGTGCTCGGCGGCTTGTAGCAGGTCGGCTTCGCTCTCGCGCTGGGCCGAGTCCACCAGCGCCACAAAGCCGCCCCTCCGAAAATGCTCAACTACCTGCTCGAGAGCCGTATTCTCTGTATGCAAGGTCCCTGTTCACCTGTGAATCTATTATAGCAGTTGGACTGTTACTCATCTGGTGCTGACCCAGCGCTATTATAGATTCGCGCCGAGAGGGTGTCAACGGTAGGGCAACCGGGGGCACCACCAGGTGGGCGGCGGTCTACTTAGGGCTGGCTATTACGAGCCGCCGACAGCCTCCCCTTGCCTGGTTGCACGAAGCAAGACAGTGGGGTATAATGAAAGCTGCGGAAAGCTGACAAAAAGAGGCAGCGAGGGGCCTGTAGCTCAGCGGCAGAGCAGTCGGCTCATAACCGATCGGTCGGTGGTTCGAATCCGCCCAGGCCCACCACCTAACCTTGACCATCGCACCACTCCTCATTTGACTCAAGCCCCATCCCAGCTCACAGGAGTGGTTTTGGTATTGCTGAGGCTTAACCGGTAACCATCAGGCCTCAGGTGACTATAATGCTCAGAATCATCGCCGATCACATTATGTCGGGGCGTCACCGGCTCGGCCGGCACGTGCTCTTCATCGGCAGCGCGGTGCGCATACCCCCCAGGGATCTGCCCGTCTACCGGATCCTGGAAGCCCTCGTGCGCGAGCAGGTCGCCGACTCTTTCCAGCATCTGCCCGTCGAGCGTCGGGAGGCCGCCGCCCTGGCACAGTTTGCCTCCCAAGTGCCCGGCCATGACCATCGCTGTCAACTGCTGCGCACAAAGCTCGCCGATAGCCGGCCCGCCCAAGGACACATACAACTGGCTCATCTCGTTCAGGAGGGCTACTTCTCTACTATCTTCACACTCGAGCCCGACAATCTGCTGGAACAGGCCCTCAGCGCCCAACACTTAGAACCGGAAACTGACTACCACCTGCTGGTGGCCGGCGTTGATGAGCCCGATGTCATGTCGGTGGCTCTGGAGGACTCTTCACGTGTCGTGGTGATCAAGTGCGGGGGAGACCTGGACAGCAAGTATCTACCCCTTACCTCCGACGAAATCCGTGATGGACTGGAGCCGATCCGCGCCATCCTCGACCACGCCTTCCGGGTCCTGTCCATCTTCACTGCCTACAGCGACCGCGACGAACCGTTCCTGGACTTCATGCCCGCCGAAGGCAGCAAGGTCTTCTGGGTAAACACCCAGGTCCCCACTGCTGACGAAGAGATGTACAAGCAGTTCAAGCTGGAAAGCCCCGGCAGCGTGGAATACCACAATCTTCAGCCCAAGGTGGTGGAGTGGCTAGACAAGCGCCAGTCGCAACGACACCTGCTTGTACGAGAGGCGGGCTCATTCGACGACTTCTTCGGGCGGCTTCGGGACCGCTTCCAATACCGGCAGCACAACAGCCGCCGGCAGCGCAACAGCCGCCGGCAGCGCAAGGATCTCAGCATTTTGCGCGGGGGGCCATACCGCTTCCTGGACTACTTCGATACCGAGGACGCTGAACTGTTCTTCGGCCGCGAGCAAGCAATACAGGACATGTGTAGCCTGATCGCCGACCAACCCCTAACCGTGCTGTTCGGCCGCTCCGGTATCGGCAAGACCTCCCTGATCAAAGCTGGGGTCATCAGCCGGCTCGAGGGCCACGAGGAGCAGCACCTCGAGGAGGCCGATATCTGGCTGCCGATCTATGCCCGTTGCGAGGACGATCCCGTCGCCAGCATTCGTCAGGCCGCCCTCCTCAGAGCGGAAGAAGATGGCTATGACCCGGAGGAGTCTAGCCAGCAGGCCAGGCTCGGCGACCTGCTGATACATATCGCCACGGCCACCGGAAAGCACGTGGTTGTTTTCCTGGACCAGGCGGAGGAGCTGTTTGTCAAGCTCGGTCGCCAGGTTCGAGACGCTTTCGTTCAGCAGGTCAGGGAGTGCCTGGAACTAGCCCGCGACGACCTGCACCTGGTGCTCAGCATCCGCGAGGACTACATCGGCGAACTGTACGAGCTACGCGCCGACCTGCCCGACATACTGCAGAACATCTACCGGCTGCGTCGGCTCGACCGCGCCCAGGCCGAAAGGGCGATCGTCCAGCCCGCGGTGAATTTCGGCCTGCAAGTTGAACGGAAGCTGGTAGACCAACTACTCGAGGACCTGGCCCGCGAAGGGATCGAGCCGGCCCAGCTTCAGATAGTCTGCCACCGGCTCTACGAGGAGATTCCGCCGGGTTCGGAGGTCATCACCCTCCGCAACTACCAGAAGCTGGGCGGTGCGGTGCGGATATTGCGCGAGTACCTGGACTACGCGCTGCGCCAGTTGCCCATGCTCGAGCGGGGTATCGCCCGGGCTATTCTCAAGCAGATGGCCGTTTCCTCCGAATTGAAGGCCACACGCTCGCTGGCGCGCATCGCCCAGGAAGTCGGCCAGCAACAGCGTACCGTCGAGCGCGTCTTGGCGAAGCTGGTGGATTACCGGCTGCTGCGCGGCTTGGGCAAGGACCGGCAGCGCAACTATGAATTGGTCCACGAGCAACTAGCCGAGCAGGTGGACGAGTGGGCTTCCGAAGAAGAACTGAGACTACGCGATGTCCAGGACCTGCTCACCCGCGAATTGAACAACTTCGAGAAGTTCGGCTTGCTGATGGGCAGCGAAGAACTGCATATCATTGACGACCACCGCGAAGACCTCAGTATATCCCCGGAAGAGCTGGAATTGATCATGCGCAGTGCTGCTACTCACGATATCGAGGCGGAATACTGGTTCTTGCGGGCCGACGAACTGGACACAGGTAAGCACTCGGTTTTGAGTTCCCTGCTGCGCGATGAAGCCCCCGAGGTTCGGCGGGTGGCGCACCGGTACTTGAAAGACAATTTGCACGAAGATCTTATTCCTGTCCTGGTGGCTGGCCTGGACGACGACCAGCCTGACCTGCGCCGCCAGGCCGCCGAGCATCTCCAGTCCCTGAAACGTGAGTTAACTGCTTGGCTGCGAAATGGTGATGCGCGCCAGCAGGTGGCCGCGGCCCGGGCCTTGGGAGGAATAGCCGCCGGTGACCAACGTTCGAGCATAGCTCTGATCGAAGCTCTCAGTGATGATAACGCCGAGCTTGCTGAGCACATTGCCCGCGACCTAAAGAAGTCTGACAACCCCCGGAATCTACCGGCGCTGATGCATCGGCTCACCTCCGAATCCGAGCCGCCGTGGGCCGTCGCATACGTCCTGGGGCAGCTTTGTGCCGCAGACACCCAGTTCAGCCAGTTGCAGGGGAGCCTGCGTAGTCACCCGAGGCTGGCGCAGTTGCGCTATGCCGTTGCAGTTGCCCAGGGGCTGCGCCGTGAATCGCAGCAGGCGCACGCCAGCCTGGATCGTGCGCGCGCCCTCAGCTCTGGTCAGATCGCTCAAAGCCGGATTGAGGAGGCCGAGCAGGCCATTGCGGCCGCTCAGCAGGAAGTCGCAGCCGGCGTAGACCAGTGGCCTATGTTCGGGGGCGGGCCGGCCCACGGGGCCTTCACCCCAGAAGCCCTCCGTCCGCCGCTGCAGGAGCTGTGGTCAGTGCGCACCGGTGCCCCCGTGGTGGCCTCACCGGTGGTCGCTGATCATGTGGTCTATGTCGGCTCACGTGACGGCGTCTTCTACGCGCTGGACAGCCGGGAAGGAGATACGCGCTGGCGCTACGAAGTAGGCGAGCATGTTGAAGCTGCTGCGGTTGTGGCTGGCGACCTGGTCGTCTTTGGCGCTGCCGACGGTCAACTCCGGGCCCTGCATCGCACTACTGGCCGCCTCCAGTGGCAGCAGGCCGTGGCCGGCCCGATTAGGTCAGCATGCACTGTGCAGGACAACCAGCTCTTTGTCGGTGACGAGGCGGGCGGCCTCTGGGCGATTGATTGGCTTTCGGGCGAGGTCAACTGGCAGATGCAGACCAAGCAGGAGATAGTGGGCGCTCCGGCCGCCGGCGGCGACGTGGTGGTGGTGGGCTCGTGGGACAACGGGCTTTACGCTGCTGGCACGGCTGACGGCACGCTGCGTTGGCAACTCGACACGGACGGCCCGATCTCGTCTTCGCCGGCCCTAGTTGGGCCGACGGTCTTCTGCGGGTCGGATGACTCGTGCCTCTATGCTGTGGAGCTAGCTTCGGGTGAGCTCCAGTGGCAGGCTAAGCTAGGCGGCATGATTAGGTCCACACCGGCAGTAGCCGGCGAGCGACTAGTAGTTGGCTGTGCCGACGCCAAGGTCTACTGCCTCGATGTCACCTCTGGAGCGCCAATCTGGCAGTATGAAACCGGCGAGGAGGTCCTGGCCTCAGCGGTCATTACCGGAGATTTCGTCTACATCGGATCCAAGGACGGCGTACTGTACGCTCTAAACTTGGTCGATGGTCAAGTAGAATGGGAACACCACACCGTCTACGGCATCTACTCGACGCCGGCTGTAGCCGAAGCTACTCTGTACATCGGCATTGCCTACTATCATGTATCGGCCTTCAGGTCACAGTAACCGGTCGCCGTATCATCATTCGCCCAGGCAGCGCAGTCGGCAGGCGCTAAAGCTGGTCATCGTGCCCGCCGCCGTGCTTGCCGCCGTGCTTGCCGGCTGCCAGCCACTTGAGCAGGCCGACCAGATGCGTACCGATTTCATCGCGCTGCGATATACCAAGAGTGCCATGCAAGCCCTTGCTGAGCCGGTGGATGCGGGCCAAGCTAGCCGTTACGCAACTCGGGCCCTCGAGCTGGCTCCCCATAATGAAATAGTGCTCGACCGAGTTGGCAAGGCATACCTGCACGTCGGGGCCTATGAACAGGCCCTCACGGTAGTGCAAGAAGCGCAGCTGATGACTGGTCGCGACTACTACTACGAGTTAGGCACCTGCTACCTGCACACTGGCCAACAGGAGCTGGGCGCAGAGTATCTGGCCAAACATCTCCAATGGGTAAGGTTTGGGTTCGCTGCGGAAGCAGTCGGTGAAGCAGTCTACGCTGTTGAACTCAATAACGTGGGCTATACCTACGCCGAGGCAGACTTCAACCTGTCCGAGGCTCTGAAGCTGACCAAGCAGGCAGTCCGGTACGCGCCGTTGAACCCCGCATTCACTGACAGCCTGGGGTGGGTCTGCTACAAGCTGGGCGATTTCAGCAACGCCGCTTTTTATCTGGAGCGGGCGGTTCGCCAGTCCCGTCAGCAGCCTAACGCCGAACTGCACTACCATCTGGGCGTCGTCTACGCGCGCTCGGGTCAGCGGGAAGCAGCCGTGCGCGAACTGCGAGAAGCTCTGGATATCCGGCCTAAGTATTCTCAGGCAATGCGCGAACTACGCAAACTCAACTGGGAACTCGCTCCGCCCTGGCATGCTATGGCCACGGATCTGACATTAGTCGTAAACAGCATCCCGACATCAAGGGGGTATCCCTGTGAAAATTTCCCGACGAGCAGCTAACATCCAGCCCTCGGCGACCCTCTCCATGGCCGCCCGAGCCAAGCAGATGGCTCGTGAAGGACTAGACGTGATAGCCTTCGGAGTTGGCGAGCCCGACTTTCCCACCCCCGAGCATATCTGCGAGGCCGCCCGGGAGGCCATCGAGGCCGGCCATACCAAGTACACGCCCGCAAGCGGTATCCCTGAGCTGAAAGAGGCCATCGTCGGCCGCTTGCAGGCCGAGTTCGGTCTGACTTATGCCCCCGACCAGGTCTGCATCAGCAACGGCGGCAAACATGCACTTATGAACATTTGGGAGACACTGTTGGACCCGGATGATGAGGTCATCATCTTCGCGCCGTATTGGGTCACCTATCCGGTCCAGATTGAACTGTGCGGCGGCCGACCGGTCGTTATCATGACCGATGCCAGTCGCAACTTCCAGCCCGACCTGGACCAGCTCCGCGCGGCCGTAACCCCGCGTACTGTGGCCATCCTCGTTAACAGTCCCAGTAACCCCAGCGGGGGTATCTTCGAGCCGGAAATGCTCGAAGGAATCGCGGCTATCGCTGCGGAGCACGACCTGACTATCATTTCCGACGAAATATACAAGCATCTTGTCTTTGACGATCGCCAGCACCTGAGCATCGCCATGCTGGATGACGAGACCCAGGCGCGTACGATCCTGGCCGACGGCGTGGCTAAGAGCTATGCAATGACCGGCTGGCGGATCGGGTGGCTGGTCGGGCCGAAGGAGTTCGCCGTGAAGGCCGGGAGCATCCAGAGCCAGGAGACGTCGAATCCCTGCTCTATCGCCCAATATGCCGCCGTGGCTGCTCTAACCGGCCCGCAGGATTGCGTGGCCGAGATGCGCGACCAGTTCGAGCAGCGTCGGGACTTCTTCGTCGAGGGGCTGTGCGAAATCGAGGGCATCCAGTGCAATATCCCGGCCGGCGCCTTCTACCTTTTTCCAGATATCTCAGCACACCTGGGCCGCGAGCTGGGCGGCCAGCAGATAACGACCTCGCTCGAGTTGGCTGAGTACATCCTGGAAGAGACCCTCACCGCCACCGTTCCGGGCTCGGCCTTTGGCGCAGAGGGGTTCCTGCGCCTGAGCTTTGCCTGCTCAGTGGAAGATATTCGGCGAGGAGTGGAGCGCCTACGTTCGGTGCTGACTGGATAGATACCTGGGGGGAGAACCATCGGGCCGACCTAACCCAGCGGGGTTGGCCACAGCCCGTACGTCACCGGATAAACGTGGCCATAGTGGGCCAGTACCAGGGCCTTCACTGCGAAGAGGATGAGCAGCAGAAGCAGGCCAGCCGCCTGTTCACCAATCCCGTTGTACCTGGCGAGCAGCCAGGTGAACTGGCCGCTGCCTTGGACAGCCGCGGAGCGTGGGGTCCACGGGAACACACACGGCGTGTGCCGGCGGTAACGAGCATAATCCTCGCCAAAGAGGTAGTGAAGCAGAACCTCCTCCCGGCGAATGGCGAAAACCTGGACCAGAATCGTGAGCAGCAGGCCAGTTACGGTCATATAGACATTATTTCCGGCCAGGAGTATGCCCGCCACGATAATGAAGTTAGCCAGGTACATGGGGTGTCGGCAGTAGGCGTAGGGGCCGGTGGTGCAAAGCTCGGTGTTCTTAGCGAGGTATCCCGAGCACCACGCCCGAATGGCCAGACCCAGGGTGATCAGCGGCAACCCCAGCAATACTTGGGGAAAGCGCGGCGTCGCCCAGGCAAGCGCCAAGAGAAAAGCCAGCAGGTGCAGCTTGCCACGATGATGGCGCACAAAGCGGTCAATCGGTCGCTCGAAGCCGCTCACCATCCTGTCAACTTCGTCATTGCTCTGCCGAATGGTGCGCGTATCGGGTATGCTCTTGGGCGTGGTATCAGTGATAGGCATAGGTGCACGAGCCGTCTGCAGTCAATTCCCTTCCCTTCGGAACACGTTCGGAACATAAACTCAACCACAAGCTACTACTTCTGCGCCAATTTGTCAAGATTGACGTTGCCAAGGAGAGAAGATCTATGTATACCATAACGCTGATTCCGGGTGATGGTACCGGGCCAGAAGTCACCGAAGCCATGCGTAGATGCGTCGAAGCCACCGGTGTACCCATCCAGTGGGATGTCCAGTACGCCGGCTGCGAGGTTATGGAACAGTACCAAACGCCACTGCCCGAGGGAGTGCTCGACTCAATCAGGCAGAACAAGGTCGCCATCAAGGGGCCGATAACCACACCGGTGGGCACCGGCTTCCGCAGCGTCAATGTGGCGCTACGCAAGCAACTCGATCTCTACGCCTGCCTGCGCCCCTGCAAGTACTATGAGGGGGTCAAATCCCGGTATCCCCAGGCCGACTTGGTTATCGTCCGGGAGAATACCGAAGACCTCTATGCGGGCATCGAGTTCCCTCGCGACTCCGAGCAGTGTGCCGAGATGATCGAGCAGATTCACCGGCTTAGCGGCGTACGTATCCGGGAGGACTCAGCTATCAGCATCAAGCCGATCTCCCAGTTCGGCTCCGCCCGCATCGTGCGCTTCGCTTTTGAATACGCCCGGGCTAACGGCCGCCGGAAGATTACCGCCGTTCACAAGGCCAACATTATGAAGTATTCCGATGGGCTGTTTCTCGATACAGCCCGCCAGGTCGCCGAGGAATACGCCGACAGCGGCATCGAGTTCGAAGACCGCATAGTTGACAACATGGCGATGCAGCTCGTCCAGAAGCCCGAACTGTACGACGTGCTGGTCCTGCCCAACCTCTATGGCGATATCATCAGCGACTTGGCCTGCGGGCTGGTGGGCGGTCTGGGCGTAGCGCCCGGCGCCAATATCGGCGAGAACATCGCTGTCTTCGAACCTACTCACGGCAGCGCCCCCAAGTACAAGGGCCAAAACAAGGTCAATCCCGCCGCGACAATACTGTCGGCGGTGATGATGCTGCGCTATCTCGACGAAGAAGCAGCCGCCGACCGACTCGAACAGGCGGTAGCCACGGTCATCCGCAGGGGTGAGCAAGTCACCTACGATCTGAAGCCCAGGCGCGACGACCCGACTGCCGTAGGCACCAGCGAAATGGCCGACGCCATTATCGCCGAACTCCAACACAGCTAATGGTCACGGTCAGCGCTAGCTGACTCGCGGTTGCCTGCGACCCGTTGGGCTTGGAACCAGATGACTGCCCCAGGGTATTTGACAACCCCAGGTGATTCTGCTAAAATCTGCATGCTCTTATGCCGTGGGGCGAGACGGTTGTGGGACGACAGCCCGCAGAGCTATCCCCCCGACTTGAGAACACAATCATGGCACGCATTCTCCCGATTCCGGCTTAGCAGGCCGGCATTCCGTGTGTATGTAGTAACCGCTCGGGGGGTCAGACCGTTCCCCCAGTTCTGGACCCGAATGTACCAGGTAGAATCTACTAAGACGAGGAGCAGATAAGATGGGTAAGCTCTTGACCGGCAGACACCTAAGGAAGATTTTCGATTACTACTGTCCCTTTGACGAGGCTGGCAACCTCCGGCCCGTAGACGAGCGGGCCACGATAGTGGCCAACAACTCAAACAACTGGTGGGAGACGCGGGCATTTGTCCAAGCCGCCGCCCAGGGCGACCAGTCGCCTGTTATCGTTCAGTTCTCCTACAACTCCAACAGCAAGGTCGGCGGCGATCCGACGACCATTTACGTGCCTGATGGGGTGAATTATTACGCCAACCCGGTGACCAATGGGGCCAGAGCGATGTCCAGTTGGATCGAGATGGAGGCCGACGCCTGGGGCGCTGACTTTGTCGCCGTTTCCCTGGACCACTTCAAGGTGCCCAAGTTCGCCGCCGACGCCAGCTACGAGCGCGCAGCAACGCCAGTTAACTACGAAGAGAAGATTGAGGCGGCCATCAGCTACTTGCGCAGCAAGGGCCTCGATAAGTTCGCCGCTGATGTGGACGACGCTCTCTTCGCCGCGTATAGCAACTATCTGTGCAGCGTTGAGTACCAAGGCTTCCGGGCCGACTTCCTGGATACTGTGCGGCTCATGCACCCGGCCTGGGGTATGATTGACACCGAGGGTATCGCGCCGGTGCTCGACTTCATCATCACCCAGGATATCGCCTGCGGCGTGCGCTTCGATCTTAGCAACAATGATATGATGCTGGAGGCCGAGCTGGGCGCAACCGGCACCAGCGGGGATGAAGTCGAGTATGAGGCAATGTCGGACGCAGAACTCGACGAGTTCGCGCATCTGGCTGCCGCCTTCGTCGGCTACACCGGCGCCGAGGGCATTGCCTATGACATCGGCATGAAACATTCCGCCAAAGCCGGCGAGAAGCATGCCACCGACGTCAACAAGCTCGAGGTCGTCCAACGGACCATCATCGAGGATACCGGCGTATACGCGCCCTTCGCCCAGCACGGCGGAACTGGCGCTGCCGACGTCCCGCGCAGCCTGATCGGGAAGACCAACCTGAACACCTGCTACCTGGTGGCCGGCACCCAGGCCCGCTTTGAGTATATGAGTGAGCATGCCGAGAAGGTCAGGGCCGGCGACAAGAAGATCTGCGGGACCGATGTGGAAACCCACATCTATCTGAAGGGCGTCTACGAGGAGGCTGCGCGCCGCTACGAGGGGACGGGCTCCTGGCAAATCGGCCCGCAGCTTGCCGAAGTACTGGCACTGTAGCCCTGCTTGCCGCCGAAAACACGAGTTGAGGGAGACAATTCCTATGACTGCAGAGGACATTCAACTTCTCCAAGACCTGATGTTCAAGAGTGCTCCCGGTAACCTGTCCAGCACACTCGACTCCTGGCGCGGGGAACTGACCAGTGCATACGCCAGCGCCTGCGAAGAGCGCCAGGGCGAGATTGCTCAGTTGCTCTGCGAGAACGCTATTGACCTGCGATCGGTACTGGCCGACTGGAATCTGAAGAAGAACGTCCGGGTTGACTGTGGCGATGAGCAGAAGCTAACCGACGACGAACTGAGCGCGGAGGCAGCCGAGAACTACGCACTGCTCGCCCAATGGGGGCGCGATGATCTGGTCACCACGGCCAAGCAGGCAGCCGCTGAGATCGAGAGCAGCAACCTCGCCCGCCTGGCCCGGATGGCACTGCAGGGCGAAACAAACACCTTCTGGGGCAACGATTATGCCGCCCATCTGCGCGAGACTATGCGCAGGGGTGCCAGCCTGGTTACCACCAATCCTCAACTGGTCAACATCGCCCGCGAGGAAGACCCCGAATACTGGACCGCAGTGCGCGACCGCCTCCGCCAAGAGAACCCCAATATGGACGCGCTCGAGCTGGCCTACAAGATGACTATTGAGGTCGTCGTGGCCAACTGCAAGCTGATCCGTCCGATCTGGGAGCTTACCGACGAGCGCATCGGCTACGTCAGCCTCCAGCTCAATCCTAAGAACTCCGACGACGCCGACAGTATGATCGAACAGGCCAACTACGTCTGGCCCCAGCTCGAGGAGGCTCTGGGCGGTATTCCCAACACCGTCTTCAAGGTCCCCGGGACCAAGGCGGGCTTGACCGCAGCGGCTGAGCTGACCAGCAGGCGGATGGGCGTGAACATCACCGTCAACTACTCGCTGCCCCAGCAGATTGCCTTTGGCGCAGTCATCGAGAAGAACAGCACCGCCCCAGTCAGCTTCCGCACCCAGATGGACGGTCGGCTCGACGACCCGGTCGGCGAAGAGCTTCAGGAAGCGGGCGTCAGCGACTGGGAGGAAGTCAAGACCTGGTGCACGACCGCTATTCGTCAGCGTGAATACCGGCTGCTGTGCATGGACCCGCTGCGCGGCGGCATGGGCCTGAAGAAAACCTGTATGCTCCCCGCATCGGGGCGGGGCCCGTGGAACATCTTACGCTCAATCCACCGTGAACCGGAAGTCTCCTGCTTCATCACGATCTTCCCCAACCGCCAGGAGGAGTTTGACAGTGGACCACGCGAACTCAACCCCGACGGGATGTGGACACCGGTGCCACCCGACGTAATGGAGAAGCTCTACAAGAGCAAGCTCTTCCGCATGGGTTATGAGCCCGACGGAATGACGGTAGACCAGTTTGACAGCTACCTGCCATGCGTCCAGACCCTCCAGGGCTTCTCGGAGCAATTCGACGACTTCGTTGCGTGGGTCGCTGAGTAACCCTAGAGCCATTCCCAATCGGCAGCCAAGCCTCCGGTCGTCTGGCCGGGGGCTTTTTTCTTTCTTCCGCTACTGGCGAAGGCCTGTTGCCTGCCGGAAGCGAAACTAGTACGCCGGTAGGCAGACCCAAGCTGGAATACGAATCAAGGCGGGTGACATTGCGATGTGGAGTTCACGCACAAGATCTGTAATCTTCCAAGGAGTCAGCAATGCAGTCGTCGGGGAGATTGACCTGCCCCAGCCTACGGCTGACGATCTGAAGGACAACGCGTCAATTTCTCCCGCAGCCGGGTGCTGCCGCCGTGCGACGGAAGCTGGATGAGCACCCATCTAGCCCGGGCGGTGGTCAATGTTAACTATGAATACTCCCCGGATGCCCTGGATGCGCACGGCTGCGTGCCCGTGCCTGACGGCCTCTCTCCCCGCGAGGCCAGCCTGACCGGTTTGTGCGCGGTAGCCCTGCGCGGGATCGAGATGGCCAGTATTCCCGTCGGCGCAAAGGTGCTGGTCTGCGGGCTGGGTCTGATTGGCCAATATGCAGCGCAGATAGTGCGGCTTAAGGGCGCGCAGGTCTGCGTAGCTGAGATTAATGAGAGCCGGCTGGAGCTAGCCCGCGATCTTGGCGCCGATTGGGTAGTCAATCCGGCCGAGCAAGACCTGGCCGAAGTCCAGCAGGGAATTACGCCGCCTGGCTTCGATATCATCATTGATACGTCCAGCATACCGGAGGTAGTAAACGGTCTCTTTCCACTGCTACGCCACCTCGGCAAGTTTGTCTTCCAGGGCTGGTATCCGCCGCCCTCGGCAATGAACATCAATGCCATGCATAGCGTGATGCCGACCTGCTACTTCCCCTGCTCGCACAATGATGCGTGCGTGGCCACGGCAATGCGCTGGGCGGCAGAGGGCAGACTAAATGTCGAGAGCCTCATCACACACGTGGTCAAACCGGAAGAGGCACCCGCGATCTACCGGATGATTGAGGAAGACGCCGAGGATTTCCTGGGCATTGTCTTCGAATGGCGGGGTGAGTAGTAGAGCCGCTGGTACGGCAGAAGACCCACCGAGTTGGCAAATCATAGAAGAAAGCTCGTTGGGATGAAGAAGCGTATCTTGGGCCGGACTAATCTGGAAGTATCGGAATTAGCGCTGGGCGGGAACTTCATCACATCCACGTGCAGTGGTGGACGGGAACAGTCCCGGGCCACCATCCACCGGGCTATTGACTTGGCTGCAATTACATTGACAGCGCCCCGACGTATGGTGACAGCGAGAGTGGGCGACTACAAAGGCCCAGGTCAGGCTGGTCGGTAGGAGGACCAAGCTATGAAAGCCGCGATTGTAGAGAAGCCGGGAGTGCTGGTCGTGCGGGACATACCGCTGCCGGAGATGGGCGAGTACGAGGCCCTGTGCGAGATCCTGTGGGGGGCGACGTGCAGTGGCACTGATACCCACATCATCGCGGGCTGCTTCCACGTGCCCGTTGCCTATCCCACGGTGCTGGGACACGAGAGCGTCGGCCGTGTGGTCGAGGTCGGTCCCCGGGTGCGAAACCTCCAGGTCGGCGACATCATCACCCGTGTGGGCACCCCACCGGTAGGCGAGTGCAGCGTCACCTGGGGCGGCTTCGCCGAGTTCGGCATTGCCTGCGATCACTGGGCCGCGAAGGAGGACGGCCGCCCCGCCCAGGAATGGCGGGGCTCGCGCTGGAACCAGCACGTGCCCTGCGGAATTGATCCCGCCCGCGCCACGATGATCATCACCTGGCGGGAGACGCTCAGCTATATCACCCGTATGGGTTTCGGCGCGGGTGCCAGCTTGCTGGTCATCGGCTCAGGGGGCAACGGGCTTTCTTTTGCGGCGCATGCGGTCAACTTGGGGGCCTCTTGTGTGGCGATGATCGGCAACGCTATGCGCGAGGAGGTCGCACGCGCGGTGGGCGTAGCAGACTGTTTCGACTATAAGGCGGAATGCCTAGAGACTGCTGTAAGAGAAGCCTACCCGGAGGGCTTCGACTTCATCATTGACGCCGTGGGCAAGCGGGGACTACTCGACGCAGCGCTTCCTCATGCCAAGGATAGCGGGACGGTGACTATCTACGGCGTGGACGAGTACGGTTCCTGTCTAATCAATCCGGTGCACGCTCGCGGCAGCTTCACCTATGCCGACCGTGGCTATGATGAGGAGGAAGCTCACGAGCAGGTTGTTACCTTCATCCAGCAGGGCAAACTGGATGCCGGTCTGTGGCTGGACCTGGCGCATCCCTTCCCCCTCGAGCGCATCGGCGATGCATTCCAGGCTGTTGTGCAGCGCAAATGCGTAAAGGCGCTGGTGCAAATCTCAGAAAACGCCGGTTGATTCCTCCCAGGGCCGGTCGGGAATCTGCACGATACGGCTGGCAAACCCCACTTCGTTTATCTGGGAGGGATGGCCCTCGCGATATCCCTTCGCTATCAGCTCAGCACACTGGGTGCCCTTTACCGCAGCTACCAGATAGTCCACCCGCCGTCTACTACCAGATTATGTCCAGTAACGTGAGACCGTTGAGAAAGCCTTCGATGATTGCCAGCAGACGGTTTCGTCGCAGAAACGGAGTTAAGAGACTTAGGATTTCAGCTTCAGATTAGTTCAGATGTCGCGTCCTTATCTGCTGCTGACCACCTATCAGGGCGG
>JAUVXR010000014.1 GCA_030603495.1 bacterium
ACTCTTCATAGATCATGCTAAAGAAGCTGCTTTGATTGCTGTGTTCGCCTTGCATAAGCTCAATCACCATTGCTACAGAATAATGGTTCAATTACTACCGATGATTCTAGCACATCGCCCACTTGACAGCAAGCCCCCCCCTCTGCTATAATGCGAATGTAACTTTCGCAACAGTCTCAACTGGGGGAAAACCACCAACGTTACCAAGTTCGGGGCAATATGACCGTCAAGAGAGCTCGAAATTCGCGTTTTGCAGATAAATGGCTGAGACGGAGAGGTATTACTGAGTCAAGCGCAGAAGGTTGTCCCTAGCAACGAAGCATATAGAAAATGCCAATAAAACAGACAAGCTTGAACAGGCTAGCTAAAGGAAGGTCTTAGCGGCAAGCCTTGACATGCGGATGAGGGGAGAGTAGGATGTCTCAGTTTATTGATGTCATCCATTCGTCGGATGAGGGTACCGGGCCGCCGGGGACACCAACTGAATGGGAGCCGGCCGGCCGCCGCGGCCTGCGGGTGGTGGAGGCCACCGTCGGGATAGATAGCAACAATCAGCAGATGGTGGATCCGTCCAAGTTCCGGCTGCTGCTTAGCGACTTTCACCGCCTGGAGACAATAGCCTTCGAGGAGCAATTGGACGGCTACCTTTACATCTATGATGATCCGCAGGCCCCACCGCGCATAACTGTAGAGGCGGATCGGGTAGTGGCTTCAGGTGCCTTCGGACGACTGGAGTGCGAATGCAGCGACTTGCGCTTAAGCCTGTTCGGCAATGAGGGACTCTTCTTCAGGTACGTACTAGCGTTGTTAGAAGAAAAGCACAACATCTTCAGTCTGCATGCCTGTGCTCTGTACCAGCCCGACGACGACAGACTGCTAATCATTGCCGGCGGCGCCGGCAGTGGCAAGAGCTGCTTTCTGATGAGCGCCATCGAGCGGGGGCTGCAGATCCTGGCCACGGAGATGGTACACTTCAGGGCAGACCAGCAACTGAGCTTCTTCAAGGGCTCGCTACTCGATAACGTACGGGTGGCCAATCTGCGGTATCACTATGCTGAGGCTGCGGCAATGCTAGGCGTGGAACTGCCCCAGGTCGGAGACGAGTGGGCGACGAAGTTGTGTGTGGATCTGTCGGGTTATCAAGTGGACGCGGACATAATAGTCGATCCTAAAGTGGTGGTCGTCTTTCCCCATATCGAGCAGCAGGCGCCCACACATGCTCTGCACACCATTGAGGATCCGCGGCAGATGATAAGGGGGCTATACGATAAGGCCTCGGAGAAGGTTGCTGGGCCTACTCTACTGTATGAAAGCGTGCCTATGCCGCCGCTGCAGGGACCGCAGGCTGCCCAGCACCGTCTGGAGGCAGTGGCCAAACTAGTCAATTCGCCACACCTCATTCGTACTGTATCAGTCTATGGCGCACCACAAACATGTTTGGAAGGACTATTGTAATGAAAGCTTGGGAGGAAGTACTCAGCCCCCCGGTGTCGGGGCGTACCCAGAAGCCCCGCGAGGCGGGCTACACGATGGTTATTGACAAGGGGATGGGCCTCTTGGCTACACGTGATTTGGCAGAGTCCGCTGCTGATTACATTGACAACGTCAAATTGACCTTCGGCACCTCGGCCTTTTGCGACAAGGAATTCCTTATCGAGAAAAACGCCATCCTGAGCGATGCCGGCATCACCGTGATGCCGGGGGGCACCTTCATTGAAGTCGCCATCTGGAAGGATAACTGGCAAGAGTACCTCAAGCACGCCCAAAAGCTGGGCTTTGGGGGGATGGAGATATCGGATGGCACTATCGAGTTGAGCCTGGAGCAGCGGGCCGAAGTCGTCAAGACCGCGGTAGACTTGGGCTTCACTGTGCTGACCGAGATAGGCAAGAAAGACCCGGAGATGGAAGTACCAATGGAGCAGCGACTGGAGCAGCTTCATCAGGATCTGAAACACGGCGCCTTCAAGGTAATCGTCGAGGCGCGTGCCGCTGGCAAGGGCGTGGGCATCTTTGATAAGTCCGGTGAAGTGGTGGAGAACGAAATCGAGGCGCTGCTGTCCGGCGTGGCTGACGTTAATGACCTGGTGTGGGAGGCGCCCATCAAGTCGCAGCAGCAATACCTGATTCTGCGCTTTGGCCCCAATGTCAATCTGGGCAACGTGCCCCCTGAGGAGATATTGGCGCTGGAGGCCTTGCGCTGCGGCCTGCGTGGGGATACCTTGAAGAGAGCCTATTTCGAGGACATAGGAAGACCCCTGCCGGAGGCATAGCCCAAGGAGAGCCAGGTTGACGGTGAGAAGTTGGACAATTATAGTTTCGATCGCAGTTTAGAAGGTTAGGTTGAATGATTAAGAGAGAATACCTTAGTGGTTGGCTGGTCATGCTAGTGGTGGCAGTGATTTCGTACTACGCATCCAAGCAAATAGTAATGGGAGGAAAGAATCCGCTTGAGGCACCGGTCATCGCCATCGTGTTAGGCATTCTGATCACCAATTTCGGATTGCTGCCGCGCGGTGCAGCCGCCGGCGTAAAATCGTTCGAAATACCGCTAATTTGGGGTATCGTGCTTATCGGCGCAGGCCTGGACTTTCATAACATCGCAGCGCAAGGAGTGCAGATGCTTGCCGTCATTGTGGTAACCATGTTGACCGGCTTCTGGGCTATCTACTTCCTGGCGAAGCTCTTCGGGCTGCCGCAAAAGCTGGCCATCCTGCTGTCCATAGGTACCACTATCTGCGGCGGCTCGGCTATCGCGGTGAGTTCGCCACTTATTGATGCCAAGGAGGAGGAGACCTCGTATGCCATTGGCACCATCGGCCTGTGGGGCCTGGTGGCCATCATCCTGTACCCCAAGATCTTCCAGTTGTTCCAGCACCCGGGCATAGATCAGATATTCGGTGTGTTCGCTGGCACAGCTATTCACTCGACTCCGCAGGTGGTCGGCGCTGGTTTCATCTTCTCGGAAATAGCCGGTGAGACGGCAACGGCCGTGAAGTTAGTGCGCAACACCTTCATTGCGCCACTGGCCTTCGTCATCGCTCTGTGGTATAGCTGGACTGTTGCCAGGAAATCAGCGGCCGCTGCGGGCGAAGCAGGAGCGTCCGAGGGGCAGGAAACTGAGAAGCCCAAGCAAGTGAACTGGGTCAAGGCCTTCCCGTGGTTCCTGTTTGGCTACTTCGTGATGGTCGCCTTGCGTAGCTACGGGTTTTTCACCGACTTCGGCATTACTATCTTCAATCAGACGGGCCAATTCCTCATATTGCTGGGCATGGCCGGGATTGGGTTGAATACCCGATTCTCAGCTTTCAAGGAGATCGGCATTAAACCGCTGGTGGTGGGATTCATTGGCGCGCTCATCGTGGCGGCCACAAGCCTGGCCATGATCTTTGGCCTCCACATCGGCGGGGCGTAGCCGCCCGTATATTCCAGGCAAAACACTCCTGGTCACTCCATGCCGGCACGAAGTCAATCCTGCGGCTCAGGTAAGTGTCTATGAGAAATCGCAACGCTCCTGACATAGTAGTGGCAGAAGACATAGTTGGGTCGGCAATGGCGCAGCTTGCCGACAGCTTCGAGGTATATCAGGACGCCGGTCTGTGGCAGCGTCCTGACGACCTGGCGGACGTTGTCAGCACTGCTCGGGCACTAATCGTACGCAACCGCGCCCAAGTTACTTCTGAATTACTCCAGCAAGCCGACCAACTAGTTGTGGTAGGGCGAGCGGGAGCCGGCCTGGATAATGTGGATGTGCAGGCGGCCAGCAACCTGGGAATTGTGGTCTGCTCCGCCCCGGTTCAGAATGCCACTTCGGTCGCCGAGCACACCCTCGCCCTGATGCTCAGCCTTGCCCGACGTATTCCGCACGCCGATTGCTCAGTCCGGCAGGGCCAGTGGTTGCGTCACGAGCACACCGGGATTCAGCTAGCCGGCAAGGTCTTGGGCGTCATCGGCCTGGGCAACATCGGCCAGCGTGTGGCGACGTACGGTCGAACATTGGGTATGCAGGTGATCGCTCACGATCCCTATCTGTCTCCGGATAGCGAGGCAGTCGCACAACTGGGCTGCACACTAATGCCGCTATCGGACCTGCTATCCCGGGCCGACGTAGCGACTATTCACGTACCTCTCACCGACGCGACCCACCACCTGCTGAACCGTCAGGCGTTCGAGCTGATGAAGGACAGTGCGCTGCTCATCAACACCTCGCGCGGCCCAGTTGTCAACGAGGCCGACCTTGGTGAGGCCCTCACGTCCGGCGTAATAGCCGGGGCGGCCCTGGACGTGCGAGAGACCGAACCGCCTGACCCGAACAGCCCCCTGCATATGCTGGACAATGTGGTGCTCACGCCTCATATCGCCGCCTTCACCACAGCGGCCCAGAATGCAGTTGTCGAAGCTGTTGTGGCTGATGTGGCGGCGGTCCTGGATGGCCAGGCAGCCAGCTACTATGCTAACTTTCCCCGCCCGCAGCGCTGAAAGCTGCTCTCAACGGAGGTAGACCGATATGGATATGCTGATAGGTGGACAGTGGATTTCAAAGGATGCTGTGCGAGAAATACGTAGTCCTTTTGATGGAACAGTTGTGGACACAGTGCCCGCTGCCGATAGCAATGATGTGCGGGCTGCCGTGGATGCTGCTGAGGAGGGCGCCAAAGCCATGGGCGCTATGCCCGCGCACCAGCGCTGCCAACTTCTGCACCGGGCCTCGGAGCTGCTGGCTGAACGGCAGGAAGACATTTCCCAACTGCTGGCGCGCGAAGTTGGCAAGACGATAGGGGAGGGCAGGGCTGAGGCCTCGCGGCCACCGATCATATTCGATTTCTCGGCTGATGCGGCCAGACATATCGCTGGCGAGGTTATTCCCCTTGACGCCGATGCGGGCGGAGTGGGACGCCAGGGTTTCTGCAAACGCGTGCCCTGTGGCATAGTAAGCGCCATTAGTCCCTTCAATTTCCCTGTTGCTCTGAGCGCTCATAAGATAGGCCCAGCCCTAGCTGCCGGAAATAGCGTAATACTCAAACCCGCCAGCCAGACGCCCCTGGCAGCGCTGGCTATGGCTGCGGCTATTGACGAAGCTGGTTTCCCGCCGGGCGCTTTGAATGTGGTGACAGCCAGCGGTGGGGAAGCTGAGCCGATGATTACTGATGAGCGAGTAAGAGTGATTACCTTTACCGGCAGTGCTGAAGTCGGGCGTGGACTGTCTCAGCAGGCCGGTATCAAGCGGCTGCACCTGGAGCTGGGTTCCAGTTCCTCGGTCGCCGTGATGGCAGACGCGGACTGGGAGGCTGCTCTGCCCCGGCTGGTTACCGGCGCGTTTGGTGTGGCGGGCCAGGTCTGCATCTCGGTGCAGAAGATTCTGGTACATCAGCTCATCTATGACCAGTTCCTGGCGCGCTATGTGCCCTTGGTCCAGGAGCTTAAAGTGGGCGATCCGCTGGACGAGAGTACCGACGTCGGCCCAATGATTTCGGAGAAGGCCGCCGAGCGGGCCGAACAGTGGGTCCAGGAGGCCGTGGATGCCGGTGGCAAAGCACTTTGCGGGGCCAGCCGAGAGGGCAATCTGTTCGAGCCCACCGTGCTGGTAGATGTACCGTGGGGCACAAGGGTAACCTGTGAGGAGGCTTTTGCGCCGATCGCAGTGATCTGCCCAATCAAGAACGTGGACGAGGCTATTGAGTTGACCAATGCTACTCCCTACGGCCTCCAGACCGGCATCTATACCCGGGACATTGCTACCGCCTTTAAGTTTGCTGACGCAGTCAATCAAGGTGGCATAAACGTTAATGAAACCTGTTGGTGGCGCGTAGACTTCCAACCCTACGGCGGAATGAAGAACAGCGGCATAGGCCGTGAGGGGATCGCCTACGCCATCGAAGAGATGACCGAATGGAAGACGATAACATTCAACCTCTCTTGAAACTCAAGTTTCGCCAATGCAGGTACAACGGAGTATCAACCAACCTGCCATTCGGCAGATATCCACACCTTTTGCATCCTAAAAACCAGCAAGGAGGTCACATACTGTGAAGATATTTCTGGATACTGCTCACGTCGAAGAAATCCGCACCGGATGTTCGTGGGGAATAGTGGATGGTGTAACCACGAACCCCAGCCACGTGGCGGCCACCGGACGACCCTTCCGGGAGGTAGTGGAGGAGATCTGCGACATATGCCCTGGCCCTGTGAGCGCTGAGGTGATTAGCACCGAGGCAGAAGGTATGATTGAGCAAGCGCGAGAGGTATCGTCTTGGGCCCCGAACATTGTCGTCAAGGTTCCGGTAATCAAAGAAGGTATCAAGGCAATCGCCAAGCTATCCCAGGAGGGCATAAAGACCAACGCAACGGTCTGTTTCTCCCCCAATCAAGCTCTGCTGGCGGCCAAGGCCGGGGCCACCTACATCTCGCCGTTTGTGGGCCGGTTTGATGCAATAGGACACGACGGGATGCAACTGGCCGAAGAGATAGTGCAGATTTACTCCCAGTACGACTTTGATACTGAGATAATCGTCGCCGCCGCGCGTCATCCTTTGCATGTGCTGCAGGCCGCCTTGATAGGCGCGCAGATAACTACTATGCGCTTTGATATCCTCGAGCAGATGTTCGATCATCCCTTGACGGACGCGGGTGTGGAGCAATTCCTGGCTGACTGGAATGCTGCCGGCCTATCTCTATAGTGGTTGGGGGCGAACTTGCCGAGTTTGCAGCAATACGTGATGTCGTCGAGTCTGGCATAACGAGTGCGGCGCAGGCTCGATCGGCCGCGTAAGTTGGGCCGGCGATGAAGGCACTGGCCGCAACAATCACCAGGATCAAGAGCAGCTCTGACCACGACAACCTCGGTGCCTTCAACAGCTTCGCAATACTATGAGACATAGTAACCCTCCGTTGGCTCTGCTGACTACTACATTGCTCATGATAGCCTCGATAGACACCGGTGTTATGCCTTCTTATGCTGCCAGGAGTCACGCACACTGCTCTGGTGCCAAGACACCTGGCGGGTGGACATCCCCCGCGCCGCTGGCGAACGATACTGCGTCATTGGCCAGAAGTCACAGACTGAACAGAGGAGGAAGATGTATGACTGCGCGCGAGCGAGTGTTGATGGCGCTCAATCATGAAGAAGCCGATCGAATACCCATCCATGACAGCCCCTGGGCGGCAGCGATCGAGCGTTGGCACAACGAAGGACTCCCTGAGGAAGTCAACCCGGCAGAGTACTTCGACTATGAGTTGGTGGGCTTCGGCGCCGATACTTCACCGCGCCTCCCCATAGAAACCGTGGGTGAGGATGAAGAGTACATCCTCAAGACTACGCAATACGGTGGGCTTCGGCGCGACCACAAAGATTACTCATCTACTCCTGAGATCATTGACTACCCCTGCAAAACGCGGGAAGATTGGGAAGAAATAAAGGAGCGTCTGACTCCGGATCGTGATCGAGTTGATTGGGAGGGCGCCGGGCTGGCGGGGGCTGGTGAGGATCAGCGTGGGGATGACTCAGTGTTGGAGACCGAGCGCTGCGACTGCTGTCTGGGTCTGCCCGGTTGGCAACAGGCCTACGACGCAGGCCGGTTCGTCTTTTATCCGGCGGCCTTCGGCTATGACAAGATTCAATGCTACGTAGCTTCCGAGCAGTTGCTGATAGCGATCGCGAGTGAGCCGGATTGGGTCCGCGATATGTACGAGACGGATGCGACTCTGGCGATTCAGATGTACGAGATAATGACCGAAGGCGGTTTCCAGTTCGACGGTGCCTACCTTTTCTGCGACCTGGGCTACCGTAACGGCTTGCTCTTCTCACCGCACCACTATGATGAGCAGCTCCGTCCTACCTTCCAGCGGCTGGTGGATTACTTCCATTCCCAGGGGCTGCCCGTGCTCCTGCACAGTTGCGGCTGCGTCACAGAGCTTATCCCCAGGTTTATTGAGGACGGCCTGGACTGCTTGCAGCCGCTTGAGCAAAAAGCCGGAATGGACCTGCTAGAGGTGAAGAAGGAATTCGGCAACACGCTGGCCCTGATGGGGGGCATTGATGTCAGGACCATGGCTGATTCTGATCCTACGGCAATAGAACAAGAGATTCAGACAAAGATTCCCCTCGCCAAACAGGGCGGCGGATATATCTACCACTCTGACCACTCCGTGCCCAACAACGTTAGTTTTGATCGGTATTGCCGAACCCTCGAACTGGTCCGCGAACATGGTGCTTATTAACCGACCAGCGCGACAGGCGGGACGCCTGTCGTACCGGAAAGAGAGAGGCGACAGGAGGAGCAGCAGGCGGGCGGTGCTGGGCGCTTTCGTAGTGGCGGTCATCATTGTAGCCCCTGATCACTTGATAACCGATCGGGTGGCGCTTTGGAGTGCAGCCGCGCTGGCCGGGCTGCTCACCCTCTGGGCTTGGGTGTTGCCCCGCGTGCGGATCATGTGGGCGAGGGCCCATCTGCGCACGGCGGCGGGCATCCTCCTGCTTGCCGACGTCATGTGGCTGACTCTATTCGTGTACGGCACTGGTGGCTTTCGCAGCCCCTTCGAAGGCCTGTTGCTTCTGGTGATCCTCTTTGCTGCCGCCTTCTTCGGTGGGCTGCCCACCGCGCTGCCGTCAGTTGCGTGGGTCGTGGCGCTGATCCACGTCTGCTTCGTAACCTCAGCTAATGGGGAAGCGGCGAGCGCGTGGCACGTGTCCGGGCGACTGATGAGCATCTTCGCAGTGGCCTGGCTGGCCTACGGCCTATCCTGGGTCCTAGAGCGCGAACGCCGGGCGAATGACAGTGTGGTTCGCAACCTCACCGAGGGTATCCTGCTTATTGACGGTGACCAAACGATCGCACTGGCCAATCCTCGGATTGCCAAGCTTTGCGGCTTGCCGAATGAGCTGCTTGTAGGCGAAGTGATACGTGACATTCCCCGCAAGCCGGTTTATGAACCTCTGTTGGCGATGGTGGCCGACGTCGGAAAGACGCAAGGGGATACGCTTCTGCGTCGGGATATCACACTGACACTGCCCGAACACGTGGACTTGCGCATTACCACGATTCCGTGTGTCATGAGCGACACCCTCGTCGTGGGCTGGGTGGTGATCTGCCATGACATTACGGATTCGAAGACCGCCGATCGCATGCGGGACGAGGGTATGGCCGTTCTCTCACACGAACTGCGCTCGCCGTTGAGCACGCTGCGCGCGGTGGCCCATGTGCTGTCCACTCTGACCGAGAACCTCGACTCGGAGGAACGGGCCACATACGTTGACGCCATTGACCGGGAAACGGACCGACTGGTGAATCTAGTCACTAGACTGCTGGACGTCACCACTCTGGAGCAGGGGCCGTCCACGCTGGAACTCGAGTCGGTGCAGATAGAGAAGCTGATTGCCAAGGTGGCCGATGTCTTCAGGGTCAAGGCACGTCTGCAGGGCATCGCGGTGCGCACCGGCTTCGGAGCGTGGCTGCCCGATATCACGGCTGACGCTGGCCGCCTCGAGCAGGTACTAGTTAATCTGTGCCAGAATGCCCTGAAATACACCCCCGCAGGCGGTACTATCAAGCTCAGTGCCATCAGCAAGGGGGACGAGATACAAATTGCGGTGAGTGACAGCGGCTGTGGGATTTCACCGGAACAACTGGAAGCCATTTTCGACAAGTTCAGTCAGGCCGACGAAGGGGCGGACGTACCTCTCATGGAACGCGGCATGGGGCTGGGCCTGTACATTGCCCGGACCATCGTCCAGCTCCACGGCGGAGAAATATCGGTAGACAGCACAATCGGCGAGGGCACGACCTTCTACGTCATCCTCCCAGTAGTGCCCTTGAAGCTACCGCCGGGCATCCACCCTCGGACACACCACCCGGCATCCTCTTACGCCCAGGTGTCATAGGAACTGATTGCTGGCTGACTCGCCGGGTAGTACCGAGTAGACCGCCGTGTGCCGTCGCGACTTTCTTCAGTAGCATAAGCTCCAGTCCACCACGCCGGCCGGGACGACTGCCGGCTCACTTTCGACGGTCTGGCGGCCCTCAGCGTCTGCAGGGTTATCGGTCAATTCGTGGATGGCGGGGGTGGAGGAGGTGGAGAGATGTCGTCCACCATACGCAGGAAGAAGTCTTCAATGATGGTTCTCGTAGACCGGCACCTTGATCCGCCGCTTCTGGAGCTCATAGTGACGCTTCCAGACCACCATAGCTGCCGGACCCGACGGTACGGTCAGCCGGTAGTTCCCACGCCGGTCGGTAAGCGTGTGGAAGACCTGCCATACAATGTCCGGAGGCACAATGTTGTCGGGGTCCGGAGGCACGTCCCCTGCTGGGGAGCCAATAACGGATATCGCGTCTATAGGCGGTGGTGGCCGCCAGTTGTTATCACAGATTATCGTCACATGTGCTGCCACCAGAGGAATGCGGTTCCCGGCGGAGCTTTCCCCGTATACCGTGCCAGTGACCGTCCCGACTGGCTGGACGAGCGGCACCAGGACAAAATCCGCCACGGCAGTGTGGTAGGGCCTCACTATGACATAGGCCTGGCCGGTGGTCAGGCCGGGAACTACGACGACAACGAAGTATGGGCCTGGGCGCACGCCACGCATGCGGTAGGTCCCGTCTTCTTCGGTGAAAGCGAAATAGGTGGCCCCGGGCGGAGGCGGGCCAACTCCTTGGGGGTTGTTGCTGGGTGGGCCCGGGGCTGCTAAGCAGTGCAGGCGCGCCTGGTGGGGTCTATTCTCGAATGAGACGTGTCGGATTGCACTCGATGAAATTGCTCAGCAGCCATCGGGCTCCGCAACTATTTCCGGTTGCTGCGAGGTGATGTCAACTGTTTCCCACGAGTCGGTGCGCAGGTCCCCGATTCAACGGTCCGGTGCAACTGCCCAGCCAGCTCGGACGTTATGGGCCGTCCACGTCTTGCAGCGCCTGTGCGTACATCTCGGGCATCATGCTGTTGTCCACGAAGTTGAGGAAGTCGTTTTTTTCGTTGGAGCGATTGTAGCCGTCGTCGAAGGATATCTTCTTTTCGTTGACCAGCCTGGCGAGGGCAGCTTCCATAAGCTGCATCCCCATCGACTGTCCGCTGCTCTGGATAACTGCGCGCATCAGTGAGGTCTTTCGCTCGCGGATGAGGTTGCCAATAGCCGGTGAACCGCCTGCTTCGCCGACCATTATCTCGTAGGCGGCGATGCGGCCCTCCTGGTCGATCCGCGGGATCAGCTCCTCCGTGAACACGGCGGCCAGGGAGGTGGAGGTCATCGCCCGGATCTCTTCCTGCTCGATGGCGGGAAAGGCGGTAACGAGCCGATCAATAGTCTTCGGCGCGCTGACCGTATGCAGGGTCGAGAAGACCAGATGACCGGTTTCCGCAGCCTGGAGGCACGCCCGCATCGTCTCCAGATCGCGCATCTCGCCCACCAGCATCACGTCAGGGTCCGAACGCATGTTGCGCCGGACCGCCTCCGCGAAGCTCATTACGTCCACGCCCACCTCGCGCTGGTTCATAATACTCTGCTTGCCCTCGTGGTAATACTCGATTGGGTCTTCGATCGTGATGATGTGGACGTCGCGCTCGCGGTTGATGTAGTCAATCATCGAGGCGATGGTAGTGGTCTTGCCGCAACCGGTCGGCCCGGTCAGCAGAACGATACCGCGCTGGCGGTGACACAATTCTGTAACGTGGTCAACCGGCAAGCCGAGCTGCTCGAAGGTGAGTATGTCGGTAGGAATCAGACGCAAGGCGATCGCGAGGGTGCGCTTCTGGCCGAAGACGCTGATCCGGAAGCGGCCGCGGTCCTCGAAGGCGTGACCGATGTCACTGCCGCCGGTTTCATGGTAGTCATTCCAGTAGCGATTCTCGCCGGTGTCTTCGCCCAGGAAGAAAACCGAGGCCGCAAGCAAGTCCTGGGCATCCAGGTCGCGATAGCCCTCTACGTCATGCAGGTGTCCGTGCCGCCGGTAGATAGGCGGCTCGCCCACGGTCATATGTATGTCCGACGCCCCCAGCTTCACGCAGCCGTCCAGAAGCGCCTCCATCACCTCCCCGTCCAGGGTCTGCCCGGCTTTGTTTACTAGCACGTCCGGAGCTTGGACCGTCTTACGATACTGTTGTCCCGCTTGACTCTGCTCTGTCATTTGACTCACCTCTGCCAGAAGTCGGTTGCTCTCTTCAAATGTGTGAAACCTTGGCCGCACTACAGCGCCTTCGCTGAACTGCCTTTGCTTCTATTCCCCGGCGCTGCGGTTATCTCCTCTATTCGCTGGCTGCCCTGGTTTCTCCTCCTTCTGTGTTCGGGCAGGTACTTCCGACTGATATGGAGGCTTGACAGCGCGCGCTATCTGTGCTACGATTATGGAAATCGTGGCACGCATCCCTCTCTGGAGAGGAGAGCTATACTGCTATGCACAAAGGCTTCACACTCATTGAACTGCTCGTGGTCATTGCCATAATCGCCATCCTAGCGGCGATTATGTTTCCCGTCTTCGCCCGTGCCAAGGCGAAGGCTCAGTCCACGCAGTGTCTGTCGAATATGAAGCAGCAGGGCATGGCTATTATGATGTACTGCTCAGACTGGGATAGCCGCTATCCACCAGCCTATCAGTGGAAGAGCAGGTGCGACGAGTATCTCGGCAGCCGAGAACTGTGGAAGTGCCCCGTCCGCCCGGAGTTGCCCTGGTACTACGGGCACGGCTATAATATTGGCTGTCCAGAGCCAGATTGTGATCCGCCGGTGGAGGGCTTTCCGGAGAAGATTGATACCAGGGTGAAGCAGCCGAGCAAAAAGATACTCGCTGTCGAATGGGACAAGTGTTTGTCGGGGCCGCCGGTGGGCCCGACCGGCCTTCTTCGCGGAGGTCAGCTGTGCTACTGGGCGGTTTGCCGCGTGCATGGCGATGGTTCGAATATCATCTTCGGCGATGGTCATGCTAAGTGGATAAAGCCGGAACACTACCACAGCACCACCGAGCGGATCGACAGCGCGGGCAATCCCGAGCCGGCCAGCCCGACCGTTGTGGAGGAATCAGTCTGGCGCTCGTACTGGGACACTGCCTACTAAAAGAAGGCCTGTATGTGCAATCACGTGACTAGCGGCCCAACCTCCTCCTTCCTGAAGGCTAGAGACATCAGCCTGGCCGGACTGCTGGGGGCTTTGGGATTAGTACTACCCATGCTATTCCACTTGATCGGCTTAGGAAAAGTCTTCCTGCCGATGTTCATACCCATCTTGATGGCCGGACTACTTATCTCGCCATGGATGGCCGCACTACTGGGGATAGTGGTACCGCTATTGTCGGCCTTACTGACCGGAATGCCACCGCTGGTGCCTCCTATTGCTATACTCATGGCTATTGAACTGCCAGTTATAGCTATGGTTGCCCATCTACTGTACAGGCGTTGGCGGCTGCATATTGTTATCGCCGTAGTGGGAGCTCTGGTGGCAGGCAAGCTAGTGACAGGCATAGAGATAGTGACCATCGCACCCCTATTGGGTCTACAAAGGGCAGCTATTCCTTACCTGGTTGTCACCACAGTCACTTCTCTACCCGGTATTATCCTTAATATTGTGGTGGTCCCGCTGGCAGTTAGAGCTATCGAGCGAGTGACTTTGGTACCCCCGCGAGGTCCAAGTGGGCCCCCGACGCCACTCTCGTCGCTACCATCAAATCAGGAGAATGGGACACCGTGGCTAGATTGCTAGGCTGGGCTAGCTGGAATGCTCATACTGGCGACGAAAGCCTTATGCATCGGTTGGATGCCCGCGTTAAGGTGCTCTGTGCTGTGGGCCTGGTGGCCGCAGTTTTGGTCGTTCCGGTGGTCTCCGGTTGGGCCAAGCACCTGGTTCTGGCTGCATTGGTGGTGGCCGTGCTTGTCGTGGGTAGGCTGCCGGCAACTGGGTTGCTGCGCCAGTTGCGGTGGATAGCAATCTTTTGTCTAGGCCTGTCCGTTCTTTTGCCCTTCTTTCGCCCTCATAGCCCTCAGGATGTACTGGCGTTGCCCCTGGCAGGCTTAACCGGTTCCCGGCAGGCAGCCCAACTCATCCTCAGCTTCACTGTCAAGGGGACTATGGTGGTGAGTACGATATTTGTATTGACTGCCACCACTGGCCTGCGCAAACTAACGGTAGCCTTGTCTGACCTGCGGGTGCCCCACTGCTTGGTGGAGCTGCTTAGCTTCATCCAGCGCTATGTAGTTGTCCTGGGCCAGGAAGCGCAACATATGGACCGAGCCCGCCGCCTGCGGGGTGGGGGGCGCACCCTCGCTCTGCGATTTAAAGCCGGAGCAGGTCTAGCCGCAAGCCTGCTTATCCGCACTTGTTTGCGCGCCGAACGGGTGGCTGCTGCCATGGTGACGCGGGGCTACACCGGCAGACTTCCTCGGATAACTCAAGCCAAAATGAGCGTCGGGGCAATTGCGCTGGTTGTAAGCTTATGGACAGCGCTAGCGGCGCTGGTGATGTGGTGAACACAGCTAGCGAGGCCATAACCGTTGAAGAGCTATCGTACACCTACCCGGATGGCACTGTAGCTCTGCAAAGTCTCTCCTTCCGGATTCACGTCGGTGAGTGCTTTGGCCTTATCGGGCCTAACGGCGCGGGGAAATCCACGTTGTTGCTACTTCTGAATGGTGTTATTGAGGGGCCAGGGCGTGTATGGTTATTGGGCCAGAGCCTGGCCCTATTCAATGAACAGAAACTGCCTCGCCGAATGAGCATGGTATTTGAAAACCCCGACGACCAGTTATTCATGTCTACAGTATTTGACGACGTAGCGTTCGGCGCCCTAAACTTAGGGTTGGACGACAATACTGTGAGACAGCGGGTACAGGCAGCTCTCGAGGCGGTGGGGATGGAGGACTTTGCGGCCAAGCCACCGTATCACCTCAGTTTGGGCGAGAAAAAGCGCGTAGCACTAGCTACTGTGCTAGTAATGGACTGTGAGATTATCGCTCTGGACGAGCCGACTAATGGTCTGGATCCAGCAGGTCGCGAGGAGTTTATCCAGCTTCTGGACTCCTTGCCGATGACCAAGATCATCGCTGCTCATGATATGGAGTTGATCGAGCAACTGTGTGACAGGGTTGCTGTCTTGGATGAGGGTAAGATAGCAGCGGTTGGGCCGGCTTCGGATATCCTGGGCGACGAGGAGCTGCTACGAGACCACAAGCTGCGCTGTCCGCTAACCTACCACCGAGTTGCCAAACTTGGTGGTTAGTGATGCAACAGCAATATCCGAGTTGGCTTGCTCACCGTATTGGCCTGTCTCGTACGGCAACAGCTAGAGTATCAATAGAGGAGGCTAAAGCAATGATGGTGGGTCTTGAATTTATTGGCGCCATTGTAGGGTGCATGCTGGCTTGCGAATGCTGCTCAGGAAAGAAACACCCCCAGGTTACTGCCGTTGACGAGGACCTTTCGCCTGCCGAGACTTTGCACCGCCTGCGCCAGTTCCACGGGCACATTGGCCCTTATGCAATTCTGGGCTATCGGCTGGGCAACTGGCTGCTGGAGCAGTTGGGCTGCGGCAAGTACTTCGGTGCCCACCTGACCGTCGCTGGCCCGGGCACCACTCCGTATACCTGTCTGCTTGATGGCCTCCAGGTCGCCACCGGCCATACTCTGGGCAAGGGCAACCTGGAGCTGGTCGCCAATGCCAGTCGCGCCCCCGATGTGCTGTTTGAGATCGAAGCTATTGCCGATGACGGCACCGCCCCGTTGCGCGTGAACATCCCGGCCAGCGTCGCCGATCTGTTCTCGGAGTGGATGGGCGGGGAGCTTTCCGAGGAAGAGATTTTCCACAAGACGCTCTCCTGGCCGCAGAACGAGCTGTGGCAGAAGGTTTGCTGAATTCGCTGTCCAACAGCATCTGGCGTTGGAGTTTCGTTACTCCAGTTCGCAAGTGCATCGGTCCGGCCCTCTCTTTGCTTGGCTTGTTCTGAAGAAGGGATACTGACAGGTTGTCGCGAACCCCCTCACTGTACTCGGTGCTTCTTACACCAAGTTATTGGTCATCTTTATTCAGGAGGCAAAGATGGAAAGGGCAGACAATGGCAAGTTCGATATCGGTATCATCGGCGGTGGCCCCGCCGGGTATGTGGCAGCAATCCGGGCCGCCCAGCTTGGCGCGAAGACTGCGGTGGTCGAGGCGCGGGAGTTGGGTGGCACCTGCCTCAACCGCGGCTGCATACCCTCCAAGGCTCTGCTGCGCTGCATGGAGGCCATCGAACTGGCCAAGAGCGCCCGCCGCATGGGCCTCAAGTTCGCCGAGCCCGAAATAGACTTCGACGGTGTCCGTCGCCATGCCGCCCGCGCGATCAAGACGCTTGTCTCCGGTGTGGAGACGCTGATGGCGAGCAACGGCATAACCGTCTTCGGCGGTCATGGCAGGATGCTTGATTCTACGCACGTCGAGGTCGTTGGTCCCGATCAGACTGTCAGCTTTGAAGCTGGCAAGATTATCCTCTGCACCGGCTCGGTGCCGTTCATTCCCCCCATCCCCGGCGCTGATGGCACGGGCATAATTGACAGCGACCAGGCTGTGGCTCTGCCTGGGCCGCCGGAGAGCTTGGCGGTAATCGGGGGCGGCGCAGTCGGCTCGGAGTTGGCCCAGGTCTACGCCTGCTTGGGGACTAAAGTCACGCTGGTGGAGATGCTCGACCGACTTGCTCCGACCGAAGACCCTGAGGCCAGTGCCCTGCTGGAAAGCACAATGAAGAAGCAGGGCATCCGGGTGCTGACGAGCTCGAAAGCGGTCGAAATCGAAGACGTGGGCGACCTCAAGCACCTGGCGTTGGAGTGCGACGGGCAAGTCGAGACCGTCGAGGTGCAGATGGTGCTGATGGCTACCAGTCGGAAGGCCTACACGGAAGGTCTGGGCATTGAGGAGTTGGGAGTTGATACCGAGCGCGGACAGATCGTGGTCAACGACTACATGCAAACCAATATTGACAACATCTACGCGGCCGGTGACGTACGACGCGGGGTGGGGCTAGCCCACCTGGCCTCCCACGAGGGCATCGTCGCGGTCGAGAATGCTCTGGACGTTGCTGGGGCTGGGGCCATCAACTATGACGCTGTGCCCGCGGTCATCTACACGCATCCCGAGATCGGTTCAGTCGGTGTGCAGGAGCATGAAGTGGCCACTTGCGGCAGGGACTGCCAGATCGGCACCTTCCCGTTGAGTGCAAGCGGCCGGGCGGCGGCCTATGGCGAGCGCCAGGGCTTTGTTAAGCTCATTGCTGACTCGGCCACGGACGTCATTATCGGTGGTACCGTCGTGGGCCTGTTCGCCAGTGAGTTGATTGCGGGGATCACTCTGGCGGTGCGGATGGGCCTGACCCTAAGTGATGTCGGGGAGACCATCCACAGCCACCCGACGGTCAGCGAGGCAATTGGCGAGGCCGCACTGGCGGGCCTGGGCCGTGCCATACACTTGCCGTGATACGGCGGGTGGCCAGTGAGCGGCCTAGATCGCCGCACGATAGCGGGGAGCACCCGAGAACGACTTCTATCCTTGAGCAGGTCGGATGCTGTGAAGATCTCCGCTCCAGAAAGCAGCATGTGATCCCCAATTCGAAGTCCATGATTCCGGCCCCACGGCAAGGGTCAAGCAAGGTCCTCGCGATGGCGCACACGACCCCGTGGGGTCTACTGAGTTTCGCATAACTGCAAGCGTTCTTGTTCGGAGATGAGGCTGGCATGTGAGGCATTCGGGGTGAGAAAGTAGTCATGCAGAACTGCAGGGCTCTGATTTCTACTCGCAACCGAGCGGGGGAGGAATTCATTCTCGACTCAAGGAACGCCAATATAACTAGAATCCAAGAGACAGAGATTACCGACCTGAAGATGGGTAGCTAAATCGGCATGCGCATACTGTTCATAACAAGAACTGCCGGCCTCGGTGGGGGCATTACGTATCTGCGGACGTTGATCCCTGGCCTGCAGCGCCGGGGGCACCACTGTGGGGTGATGACACGAGGGGGACCAGGTCGCTGATCGATTTGAGTCAGCCTTAGACCGATGGGGCTTGGGTACCGGCGCTGACGAGTAACTTGAATGGGATAATAAGGCTGTTGCGATGTAGACAGATGAGGGAGGTTGTTCCTGCTTCGAGGGCAATATCAGCGACACCGCCCGGAGTGGGTTGGGTCGTTCTGCCACGAGCAATACAATAACCAATCTAGTGCCTTAACTTTCCCTCTACAGGCTCGCTGTGCGTTCCCCCGGCTATTCCTCGCCCTCCGCGGTTAGAATGAGGAAAATACTTGCTCTGCACACTTACCCCGGAGTGCAACTCCACTGCTTGGGCATAGGCAAGCAGATCATAGTTAGCAGCTAGGGCAGCATACACCACGCCCCGCCACCCATCGAGAACGCCGCCTTTGACTAGCACGTGGCGAAAAAAACTCCAGGCGCTGTGAAAGGCTGCAGTTGCCAGAGTAACTGGTCGGCCACGGGCCTGAAGCTGCTGCGCCTTCAGTATGGCATAATGGGCCTGCCGGGCTACGAAGTGATTAAGGTCCCTGCAAGTGTAATGTAGCAGCACGCCTGGTAGCCGTCCCGGTCTGTACCCGCCCAGCTCGAGAGATTCGTGCACGGGGGCAGTACTCCATCTAAACCCTCGTTGGTAAAGACGACTTACATAGGCAGAAGAGGCTCCAAAGCGCAGTGGCTTGCCAAAGAACACCTCCCGACGCCGAAATGCATACACGGGATGGTCCGGCCCGCGCCTAAGCTTAGCCTGAATTTCCTCGGCAAGTTTCGGAGAGACCTCTTCATCTGCATCGATAGCCAGGATCCAATCTCCGCGACACTGATCCCTGCCGAAGTTGCGCTGGGCCCCATAGCTAGGCCATGGATTATGAATCACTCGGGCTCCACAAGCGCGAGCGATCTCACAGGTGGCATCAGTGCTACCGCAATCAATGACGACGCGCTCGTCAGCGAAGTTTAACGCTGACAAGCACCGCTCAATTGCTGCCTCTTCATTCTTCGTAATTACCAACGCGGATAGCATCGATTATGGCCTCCGCTGCTTGCAGGACGGCGAACTGCACCGCGTCGCTACTACTTTATTGCTCGCAATACAAACTGTATCTTCTTCGGGCGAAAAAGGAAGCACAGATTATCTTCGTAGAAACGTGGCGCTAGGTTGGCCAATTTCTCAACACCAAGGAACCGCCATATCCCCCTCACAACGATATACCGCTGCTCAATCTTGAACCTAGCCCGCGAGTAGAAGTTGTAGCGGTTGTGCTCCGTAAAATAGTCAAAGGTTCTTACCGAAAAGAACCCCATGTGCGTGGGATCGACATAAGCCTCGCTAGCGGCAAAATGGGGCACCCCTATCTGTACCACGGCTTCTTGTTGGGCGACACGCCAGATTTCTTCCATCAGGCCAACGAAGTTTTTGGCGTGCTCGAGTACCCCGCTGCAGACAATTGCCGAAAACACCTCTGATTTGAAGGGCAGGCCCTCTTCAATATCAGCAATTACGTCAGCCTGGGTGCCCGAGACCCTGTCGAGGCCTATTGCGCCAGGCTGTTTTCGGTTGCCGCAGCCAATATCAAGAACCAATACCTAAGATGCCTCCCAAAGAGTATAACTTATTTGCCCTAACTGTACGTCCTCAGCGCAGATTGGACACCACAGCCTGGTAGTAAAGCTAAACTGGTAAGCGTCCTGCCAACATCGACAGCTGTACGCCCTCAGAACTTCTTGGACATTTGAGACCTAAAGATAAGGTGCACCTTGGCCCCTTCTTGGTTAACTCACCCAGTACTGCTGGTTAGCGCCAGGTTATGTTGGCGCCGGGCTTGTACCATTCGCCCTTGCACCTGCTTTCTCCTGCTAAGAACTTGCTAGGCGCAGCCCTTTGACTACTTCGCTCACCAGCGGAACTACGCATTGGCGCGGGCGAACTGTACCTGGACCTTATCATTGGACTGCGATGAGCAGGTATCGCCCGAATTGGCCGAGGAGATTCAGCAACTGCTGGCCGCAGGCCCGCCGCCGTATGACATCTACAAAATACCCCGCAAGTTAGTTGACCATGGCCGCTGGCTGCGCTGCTGCGGCACCTACCCTGACTATCAACTGCGCTTTTTCCGGACCGGCCACACTGTTCGTACCCTGGGGAGAGTGCATGATTCTTCTGTACCGAATGAGCCTTGTGGCAAGCTGCGCAATGCTATCTTGCATTACTCCTTTGATGACCTGGCCGATCATATTGCCCGAATGAATCAGTACACTACGCTGTCAGCACTCGACTACTACCACCGGGGCAAGCGGCCAGGGCTACTGTACCTACTGGCCAGATTCTGGCTCACCTTCGGGCAAGAGTACCTCCTACGCGGCGGAATCCGCGAGGGGATACCTGGGCTCATGTACTCAGTAGTGCGGGCTACAGAGGTTTTCACCAAGTATGCCAAGGTCTGGGAACTAGCTGATGGCACATCCTCAATAGACATCGAAGCTGAGCTGGCACGCAAGCAGGCAGCCGATAAGGATATACTGGCCGATGAGCGGCAGCCGGAACTCCTGCGCGAGATCATCCCGCCTGATTAGGTCGTTCTGCGATTGGTGCGTTAGCTTCTCAATCGTCCCAGACTACCTGATTCTGGAGAAATCGTCATCGTCATCACCTCCTTCTCCCAGCTTGGAAAGGTATATTGCCTCCCGAGGCGAATAATAGTATTGGCTGTGCACCTGGTGCGGCCTAAGCTGACTTAGATTGCGCTTCCTGACAGTTGCCATCGGCGGCAAGTCGTCAGAAAAGAGGTGAGATATGTCTTATGTTAGAGAGTGACCTGCTTAACCGCGAACTGTTTATTATCAATGCCGCTCTGACCGGCATGGTCCCGACCAAGGCGGACACACCCCATGTGCCCGTCTCGGTTGAGGAAACTGCTGATGATGCCGAGGCCGCCGCCGAAGCTGGTGCGGCGATTATCCACCTTCATCCTCGTGACAACAAGGGACGCCCGACCTCTGATCCGGATATCTACCGAAGACTGATAGCAGCAGTCCGTGAGCGTTGCCCGGACCTCGTCATCTGCGCCAGTTGTAGCGGCAGGAATGAGCAAGATGGGGAACGGCGGGCCGCACCCTTGACCTTCGAAGACGAGCTCAAGCCCGAACTGGCCAGCCTCACGTGCGGCTCAATGAACTTCGCCCGTCAGGCCTCTCTCAATGCTCCCGACACCATAGTGGAGCTGGCCAGGCGTATGCAGGATAACGGGATCAAAGCGGAAGTTGAGGTCTTCGAGCCGGGTATGATTAACTATGTCTGCTACTTGATCAGCAAGGGCATTCTGGAAGAGTCACTGTACTGCAACATCCTGCTGGGTAACCTGGGAACTAGCCGCGGGACTGGACTGGACCTAAGCTACATGGTCAACTGCTTGCCCGAGGGCACCACCTGGGGCGCCGCCGGAATCGGCCGGTATCAACTGCCTGTCACCGCTATGGCCTTGGCCATGGGCGGCAGCGTCAGGACCGGCCTAGAGGATAACATCCACTACGACTGGCAGGAGCGGGCGCTGGCCACCAACCGGATGCTTATCGAACGAGTCGTGCGCATAGGCCATGAGTTGGGGCGTCGTCCTGCGACCCCGCAGGAGACCCGGGAGATGATCGGCCTGCCGACGAAGAGACTATGAAACTGGTAATTGTTGGCGCAAGAGCTGACGGCCAGGCCCATGTAGTACTGGAGTGTATTGAGGAGTCCGGCGCACACGAGGCTGTGGCCTTCGCGGACGAGACGCCGAGACTGAAGGGGCAGCAGGTCCTGGGCCTGCCGGTGCTGGGCGACCCCAACGAGGTGGCCCAGCAGGTTCAGGAACTGGGCATAACCGGTGCCTTCGTGGCGGTCGGCGATATGCAGGCCCGCGCGCGCCTGGCGGAGCTCTGCTCGTCCATGGGGCTTTCGCTGCCCACGCTCGTCCATCCGTCTGCTTACGTCTCTCTCCACGCCCAGATTGGCGCGGGCGGCTTCGTCGGGGCGGGAGTCGTGGTGCTGCCGGGAGCGGTCGTAGACGAGCTGGCTCGGATTAACGCGGGAACTGTCGTCAGCCACCATGTCCACGTCGGCGGAGCCAACACCATCGGCCCCAACGCGACTCTGGCTGGCAGGTCGTCCACTGGCGCCTTTGTGCTACTGGGCGCAGGCTGCACGCTCCTGCCGGAGGTCAGGGTAGCGGACGGCGTGACCGTAGGAGCTGGTGCGGTCGTAACTCGGGACACACCTCCTAACGTCACCGTCGTCGGCATGCCCGCCAAACCACTTGATCCCGAGCGCACTACTGCGTAGGAGACAAGTAATGCAAGTGGAATTGACCGATCCCGGCAGTGAGCAAGCCACTGGGACGGTGGAGTTCTCGGTCGTGATACCAGTCTACAACGCCGAGCGGACCCTGGCACCGCTGGTCGAGGGCCTCGGCGACGTATTCACCAGCCTCGGCCGCGCCTACGAGATCGTGCTCGTTGACGACGGCAGCCGGGACAGCTCCTGGCAGGTGATCGAGTCGCTCCACGCTCGGGGAGTCCCCATCCGGGCCTTTCGCCTGATGCGGAATCACGGCCAGCACTGCGCCCTCAAGTGCGGCCTGGACCACTGCGCGGGGCGCTACGCCATCACTATGGACGACGACCTCCAGCACCCGCCCGAGGAGATCCCTAAACTCATCGAAGCCACAGAGTCGGACCCGGATGTAGACGTGGTGATGGGCAGGTACGTGACCAAGAAGCATTCCGCCTTCCGCAATGCTGGAACCTGGCTGCATGATCGGTTACAGCGGATCATCTTCAACAAGCAGCCGGGCCTGGCGCTGACGAGTTTTCGCATCATCAATCGTGCTGTGCTTGACGAGATTCGCCAGACCCGCCACGCCCGGCCGCGCATCGGGCTAATTATCCTCTCGATAACCAGCCGCATAAAGAACGTGCTGGTGCAGCATGAACCGCGCAGTGCCGGACGGTCTGAATATACACTGCGACGTATGGTAAGTGATACGCTGGACAGCATCCTGAACTACAGCTCCTTACCCCTGCGGATGATGAGCTGGTTTGGCATCGGCAGCGCGCTGTTCAGCCTGTTACTGGGGCTCTATTTTCTGGTCAAGAAATTGCTTGGGCAGGTCGCGGTGTCAGGGTTCACCAGCACAATTCTGGTGGTCCTATTCACGGGCGGCGTGATCCTGTTCTCCTTCGGCCTGGTAGGAGAATATCTAGAAAGAATCGTCTCCCAGCAGATGCTGTCTACCCAGTACCACATCCGGACGGAGCTATCCGTAGGCGGTACTGGCACGCAGGAGGAGACTGATGATGGGAAGTGATTCGGCTGAGGTAAGCCTCTCGGACCTCGACGAAAAGAGGTTCGGGATCAAGGCGGCCAAGGCGCTCACGGTAACTACCGCAAATCTATCGGCAGTGCTCCGATTCTGTACAGACCACAATGTAGTCCTGCTAATTTCCCGCTGCTCTGCTGACGACCTCTGCACGGCTCAAGCCATGGAAAGAGCGGGCTTCCTGCTGATGGACACTCTGGTCTACTGGTCGCGTGATTTGGTCGATACGCCGCTCCCCAATGACAAAGGGCCGGCCCCTATCCGGCCAGTGAGGCCAGGGGAGGCGCAGCAGGTCAAACAGGTTGCGGCGGCCGCCTTTCGCGGTTACTTTGGGCATTATCATGCCGATGAGCGACTTGACAACCAAGCGTGCGACGAACTCTATGCCGATTGGGCTTATCGAGCCTGTAGCTCGGCCGGGGTGGCCGACGTTGTTCTGGTGGCGAAGCTAAATCAAGAGATTGTGGGATTCGCAACCGGTGAACTGAACAATCCAGAGGAAGGTGAAGGGCGCCTTTTGGGCGTCGCTCCCACATACCGACGCCGCGGCATTCATCGCTCCTTGATGATTGGAAGGCTTAGGTGTTTCCGCGAACATGGTGCAGAGCGGATGGTAATCTCTACACAGCTCACCAATATCGCAGCACAGATGGGTTGGCTCCGCTTGGGATTCGAGCCCAGCCATGCGCTCTACACCTTCCACAAGTGGTTTGATTGAAAATGCCCTCCGATTTCTCTGATCTGCTGAGTTGCGATCTCTCTAGGGACCTTGCCGTTGTCACTCCCCTTGACGACGAACTTGCCCGCAGCCACACTGAGCAGCAGCTCTACGACGAGCAGGCGGGCGCGGCGTACCTCAGACTGGAGGACACGGGCTGGTGGCACCGCCATCGCCTGGTGGAGTCGCTTCTAACTCGTTTCTCGCCGCCTCCCGGTGCAGTTCTAAACGTCGGCTGCGGGACCAATCTCCTGGGCAGGAGGCTGGCCGACCAGGGCTATCGGGTGGCCGCGATTGACTCGTCTCATCCTATGTTAATGAGCCGTCCGCCCCATCAGCGCATCGCGCGGCTACACGGTTTTGCGCCTTGCCGCGAAGTGTGCGCGAATGTCTGGGACGTGGTCACCGCTCTCGACCTGCTCGAGCACGTCAAGGACGAACAGAAGCTCCTGGCCTGGATGCGGGAACGCCTCAAGCCCGGAGGAGTGCTGATACTCACCGTCCCCGCCTACCAGTGGCTTTCTTGCAGCTATTTCGACTCCACACATCACCGGCGATACAGCTGTGGATCACTAATCAGGTCGCTGCGTCAGGCAGGCTTCGATGTAGAACTAAGCGGGTATGTGTTTGGCTTTGTCTTCCCTCTTTTGCTGCTCCATCGCTTGCCCTGGATGTTGCGCGACCGTCTGGGGAGGGCTTTCAAACCCAGCAGCGGACATAGGCCAGCGCTTAGGGTTCCTCCCTCCTGGGAAAGCGCGGTGCTCGGCGCCGTCTGCGCAGGGGAGATGCCTTGCGCGCGGCGAGGTCTATTGCCTTGGGGAAGCAGCATCTTTGCAGGAGCAAGACGGCCTGCGTGACCCTTAGCCGAGGTAGAACTCACGGATAGCGTCTGTCACTTGCAGGACTTCTCTTTCCGTGAGTTCATAATACAACGGAAGGCGCAGTATGCGCTCAGCCAGTTCCTCGGTAATCGGCAGTTGGCCCTGGCGGTAGCCCAGTCTCTGGCCCATCGGCGAAGTGTGCAGGGGCACGTAGTGGAAGACAGCGATAATATCGTGCGCAGCGAGGTGCTTGATGAGCGCCTGGCGCTCGTCAATGTCGGCGGTGAGAATGTAATAAATATGCGCGTTGGGCGAGCAGTGTTCGGGCCATTGCGGCCGAAGCAGGAAGCCCTCCTGCTCCAGATCAGCAAGCGCCTCGTGGTACGTACGCCACAGTTCCATGCGCTGGGCGTTTATCATTTCTTCGTTCTCCAACTGGGCCAGCAGGAAAGCTGCAATTATCTCTGAGGGCAGATACGATGAACCGACGTCCACCCAGCTATACTTGTCTACCTCCCCGCGCAGAAACTGAGCGCGGTTGGTGCCTTTCTGGCGAATGCTCTCCGCCTGTTCCGCGAACTCAGGAGAATTGACGGCCAGAGCTCCGCCCTCCCCCGAGATCAAGTTCTTAGTCTCGTGGAACGAGTAGCAGCCCAGCTCGCCGAAGGTGCCCAGGTAGCGCCCCCGGTAGTTAGCCCCCAGCGCTTGAGCTGCGTCCTCGACGACATACAGTCCGTGCCTTTCGGCCAGTGCTATGATCGCGTGCATCTCGCAGCCCACACCTGCGTAGTGCACCGGCACGATGACTTTGGTGCGGTCGGTGATGGCACCTTCGATAAGCTTCTCGTCGAGGTTAAGGGTGTCGTGACGGATGTCAATGAACCGGGGCCGAGCGCCCCGCAGTACGAAGGCATTAGCGGTCGAGACGAAGGTGTAACTGGGCATAATCACCTCGTCGTCCGGGCCAACGTCGCAGAGCAAAGCGCTCATCTCCAGAGCTCCCGTGCATGAGTGAGTCAGCAGCGCCTTAGGGATGTCGTAGCGCTGTTCGAGCAGGCGATGGCATTCCGCGGTGAACCGGCCGTCCCCGGCAATCCAGCCATCAGCAACTGCATCAGCTATGTTGGAGAGTTCGTTGCCAACGATGAAGGGCTTATTGAAGGGAATCCGAACCAGCGTTGTTCACCTCCTAACACTCCAGTACCTTGTCCTGTAGTGCGATCTGGACGGGGCACTTCTGGACAATAACTCTCTCAGTCACCGACAACCTAGCACTCACGACTTTCGCCGCGAGCGGACAGTTATCCTTGTCCGGGCTCTATATCTATACTGGATGATAATCTGCTGCAGGCGGCCATGTGTTGGTCCCCGAGCTCGCCTTCTCTCAGCTCGCCATTCGCCCACCCCATATTCATCGCGATACCTACTTGTCGGTGAAGTCGGGCCACGCCCAGGGCACGGGCGAAGCAAGGGTTCGTCCCTCGTTGGGAGAATATCACCATCAGGAACAACTCATCTGGGCAATCCTGAAGGAGGCGAGATGCAAGCCATGGCACAGGAACGGTACATACTGGTGACAGATGTGTCCGGTTCGACAAAGTTGGGGGTAGAGTCGAATTCCCAAGCGTTTGAGGAGGCATTCGACGACCTAGCACAGTTACTGCAAGGCAGAGTGGAGTATCAAGACGTGGCTAGCAAGGGCTTGGCAGGGGAGGCCATCGAGGAGATAGAGGACGTTTGTGTGGCTAGTTACACCGGTGATGGGTTCATAGTGCTATGCAAGCAGCCCAGCCACGTCTTGGCATTAGGCTCCTGGTGGGTAACGAAAGGCGGAGATGATTTTGGAGACTCCCTGCGGAAGTGTGGTATCCGCGACAGCCTACTCCAATCAGTCGGCACGCGAGCCGCGATCCACTACGGCTCCGTTGAGAAGAAGCCATTCTCCGACGGATGCGGTTCCTCGCCCCGTTGGCTTTTTCGCAGCCTGGCCATTACCTTCGCGTGCCGGCTTGCGGACTCTGATCTAGCTAGGTATGCGATTTACTCGGCCGTGGTATCTGAGCAAGCATATCAAGCACTGGCCAACGATCGAGAGGCCATGCAGACTATCTGGCTACCCCAGGAACCTTCAGCAGAGCCTTGGTGGCAAGTTATCAAGGACTTCGGTCTTCAACCCGTCCGCTTGGCCCACTGGAAGCCCCAATTCGCCTAGACGGTCCGCGAACTTAGACATCTCCAGGCCGACTGGCGACAGCACCTGAAGAGTTTCATCGTAGATCTGCTCCAGTTGCCCTTCGCCAAAGCCGCCCTCAAGCTCTAGAGTAACCAACTGCATCACCTCTTTTCAATTGCTGCTACGCCAGCTTGAACCGCACCGTCTTGTGCGGCACAATCCACACCCCGCCGAGCAGGCCGGAGGGTTTGGGCTTCTGCACCAGCAGGTTCTGTAGCGAGTTGGCCACCTTGATTTCCAGCTCGTTCTGCCCTGTCTTCACCGCAGAGGAGACGTCCCAGGCGAACGGCTCCCAGGCGCGTGCGCCGCAGCTCTTGCCGTTGACAATCACCTCGGCCAAGTCGCCCGGGTTGTCCATCTCCAGGTGCAGTCGTGTGGTCTTCTGCGCAGCCGTCACCTTGAACTGCTGGCGGTAGGTGGCGATGCCCGAGTAGTAGGGGTAGCCCCGCTTATCCCAGGGGCCGGTCTGAATCTGTCCGGGCTCAGCAATCATCCGCGGGTGACTCCGTCCGGCCAGCGCAAAGCGCCCGGTCATAATCACGGGGTGATACACGGTCGCCGGCTCGAAGTAGTAGAAGATCGGGGATACGATCTTGACCTCGTTCTTGCCCCTGCGCAGCAAACCAGTCAGATCGGCCTCGTAGATGTAGTGGTCCAGATACTGACCGGGCTCGAAATCACTCACCGGCTGGTCGTTGACGAAGATCTCGTGGTCGCGGACGTGGGCATTGTGCCAGACATTGTCCGTCTCGAGGCCGTCGAGCAGTATTCGCGCCTCTTCGGGAACGATCTCGGCCTGGAAGGTGGCGGTGAAGATGCGCCGGGCGTTGGCTGAGTCCGGGCCGGTAATGTCCGTAGCCATCTGGTAGTTCCAGTCAACCAGAGGCAGGGCATTGGGCTTGTCGGTCGCAAACTCCCAGGTCTCGCCCAGTTCAATCGGCGCCGGCATCGAGCGCACCCGGGCGCGGACCACTCGCGGCTTGCCCTCGAGCGACCCCACCGTTACGCTGTAGCCCCCCGGCTCCGAGACCAGGCCAACCGCCTCTTTATTGTTGACTTCCAGTATCTGGACATCGGCGTCGATCAGCGAGGTGCTCGGGCACTCGGCCAGCGGCTCGATCATCAGCACCGTAGCGCCCACTGGGGGCAGGCTCACGGGAATGTGCAGGCGATCTGCGTCCCCACGCACGACCGGCGCAGGCCTGGTCTCGCCGGTCTCAGCATCCCAGATGCTGACGTCGCCCAAGGCATCAACTGAAACGGTGCAGTCGTAGCTGCATTCCTGGCTGGTATTTTGCACCAGCAAAAAGTGTCTGAACTCGCGGCAGTAGTGATAGTGCACAATGTCCGGAATGCGCTGCCCCTCGCTGTCGGTGATCATCACATCCGGCTCGATGAGCGCATCGATGCCCTCCGCCAGCGGCTCGAGCATCTCTTCGTCGTCAATCCACAGCGGTGCGCCGACCAGGACGCCACCAGGCCCCGTTGAAAGATCATGTGTGGTCAGCACGGGTTTCTTGGCACCGGCGACGCTCAAGCTCAGTTCATAGTCGTCACCGAAGAGGCGGCGAAAGATCTCTGCCACTGCCTTGTCTTCGCCCTGCTCCACTGACTTCGTGGGTAGGCTGCCCAGCGCGATGATCTTGCCGCCCGCCTGCGCCCACCGGTTGAAAGCTCTCAAGGTCTCGGTGCCAATGGTAGTCATCGCGGGCATAACCAGCACCTTGAACCTCTCGGTGGGCTCGCCATCGGGACCGTTGATGATTATCTCACCGTCGGCGAAGGTGGCCTCTTGCAGCATCTCCTCGCTGACGAAATCGTAGTCGTAGTTGAGCTTGAGCAGCAGGCGGGTGAGCTGGTCGAAGCTGGAATTCAGCCGCGTTGTCTGATCGTTGTGGTGCGGGTCCATCTCGGCCCACATTGACTTCACGGGGTAGAAGAAGGCGACATCGGCGATATGCTCGCCGTCGCGGAACAGCGCCGACAGCCTTCCGACGTAATCAGACAGGGTGCGGTAGTACGACCAGAACGGCGACTGGTAAAACTCGCCGGGTGGACACTCCCACTTGCGGAAGCCCTGGATGGAATAGTAGAAGGCGTGCGGCTGGAGCAGATTGGTGCCCAGCGCGATAACGAAATCGCCCATCCACTTAAGGGTGCGCAGGTCAATAGCCCACTGCATCCCCAGCCCAAAGCATTCGTTCATTACTACCGGTTTGTTCATCAGATGAGATGTAGAGGCAGCGAACTTGACCGCGGCGATATTGTTGAGCGGCTGGGGGTGCTCAGGGGTGGGCGGCTCGGGCCAGGTGCGCGAGCAGAGGTAGTCACAGCCGCCCCAGTGCAGCCACTGCGCCGCCTGGAAATAGTCGCCCGAGCAGCGGGTGCCGTCCAGCAGTTCCCCGTCGCAGAGCAGATGACCAATCGAGTTGAGCTTGTGCGCGTTGCAGAAGTCGTAGATTTGCTTCATATAGTTGGTGGCGAACAGATCAGCGACGGTGCGCCGGTAGTCGCTGCGGAACTTGGCTGTTTGCGGGCCCATATCGCGGAACAGGGCTGGCAGCACCGGTAGCAGGAGACAGCCGGTGCGCCACTCAAATTCGCCGGGCAAGTTGCCGGTCCAGACGACGCTGTCATCGCGATGAGGCCACATGTGTGGCTCATCGGTGAATATACCGTCCACTGTAGCACCAAACTCGTCGGAAAAGCGCTCTGCGTATTGCGTATGAGTCAGTTCAATAAATCTGGCGATGGCATCGGCGTTGAGTGTATCCACGTATCCGTCAAAGAAGCCCCCGCGCTTGTCCCACTCCCTGGCGAAGACAAATACCCGCCAGTCGCCATTGGCTTTCCATGTCAGAGTCTGGCCCTCTACATAGCCAGCCAGGCTCAAGCAGTCTTCGGGAAAACCCACCGGCTGGCCGTTTTCGAGGGGCACGGCGATGACGGCGAGCAGTTCGTCACCGGTATCAATCTCCCGCTCCACTTTCTGGGACGAGACATCAAACTCTTCGCTAACATAACAGGCCGACATGCGATACTGAGGATTTTCGTGGAAAACCTGCCCGTCGGCAGGCCCGCTGGGCCAGTTATTCTCATCGTAAAGGTAGGCCTTCATACCCAGCTTCTTACCCTCGTCAATGGCCGCCGCGAGGTTCTTCATCCACTCCTCACCCAGATAGGGGGTAATCAGCCCGTGCCGGGCATGCAGGACAAAACCACCTACCCCGTGCTCATTCATTTCCCGCACCTGCCAGCGGGTCTCTGACTCGCTTAGCTCGTGATTGAGGAACCAGAACGGGGCAAAGCGGAAGCGGTTGTCGGGACTGGCAAATTCTTGCTTGACGTTGTCCAGAGCCATTTGTGGCCCTCCTATTTGACTGACTGATCTATTGCGTCCGTGATCTTACGTCAGCGCGACATAGAAAACCCGGTCCGACTCGCTAGTCGGACGGTCGAAGGTGTACCCGTTGTAAGTGCTAAACTCGCTGAACCCCGCTGTCGCCAGCATCTGCTCGACTTGCGCATTGGGATAGGCGCGTTCGTAGTGGACCTCCTCGAACTCTTTGGGGCCGCCGGGTCCCTCCCAGCAAAACCACATATCTATTCGACAGAGCCTGCGGTCGGGATACCAGTACGATTTCCACGAATACTTCAGGGGCTCGCGGCTGCGCAGGTTGTTCTGCGTGAACAGGCCGGCGCGCAGGGCCAGCTCAGTGTTCAGGTCAAAGATTAGTATGCCATTATCAGCCAGTCCAACATACGTGCCCTGGAAACAGCCCAGTAGACCTTCCGGCTCCAGAATATAGTTGAGGCTATCGTAAAGAGAAACGACCAAATCAACGCTCTCGGGCGCCAGCGCTAAACTCCGGGCGTCCATCACCGCACTGGGCAGAGGCGGATATTGGGAGGAGCAGTAGCGCACCATCGGCTCTGACAGGTCCAGCCCCACTGCCTCGTAGCCCCGCCCGATCAGTTCCGCGCCGACCCGGCCGGTGCCACAAGCCAGGTCCAGCACGCGCCGGGGCTGGCGCTGATGGCGACGCAGCAGCGCCTCCACGTAGTCCACCCACCGGCGGTACGGCACGGTGCTCATCAGCCGGTCATAGTGCTCAGCCACATCCTCAAACTCACCGTGCCCCGGCCTGCTGAACTCCGGCGGCAGCGGGGGCCTGGCCACTCTTAAACCACGCCACAACTGGGCGAATCTCATCGTATGCTCTTGCTGATCCTGCTCTCCAGAGTAGATTTGCTACGTAGGACGAGTATTTCCCAGCAGGCGGCTATGTTCCATTCAGATATTTTATTGCCACAAAGGTTCTGGGCAGATCCGCACGCCTCTTCTCACCGAACTCGCCGGCTGCCCAGTTCACCCGTGCCGCCACCATATAGCGGTTCGCCCGCGTCGCATCCGCACGGGTGATGCGTACGCTCAGCGGCACAGTGTGGCTCTCACCCGGGCCCAGTTCCGCCACCCGTCGCTCCCGCTGCCCCACCGGGCTGATGTGCTCGGTCTCCTCGAGCTTGATGAGGATGTCCCTTACCGTCGCCTCGGTAGTGTTCTCAACGGCTACCGCCGCCGTGAAGGTCGCGCCGATACCGGCGCTGTCAGGCACGGACATCTTGACCGTGATGGGATACAGTTCCCACGACTGGCGAATCTGGGAGAAGGCTGCAGCGCCGGCCAGCGCCCATTCAGTGCCGGGATAGGGCCCGCGTCGGCCCAGTACCGCTGCCCGGGAGATGTCGTGCCAGAATCCGCCGATGGTCCGCTCTCCCTCGACCATTTCCCCGTGCGCCCGGACCATGCGCTCGTAGAGGACCTCGGGAGCTGCCGGGTTGCGCGAGCCCTTTGTCGCTCCGCGTGTGGGCTTGTGCCAGAAATCGTCAACCTGGTCGCCCGCGGCCAGGTTGAGGTGGCCGGGCTGAGCATATTCATTCCAGAACTCGAGCAAGAAATCAAAGTCCCGGTCACTTGGGGACTGGTACAACATCGGCGCGATCAGGGCTACCCCGGCATCGTTAAACATAAAGGCATCCTGGCCGTGCTGGGCCCCATGCATCCAGCTCAATTGGAACAGCCACACTGGCTTCTCCACACCACTCTGGGTAATAATCTGCTCGACGTTACCGGCGTTGAGGTGCGCCCGCCACCAGTTCCACTGTTCGTAGAAGTCTTTACCAGCGACAGAATCGAACTCACTTTCCACCTTTTGCGCAAGGTGCTTCCACCGCTGTTTGCGACTGTAGTTCACCCAGTTATCGGGCAGCCTAACGGGCATTTCTGAGGTGAACCGATCAACTATCTCGTAGCCCCCGGGCGGATCATCGCGCAGATAGTCCAGCCCCACGAAGTCAACCTCGCGGATGCGCGCCATCTGCCGGAAGAAGCCGGCTAGGTGACTAATGCGATCCTGGTCGAATAGCGAAATGTACGCCTGATCGGAGATAGTGCCGGTGCGGCGGGAAATATCCTGTCCCCACTCATACCTCGGTAGCCCACGGTTGTCGCTGCGCCGTTCGGGATAGGTCACGTATGCCGTCGCCCAGACGCCGAACTTAAGGCCGCGCTTGTGGGCGGCGGCAGCCAGGCGAGCAACCGCCTCAAGGTTTCTGCCGACGAAGGGTCGTTCCGCCGTACAGCCCTGGCGTGTCACCCCAGCCCGGAACCATAGGGCATCCGCGCCGACAAACTCACACCAGTCCAGGATCACCCGCCAGTCACCTGTCGTGCCATCTGGTCGCCGCAGCGCCACATCCTGGGGGAAATCAGGCTCCCACGTGGCGACACACAATCCCGGCGGAATATCTCGGCGCGCCCGGTGGGCAACCTCGAAGGCCGACTGGGCAATGCAGTAGGCCGTGCCATCCTCGTAGCTGCGCTGCTGTTGGTCAGGCGGAATCTGCAACTCCCACGGCCAGGCCGCGGGATCAGCTATCTTCATCTCGGCCTCGGCTACATACACGCCTGACTCCGCCGACCACGGAATCGGCCAGTGGCACACGTATGACTTGCTCTGTGCATCCCAGGCCGGAACCAGGCGACGCACACCACCGACAGTGATGACTACATCCCCATCGTGGCGGACAATGATGCGGGGAGGCTCGTCCAGCTTGACCGGCTGGCCCTGGGGGTTTACCACGCGCACCGCCAGACGCACGAGGTTGTGTCGGTAGTAGACCCGGGCATTGGCCTGGAGGTCCAGAGGGAACATCTCGACAACTGCGGGGGCCGTACGGACCTCGTGCCGCTGCCGACGCCAATCGGCGACCGGCCGCCAGAGCACAATAAGCGCAATCAGCGCGGAGACGACCACGAGCATACAACTGCAACACGTGGACTGCTGCTCGCTTTGCCGACGGCGCCGCCGCGCGGCGGGCGATTCCCTGTCCCATAGATACAGCGGCTGCTGATCCATGACGCTCCACAATCTACCCTACATTTCGAGTATGGCTGCGGTCTGCGCCAGGGCCTGAGAGGTAGCATGCACTACCTCGTCCACTTGCCCGGCAGTGATGATCGCGGGCGGCTCGAATCTCAGCGTTTTCGGGTCATTGAGCGCAAACGCGGTCAGCACCCCCCGCTGGGCCAGAGCACTTATCGTCAGCCCCCCCAGATCACTGTCGCTGAACTCCATACCCACGAGCAGCCCCTTGCCCCGGACCTCAGTGACCATATCCGGATGGTTCGCAGCGGCCGTCCGCAGACCTTCCCGGAGCTGCTGCCCCCGGGCCAGGGCCCTATCGGGCAGCTTTTCCCCCTCGAGAACATCCAGCCCAGCCAAGGCCGCAGCGCAGGCCAGAGGGTTGCCGCCGAAGGTGGAGCTATGGATGATGGGATTCTCCTCAAACATCGTCCACACCTCTGGCCGGGCCACAATAGCCCCAATCGGCATCACCCCGCCTCCCAGCGCTTTGCCGAGCGTGATGATGTCGGGCGAGACCTCTTCCCAGTCGCACGCGAACATCCGACCCGTGCGCCCCAGGCCAGTCTGAATCTCATCGAGAATGAGCAACACCCCGGCCTCGTCACAAATGTCCCGGACTCGCCGCAGGTAACCGTCGGGCGGAATGACTATCCCTGCCTCGCACTGAATCGGTTCTAAGATGACCGCCGCCGTCTGGTCGTCAAGAGCTTCAGCCAACGCCTCAGCGTCACCGAAGGGGACATGAACAAAGCCCTCGAGCAGTGGCTGGAAGGGCTGCTTGTAAACGTCCCGCCCGGAGGCGCTGAGCGCACCCAGTGTCTTGCCGTGAAAGGCCCCCTCGGCCGCCACAAACTTGGGCCGGCCGGTGTGGGCGCGAGCCACCTTCAGCGCGGCTTCGACGGCCTCAGCGCCCGAATTGCACACAAAGCAGCACTGCAGGTTACCGGGGGTGATAACAGCCAGGCGCTCGGCCAGTTCAGCATAAAGCGGATTCAGGAGCAGGTGACTGCTCAGGGGCATGCGGGCCGCCTGCTCCTGAACAGCCGCGACGATGCGCGGATGGCAGTGCCCCATGGTAAAGACGCCTGGCCCGCCCAGACAGTCTAGGTAACGGGTACCCTCCGAGTCGGTAACATAGCAGCCTTCAGCGGCAGTCTCAACAGCATCTAGTCCCATAAACTTCGTCAACGCCGCCAGGCCCGGGTTGATATGCTTCTCATAACGAGAAAAGGTCAATTCAACCAGAGCTTCGCTGGCTTCTGGGGTTGGCTTAATACTCATCGTTGGTCGCCCCCTCATGATGATCAACGGTCTCACGACCCCCAAACACTGGCACCGCGCCTTGTTGTGCCCGGGCAATTCGGCATCTGATCTTTGCCGAAAAGGCCGCTGCCCGGTTCACAAACCCGTCGGGAGCGGCCTTGATACAACACTTAAATGAGATAAGGCACTATCCATCGCCCAGCCAGCGCACCGCAGAGCAACCCCGCTACCAATGGTCGGGGCGGCCGGATTTGAACCGGCGACCTTTTGACCCCCAGTCAAACGCGCTAACCAAACTGCGCCACGCCCCGACCAGTTCGCTACGCCACGATGATTGTCCGGCAGGTACCTCCTGCCTACGCCGGTCCTGCGCCCCACGGCGGCGCCGGCGTTACCGGCGGTGAGACATCTTCACACGGCACCGCGGGAGGTTCTGCCGAGGCGACCTCATCCTTAAGCGCCTTGCCCGCCTTGAAGGCGGGCGCCCACTTCCCGGCGATGTCGACTTGCTCACCTGTCTGTGGGTTGCGACCTCTGCGCGGCTCACGCCACCGGGCTTCGAATGCACCAAACCCGGCAATCTGGACCTTGTCCCCGCGCTTGAGTGCTCCGCTAATCTGCGCTAGCAACGCTTCGAGCGCATCTCCCGCCGCTACCTTCGTCAGGTCCGCCTTCTGAGCGATAACTTCCACGAGCTCTGCCTTGTTAACTGTGCGACCAGCCATTGAGCCACCTCCCGCCAGATTTGAACGGCAAGCCTATATGGTGAATTCGCCCCGAACGGGCGAAGACCTCCCCACAATGCCCGAATCATTCTGCTTTACTGTTGCCCGACTGCCACGGCTCGACCTCCGCCTTCTCCGGACGGCTCATCAACTGCGTCACTGCCTGCGTCGGGCTGACACCTTCGAATAGAATCCGGTAAACAGCATTGGTGACGGGGGCCTCTATTCCCAGTCGCGTGGCGATCTGACGGCCGGCAACCGTAGTGTGTATGCCTTCGGCTACCGCCGTCGTGCTGTCCTGGATAGCGCTGAGACTCTCGCCACGGGCCACACGCGCCCCGACCTGCCAATTACGGCTGAGTCGGCTGTTGCAAGTCGCAATCAGGTCACCAACGCCAGCAATTCCCCAGAAGGTAGCCGGCTGGGCGCCCAACTTCACACCCAAGCGCCCGATTTCGGCCAGTCCCCGCGTGATCAGCGCCGCCTTGGCGTTATCGCCAAATCCCAGGCCATCGCACATCCCCGCAGCAAGGGCAATGATGTTTTTCAAAGCGCCACATAGCTCCACGCCTATTATATCATAATTGCAGTAAACGCGAAAGCGGCTGGAGTTCAAGAGCGCCTGTACACGCCGTGCCGCCGCCGGATCCGATGAGGCAGCCACACTGATTGCCGGCATTCCCTGCACTATCTCGCCAGAGAGATTGGGACCAGAAAGAGCGACAAGGGGATACGCATTGGGCTCACCAAGCTCTTCGGCCAGGATCTCGCTCATCCGCATCCCGCTACCCCGCTCCAGGCCCTTGCCTGCGTTCACCATCAGGCGACCGGCCCCGATGTACGGCGCAGCGCGAACCACCACGTCCCGGAAGCCATGCGAGGGAACTGCCACAAGGACGGGGGCATCGCCGGCTAGCGCAACCTGCAGATCAGAGGTCACCATCACCAGAGCGGGCAACTCTACGCCTGGCAAGTAGATCTGATTCTCCCGGCTCTCACGCATATCTTCGGCCAGTTCCGGCTCACGCACCCACAAGGCGACCGATTTTCCCTGCTCCGCCAGCAGCCACGCCAGCGTCGTGCCCCATGCGCCGGCACCGACTATCGTTGCTTCGCGCTTAGCCTCTTCTATGCTTGTCATCGGCCTGTTCAGTGAGCCCTTTCGCTTTCTGCCCGATTCTCGTCTCCGCCCCCGCAACCAGCCGCCCAATATTGGGCCGGTGACGTTCAATAACAAGAATCGCCAAGACAAACCCCAGGACCAAATAATACTCCGAGTCACTATACAATGCAAAGAACAGGACAGCGCTGGCCGCAGCCAGGATAGAGGCCAGCGAGATATAACGAGTGACCAGCAGTACGATGAGCCATACCACAAAGACCGACGACCCCACCCGCCAGTCTAGCGCCAGCAACGTCCCCAGGCTGGTGGCAACGCCCCGTCCTCCACTCAGCTTCAGGTACGGCGAAAAGCAGTGGCCCAGAACCGCGGCGCCGGCAACCAGACTCAGAAACAGCTCCGGCCCAGCCGACCACGGAACTCTACCCGCCATGATTCCGGACAGAGCCACCGGGGCAAATCCCTTCAGAACGTCCAATATCCAGACGACCACACCGGTCTTCGCCCCCAGCGTCCTGAATACGTTGCTGGCGCCGATGTTGCCGCTGCCGTACTGGCGGATATCCACTCCCCGCATCCGACCTGCCAACACGCCCACCGGAATTCCTCCGACCAGGTAAGCGATAATAATCAAGCCCACCGTCACCACGACGTCGCCGCTGGTCATCGTCTATCACCTCTTCGCCGCCCGGAGCGTCCGTGCACCAGAAGCCTTATCGGTGTCCCCTCAAAGCCGAAGGCCTTACGCAACTGGTTGACCAAGTAACGTTTGTAGGAGAAGTGCATAAGCTTGGGGTCGTTGATTAATAGCGCGAAGGTCGGCGGCTGTGTCGCCACCTGCTCGAGGCTGTGCACCTTGAGCCGTCGTGTACCGCGATACGCCGGCTGGTGGGCCATCAGCGCCTCGCGCAGCACCTGGTCAAGCAGCACGGGGTCCACCTCTCGAGCATACTGCTGGGCGGCCCACTGCGCCGCCGGCAAGATTTCCATCAGACCCTCGCCGGTAACTGCCGAGGTCAAGAGCAGTTCGGCATAGCCGGCAAAGCTGAGCTTCTGGCGTAGAATACGGGCAAAGTCTTCGCGCAGGGTCTCTTCGATATCTGCTGGTTCGTCGGCCGCCGGATCCGCCTCCCGAAACGCGTGATCCCGCACCAGGTCCCACTTGTTAGCCACCAGCAGCAGACCACGGCCGGCATCTATAACCTCGCCAACGATATGCGCATCCTGCTGGGTGACGCTCTCCAGCGCGTCAATCACGACAACCCCGACATCAGCGCGTTGCAGGGCCCGCAAGGTGCGCAGACTGCTATAGTACTCCAGCCCCTGGCTACGCTTGCCGCGGCGCCGCAGGCCAGCGGTATCCACCAGGCAGAACGGTTCGCCCATTACCTCCACAGCGATGTCCACCGCATCGCGGGTGGTGCCCGGCTCATCGCTGACTATCACCCGCTCCTCGCCGAGCAGAGCGTTGATTATTGCCGATTTGCCCACATTCGGCCGCCCCACCAAGGCTACTGCTGTCTCGTCCGCTACGGCCTCCGGTTCGGTCTCCTCCGGCAGATTCGCCAGGATCGCATCGATCAACTCGCCGATTCCCTGCCCCTGAAGCGCGGACAGGCGCAGAGGCACCCCCAAGCCCAACTCGGCGAACTCATTCACATCCAGTTGCGGGCTTTCCATCTTGTTGGCGACAAAAACGACCGGCTTGCCGCTGCGGCGGACTACCTCGGTCACTTCCCAGTCCAGCGACACCAGCCCCTCGCGCCCGTCCACCATGAGCAGGAGCAAATCCGCCTCCTGCAGCGCCAGCGCTGCCTGCTCCTTCACCTTAGTGATTAACTGGTCGTTCTCCGCACCAGCCAGCCCGCCAGTGTCAACCAGCACCATCTGCCGACCGTCCAGCTCTACCTCCTCATACAGGCGATCACGGGTCACACCAGGCACGTCTTCGACCACCGCCAACCTCCGCCCAACCAGGCGATTGAACAGCACCGACTTGCCAACGTTGGTCCGGCCTACAATGGCCACGATGGGGGCGGGCATCGCCTAGCCACCCTCCCCTAGCCGTCGGGGGTGATTCACTAGCCATTGCTCCACAGCAGCCTGGTCCCCCCAGTTGGCGAGTTGTAATACCAGGTCGCGAATCACCTCAGGTCGCCCGGTAACCGCGTACGTATAGCTCAGCGCGGTAAGCACCATTGGCCACGGCGGGCTACCCTCCTTGACCATCGCCACGACCGAAGCGCCCGCATCTGCGATCTCGGGATCGAGGATTAGCACCTGGCAGAACTCCCAGAGAGCTTCCTCGTACCTGCCGACCTCGTGCAGCACACTGGCCCGCAATAGCGCCGCTTGCAGATCCCTCGGTTGGGCAACCAGAGCTTGCCCCAGTTCGTCGAGCGCCTTATGGGGGTATCCTGCTTCGGCCAGAACCGTAGCCTTGAACGTGCGCAGCCCCGGATCAGTGCCGGCTTCAGTCGGTATCCGCTCCAACTGCGTCAGAGCATCCGCTGGCCTGCCTTGCAGCCACAGTGTATAAGCCAGCGCGGCTCGGAGCGCCCAGTTGTCCGGCTCAGCCAGGACCGCCACCGCCAGGTTGGCCTCCGCCTGGACCAGCCGGCCCGCCAGCCTCAGCAGAGCCACCTTGGCAATCTCGTAATCAGCGCTCTGCGGCGGGCGGTCCAGCAGTCTCGCCAGGGCGCCCTTATGCGCCTCCGTGAGTTGCTTGGTGCTGACCTGGAGCTCAACGACCAGAGCCAGCGCCTCGTCATCCTGGACAACTCGGACCAGGTAACCGTTGGCCGCCGCCAGGGCAGCTCCGGGATGATCCTCCAACTGAAGCAGTGCCGCTTCGGCCAGGGCTTGGCCGTACTTCGGCGACCGTGCCGCCCGTTCGTAGTACCTACCGGCCGCTACCACTTCGCCGGCACTAACCATCACCCGTGCTACCTCCAGCGCCAGCGCCGCTGAGCGCGGGAAAGCATCGGACAGCGCCGCCAGCTCGGTTACTGCCTGCCCTTCGCCATCGGTGTGCTTGCTGATGCGGGCTAGGTAGGTGACAATCAGGTGAATGGCGTGCTCGACATCTTGCTCCGAACCCAGCACATCCGCGAGCACAGCCGTCAGAAAGTCGCCGGCTTCCGCCAGGGAATTATTCGCCTCGGCACACGCCACCAACGCATCGTAGGACTCTCGCGCGCTGGGTTGCCCCAGGATGGCGGTACGCAGATAGGCAAGCGCCGCCGCGTAGCTTTGTCGCTCCTGCTCGACTCGGCCCATCAGGTAGTTGGCCTGGGCGTGCTGGGGGTCTCCGGCCAGAATTTCGCGCAGCACCGCGGCTGCCTGGTCGAGCTCCTCCGTTTCCAGATAGAACTCGCCCAGCAGCGCTTTGATATCGAGGTCGTCAGGATTCCTGCTGATCAAGCCTTCAATCCGCTCTTTGGTTGCCTGGAGGTCAGCGTCATCGCTCAGCAGATCTGCCGGCGTGTCTCGATCAGTTGCGGCCGTCTGCCGGCTCTGGTCCCGCTGCAACTGTTCCTCGTATGCGTCATTGCCCGTCCGCTGCGCCAGCGCCATCAACCTAAAGCGGGCCCCTTCCACTAACTCCTCATCGCCACTGTTGCCCACAACCTGGTTGAACTGGTACATGGCCGCTCCGAATTTGCCGGCCAGGGCAAGCTGGTCAGCTAGCATCATCCGCGCCAGCGGGTCTTGGGGCGTTAGCGCCACCAACCGCCGCAGCCAGGGCACTGTCTGCGCGGTCAACCCGAGCTGTGCGCCGATCTGGCAGGCCGCGCGCAGCGCCGGCAGATAGTCGCGCTCCGCGGCCAGCGCCTGCTCGTAAGCCTCCAGGGCCTTGCTGAGCTCCTCGCGCCCCAGGTGCAGATCGCCCAGCATCGTCGCCAGCTCCGGGTGCGGCGGGCCCTGCTTGAGCGCTTTCTCCAGCACCTCCAGAGCCCGCTGCTGTCGACCCAGGTTGAGGTAACATCGCACCAGCGTGGCCGTGAAGCCGGCGTCCTTCGGGCGGGCCTGGTGCAGCATCTCCAGGTAGGGCAGCGCCTGCTCGTAGCGACCCTCTACCAGATACTCATCGGCAAGCTGTGCCCGCGCCGCCAGCGCCTCTTGCTGGGGCAACTGGTCGAGCAGCGCTTCCTGAGCCTGTCGTCTTTCGCGACTAAGCCCCAGCCCCTCATAGATCTTCACCTGCGCCGCCAGCAGTTGCTGGTCGCGGGGATGCTTGGCCACCAGCTCCTTGGCCAGCGGTTCAGCCGACAAGAATCGCCCCGACTCCACATAGAACCTGAGCAGCTCTCGCTTGATCTGTTCCGAGTCGGGCTTAAGCTTACGGGCCTTGAGCAGATGCAGCTCGGCCTCCGCCAGCCGGTCGGTGAGAGTCAGCGCCTGCGCCAGGTACAGGTGAGCCAGCGGATCATCAGCCCGCAGCTTCGTAGCCTGTTGCAGCGGCGCAATCGCCTTAGCCGACTGCTCCAGCCGCAAATACGCAGCGCCTAGCTGCAAGGCGGCTTCGGCGTCATCAGGCTGCTTCCTAAGCAAATCTGCGAAGACCGCCGCCGCCTGTTGCCACTTGTTCTGCGCAGCATAGGCTAGCCCCAGACCCCGTTGGGCCTGGATATCGCTGGGGTCGAGCTTAAGCGCCTCGTAGTAGTAGCCAACCGCTTTCGCCGGCTTACCCATCTGGTGGTAAATGAACCCGAGATTGTAGTAGGCCGACGGCAGGCGGGGGTCAAGCTTGAGGGCCTTGTTGATAGCCTCGATAGCGGCGGTGTACCTTTCCTCCTGGGCCTCCTTGACGCCGTGCTCCAGCCAGTACTGGGCCTGCTCTTTGGGATCCGTCGGCAGTAGCTCGACGCCCCAGACTGAGGTAGACGCTAGGAGCAGGATCAGCGGCACGAATTGTCGGCACCGGCGAAGCATCGCCTTGGCCACCTCTGTCAGTTACTAGTAAACTTCGTCGGGTTCGAAGACCTTCTCGGCAATGACTTCCCACCGGCCATCGTGCAGCTCACGGAAGAAGCAACTGCGGTAGCCCAGGTGACAGGCTCCTACATGCTGCTCGACCCCAATTAGCAAGGTATCCCCGTCGCAGTCCAGACGGATCCACTTGACCTCCTGGAGATGCCCGGAGCCTTCGCCCTTCACCCAGAACTCCTGACGCGAGCGACTCCAGAAAGTGGTCCGGCCACTCTCCACGGTCCGCCGCAGCGCTTCTTCGTTCATATAGCCGACCATCAGCACTTCATTAGTCCGGTAGTCGCAGATAACCGCCGGTATTAGACCCTTGTCATCAAATTTCAGTTCGGAGATGCACATGAAGAAACCTCCCTACGGTCGGCACAGAAAGAGCGTCCCCGGCGGCGCACTACGCGCGGCAGGAATGCCGCTCCCTCGACCTAAGCTTACTCCGCCGCTGCGATTGCTTCACCAAGCGACAGGTCCCCGGTGTAGAGCGCCCGGCCGACGATACAGCCCAGCAGCCCCAGCGGCTCCAGCTCACGCAGTGCATTGACATCCTCAACACTGCGTATCCCACCCGAGGCGACTATCGGGATACGAACCGCCTGGCAAAACTGACGCATCGCCGATACATTCGGGCCGGTCAGCATCCCATCGGTGGCGATATCGGTGCAGATAAGCCGCCCCACGCCCCACTGCTGCATCTGTTGGGCGAGCTCAACAGCATCAATATCGCTGTATTGGGTCCAGCCCTCGAATGCTACTTTGCCGCCGCGGGCGTCAATACCAACTATGATCCGGTCGCCGAATTGGACTATCGCCTCTTCCAGTTCTAAGCGGGTACGCATACTCAGGGCAGCAGTGCCCATTATTGCCCACTTCACACCCAACGCCAGCACATCCTGTACGTCTTCTACTGTGCGCAGTCCTCCGCCGAGCTCCACAGGAATGTCAATGGCCTCGACGATCTTGGCCACCTCCGCCCGGTTCGCCGGCTGGCCGCTGATCGCGCCGTCGAGGTCCACGACGTGCAGGACCTGCGCACCTTCGTCCGCCCAGCGCCGAGCGATCGCGGCGGGATCGTCGCTGTAGACGGTCTTCTCTTTCATATCCCCCCGCGCCAGGCGCACTACCTGACCTGCGGAGATGTCAACAGCGGGGATGACCAGCATCGGGACTGATTACCCTCCCAACAGCGTTTCGTAGTCAGGCTACTTACTCACCCACGGCTTGACATACTTTATAAAGCCTTTGGCGTACTTGTCGAAGTTATCGAGTGAGCCGTCGCCGAGCAGCAGCGCGCGCTTCCTGGAGCCTGGCCCTAAAGCTGACCCTTGGTCGAAGGCACATCCGTCCTGCGCGGGTCAAGCTGAGTGGCCTGGTCCAGGGCCCGGGCAAAAGACTTAAACGCAGACTCGATGATGTGGTGGCTATTGATGCCGGCCTGCTGGATTAGATGCAAGCTGATGCCGGCGTGGGCGACAAGCGCAGTAAAGAACTCGCGCACCAGCTCGGTATCGAACTCACTCACACTGGCAGTTGGCAGGCTGAGATTGCAGCCCAGGTACGCCCGGCCTCCGAAGTCGAGCGCCACAGCGACCAGCGCTTCGTCCATCGGGCAGGCCGCCAAGCCGAAGCGGGCCATACCATGCTTATCACCGACCGCCTCACGCAGCGCCTGGCCCAGGACGATCCCGACGTCCTCGACAGTGTGATGGGCATCAACCTCCAGGTCGCCTTCGGCCTGAATCTTCAGGTCGAAGTAGGCGTGCTTGGCGATGTGGGTCAGCATATGGTCAAAGAAGCCCACACCCGTGGCTATTTCGCTCTGGCCCGTGCCGTCCAGGACCAGTTCTACGATTATCTTAGTCTCCGCGGTTTCGCGGACTAGTTCGGCTCTTCGCTCACTCATCTATCTCACCCGGTCCTACAATGTTGAATAGACTCACTGATCCGGCAATCATTGTACCCGATTATACGCTACAAACGCCGCTTGTGGCAAGTGTTGGGGGCTTGCCGGCATATCTGCAACTTGACAGTGGACCTTCGCTACGGTAGAATTAACCTGGTGTTTTGTGCAAGAGTGGTCTATATAGTGGAGCAAAGTTACACCACTCTTAGCAGGGCAGCGGGGAGATAGTGGAGCAATGATAAGATGCCCCAGATGCGGCGCACAAAACCCAGACGACGCAGCGGAGTGTGACAGTTGCCTGGGGCCCCTGAGTGAGCGCGAGGACGAAGTCACCCGCGAGCCGGAACCAGATGAGACCACCTCTCTGCTCGCGGTGACCTCTGACTGGTCGGGAGACCTGCTGCGGCAGGCCACTAACTTACTGATGGCAGGGAAGAGCCGCGAGGTCGCCCGTCTGTGCCACGAGATAACTGACCGCGAGCCCCACAACATCGCCGCATACGAACTGCTGGGAATGGCCGAAGAGGAGAACGGTAACCTCCACCTCGCTATCCAGGCCTATGAGCAAGTAGTCGCTCTCGAACCGGGACGTAATCGCGAAAAAGAAAAGGTCTCAGCGCTACGCGAAAAACTAGCCGAACAGCCGCCCGAGCAGGAAGAAGATAAGGAGACGCGACGCATTAAGCGGCTCAATCGCTGGGCGACGGTAGTCCTAGCGGCTTCCCTGATGCTGCTGATGCTGGCAGTTGCTGCGATGTTTGCAGTCAGGGCACGCAACGCCCGGCTCGCCCAGGAAAGCAGAGAACAGGTCTTTGCCGCCGCGATGACTCGCGGTCGCAAACTCCTCGAGCAGGAGCGCTACGATCGCGCCGTTCTGGCCTTCCGGGATGCCGACCGGATCAAGCCGGGCGACAGCCAGGCCCGTGAGCTGTGGCAAAAAGCTTACCAGGAGCATCTGGCAGCGGTGGATCGAGATAAACGTAGCCTGGGCGGCAAGCTCTCGCTGGAGAGCCGCCTGAACCCCTTCCAAGACGTCTGGATCGGCCCGAAAGAGACGAATTCCTCGGCCACTACCAGTTCAGGGGATAGACCGGTTGTCCCGCCGCCTCCGGTCCGCGTGGGGGAACTCCCCCCGCCGCTGTCCGAGGACGAACAGGACCCACTGGGCTTTCTGAGCACCGGGACCAGTGAGCCGGCAGAGGAGTCGGGCCCAATTGCCCCTCCCCCTGAGCTGCTACCCCCGGTGGACGAGGGTGTACCCCGGCCGGCCACAGGGGTAATCAATATCTGGGTAGGTGAGCCGACAGAGACCGTTGCACCACGGTCATCCGGCAATAAGCTACGCCTGGATGCGGATAACTTGCGTCATCTGGGCAAACTTGATCAGGCCAAAGCCAAGTACGAGCAGGCTATTGTGCAGTATCGTGAGGAGATAGGCAAGGACCCATCCACACGCGCTGTCAAAGAGGTAGCTATCGAAACGGTCCAGAGATCAATAGGACTATGCGAGTAACAGCCCGAAATCCAGAACTTACACCCGCGCTTCTACGAGGGTCAATAGCTGTATTGGCTTGGCTCCTAGTAGCGACTGCCTGCGGGGCGGCCTTGCCCACCGATAGAGGGCCCTTGAACGTCACCACCACACCCGCCCCTCCCGCCGAGGACGAGGCTCAGCCGCAGGCCGACCTGCTGGCGCCGGCTTGGGCTGCGCTAGCCGATGGTCGGCCCCAGCAAGCCCTGGAACTAGCTGCCGGGGCTCAGCAAGCCGGCGCGGACCGCGTGCAGGTAGTGCTGCTCAAGGCCGCAATCTACGCCCAGATGCAGGACCCCACGAAGCAGCGGCAGATGCTCCAGGCAGCAATTGTTCTCGATGATACGCTCTGCCTGCCCCGGCTGCTTCTGGCCAATATCGAGGAGCAGCGCGGCTTGTGGCAGCGCGCGGCAGAACTATACGATGAGGCGATTGCGAAAGACAGCACCTGCCGGAATGCCTACCTGCGACTAGCTCGTCTGTACGAACGACACAACCAGCCGATGCGCGGGCTGAACGTCCTCGAACAGGGCGTAGCAAATAACCCCGATGATATGGTCTTATTGATGGCCCTAGCGAATACTTGCCGAGCGCGCGGGCTGTGCCAGCAGGCAGAGACTGTCTACGGACGTATCATACTCCAGGGCGACAAAGAAACGCAGGCGCTGGCTTACCGGCACCTGGCCGACATATACGCCGAGGTGGGCCAGTTTGGCGATGCTTTCGACTGTTACGTGCTAGCCGAAGAGCTGGTAGGCGAACCGGTGGGCGAAGAAGGCTATCGCCGGGTCTTTTTGGCCGCGGATGGCGCAATTGCCAACACGCTGGAGACGGTCTGGCAGCTCTTTACCGCTTTTACTGAAGAAGGGCCGGTAGCCCGGGAGGAGGCCTACACCGCGCTGGCGCAAAGCGCCACCGAGATAGCACGTATCAAGCAATTCGGTGAGGAGGCTGAGCCGCCCACGCGAATGCGGGAGGCCCATGCCCAACGACAACTCTTCTACGCCGTCGCACACGAGGCAGTGGTAACTGCCCAGATCTACCTGGACACCGGCGACTTGAACCTGCTAACCGCCGCGCAACAGCGCCGGGCCCAGGCGTATAAGGAGCGCCAGAATATAAGGGAGCCGGCCCCTGCCGCTGGTAACGGGCCTGGTACTTAGTATATTGCTTACCGTACTGTTGACACTGCTGGCGCGTTTCCTACAGCGTTGACGATACCTTGAAACAATCTGCACAGCTCGGAGGAGTGTCGGATAAACAATGCTGATGCACGAATGGATCAAATACCGAGATCGGCAACTGGAGCAAGCCAAAGCCACACGCGATGGGAAAGAACCTGATCCCGACACACCCAGTGCTGACACCCAGCGCGATCAACAGGCTGAAGCCCTCCAGGTTGCCGAGGCGGTGTCCCAGCGCGCCGACGAGGCCCAGGCCAAGCGCCTACAGGCCCTCATTTCGCGGCAACAGCGACTGCCCTTAGAGGTCGAAGCGGCTGTCGTACCCCCACAGCTACGGGAAGCCGGAGCCAAGGAGAGCCGTGAGGAGCTTGTCGAGCGCCTGCTCGACCCGACCCTGACTCTCAGCGAGACGGCCATTCTACTGGGCGTCTGTCCGACCACAGTACGTCGTTACACCAAGCGTGGTGTGCTCAAGTGCTTCCGAACACCAGGGAATCAACGACGCTTTCGGCTTTCCGACGTCCTTGACTTCATTGAGCGACAACAGAGCTGAGCTCCCAAGCTTCCCTCCGGAGGCCGTCAAATGACCCAGCAAGTGCTAATGCTAGCGTCAGATGAACTCGCCCAGTCTCTGGTGTCGGTGGGGATGGCCAGCGGCGCACTGAGCTTCATCTGCGCAGGCTCTCCCGGCGATTTGCTGACCGCGCTCCAAGAGCAGCCAGCGGACGCGATACTGCTTGAACTAGAGACCATCCCTGGTCCAGCCGACGAGTTGCTGGGCCAGCTTCGGGCCGACACGCGGGCACCGATTATGGTGCTGGCCGAGGAGCCAGACGTTGACACCGTCGTCGAGGTGCTGGGCTGGGGTGCGGACGAATGTCTTGACGCTGCACTCTCGGTTCGCGAAATACTCACCCACCTGCGCGCTCAGATTCGTCGCGCTACCCAGTACCGTCAGCCGGCTGCGGAGAAGACTCGGTTAGTCGCAGGGCCGCTGGAAATTGATCTGACTCGGCACGCGGTTACTATGGGTGACCGGGCTGTGGCACTCACTCCCCGCGAATTTGACCTGCTGGCCTATCTGGCGTGCAACGCGGGACGGGTCGTGCCCCGCCAGGAACTCGTCGAGCAGGTGTGGCACGGTGAGATCAACGCGAATAGCCGCAGTTTGGACGTCCACATTGGGCGCCTGCGCACCAAGATCGAACGTGATCCCCAGCAGCCCACCTTGCTCGTCACCGTCGCGGGCGTGGGTTACCGGCTGGATGCGCCGTAAACCAACTCAATTCCCAACTGTCGGACCATTCTTCCGGAGGAATCAGTGGGCAAGAGTCGTTCCACCCTCGTCCCGATTATATGAACATGGCTGCCGCGCATCCTATCACGATTCGCTCGGTGACAGCCGAGCACAGGGCTGGGGCAATTTGCCATTTGCTGCGCATCGAGAGCGACAGCGGGCAGAGCAGCTTCGGCGAGGCGCTTGTGCCCACAGGGCAGCACCTGGCCGAAGCCATCGAGCTGTTCGAGCCGGTGCTCATCGGCGCCCAGGTCCGCGACCGGGGGGAGTTATGGGAGCGGCTATTGCGGGCTCTTCTGTCGGAGAAATGGCCGTTGGCTGAGTACATCGGCGCGCTGAGCGCTGCGGATCTGGCTCTCTGGGACCTGGCGGCCAGGTCCTATGAGGTCCCACTGTATCAGCTCCTGGGGGGAGCACATTTCTCCGCGGTAGACACTTACCTGCTGCCACCCCAGGGCATGTCGGAGCCACGGAAGCTGCCAAGTTGGCTGGCCAGTCACGACGAGCAGGTCCTGGGCGGCGTGGGCATCAGCCTCCCGGATGGCGCTCCCCAGAACCTGCAGATAGTGCGGCAAGTTCGCAAGCAGATTGGCCCCAGCCGCCGTCTGGTGGTGAGGCTGGGGGAAAGTTGCTCCGACCTGGCAGCAGCGGAAGCCGTAGCCCGCCAGTTGGGGAAGGCAGAGGTGTTCTGGGCGGAGAATATCCTCCCCAGTAGCGCGCAGGAAGACTACGCCAAGCTGCACCAGGGCGTGGAGATCGCGCTGGCTGCGGGCCGGGATCTCTATGGGATCAAGCAGTTCTACCAACTCGTCAGGGCCCGGGCCGTGGATGTTGTGACTGTGGACTTGCGCCGCTGCGGCGGCATCACCGGGGCCCGGCGTGTAGCTGACCTCGCGCGGCTCGAGGGAATGCGCGTGGCCTTCACCGCAGGCGTCTCGCCACTGACGACGCTCGCCGCTGCCCATCTATCGGCGCACTGCCCGATGGCTATGCCAATGGGTCTGCCTGCAAGCTTCGTAGACGGGCGGGGAGATCTCTTTACCACCTCAGCCCAACTGAGCGACGGCTTTCTACGCCTCAGCGATGCCCCCGGCGTGGACGGGGAGATAGAGCTGAGCAACTGAGAAGTCCAGCCCGATCCAGAGGTACTCGATGACGCATCTGACAGAGACAGTCAGGGAATCAGCCGAGAAGCTCGACCGCATCATTGACCGAGTCTGCGGAGCCTGCGGCAATAGCTGCTGCCACCAGGGCACGATGATGGGCAGCCAGGACCTGCTCCGCCTTCACAAGGGCATGATCCTGGAAGAGGGACGCGAGTTGATCGTGCGCGAGGGGCTCAAGCGCCGCTCTGCCGAATTGCGTACGGACCTGGCCGCCCTAGAGCAAGCCGCGGCACGACCCGCCGATACTGCCCCCGCGGAACAGCAAGATACGCTGGGCAAGCTTGCCCGGCACCTCCATGCATGGCGCGAGTTCTGCGACTTCCTGGAGTCAGATTTCGCCATTGCCCGGGATAACCTGCGCTACCTGCTGCGCTTCTCAGGGATTCGGGCCAATGCCCTGCGGGCCCTGCGGGCGCTGCCCGGTGGCACCGAGGCCCTGGCCGCGTTCTCCGAGGCCGCTGGCGCCAGCTTCCGGCTGACGGGCCGGCGGGTCGCGCCACACCGCTGCCTGTTTCACGTTGCCGGCTGCCTGGCGGGGAGTTGGAAACCAGCCAAGTGCGCCAGTTTCTTCTGCACTTCCGAGCCTAACGTGCTGCGGGCGATTGCCCAGGGCATGAGCTTCGAAGAGTTTGTCCTGGCCAATTTCCGCCCGGCCACTGAGGAGCAGGTGCTGCGGGCCGTCGAGGTGGAACTGGAACTGGGCCGCGAGTACCTATCCCCCAAGATTATCATCGGCACTTGCGATGAGTTGATCACCAAAGTCACGGCCGCTCTGCAAGGGCACTTCAAGGTAGTCGAAGTCAAGCGCGAACAATCGGCCTTTATGCTGTCCAGCCGCGAGGCCTACTTGCTGCTGGACAACCTGCCCGATTCTATGGCCTACGTACGCGGCAGCCGCGGTGTAGACGGCGGCGCGCTTTACGAACTAGTCGTAGCCCTGGACGGTCTCCGCATCGCCAGCAAGGCCTTGCCCTTCTATCTGTTCGCCGAGCAGCTCAATCCGCCCACTGTCCTGGCCCATCCCCTGTGGGCTGACAGCGTAATGAGCCAGCCGCTGGGGACACTGGAGCTGTACGCGGTTGAGTAGCAGGCCGCCGCGATAGCCCACCGACAGAGCGAGGTCGCTGTCGCGGTCATCGAGACGAAGCAACCCTGGCCCACTCCCGCCAGGCCCTGGCTGTTGACAACGGCGCACGGATAACATATACTAATCATGATGTTAGGCGGCCAATTGTTGATTTGGGCGCCAGGCAGCGCCGGTACCAGTGGGCCGGCGCTTTGTTATCCGTACGCTTGTACGCAAGTCCGACAATTCCTAAGGGTGTCCACAGCCAACGTGTTCGAAGCACTGACCAACAAATTACAGGCTGCCTTTCGCCAGCTCAGCAGCCGGGGCAAGCTGACGCCTCGGGACGTGCGCGATGGGCTTAAAGAGGTCCGCCTGGCCTTGCTGGAAGCCGACGTCCACTACCAGGTGGTCAAGGATTTCATCAAGCAAGTCCAGAACGAGGCGCTGGGCGAGGATATCCTGACAGGCCTGAATCCCACTCAGCAGATCGTCAATATCGTGCACGAACAACTCGTGCACCTGCTGGGCGACTCGGCGGTCCCGATAGACTATGCGCCGGACCCACCCACCGTCATCATCCTCTGTGGCCTGCAGGGCAGCGGTAAGACGACCACCGCGGGCAAATTAGCGCTATCGCTCAAGAACGAGGGTCGTAGCCCGCTGCTGTGTGCCACAGACGTCTACCGACCAGCCGCGATCGAGCAGCTCCAGCAGGTCGGCGAGCAGGTTGACGTGCCGGTCTTCAGCACAGGCGGGGACGACCCCGTAGACATCGCACGTGCAGCGGTCAGTCACGCCGAGTCTGCCAATCTGGACCCCATCATCATTGACACAGCCGGCCGCCTGCACATTGACCAGGAGATGATGGCCGAGATCGAGCAGATCGAAGGCAGCTTCGACCAGCCAGAGACGCTGCTGGTGCTTGACGCACTCACCGGGCAAGACGCGGTGAACGTAGCCGAGGAGTTTGGCGACCGCCTGGAACTTGACGGCCTTATCCTGACGAAGCTGGATGGCGACGCCCGCGGCGGGGCGGCACTGTCAGCCCGCGCGGTGACCGGCGTGCCGATAAAGCTAGTCGGCGTCGGGGAAAAGATGGAAGCACTAGATGTCTTCCATCCTGACCGCATGGCGCAGCGCATCTTGGGAATGGGCGATGTCTTATCGCTCGTTGAAAAGGCTCAGCAGACGCTTGACGCCGAGGAGGCTGCGCAGCTTCAGCAGAGACTACTCTCGGCCCAGTTTGACCTGGATGACTTCCGCACTCATCTCGGGCGGGTGCGCGGCATGGGCCCGCTGGACCAAATACTGAAGATGCTCCCCGGCACGGCCGGACTGTCCGACCTGTCGGACATCGAGATAGACGAACGCGAGTTGGATATGGTGGATGCTGTGATTAACTCCATGACCCCAGCAGAGCGTCAGAATCCTGAACTGCTCAATGCCAGCCGCAAACGCCGCATTGCCCACGGTAGCGGCACCTCGGTTCAGGATGTGAACATTGTACTTAAGCAACATCGCCAGCTTGGCGAGATGATGCAGGCGATGACCCAGGGCAAAGGGATACAGCTCGGCAGGGCGCAACTGGGCGGGCTATGACCCGCGAACTTGTGGGGTAGCGCCCCCCCACAGGAAGGGAGCAACCGAAGTTGGCAACTAGGATCAGATTGAAGCGAACCGGGTCGCGCCATCAGCCCCATTACCGGGTCGTAATAATGGACGGAGCTAAGCCGAGGGATGGGCGATCTATCGAGGAGATTGGCTACTATAATCCGCGTACTGAACCGCCGACTATTGATCTTAACGAGGAGCGGGCACTGTACTGGCTCGAGGTCGGAGCACAACCTACCGATACGGTCCGTTCCCTGTTGAAGAAATCGGGTGTTCTGAAGTCGTTTCGGCAGAGCAGCAAGGCGGAGTAGCTTCCGCTCCACAACGATTCTGCGAGGTCTTCTAGCATGCAAGAGTTGGTCAAGTATCTGGTTGCAGCGATAGTGGACGAGCCCGAGGCGGTACACGTTACAGCCAGCGAGCAGGGGGGCATGACCGTCTACCAGGTGGAAGTGGCCGCGCCGGACCTGGGTAAGGTCATCGGCCGCCATGGCCGCACTGCCGACGCCCTGCGCACCCTGGTCAGTACCGCGGCCAAAAGACGCGACCAGCGGGCGACCTTAGACATACTATCCTAAGCCCGGCAACTGGGGCCCTCCGCTCAAATGGTCGCCCGGCAGGGCCAAGCCGGCATGGGAGGATTGCCGATAATGGGCGTTATTATCAAGCGCAACGTCATACTCAGGTCCATCGTGACCGAGCAGCTCAAGGAGCAACTGAAAGAAGAGCTGCAACACAGCATTGACGAAATTGACCAGCGCGTCCGGCAGATTGACTTCCGTACGCAGTCGTATATCACTGAGCTGCAGCGCAGCAACATTCAGCAGGCGATGGCTGTGCGCCAGCAAGTCGAGCAGGAGAAGCAGCGGCAGCGTGGCTTGCGTGAGGCCCTGTTGGAGAATATGGAGCAGGTCGAGAAGCTGGAAGATGGCCAGGAGATCGCCCGCGGTGTGCTGGAGAGCGAAGTCGAGATAAACGAAGGCGACAGCCTGGCCGAGGCTCTCAGCGGTCAGGAGATTGTCACCAAGGACGACATAGTAGTCGAGATCCGCCAGCGCGCTCTTACCGAAGACGAGGCAACCCCGACCATCATCACCGCCCCCGCGGAGACGGCGGCCGGCAGAGATCTGATCCTGCCGACCAGGTGAACATACCGCCCACCGGGGGCCAGGTCAGTCTTCTCGCTGGCGCAACTGGGCCCGGACAGCGCTTTTGGCAAGTGGCGGCGGGGGCCATCCAGCCGACGGATCGCCGTCTAAGCGGCGGGGCCGAGCCATGCACATAGATATCATTACAATCTTTCCAGAGTTTTTCACGTCGCCCCTGGACTGCAGCATTGTGGCACGCGCTCAGCAGTCCGGTGTTGTTGATGTTGTCATACACAACCTGCGCGACTATACTAACGACAAACACCAGGTGGTTGACGACTACCCGTACGGCGGCGGGGCGGGGATGGTTATGAAGCCCGAGCCGCTGGTACGCGCTGTCGACAACCTGCTCAGCCAGGCGCCAGCGGACACCCCGGTAGTCCTGCTTACGCCGCAGGGGCAGCGCTTGGACCAGGCCAAGGCCCAAGAGATGTCGGGGCAGCAGCACCTGATTCTGATCTGCGGCCACTACGAGGGAATAGACGAACGGGTGCGGCAGACAGTGGTGACCGAGGAGCTCTCGATCGGCGACTACGTCTTGACCGGCGGAGAACCCGCCGCACTTGTCATCATTGACGCGGTCATCCGCCTGCTGCCCGGCGCGCTGGGAAACCCCGGCTCCGTGCACAGCGAGTCGTTTGCGGACGGGCTGCTAGAGCACCCGCAGTACACCCGCCCCGCTGAGTGGCGGGGCATGAAGATACCCGATATCTTGCTCAGCGGCCACCATGAGAATATCCGTCGCTGGCGCCGGAAGCAGACATTGCGCCGTACGCTCGAGCGTCGCCCGGACTTGCTGAAAAGCGCCAAGTTGACCGAAGAAGACAACAAGCTTCTGACCGAAATCAAAGAGGCTGCACAGCCCGAAGTCGTGGCTGGCCAGGAGAATACTGATGAATGATTTGATTGCCAAAGTCGAAAGCAAGTATATGAAGAAAGAGATCCCCGCAGTTGAGCCGGGTGATACCGTGCGCGTGCAACTGCAAGTCACCGAAGGCGAGGGCGAAGAGCAGTCTACACGTAGCCACACCTTCGAGGGCACAGTCATCGCCTGTCGCGGGGGCGGCATCAACCGGAGCATTACGGTCCGCCGGGTGACCTTCGGAATCGGCGTGGAGCGGACCTTCCCGTTGCATTCGCCGACAGTGACCGACGTGGAAATAGTCCGCCGCGCCCAGGTCCGACGCGCCAAGCTCTACTACCTGCGCGGCCGCCACGAGCGCGCCGCCCGCCTTAAGGAGCGCAAAACCGCACCCCGTGCCGCGACCGTCCCGGAAGCCGAAGCAGAAGCAGAAGAGACTGTCCCGGAAGCCGAGGCCGAAGTTCCCACTGAGGTAGCCGACGAGTCTGAAGAAGCAGCTCTCGCCCTGGTTGCCGAAGAGGAGACGGCAGAGGGCGCCGAAGCCGAAGTGGTGGCAGAAGAAGAGGCGGCAGAGGAGACCAAGCCCGAAGAGCAGCCGGAAGCCGCAGACGAGGAGCCGTCTTGAAGGTAGGTTGTCCAGGCAATGCAACCGATGCTGGCCTTTGAAAACCCTTGGCAGATGCTGGAGTTACTCGGCATTATCGTGCTGCTGCGCGCGGCCATTCCCCGAATTCCGTTCATTCACAGCCGGCGGGGTGCGGTGCTGGAGTTCATTGACTCCGGCCTGGTAGCAGTGCTGCTGGTCTTCTTCATCCTGCGGCCGTTCGTCGTCCAGGCCTTCTACATCCCCTCGGGCTCCATGGAGCCAACCTTGCTAATAAGTGACCGCCTCCTGGTCAACAATGCCGTCTATTACTTCCGCGACCCACGGGCCGGCGACATCGTGGTCTTCGCTGCGCCGCCTGAGGCATCACCGGTGGAGAAGGACTTCATCAAGCGTGTCGTCGGTGTGCCTGGAGACGTTCTGGATGAGAGGTACGGCAAGCTGTATCGCAACGGCAAGCCATTAGATGAGCCCTATGTTGCTGGACCTACGAACTCCCACTGGTCCGGGCTATCCAAGCCCTATACCGTACCGCCGGGCTACGTCGTGGTGTTCGGCGATAACCGCGGCAACTCCAATGACGGCCGCAAGTGGGGGCCACTGCCTCGGACCAATATCCAAGGGAAGGCCTTCGTCAAATTCTGGCCCCCGAACCGTATCGGCCTCGTACATTGAACCCATTGGCAGGCAAAACCGCACAGACTGGCAGTCCCTGGGACCGAGCGGGATACGATGCGGCTATTCATCCGACATAGACCCAGGCCCACCACACCACCTCGAATAAAATGCCGTGGCCTACCGCGCACCCTCGAACAGCAGGCCCGAGCCCAAGGTTATCGCCTGGTAGCCGGAGTGGACGAGGCTGGACGCGGTGCGCTGGCCGGGCCGGTAGTGGCTGCCGCGATCGTCCTGCCCCCTGACCGCCGCGTTGCCCACATCGTAGACTCCAAGCGCCTCGACGCACCTCAGCGGGAATACCTCTTCGATGAGTTGCTGTCACAGGCAGTGGCCTGCACGGTGGGGATCGTCCCGGCCAACCAGATTGACCGCCTCAATATCCGCCGCGCCTCACTGGAGGCAATGCGCCGGGCGATTGCCCGTCTTGACCCCGCGCCCGACTTGGTCCTGATAGATGGTAACGACAGCCCACCGCTGTCCCTGCCTCACCGCACGATAACCAGCGGTGACGCCAAATGCTACTGCATCGCCGCGGCCTCGATCATCGCCAAGGTCTACCGCGACCGACTCATGGACTATCTGGCGGACCTTTATCCCGGGTACGGCTTCGCACACAACCGGGGCTACGGGACCCCTGAGCACCTGCTATCTTTGCGCGAATTCGGCCCCTGCTTCATTCACCGGCAGAGCTTCGCGCCGGTCGCGTTAACCGCCCAGGGCCTCCTGGACCTGGAAATCACGGAGTAAGATCTCTTCTCACAAGCTCAGGATCCCGTCTCCACAGCTTTAGCTCGTTTCACAACCGCTGGCTCGCGCCGCGGCTGGTATTCCCCTTCGTATGCAACAGGCCGAGAAAGAAGCAGGAGCTAAGATAGTAACCGGAGAACTTGATACGGATAGATAGAAGGGAAAAGCACCGAGGACGCCGACCTGTGGCCAGGCAATACAAGAAGCTTTCGATAATCATTCCGGTATGCAGCGAAGAGAGATCCGTCTATGCAAACCGTAATCCTGATACCAGCATATAATGAAGAACGTAATATTCTCTCAACCATAAGTGCCACCCAGCAGGCCGTACCTGGGGTGGATATTGTGGTCATAGATGATGGCTCCACTGACGAGACGGCGGTGATAGCGAGGCAGCAAGGAGCCACAGTTCTATCCTTGTCGTTCAACTTGGGCTACGGTGCGGCTCTGCAGACTGGATTCCGGTACGCCCAAATGAACAACTGCCACGAGGTCGTGCAGATTGATGCTGATGGCCAACATGATGCAGATTGTATTCCCAATCTCCTCGACGAGTTGCGTAAAGCTGACGCGGACGTCATTATCGGTTCGCGGTTCTTGGCCGAAGGCAACTACCGCCTCCCCCTGCTACGCCTTTTGGGGATCCATATTATGCGCGCTCTCATCCGGCTTACCACCGGGCAGATCATTACCGACCCAACCTCCGGCTACCAAGCCTTGGGCCCTCGGGCTATCGCGCTTTGCGCGAGTGAGGCATACCCTGCCGATTATCCTGATGCTGACGTGCTTATTATGATACATCGAAGGGGTGTGCGAGTGCGTGAGATCCCTGTCCGAATGTACCAATCAGCGGACGGCAAATCAATGCACAGCGGCCTCCGGCCGGTGTGGTACATGTTTAAGATGCTACTGTCAATACTAGTAACCTTGCTGCGCCCGCGGCCAAGAACAGACAGAGGATGAGGACTATGATTACCACTATGACGCCTGCTCAACGATTGTTTGCTGTGACGGTGGGAGTGCTTCTGCTCATCTTCATCATTGACATGGTGAGACGACGTCAATTGCGAGAAGAATACTCCTGGCTCTGGATACTAGCGGGGACTGCTATATTGGTGATTGTTGCCTGGCCGAAAGCACTGACCACGGTAACTGTGTTCACGGGTGCAAAAACCCACACCACGGCTGTCTTCACCTTCGGCATTCTATTCTTGATAGTAGTATGTATCCACTTGTCCAGCAAACTCTCAAGGGTAGATAATCAGCTCAAACGACTGGCTCAAACGATGGCAATTATGAGTACCGAAGAGGGCAACCAAACGGCAAGGAAAGACCAGTAGCGCGTGTTCTGGTGGCCAGACCTGGTCCTCGGTCTCCAATCAGTAACGGAGGCGACCATCCCCATAACTAAGCCGGAGCGGTTAGCTAAGGAAGATAGTCTCAGCGCCAGCCAGCGCGCCTTGTTCGACGAGCAAGCAGATAGTTGGGTCCAGGCACGGTGGTCGAACAAAGCCCCCATGATGTTCTCGGACTTCTGGGCTAACTCCCTGCTTGAGCTCGTAGACGGGCGCCATCGGGGGATGAAAGTGCTTGACAACATGTGCGGCGCTGGGGATATGCTCAGGACGCTCGTGCGCCACTTCCAACAGGTCTACGCTGCCGACCTTAATGAGAAGCTTGTGCGCGCCATCCCAGCGGCTGTCCGCCAGCGCGTAGGAATACAGGTGGCCGATACGCGGTATCTGCCCTTCAAGGACGAATCGTTTGACGTTGTCTTTGTACGCGGAGGTCTGCACCACATTTTCAACGATCTGTCTGGCGCTTTGGAAGAAATCCACCGGGTCATCAGGCCCGGGGGACAATTCATCTGTAGCGAGCCGCGCAGTGACTCATTGCTTATCAGGACCGCTAGAGCAGCTTTGTATAATTGGTCTACAAAGGTCCACGCAGGTGAGGAACACCCCTTCTTCCAGCAAGAGCTTGTTGCTACCCTTGAACGCCACGGTTTTGCGGTCGAGTTGGCTCTGCCTTTCGGCTATCTTGCGTATACACTCATCGGTTTTCCCAATATCCTGCCTTGCTTGTTCGCGCCGCTGGGAAACGAGTTCGTGATCAGGTTGCTTCTCCGGTTTGATCGCATCTCAAGCAAGGTGCCGCTTTGGAGAAACTTGGCTACCGCCGTGAATCTGCGGGCGCGCCGCCGGTAGGGGGACGAGCACCGCGCGGCCAAACGAAGCAGACACGACTGCTCAACACAACCCCGACTCTAAGCTGTCGTGAGGTCGAGATTGCAGTACCAATCAGACAATGTGACAACAAGTGGGAACGCAGATAAGCAACCTCTACTCAAGCCGGCGATTGTGCTTGCTCTCGCCCTGTCTTTCGCCCTGCTTGCTGTTATCTGGCACATCCACGTGGGGCACACGTCTCCCCTATTGAATTTCGATGCCATGCAGCGGGCCGGAGGCGCTCGTCAGCTCGTGCAGACGGGCCAATGCGCCACGCTGACGCTTCGCTACTGGGAATTGGTGGGCCATGAGCACGTGGCCCGAGACCGCGCCTGGCCGGCGCATATCTGGTCGTTAGGCTACCCGCTGCTCCTGGCTGCAGGCTTTGCGCTTTTCGGTGTCACCGACTCCGTGGTCATCGGATTGCCGGTCCTGGGGTACTTAGCATGTGTCGTTCTGGTCTTTGTGCTGGGCTGGCGGCTGTGGAATCTGCGCGTGGCGGCCCTGGCGCTGGTACTGTTGCTGGCTGAGGCGGGCCTAATGCGAGCAACGGTCCACGGTCACGTGGAGTCTGTCTATATTGCTTTCATCCTGGCCGCACTGCTGCTCCTACTGAGCAAACGACGAATCCTCCTGGCAGCGACGGCAGGCGGGGTAATGCTGGGATTCGCCTACTTCATTCGCCCGACCGCCCTGGCCTGGCTGCCGATGATTCTGCTTGCCGGTCTCTTTGGCATGCCTGCTCTGCGCCGACGGGCAATCCTGGCAGCGCTGGGGGGCTTGGTGGTGATGCTACTAGCGAACCTGGCACTAACGCGGCTGTTGTCGCCGCCTCCCCTGCCCTCAACAGGCCCAGCCATAAGCTACTCGCAGTGGCTGCTACGCGATGAAACGCCACTGGCAGTGACCGACGCACTACCCTTCGCCCTTTCCTGGCAGGAAATCTTGCGCCAAGGGCCGGTGGTCATCAATAAGCTGCTGCGGGGTACGTATCGTGCCATTCTCGAGGTAGGCAGACTGTTTCCTCTCAACCTGTTGCTCCTGGCTCCGCTGGGCATAGTGCTGGGGCTGAAGGAACAGCGCAAACGTCTCTTGGTGGGGGCCTTGGCTGCCACTATTGTGTTGGGCCTGGGGGCTTCTATGGCTACCGCCTATTGGGGGATGGAGCGCTACGCCTCCAATTTCCTGCCGCTGCTGTCACTGTTCGGTGGCGCCGGCCTGCTCTGGGCATACGAACAGGCACGTTCCCACCTGGCTGCCAGTGGGCGCGTCTTCTTTGCCATGCTGGTCGCTTTCATTATCGCAGCCCCCTTCCTGGGCGCAGTACATGGCTGGCGCTCGGTGTACCGCCCACCGGAGGGCTATTATCTCAGCCGCCAGATAGAGCAGGTTCTGCCCCCTGGCGCAATCGTGGCCAGCCCGATGGCTGTAGACATCTCCTGGCACAGTGGCCAACGCGGCATCCAGATTCCATTAAGCTTTGGACCGGAGCAAGTCCTGCAAATAGATCGGCGGCTTATCAAACTGGACGCCCTGGTGCTCCGGGAGGAAGCTTTCCCGACGGGCAGCATGCCCCAGGATGTTGGCGACTTCCGCAAAGTCGCATCCGCTACTGTTCCCTGGCGCATAACCAAAGGATACACAGAATACCACCGCTATGGTGTATACCTGCGCGAGCCCAAACACTGAGCAAACAGGTATCTCGGCTCGGTGGGCAGTATGGCTCAGGCGAGGCCATCAAGTCTGGAGCAAGCTATGGACCAACCGAGCGAAGCCAGGCCCAGAGCATCTGCTGCCACAGTCGTGCTGTACATCTTCATAGTACTGACGGCTATCGCATTGCCGCTGATCTTGCTGGGCCTGAAGGTACCACTCGTGGATGAGTGGGACGAGAGGACGATCGCCTTCCTCTGGCTGGCGTGCTGCGGTTCCCTGGCGATCGTAATCATCGCCGGCATCGAGCTGAAGCGCCTAAGAGGCCAACCCTTTCCGGAGCTGCTCCCGTTGGTCCTGTGGGTGCTGGTGAGTCTTCACTTTCTCGCTATCACGACTCACCATCCCCACAAAAGCGGTGATTTCATGGACTACACTCGGGCAGCAGACCAGGTTCTCGCCGGCGAAAGCCCTTACACACAAGGCTCAGAGAAATACCCCCACAGCACCTACGTGTACCCCCCGCTTCAGGCGCAGGTGATGGCCGGGCTGTATCGGACGATCGAAGATTCTGCCCGAGTGTTGGGGGTCAACACACAGACGCTGAATCCATGGAACGCGGTCTTCTACCTCTTTCAGTGCATGCAGCTTCTCCTGGTCATCGCGACTTACTGGCTCGCTTACCATTTCACCAGAAACCTGGGCCTGGGCAAGGTAGCGGCAGCCGTGGTCGTTGCGGCCCTGCTGGTTTTCAACAACCCGCTCTTGGACATGCTCAAGTGGAATCAAGTGAATTTGTGGGTGGCTGACTCAATACTGCTCGCCATAGTCTTGCTCCGGCGCCATCCTGTTCTCAGCGGACTGCCCCTCGCACTAGGTACCCATATCAAGCTATTCCCAGTGATTCTTCTGCTGCCCTGGACTATGGCCAAACGCTGGAAAACCGTTCTGGGATTCCTCATCGGGGTCTCCGTGATCGTGTTGGTACAGACTAATTGGGGCCAGGATTGGCAACTATACCGGGAGTTTCTGGCCTACTACGGCTCGAATACACCGTATCGTACGGGCTTTTACTGCAGTAGTTCATACAATCTGCTCTATTTCCTGCTACGGCCAATATACCATCTTGCCAATATGGATGCGTCAGCCTATGCAGCCGTCGTGAGCACCACGACCAAGGTAGTCAGCCTGATCATCCTGGGCTGGTTTGCTGCTCGCTTTCTTCAGCGGGAGCGAGCGTACTCCAAGCTCATCGAACAAGAAGAGCGCAACAGAGAAACTATCTGGGCCTTTCATTTTCGCTTTTGCGGACACGCAATGGACGCAGTAGCGCTAGCTGTGCTCATTTCGCCGACCGTGTTCGTGCACTACTGGGTGATGGCTATCCCCATAGTGCCGTGGGCTATTGCCACACGCGGTTCTACCAAGCCTTGGCACGTCGGAGTTGCCTCGTTCTTGACCCTTTGCCTGCCAACTATGGCAGTTGCATTTTTTCCGTACCACAGAGTCGTAGGGCTTATCATGTTGGTGGTTCTCACCGCACCCAAGAACGTCATCCTACCTCTGCAATCGCAGAAAGGGCGACTGGCTCGGCTGCTGCGGACGTGACCATAGTACCTCGTCCGGCTGGGTAAGCGAAGAATCGCTGTATCACCGGCCCCCAACGCCACCTCTGTTCTCTAGAAGGTCTACTTGCCGAACCGGCGAATCGTATTGACATGTGATACAACGTTAGCGAGAGGGTTTCCTATGCTGGCTCGCATCAACAGCGCTGCAGTTCTGGGTGTTGACGCCTATCCGGTCCAGGTGGAGGTGGATATCTCCCGCGGCCTGCGCAGCTTCACCACAGTAGGGCTACCTGACGCGGCGGTGCGCGAGAGCCGCGAGCGCGTCGAGTCGGCCATCCGCAACAGCGGCTTTGAATTCCCCATCGAGCGCATCACCGTGAACCTGGCACCCGCTGACGTCCGTAAGGAAGGGCCCTCCTTCGACCTGCCCATTGCCCTGGGCATCATCGTCGCCACTGGCCAAGTCAGTATAGACAATCTCGACGACGTGGTGCTAGTGGGCGAGCTATCCCTGGACGGGCACCTTCGCCGGGTGGCGGGAGCGCTGCCGGTGGCACTGGGTGCTCGAGCCTGGGACTACCAGGCGCTGGTCGTCCCGCCCGATAACGGCAAGGAAGCAGCAGTCGTGGACGACTTCGAGGTCTACACAGCCGAGAACCTCTACGACTGCGTCTGCCTGCTGGAACAGGAACTGATGGCCGAGCCGGTCCAGGTCACTCAGGAAGACCTCAACCTGGACACACCTGATTATGCGGTGGACTTCTCCGAGGTCAAGGGCCAGCAGCACGTCAAGCGCGCCCTGGAGATTGCCGCCGCCGGCGGGCACAACGTCATAATGATGGGCCCGCCGGGAGCGGGGAAGACGATGCTGGCCCGGCGCATGCCGACGATCCTCCCGCCCATGGCTCTGGCCGAGGCGCTTGAAGTAACCAAGCTGTACAGCGTCGCCGGGCTGGTGGGTCGGCATACAGCTCTGGTCACTACCCGGCCCTTCCGCCATCCCCACCACACTGTCAGCATCGCGGGACTAGTTGGCGGGGGCAGCATCCCCAAACCCGGCGAAATAAGCCTGGCCCACAACGGTGTGCTCTTCCTGGACGAGCTGCCGGAGTTCCGCCGGGACGCGCTCGAGGTCTTGCGCCAGCCGCTGGAAGACGAAATCGTAACCATTGCCCGCGCCCAGCAGACGCTGACCTTCCCGGCCAACTTCCAGATGATCGCCTCGATGAATCCGTGCCCTTGCGGCTACTACACCGACCCAGTGAAGCAGTGCACGTGCAGCTCGGGTGAGATATCTCGCTACCGTAAGCGCATTAGCGGGCCGCTGCTTGACCGGATTGATATCCATCTCGAGGTGCCTCGACTGACGCCAGATGAGCTCTTCCAGCACGAGCTCGGCGAGCCGTCGGTGGCTATTCGTGAGCGGGTTTTACGCGCGCGCCAAATCCAGCAGGAGCGCTTCGCGGACACCGATATACACGCCAATGCCCAGATGAGCAGCCGGGCAATGCGCAAGTTCTGCGCACTGACCGACGAAGTCGAGTCGCTGCTGCGCACGGCCATTGATCAATTCGCTCTCTCCGCCCGCGCCCACGACCGGATCATCAAGCTGGCCCGCACCGTCGCGGACCTGGACGGCAGCGAGAGTATCGAGGTCCCGCACATCGCCGAGGCCGTCCAGTACCGCAGCCTCGACCGCAAGCTGTGGGGGTAGTAGTCCTCTGTGTCTTCGTGGCCTGCTTCTCAGTCTACACCCCCGGCGGCAGTCTCATCAGTAAGCTTCTTCAGTTCCCCGCGCAGCTCGTCCTGAGGGCCCAGAATCAAGGGGGTATTCGGCTCGAGGCGAACTAGATATACGTGAGCAAAGCTATTCGCGACAACCAGGGCCTTGGGTGTTCCAGGCGGTAAGAACTGGCGCAAATCGGGGTCCAGTAGTAGTAGATTATGCACACCCGACAGCGTGACAGGCGGTTCCACTCTGCCACTCACCAGCCGATGGCCGTAGTTGGGGGGATCACCACAACGTCGTGCGAGTTCGAGGGGGAAGATGTAGGTACGTATGTGGGGTAGCAGGTACATCGCATAGCGAAACTCCAGCATCAGCCGCTCCGCCTGGCGCTCCCTGAAGCCTCGAATGCTGGTCAGGGCGACGGTATCTGTAGCGCTGAACTGGCTGAGAGCGGCCTGGATCTGGCGCATATCGGCCTCTCGCTGGCGCTCGTGGGCGATAAGCACTGACCAAGTAAAAGCCGTGTTAAGGGCAACTACCAATATCAGCAGTGCACAGAGTTGCATGTTGCTCATCACCTGCCAGAGCCGCACTAGGCCAATGGTAGCGACCAGCACCGCCGGTGGTAGCACGAGCATCAGATAGCCAGCCTGGCCGAAATGCACCAGGATGGAAAAAAGGACGCCAGGCCCCGCCCACAGGAGAAGAAAGAGCCACGCATTCGGGGCGTTAAGGGCGCGCGGGACGGATTGCCGCCCGGCAAACAGGACGAACAGCCAGGCAGCTAGCAGCAGGGCAGAGCCGGACGCAAGCAGGCCTCCTGAAAACTCGTGAAGTGCGCCCATATTTCCTAGCAGGGGGGCAAATCGCCACAGCCACTTGGCCAGTTCCCCGGAAACAGCCCGGTAGCTGCTCCAGCCTCCCGCGCTTGCGATCATCGGAAACAGCCACGCGGCAGTGATCAGGCCAAGAATGACCAGGCCGACGACTAGCTGTGCTACTTTCTTGCGGCGGGCGCACCACAGCCACAGCGGGAAGAGAAACAAGGCATCCGTGGGTCGGAAGCCTCCCGCCAGACCCAAAGCAACTGCTGATCGCCACATCGGCTCAGCCCGAACGGTAGTGAGCCGCCAGCACAGGTAGCCGACCAGTGTCGAAGAGAAGGCTGAGACAGCGTAGGTGTCTCCGTGCGTGCCGTAGACCCAGGCCAGGGGGCTGAACAGAGCCAAGATAGCTGCCCCGACCGCCCCGCGCATGCCCATCAGCCTGCCTGCCCACCAAGTCAACAGGGCTACGGTCAGGCCCCGGGTCAGGAGACTGATGACTGCCAACGCAGTATAGGGGCCCAGGCCGAGGCTTACCAGCAGCTTGGCGGTATGCACGTAAAGATAGGAGCCGGGGGGCTGGGGCTGGTGCATTGTGATGTCGTAATGAAGCACCCCCAGCACATACTGAATGCTGTCCCAGGTAGGGGGCAAATGCGTGCGGAGGGGCCAGCATAGAAGAATCGCGGCTAGCCCCGCGGCGCAACCCACAAAGGTCAGTCGCCTGGAAGCAAATTGCTCATTGTACTCGGCATTGCCGGTCATTGACTTTCGCTGTAAGTGCTGGGTGGCGCACTCTTCGTTAGCCGTATTGCATTGGGTAATCTTATTATTGGCTGAAAGAGTCGTCCGCTTCATCCTGCAGCTCACGATTTGCGCATCATGCTCTTCTCGTCTGCGCTGGACTTTGCCTGCCGAGAATGATTCGCTTGACCACGGGACAGGTGCACGGTAAACTTGAGTTGGGCAGAACTTGCCGCCAGCACAGTCCCGGCCCAAGCACAGAGGTGGTGGATCTGCAGATTCCGCGCCATAGCGAACTGGTTTTGGCCTTGCTCATCTACGTCGCGCTCTCGGCGTGGTGCCAGTCCGTGATCCCACTTGATTATGGGCCCGACGAGCCCTACCACATGCAGTACATTCACAGCCTAGCCGAGCACCGACGCCTGCCGCTGCCCAGTGAGACCTACCAGGCCCACCACCCGCCCACCTACTACCTGCTGGCTGTGCCGCTGTACAAGCTCAGCGGCAATCGCGTCGAGCCACTCGGACCTCGCCCAGCGTGGGTAGTTGACAAGCACTTCCGCCCCCAGGAGATTACCGCCCGGCGCTTGATTCGACCACTGTCCACACTACTGGGAGCGATGACGATCACAGTGATCTACGCTCTGCTGGTGGTCATCGGCGTCCCGCGCATGTGGCGGTTGGCGCTGTTGCTGGTGGCCGGCGGCCTACCAATGTTCATCTACACTACTTCACTGGTCAACAACGAGGCGCTGACTTATCTGTGGTCGGCCGTGGTCGCCCTGGGGTTGGTGCAACTGGTTTACCGGAAGCGGCCGCCGCGCTGGCAGGAGGCCGCTATTATCGGGGCGCTCGTCGGCGCCGGACTGCTCATCAAGCAGACTACACTGTTCGCGCTGCCGGTCGCGCTGTTGGTGATCTGGATGTGCTATCGCCCCCAACGCGCCCGTCGCCAGGCCCTGCTGACGTTCGCCGCCTTCTTCCTGCTCTTGGGCATCTGGTGGCCGCTGCACAGCTTTATGGCAGCCGGGGAGCTATTCCCGAACTATGCCCCACATCCCTCCGACCAGGGCTCCACGTTCCACGAGATGATGACCTACCCCGACGGCCTGATATTGCTCCGTTTCTGGACGCGGAACATCCTGGCCGGCACAGTAGCCCCAGACTGGCTCTGGGTGGAAGGCTTGGCGGACCAGGAGGTGTTGCTGGCCGTCGGGCGCGTATTCGTTCTCCTAGCAGTAGTAGCAGCGCTGGTCGTGCTGCGCCGGGCTTACAGGAGTAAAGTCGAGACGAATGTCGCCGGAGCGTTGCGCCGCGACGTCCTATGCGTGTGGGCCGGCTTGCTGGCCGCCACAGCGCTGTGGGCAGGTATCATCTGGTTCTGCATCTCGGTAGACTATCGCGCCCAGTCCGGCGGCCGCTACCTGCTCAACGCTGTGCCTTATCTGCTAGTAGTGCTGGCCGTCGGCCTGCGCCGCCCCGGCCGTCAAGTGTCAGTCGCGACAGGCCCAGAGGCCAGGCTGCGCCGATTGCTCATAGTTGGGGGAATTATCATCTTCACCGTTGCAGTGATTGCCCTCAATGCCTCGTGGCTGCTCAGCGCCGGCCTCCACTACACCTCACTGTAACAGCCACCGGGGCAGCGGTCACAGGCGCGTCAGGTCCACGAGTTGAGATAGTTCCACGCCAGCCTCCTGCATCAGCCGACGCACGTACCTGAGGTTGCCCACGCCGCTGACGTCGCGACTGTCACTGCCAACAATGAACTTGACCCCGCCGCGCGAGAAGGCCCGCAGGACCTGGGCGAAATCCTCGGTGAACTGCGCTACGGTCAGCTCCGGATACCACCACCAGGCGCGGTTGGATAACTCGCAGGCGACCTCCGCTTCGGCCATCGCTTCGCCGAGCTGTTCCACGCGCTCGACCGGGAGCTGAGCAGGGGTTATTGGTGCGGGGAACCGGCCCAGGTTAAACGGATACGCCAGGACATTGCATCGCCCCTCATCCACTACACCCAGCAGGGCCGCGAAGATATTGTCCACCAGCCGTTCCCAGCGCACTGGCACATCGTGCCCGATGCCAGCAGTTCGCTCGCTCAGGTGTGCCAGCACCAGGGGGAACTGCTCCGCGGCGCTCGAGGAGATATCCAGGTGGCCGCTGGCGTCGAGGAGCTCGGCCTGCACACCCGCGAGGAGCTGCACCGGGCTGCTGCGCCCCAGCTGCCCCAACCGCTCCCGCCACTGGTCCGGGCTGCTTTGAACCTCGCCGAAGCGTGCTACCAGGCCCACTGCCTGTAGACCCGCAGCTTCCGCGGCCCGCAGGCATTGCTCCGGGGCTAGTCCCTGCTCGTCCAGGGAGGTATTCACGTGGGCGTCATAGGGAATCAGCCGCATCGTTGTCTGCCGATCCATCGGCAACTCTACCAGCCATGCTCGCCCACCAGGGGCACGAACACACAGCTAATGTTCTTCTGGATGGATAGCTCGCCTTGCTCTTTTGTCGCCGCTATGCAGGTCTGCACACCCCGGTCGCCCACCGGCGCCACCAGCCGACCGCTCTCGACAAGCTGCTCGGCCAGCGGCTCCGGAATGCACGGGGCGGCAGCCGCCACAATTATTCGATCATACGGTGCTGCTGGCGGATAGCCCAGGCTCCCGTCACCCAATACGACGAGAACGTTGTCATAGCCCAAGCGGGCCAGGACCTCGTTCGCGCGCTCGGACAACGACTCGACTATCTCAATCGCATAGACCTCCGCGGCCAGCTCGCCCAGCAGCGCTGCCTGGTAGCCCGAGCCCGCGCCTATCTCCAGCACGCAATGGTCGCGATGGCAGTCGAGCAGTTCGAGCATCTTGGCCACCATATACGGTTGGGAGATCGTCTGACCCTCGCCGATAGACAAAGCGCTGTCATCATAGGCAAAGCGCCGCTGGCCTTGGGGAAGGAACTGCTCGCGTGGCACCTCGAGCATCGCCGCCAGCACCCGCTCATCTTTGATGCCCCGCCGCCGGAGTTGGTGCTCGACCATCTCCGCACGCTGTCCCCCAAAGTCGGGATGAATTGAGCTGTCTGTCCTTCTCCTCAGCATCTTAGGCTGTGCCAGTGATCGGCCAGTGCTACCCCTAGCAGGAATAATCAGTCTGCGCAGAGAACTATTAAGCTGGCAGTTGGGTCAAACAATATTGAATTGACTGAAAGGAGGTGAAGAGACCTGCCCACATTCGATCTGCCCCGGGGTTCCGACCGATTCCTCCCAATATGGGAAACTGACATCTTTGTGGGGCTATTCCGCACCGCCTTTATCATCGCATTTGTGGTCTACGGAACTCAGTCGCAGTTTAGTCTAGAGTTCCGCACGGCTGTCTGGGCCCTGCTGCTGATAGCCACCGTCTTCACCGTGGCGATCTTTCTGGCCTTCGGTGCCGGCCGCTCACTGCCCTATCAACGTTATTTTGCCCTGTCTGTTGACTTGATGTTGGTCACTGCCGCCCTGCTCATGACCGGTCCCGAGCAAGGCCAGGCGCTCTTTCCGGTCTATTACATAATCGTCCTGATCGGCGCGATATGGTTCCAGTTGGCCGGCGCAATTCTAACCGCAGTCTGCGCCATCGGCTTGTTTATGCTGATTCAGTATCTCTCGAATCCGAACCTACTTCTCTCTGATGCCGCCTTCAGCGTTTTGGATCACGGCGGACTGTTCCTGTTCCTAATCGCGGTGATTGGCGGCTTCCTCGTCCGGGCGCTTGACCGCCAGTACCGCGCCTCCGCCCAGTTCGTGCAGGAGCTACAATTGGCCCGTGCTGTCCAAGATACTATTCTCCCTGCGTCCCTGCCGAACGTGCCCGGCTGGGAGTTGGCCCTCCGCTTCGAACCGGCCCGTTGGGTCGGCGGCGACCTGTACGAAGTCGCCGAACTGCCTGACGGCCAATACCTGATCTGCCTGGGCGACATGCCTGGCAAGAGTGCTTACGGCCTAGTTCACCTGTCACTTGTCTACTCGCACGTCCGCACCAGCGCCTTCGCCGGGTTGTCGCCAGCAGCGGTAGCCAACCGTGTAAACCAGGCCGTCTATGACGTGCTGCAGCCATATAGTTACGCGCCCCTGTTCATCGGCATGCTCGCGCCGGCCTCCGCTATAATCAGTTTCGTCTCCTGCGGCCATCCTCCTCCCCTGCTGTTGGGCAGTGACGGCTCTCTGAAGCTACTCACCACCAACGGGATCGTCATTGGCGGCCTACGCAATCCTGACTACCAGCAGCAGCAGCACGCCGTCCAGCCGGGGGACATAGTAATCTGCTATACGGACGGCGTCTCGGGAGTGCGCGACCACGCCGGGGAGGAATTCGGTGAAGAGCGCATCGTCCAGGCGGCCAGAGCAGTCCAGGCGGAGGGTGGCTCGCTTGAAGACATCTGTCAGGGAATCATCGAGCAGTCCCAACGCTTTGCCGCCGATTCGCATGGGGATGACGCAACACTGCTGCTGCTGCGCCGCGCTGGCTAGCCCAGTGTCCGGATTACGCCGACAACCTTGCCGATGATCCGTACATTCTGGCTAATGATCGGCTCCATAGTCGCATTTGCTGGGCGCAGTTCAATGGCGTCTTCGCGGGGATAGAAATGCTTGACAGTGGCTTCATCGTCCAGGAGCGCCACTACTACTTCGCCGGGCTGAGCGGTGGGTTGGTGACTGACCACCACCAGATCGTTGTCGAGAATGCCGGCCTCGACCATACTTTCACCGCTAACCCGCAGCATAAACAACTCGTCGCCAGCGAACATGCCCTCCGGGATGGGCAGACGGGTCTCGATATTCTCGGCCGCCAGGAGCGGCTCGCCGGCGGGTACCGTACCCAGAACGGGTACATAGCGGGCACTGGCCCGGGCATCGGCGGCGACCAGCGGCTTGACCGCGCGGTTCAAAGTGGGCACGCGCTCAATAAAGCCATCCTTTTCCAGAACACGCAGGTGAAAGAGTACTGTGGACGGCGACTTGAGACCGACAGCAGCGGCAGTCTCTCGCATTGATGGGGGGTAACCGCGTTGCTGAGTCGTCTCGATCAGGTAGTCCAGGATTCGTCGTCGGCGGCCGATGAGTTCGGCGTCAGCCACAACTGCTCACCACCTTTGACTGGCGTTGAGTACCATACGACAAGTTTAGCAGATTTACTCGAACTTGTCAAACATTCGTTCCACCAGTATGATATAGCAGAGCAATGGAATATCCGCAGCTTAAGCAGATGTATGAACTAGAGGAATCGTACTGGTGGTTTGTAGCCCGGCGCAAGCTGGTCCGCGATCTGGTCGCCAGGCATAGTGCCGGCGCGGACATCAAAATCCTTGACGCGGGTGCGGGCACCGGCGGCACTATGCAGGCCTTGGCAGACCTGGGCGAGGTCTGGGGGTGTGACCTGTCGCCGCAGGCGCTGGCGTTTTGCCGGCAGCGAGGCCTGGACAGGCTGGTGCAGTGCAGTGTCGAGGAGCTGGAATTTGCTGATAGCACCTTCGACGCAGTTACGAGCTGCGACGTGATCGAGCACGTTGAGCACGATCAACAAGCCCTGGGAGAGATCTACCGCGTGCTGCGCCCGGGGGGCGTAGCGGTAATTACTGTGCCCGCTCTCCGCTTTCTGTGGAGCTCCCACGACGAGGTGCTTCATCATCTCCGTCGCTATGACAGAAGGCCGCTGTCACGGATGCTGCGGCTCGCCGGATTTGAAGAGTTGAAGCTGACCTACGTCGTCAGCTTCCTGATGCCATTGATGGTCATCCATCGCCTATTCATGAAGATTATCCGCCGCGGGCCACCCCAAATCGGCATCACCCTAATGCCTGGCTGCATCAACAGGCTTTTCCTGGCTGCCCAACAATTGGAATCCTTTTTCCTTCACACCATTGGGCTGCCGTGGGGCGCCTCCCTGGTAGCAGTGGTACGCAAACCCAAGCCAGACCAGTAATCGGCAAGACAGGGGCAATTGCTATGGACATCGGCCTAGCCATCACTGGCGGAATCAAGTCGCTGGCCCAGGTCAAGCTCACCACCCTGGCCCACAGCGGCATCAAGAGCCTGCTGATCGGCTGCTATGAGGACGATTTGCGCTGGGAAGCGGAGCGGCTGGCTTCCTTTGTGCGCGATGCCCGACGGCAAGGCCTGGAATGCTACGCCATCCCCTGGGGCTACGGCCGACTGCTCGACCCCGACCCCAGCATCCCCAGCCTCTATACCCACACCTGGCCGCAAACGCTCCAGGTGGACAGTCGCGGCCGCCACTGCCCCAAG
>JAUVXR010000033.1 GCA_030603495.1 bacterium
AGTTGAGCTAAGGTAGGGATTCTGCCGGCAGTGTGCGGGTAGCTACTGGGCACGGACTCTGCTTACTGCACGAAGGTATTCAATGCTTGTCGGTGAACTCTCTCCACCAATTTGAGGTCGAAGTCGAAATAGTCCCCCGGCTCCTCCCCCTCGGGATAGCCTTCGTTGACCCAGCAGTCGCGGATGGTCTCGGGCCAAAAGTGTTCGAACAGCCCCATCCGGTCGGGAATCTTCTTATTCAGTAGCATAGTCATTCGTTCGCGAGAGGTCATGCATTCGCTCCTATTCGAGCATAGTCGTAGTAGGAAACGAGACTACACATTTACAGTTGGTGGGCAATATCCCGCACACTTGGCCATAGTCGCTTATACAGCTCGAAATAGTGCGCATAGCTTTCGTGCACCTGCACATCGGGTTCGTAGACAGTCCTCTCCTCGACGAGCTGTTCGACCGCCTCCGGGATCGAGCTGTAGACGCCCGCCGCTACGCCACCCAGGATCGCACCGGCCTGGCAGCCACTCTCAATGACGTTGATGGTCACCACCTCACACCCGGTGATATCCGCCTTGAGCTGGAGCCAGTAGGGGCTCTTGGAGCCGCCGCCGGTGGCGCGCAGGCGGCTGACCTCAACTCCGGCCTGCGCCAACGATTCCAGGTTCAGCCGCAGCTCCAGGCAGAGGCCCTCGATCAGCCCCTTGATGAAAGTCTTGCGGTCGGTGCCCAGAGTCATCCCCAGCATCGCCCCTTTGGCCTGAGCGTCCATATATGGCGTACCCGAACCGACAAAGTAGGGCACTACCAGTAGTCCAGTAGGCTCGGCGGGCAATTCGTCCAATATTATCTCGTAAACGTCGCGCCCCTGGTCCTCGGCGCGCTGGCGGTCAGCTTCGGCGAAGTTATCCCGAAACCAGCGCAGTAGACTGCCACTGGAATAGTTGAACGCGAGCGTGGCATACATATCACCCGCCACGTGGGGATAGCAGCAGTAGCCGTGGCGAAGCATCGCCTCGCTGAGCACCGGCTCGTCAAAAGCGACGGTGACGCACTCAACAGTGCCCATGCCATCCACCGCCAAGCCCTCGGCGATGATCCCAGCCCCCAGCGCGTTCATGGGCTGGTCGTGACCACCCGCCACGACTAAGCAGTCGGTGCTCAAGCCAAGCTGCTCGGCCGCCCGGCGGGGCAGATGTCCCACCACTTCGCCGGGCCGGATGGGCTCGGCGAGAAGCTGCGGCGTGATGCCCGCCACCTCAAGCATCATCTCCGACCACCGGCGCGCCACCACATCAAAGGCCATCGTCCGGCCCGCCAGGCTCCAGTCCAGTCGTGGCGGCAGGCCGAGCTTAAGACATATCGCGTCAGGCCAGAGCAGATACTTGTACGTGCGAGCGTGGATCCCAGGCTCGTTATCGCGTAGCCACATCAGCTTAGGCAAGGTAAAACTGGGATGAATCGGCATACCAGTTATCTCGAAAATCTGCCGTCCGCCCACCGTCTCAGCCAACTCTTCGACCTGCTCCTGGGCCCGGCCATCATAGGAGAGGATGCTGCCATATAGGAAGTTGCCATGCTCATCAACCGGCACGAAGGTCTCACCCAGGGCGGATATGCACAGTGCTTGGACGGGGTCTCCTCCACTGTGAGCAGCTACTTCGGAAACAACAGCGACAAACGCCTCCCAGACTTGCTCGGGGTCAAGTTCAAACATCCCCGGCAGAGGATGCTGCTCGGGATACTCCCGATAGGCCTGGGCGATGATCTCCCCGTCAGCGTTGACCAGCACTGCCTTGGTGGCAGTGCTGCCGATATCAATACCCACAAGACTCATAGCTATCACCTGCTAAGTATTGGTGACCGTAAGTCCCTCTCGGTGGATGGTGTACGGCAAGTGCTGCGCACCGTGTGACTCCAGTGCAGCGATTACTGCCTCGCTCGCGCCGGGCGCGGCCAGCGTAATCATACAACCGCCACCTCCGGAACCACAGATCTTGCTGGCTCGGGCGCCGTTCTCCCGAGCTGCACTCATCAAGCGCTCGATCTGCGGCGTGCTGACGCCCTCGGCCAGCCGCCGGCGGTTTTGCCACTCCTGGTCCAGCAGCTGGGCCAAGTGGTCCAGGTCCTCGTCCTGGCACGCCTCGCGCATCGCCAGCGCCGTCTGTTTGATCATCTTCATATTCGCCACCGTCGTGCCCTGATTCTCGATATACATCTTCATCATATTCCAGTTGCTGGTGCCGGAGAAATGCGTCTCGCCCGTAAAGCTTAGTACCAGCAGTTCTTCCAGGGCAGCAATGAACTTCTCCGAGACCGCCAGCGGCTCAACTCTGTCGCCCTCAACCTCGAACCAGATGGCGTTCAGCCCACCGTAAATGGCCGCACAGTAGTCCTGGCGGCCGGTGGGAACGCGGATGTTCTGGGCCTCCAGGCGGGATCCATACTGTACCATCTGCTCGTCAGTGACGTCGGTGACCTTGTTGAGCTCGCGCAGAGCGCCGCTCAAGGAGATCAGCAGGGATGAAGACGCGCCCAGGCCACTGCCGTGGGGCGCGTCATTGCGGCTGTACACCTCCAGGCCCGTCGCGGGCCGGTAGAACTTGATCACCCGTGCCATCAGATCAAGGGGACCGCCCAACTCCAGATCATCAACTGAGACTGCCGACTGCGCCGTAGCAGTGTCTTCCGATACCAGGTGGATTTCGCTGTCGGCTCGGGGAACCAGCCGGATGTGGCTGCCGATGGATATGCCCATATTGACGGTAATACCGCCATCTTCAAACAGATAAAGGGGATATACATCAAGAGTGCCTCCGGCCAGGTCAATGCGCGAAGGGGCAAAAGCCTGAATCTCCACAGGATGGTGCTCCTTGACAACGATGGGATACCACGGCAGCTACCGAATGACTTTACTGCGAAACTAGAGCCTTGTCAAGGCGCAAAAACACGAGTACAACGGGCCGGTCAACCGCCGCAGCTGATTTGACAGCGAACCGGGGGGCGAGTATAATTGTTATAGATGGCTGTATAGGACGGGACACAAGACCTCCGGGTGTTAGGGCTGTCTGAGTGGATAGACCCAGCCGGTACTGAGTTCGGAAAGGCCGGGCCTTGTCTGGACGGAAAGGGGACGCATAACAGATGGAGATGGACATCAAGTTTATCCTCAAGAGCCTGCCGCACCGCTATCCCTTTCTGCTCGTGGACCGGATCCTGGAGATGGAACCAGGCAAGCGAGCCGTGGCCATAAAGAATGTTACCGCTAACGAACCGCAGTTTGCCGGCCATTGGCCCGAGAATCCAGTTATGCCGGGAGTGTTGATCCTGGAGGCGATGGCCCAGACGGCTGGCATTGCCTTGCTCTCCGCCCACGAGAGCGAAGATCGGCAGGCTTTCTTCGGGGGACTGGACAAGGTACGCTTCCGACGGCCGGTCGTTCCTGGCGACCAATTGATCATCGAAGCTACAGTCGTCAGGCGGAAAGGATCAATGGGCCGGGTCCACATTGTGGCAATAGTCGAGGAGGAAGTTGCCTGCGAAGGCGACTTCAGCTTCGCCATAGTCAATGACTCATCATCGCAGGAAGATACCTGACTGCGCAACCTACACCCAATGAAAATACATCCTACAGCTATAGTTGATCCGCAGGCTGAACTGGGCGAGGGAGTTACCGTTAAACCCTACGCCATCATCGAGGCGGATACCCAGATCAGCGATAACTGCATAATTGGCGCCTACGCTGTGATCCGCGGAGGCACCATATTGGGCGCGGGTACAGAGGTGCATACCGGCGCCGTACTTGGTGAGCCACCCCAGGACATGAAATACAAGGGGGAGCCCACCCAACTGGTCATTGGTCAGAATAACCACATTCGCGAGTTCGTGACAATGCACCGAGCCAGCGGCGAGGGCAACAGCACCCGGATCGGCGACAATAACCTGCTGATGGCCTACTCACACATCGGCCACAATGCCGTAGTAGGCAGTAACATAATAATGGCTAATAACGTCGGGGTCAGCGGTCATTGCGTCATCGAAGACTACGTCAACATCGGCGGCATAGTCGGTCTTCACCAATACATCACTATCGGGACGATGGCAATGGTCGGCGGGTTCGGCCGGGTGGTGCGCGATGTCCCACCGTACACGATTGCCGAGGGCATTCCCGCCCGGCCTCGAGGCATCAATGTGCGCGGGCTGCAGCGCCAAGCGATGTCAACCGAACAGATCACCGCTCTCAATCAGGCCTACCGGCTGCTGTTTCGCAGCGACTTGAATGTCAGTGACGCCATCGCGAGGATCCTGGCAGAATCGGAGCCGACGCCGGAAGTGCAGCGGCTGGCCGACTTTATGCTCCGCATCGAACAGGGCTACAGCGGCCGCCAGGCTGATCCCCACTAAATGGTACGCCACCAACTCCCGCGGTACTCGGTGCCAACCGAGGGCATTAGCCCATGAACCACGAGCAGAAGGTATTCTCTACAGCCGACCAAAGCCAAGCAGCGGCTGACCAGTTCGTCTGGGCGCTGGAGGCCACGCCGTGAGCGGATTGTGGGGCCTGCGCGGCTTCGCAAAAAGGTACTGGACCGTCATCGCGGTTTCATTGGTGGTAATGACACTGGCCGGCGGCCTGAATTCGTTCGCCATTTATCAGTTCAATGACGTCTTCAAGCCCCTGTTCGAAACGCTGGTCGGACCCGACCCCCACGCCCAAGCCGAGCAGATGACAATCCTGGCCCAGAAGATTCTAGTTCTGCTCGGCTGGCTCGCTGCTGCGGCTCTGGGGCAAGCGCTCTGCTCGTATCTAGGCGAGTGGATCGGGCAGAAGACCTTGCTCGACCTACGCGTCGCAGTTTTTGACCACCTCCAATTCCTCTCGATGAAGTTCTTTGATCGGCAGCGTTCTGGTGAACTAATCTCCCGAGTCAACAACGACACGATGCTGCTGCAGCAGGTGCTGGGCTCCCAACTTGCCAACCTGGTGGTCGCACCGACTACCGCCCTAGTCTCCTTCGCTCTTATGCTGAAGCTGTCGTGGCGACTGACGCTAGTAACGGTGGCCGTGGCTCCCCTGGTGTACCTCATTACCAAGAAGCTGGGCACCTGGGTCCGTCGCTACAGTCACCTTATCCAAGCACGGCTGGCCGAGCTGACCACTGCGGTCGAAGAAGGCTTCAGCCTTATCCGGGTCATCAAGATATTCGGTATGGAACAGGCGGCCGCACAGCGCTTCGCAAGTTCAGCAGAGGGGGTAATGCGCGGAGAGTTGCGCAACGCCCGCGTCAGGGCCGCCTCCCACATGCTGACACTAGGCCTGGTCAGCGTCGCGCTCTGCGCTGCGCTACTGTTTGGCGCCTATGAAATAGTCCAAGGCCACCTCCTTCCAGCCGAGTTGATGACTTTCGTGCTGCTGATGCAATCGGCGGGTAACAATATCAGTCGGCTCACCCGGTTGCGCCTGGCGATGGATCGTGCCGAGGCTGCCGCCTGCCGCACCATGGATCTGCTCGAAGAACAAACCGACGTAGACGACGCACCAGACGCCATTGAGCTGCAGGACATCACTGGCGAGGTGCGCTTCGATAACGTCTGCTTCTCGTACGATGCGAGCACACCCGTACTCGTGAATTTTGATCTGAGGATCAACCCCGGCGAGACACTGGCGTTGGTGGGGCCCAGCGGGGCAGGCAAAACCACCGTGGGCAGCCTGGTGCCGCGTCTGTACGACGTTGAGGCCGGCGCTGTCCGTGTGGACGGCCACGACGTGCGCAGCGTTACCCAGGCCTCCCTGCGCAGCTTTATGGGCTTCGTCCCTCAGGAGACGCTACTGTTTGCAGGGACGCTCCGCGATAATATTGCCTTTGGGCGACCGGGCGCGACCGAGGAGGAGATCATCGCAGCAGCTAAGGCTGCCAACGCCGATGAGTTCATCCAAGCTTTTCCCGAAGGCTACGACATTCTCGTCGGCGAACGCGGTGTCAATCTCTCCGGCGGCCAGCGCCAGCGGATTGCCATCGCGCGAGCGCTGCTGCGTGACCCGCGCATCCTGATCCTGGACGAAGCTACCTCCTCGCTGGACCGCGAGAGCGAAGCAGCAGTGCACCACGCTCTGGATACACTTCTGGAGGGCAGAACCGCCATTATCATCGCTCACCGGCTCTCGACGATACGTAACGCCGACCGGATTGTCGTGCTGGAGAAGGGTCAGATCGCGCAGCAGGGTACGCACGAGGGACTGATCGCTCAGGAAGGGTTGTACCGACGCCTGTATCTGAGTGCCGAGGCGTCAGGCGAGGATCGTTTGCTGGATAAGGAGGGCAATCGTCTTGATGGATAATCACCCCGCGTCATCTATACGTGAAGCTCAAGCGAGCGATCTTCCCCGAATACGCGAGATTGCGGTACGCGCCTGGGAGCCGATCTACCAGGGCTACCGCGAGCGAATGGACGAGGAACTGTTCGGCCGACTGTGGCCGGACGGCTGGCAGACTGGCAAGGCCGAGCAGATCGCCGATCATTTCCACCGCCGACCCGAGTGTTGTCTGATCGCCGAGCTTGATGGTCAAGTCGTCGGCTTCCTTACCTTCATGCTCAACTCGGATACCAGGATAGCGGAAATTGGCAACAATGCCGTGGATCCCGCCTGTCAGGGGCAGGGCATCGGCTCCGCGATGTACCGATATGTGCTGGCCCTGTTCCGGGATGCGGGAATGGCCTGCGCGAAGGTTCACACCGGTCTGGATGAAGCGCATATCGCGGCGCGCACTGCCTACGAGCACCTTGGCTTCGAGCTAATGATTCCCCACGGCGAATTCTACCGCAGACTGTGAGCAAAGACCGGACAATGGCCCCGCCAAAAGACAAGACCACATTCGACTGGCGCAAGATGCTCTATAATCTCCTGCTCGTCCTGGTGTTGCCGCTGGTTGCCCTCTATCTACTATGGCGGCTGGCCGTGCTGGGCAAATCGTGGGAGGGCCTGGGTGAGCGGTTCGGCATACTGCCCGACCCGATCAAAGCACTGAAAGATAGCGAAGGCCCAATCGTCTGGGTGCATGCTGTCTCGGTCGGGGAGGTGGCAGCGGCTGAGCCGATAGTGCGCGAACTGCGCCTGGCTGAGCCTGCCGCTCAAATCGTCCTGTCTACCACCACCCCTACCGGCCGGAAGATGGCCACACAACTTAACCTGGACCTCGAAGGGCTGATCTACTTTCCCTTCGACCTGCCCGGCGTAAGCGAGCACGCGCTCACCGCCATAAGCCCTGATCTGATCGTGCTGATGGAAGCCGAGCTTTGGCCCAATCTGCTGGCTGCTGCCCACGCAATGAGTATCCCGGTCGCGGTAATTAACGGCCGTATCTCCGATGCCGCTTATCCGAAGAATCGCTTGTTTCGCCCACTCTTTGCCTGGGTGCTGAGCAACGTTGAGCTGCTCTGTGCGCAGTCGGAGAAGGATGCCCAGCGCTTCGTGACATTGGGCGCGTCTCCGCAGAGGGTGATAGTGAGCGGCAATACCAAGTTCGACGAAGATTTCCCGTACGTCCCCCCGGAAGAGGAAGCCAAGTGGCGCCAGGATTTCGGCTTCCCGCAGGAATCTCCGGTCCTCCTGGCCGGCTCCACCCACCCAGGCGAAGACGAGCAGATCCTGGACGCTTTCGACCAGCTCCACGCCCAGCATCCAGACCTGGAGCTGGTCATCGCTCCTCGGCATCCTCAGCGCGGTGACGACATCGAAAAACTGGTCAGCGAGCACGGCTATGCCACCTACCGGCGCAGCCGCGTGTTGGCGGAGATCGAGGCAGGTAAGAAGTTGGACCTATCCCGCGGTGCCCAGGTGCGCGTGGTTATACTTGACACCATCGGCGAGCTGAGTCGCGTCTTCAGCGTCGCCACCGTGGTGTTCATGGGCGGCAGCCTGGTGCCGCGCGGCGGCCATAATATTCTCCAACCGCTGGCGCAAGGCAAGCCCGTCATCTTCGGCCCGTATACGCACAACTTTCGCGATATCAGCGCCCTGGCCTTGCGCGAGGATGCAGCGATTCAGGCGGCCAACGCTACCGAGCTGATGGGAGCCGTTGACCGCCTGCTGTCCTCGGAGGCGGAACACGAATTGTATCAGGCCAAAGGCCAGACGCTGCTCCACAAGTACGCCGGTGCCTCCCGCCGGGCAGTCACCGAACTGGCAAGGCTGCTTGATCAACCATGAGCAGACAGCAGACTTTTGCACAATGTGTATTTGCTCGCTGGCGCCGCCGCTGGGCAGAGGTGGTCTCGGGTCGGGATACCCGTCTCTCGGCCAGTATCACAAGACTGGCGCTAGGCGCGCTTCCTGGGCTATACTGGCTCGGCCTAAAGGCAAATCGGGCCCTTTACACCAGTGGGGCAAAGCGGCGCACGCAGCCTGCTCTACCCGTCATCAGTGTCGGCAACTTGACCCTGGGCGGAACCGGCAAGACCACCACCGTCCGGTTTCTAGCCCGCCGTCTTCAAGAGGAGGGTCTAAGGCCGGCGGTGGTTCTGCGCGGCTACCAGGCCCACCCCACACAACGCGCAGTGGTTCTGGCTGGTCGGGACAATGTCACACTGCCCGAGGTCGCCGAGGTCGGCGATGAGGCGCGCCTCCTGGCGCAGGTGCTTCCCGGCGTGAAGATCGGGGTGGGCAAGCGCCGGGAGGTCGTCATCGCCAAGCTGGCAGAAGAAACCGGCCCTCAAGTGGCCCTACTGGACGACGGTTTCCAGTATTTTCGCATGAATAAGCTTGTTGACATTGTGCTCCTTGACGCCACCGTTGACCTCAGCCGGCAGCGGCTCTTCCCGGCCGGCTACCTGCGCGAGCCACTGGCACATCTGCGTCGCGCCGACCAGATCTGGCTCACGCACAGTGACCTGGCGGACGAGTCGGCATTAGCTCGACTGCGAAGCACGGTCCAGCGCGTAAGCGGGAACGTACCGGTAGTCGAGACGAAACACGAGATCACCGGGTTGCGCACACTCAGCGGAGAGACGCTCGAGCTGGGACAGGTCGAAGGTGCGCGTCTGCTAGCGGTCTCGGCGATCGGCAATGCCCAGGCTTTTGAGCAGTCACTGCATAAGCTGGGTGCCGAAGTGGTCCCGCTACGTTACGAAGACCATCACTACTACAGCCCCTATGATCTAGCCGATATTGAAACGGCGGCCCGCGAGCACCGCACGCACTTTGTGGCCATCACCTGTAAGGACGCAGTGAAGTGGCCTGGGGATGAGATTGACGTGCCCGTGGTCATTGTTGACTGTCAACTGCGCATAACGAAGGGAGAACAGGTAGTCGCCGGCCTGATTGACCAGATCAAGCAGGCTGTGAGCAGCACTGAGAATGGCAAGTAACCACCGCCGGCTGCACAAGAGAATGGGCTATCTTATGCTCCGCATGCTGACTGCAACTGTGGACGCTATGGCGCGCGTACTGCCGTTGAGCTGGCTGCGCGGCGTTGCCACCATTATTGCCCACCTCATATGCCTGCTCATTCCTTCCCGCCAACGAATGGCTGCCGAGAACATCGGCAAGGCCTTCGGGAATCGCTTCACTGCGGCGGAGCGTCGCCGAGTTGCACGGCAGGCGACTGTCAATATCTGCTGGACGATGGTCGAGCTGCTCAAGATGCAATATATGGGTCCCGAGGAGATCAAGGAGCTGGTCTCGCTCGAAGGACTGGAGCATCTCCACGCAGCCCAGCATCGCGGCAAGGGCATCATCATTCTTAGCGCTCATTTTGGCGGCTGGGAACCAGGCGGAGCACGGATTACCTCCGAGGGCTTTCCTATGGTCGTGATTGCACGCGATGCCAATGAAAAGCGCAGCGCCAGCCTGATCAACCGGGCCCGCAGGCGGCACAACATGACTGCCATCGACCGGGATGATCTCCGTGCCATGCTCCGGGTCCTACGGAGCAACCAAGCCCTGGGGATACTGCCCGACCAGCATGCCGCTAACGGCGGCATAATAATGGATTTTCTAGGCCGCCCGGCGTCCACGGCACCCGGGCCGGCCGTGCTGGCTCTACGCACCGGATGCGCCATTGTTCCGTTCTTCACCTATCGCCAGCCCGACGGCAGCCTTCATACCCGAGTTTTGCCTGCGCTCGAGGTCACCAGGACGGGCAATCGCGACCAGGACGTAAGAAGACTGACCGAGAGGATTAACCAGATAATCGCTGACCAAATCACCGAACGTCCCGAGCAGTGGCTGTGGCTGCACAACCGCTGGAAAGCAGATCGCGAAACGGCCGGCAGCTAGGGCACGCGTACTGCCGTTATCTCAAGAAGGAGGTTCGCGGGGATGGATATGCAACCCTATGTGAGCCCAGGTTGGCCCATCTTGCTGTGGCTTGTGATCGGATCGCTAGCTGTGTGGGACATCGTCTGGAGAGTAATTGCCCTGTGGCAGGCAGCGCGGCGTGACCACCTCGTCTGGTACGTAGCACTTCTTGTCTTCAGCACAGCAGGGCTCCTGCCCATCATCTACATCTTCGCGGTTGCCCCGCGTCACCCGGAGCTCGATGGCTCAGCGGGCACGAGTGTCGCTGAAACGTAACACTTGCTAGCGACCCCGCTGACGCTCGAGGTGCGCCTGGTAGATGATTTCGAAAAGACGCTCGGGCGCTTCGTCCAGTTCCGGGATTACTCCTACCAACTGTTCGCGCAGGGATGCGGCGATGCGTGCGGCTAGTTCCGCCCGCATCTGCGGGGTAAGCTCGTCGCGCCGCTCGAGGAAACGGCGGACGGTCTCAATTTGCTCGCGACTCAGTGAACCAACCCAGGCCCGCGCGCGTCGCACCGCGTCGTCGGCTTCGGGCGGACGCACAGCGCCGGCCGATGGTTCCTGGTCTGGATACTCCCAGAGTCGCTCCTTGACCACGATTGTGCCAGCGGCCATATCGCCCACGCGCTGGCAGTCACGTGTGAAGAAGACGAAGACCCCACCGAGCAGATAAAGCGCCGGTAGGAAGTCTGGGATGCGCAAGATATTGCGGGTTAGCGACTCGATTAGCCCAATGGGCCCGCCACCGGCCTTGATAACCCGCATCCCCCCCACTCGCTTGCCCGGTGTCTGGCCGTTCCAATACGCTTCGAACAACGTGAAGTATGCTAAGGAGGACAGACCCGACACACCCACAATGATCAGTGACATTAGCGGCATTCCCGCAACCTCGCCCAGTGCCGGCCACACTATGTGCAACGCGTTGCTCAAGTACACCACCAAGAGCGCCAAAGCAGCCTTGGCCACCATCAGGAGCAGAAAGTCAACCGTCAAAGCCAGAAAGCGCGAGCCCAGGCCAGCCAGCTCGTAACTGAACTCAACATGCTCGGGCGTCTCGATGACAACGCGATCCTGTTCCATTCGGCTTCATCCGGGTGCGCCAAAGTGGTATAATATATCCGCAGACAGCGAGCAAACGAGTGACTACTATGCAGAACCGTCGCCAGCGCTGGGAGCAACTGACTCAACTGGTCAACCGGGCGCAGAGTCAGGGCCTGAGCCGACTGAGTGCCGCCGAGCTATCCGAGCTCGGTGCGCTTTACCGCCAGGCCACCGCGGCACTGGCCCGGGCCCGCAGTCTCGACCGCGACCGCCCCCTCATCGAGTATCTTAATCAGCTCGTGGGCCGCACCCATGCAGTCGCTTACGGACGCCAGAGCCAGCCCCGCCTGCGCCTGGGTTATCTATTCGGCGTGGATATTCCCCGAACCTTCCAGGAGAACTGGCGCTACGTGGCTGTGGCCACGGCTATTACCGTGGTTGCAGCTACCCTATCCTACCTGCTCATCCAGGTAGATCCGCGCTGGTCAACGGCGCTGATGGGCGAGTCTTTTTCCCATGCCGTTGAAGATTTCGCCGCCTCGGGTAAGCCTGCCGGCGAGTACTTCGCCGAGATTGCACAAACGCTGGGCGGCGCCAATCTCTCGACCTTGCTGATGACCAACAACATCCAGGTGGCCCTCAAGGCCTTCGCCCTGGGGGTAAGCCTCGGACTGCTGACGATATACGTGTTGGTCATCAACGGCCTGATGCTGGGAGCGTTCCTGGGCATCGGGGCACACCACGACCGCCTGGTAGATCTGATCGCTGTGGTGATTCCCCACGGGGCTATCGAGATACCGGCGATATTTATGGCGGCCGGCGCGGGGCTGATGATAGGCCACGCCCTGGTCAGCCCTGGCGATATGCTCCGTCGCGACGCCCTGCGGATCGCCGCGCTCAAGGCGGTGAAGCTCGCGGTGGGCACGGTGCCGGTATTCATCGTAGCCGCACTCATCGAGGGCCTGCTCAGCCCACAGCACGTTGGGCTGTTCGCCAGTAACGAGCCGCGCTTTGTTGTTGGCATCCTGCTCTTTACGGTGCTGGTCTTGTACCTGTGCTTCGGAGATCGGATCCTGACCCGCCAGAGGCACCCCTAGTGCATCCCCGCTGGGGGCCTCAAAACGGGGCAACCGGTATCAGCACAGCGTGGAGTGCAACTGCAAACAGCACTTGCAACAGAACCAGGCCGGTGCCCAACCACATCAGTTGGGCCCGGGAGGCCGTCGCCAGATAATCGGCGGCCGGCAGCGCAGCCAGAGGCATAAGAAACAGCCAGATGCGGCCTACTTCGGCCCGCGTCGAGCCGGAAATGAGCAGTACACTCAGGGTGATGATCAAGCCAATGACCAGTCCCTGAGGCAGGGCGGGCCAGCGGCGACCAGCCAGTCCAGAGCCGACTACGGCCGTCGAGGTCACCACCAGCGCAGGCCCCATAAATAGCAGGAAGTCGTACAGATTCATCGGCAGCCATACCCAGTAGCCGCGCCCGACTGCGGCAAGTATCTGCCGGTGTGCGGCGAGCGACGCAGGCAGCACACTCAGTATGTTATATCCCGACCATAGATATAGGACCGCGTGCATCGCGCCGAAGGCCACGACGCCCCACGCCACTCCGCGCAGGTGCCGACTGAGTTGATCGGGGTAGGCCTGCCCCCAGACCGGCAAAGCCCCCAACAGAGCAATGACAATGAGGATGGCGAATCCAAAGCTCCACAACAGCATAACGCTTGCCGCCAGCGCCGAGAGCACATAGAGCCACACACGACCTCGACAGAGCGTCACCAGCCACAACCAGACAAAGCTCAGGGCCAGGACGGCACCAATTCCGTCAATGCTAGGAGCAAAGTGCAGCAGCGAGGGCAAGGTGACCGCCAACAGAGCCAGAATCAAGCCGCTACGCCGGTCCAAGGCCGTTGCACCTATCCCATAGGCCGGCAGCACGATCAGCACAGCTAGCCCAGTCATGACCAAGGCCAAGGGCACGGCGACCAAAGCATCCTGGCGGCTTAACGGCACAGCACTGAGCTTGGAGGCGACCTCGTGGAGTTTCGCAGCTGTGAGACCATACTTGCCGGCCAAAGTCGTCTCGACCCTTGTCAGTAGCTGGGGCGCGCGTTGTAGCGACCGGTGCAGGAAGTAGAAAAACACAATAGGTCCAGGAGGATGCGTGCGGACGCGATCGGGCAGATTGGTGTTGACAGTCCGAGCCAGGTGATAGGAGAAGGCATCACGGGGCGCACTGAGCTGCAAAGCTTGAGTGTAGTAACCCATTGAGCTATCACTGATCAGCGCTAGCGGGCCGCTGAGAAGGAAGCCCGGATCATCCAGGGCCAAGCCAAAGAGTGCAGCGGTCCCAGCAGCCAATAGCAATAGCACCAGAAGTACAGCAGTGGCCCGGCTGGGGACTCCGTCCCTGCGCAACCAGCCAAAGGTGGTCACCCCCGCCACCGCGATCGCCCCCACAGCAACAGCCGCGCCGATGCCTATCCCAAGCGGCACGACGCGGCGCGGCCAGAACCACTGACCAGCCACACCCAGAGGCAACCAATCCAGCCACAGCAGGATGACGGCCAGGGCCGTAGCCGCCACCCCAACCCAAGCGACAATTACGGGGCTTGTTCGGCCTCTTCCGCTGGCGATGACAGGGTCTCCTCCTCGGTATCCTCTAGTCGCTGCTGAGCTGACTCAGCCAGGCCCCGGGCAAGCTGCCGGGCCTCGACTTCATCCAGACGGGGCAGCTCGTCGAGGTCGCACAAGCCAAAGCTGGCCAGAAAGTGCGGGGTGGTCCTGAGTAGGAACGGTCGGCCGGGAGCGTCTTTGCGGCCGGCGATCGTCACCAAGCCCTTTTCAATCAAAGTGTTAACCACGCCACTTGAATTCACGCCGCGAAGCTCGTCAATCTCCGGCCGGGTGATCGGCTCACGATAGGCGATGATGGCCAGAGCCTCCAGAGCAGGCACCGACAGCCGCTCCGGCGTGGGCTCAAGAAGTCGTTCTACAAACTGTGCGTACTCGGGCCGGGTAGCCAGATTGTAGCCGCCAGCTATCTTGACTACGCACAGCCCGCGCTGCACCAGCCGGTCCTGGAGCTCACCCATCAGTTCCGGAATTCGCTCGGGGGGCACCCCCAGAATCTCAGCCAAGCGCTCGCCACTGATCGGCTCATTGCCGACAAACAATACGCACTCAATTGCAGCACCTAAGTCCGGTGAGGTCAATCCGTATATAGTCTCCTATGGGGATGCTGAGCCGAGCCTGAGCAATATGCCCAAGGCTACCCCGGCGAGATCTCCACAACACCCTCAGAATCGGGGACGAGCCGAATGATAATATCCATGCGGGGCTTGTCCTGCCGTACATTGATACGGCGGCGCCGAATCAGCTCCAATACCGCCAGGAAGGTCATAACGATAATCTGCCGGGTGACCGGCATACCGACCAATTCAGACAGAGTCAGGGGCTGATCGCCCGCCGCGGTGAGCTGGAACAAGACTTCCTCAACCCGCTCCGTCAAGGTGACTGTGGGCCGCACCACTGTTCCCGACGACACCACCTCGGCCCTGTTGAGTAGCTCCCGCACAGCGCCCACAATGTCAAATATTGAGACGTCTTCCAGGCTCACAAAGCCGCTGGGCAAGTCGCTGCCGGCCTGCAAAGAGCGCACATAAATCTGCTGGCGGAGCTGGCGAGATTGGTCAAGCACCTGCGCCGCTTCCTTGTACGCGCGGTACTGCGCTACGCGCCGTTGCATCTGACTGACCAGTGCCACCTCATCTTCCTCGTCTTCGAATTCCTCTACCGTCGCCGGCAGGAGACGACGGGCCTTGAGATGGAGTAGCACCGCAGCAGTTACGATAAACTCCCCCGCCACCTCAATGCTTATCGCCTCCATCGTTTCCAGGTATACCAGGTACTGGCCGGTGATCTCGGCGAGGCTGATCTCCGATATGTCTAATTCCTCGCGCTTAACCAGGTAGACAAGCAGGTCTATCGGCCCTTCGAATATCTCGATCTTGACCGAGTGCCCGGTGAAGAGGTCCAGGTCCTGTTGTTCGATGAGAGCCGGCTCCATAGGGCAATGGCGCTGCGGCGCAACTGGCAGCCTCTAAGTCACCTCGATGCAACACATATCGCCGACGACTATCCGCCGGGGCCGCGAGCAGCACTCCTCTCCGGTCATGCGCACCTGCCGACCGATTACGGACTCGATCAGGCCAGCAGGCAAGTTCTCAATATGAGTGTCATCCTCGACAATGCAGTTGCGCAGTTGCGCGTTGATGATGTGGCAGTTGCTGCCAATTGTGACATCCGGGCCGATGGTGCAGTTGGCGATGACTGAATCTTTGCCGATCAGAGATGGCCCGGATAGCCGGGAGTTGGTCACCTGCGTGCCTACGTCCAAACCGATGGGGCCCTCTACCACGCTGGCGGCATCAACCACACCGCGCAGTTCGAGACTGAGCTGACGGAGATAGAAGCCGTTAATACGCAGCAGATCAGCCGGCGAACCGGCATCCTCCCAGAACCCCTCCAACTCGTGAGCGATGACCCTGCCGCCGTCCTCGAGCAACCTCTGGATAGCGTCGGTAATCTCGTACTCCCCCCGCGCCGAGGGCGCAATGCGCTCGATGACATCAAAGATGACCGGCTGGAAGGCATAAACGCCAACGATGGCCAGGTTGCTGCGTGGCTCGGGCGGCTTCTCCACCATCCGCATCACTTGCCCACCAGTCATCTCGACCACGCCGTACTGCCGGGGGTCGTCTACCTGTTTGACGAGAACCGCCGCTTGGGCCTGACTCTCTTCGAATCTCTTGATAAACTGCGCCAGCGACCATTCCAGGGCGTTGTCGCCCAAGTACATCAGCAACGGCTCATCGCCGACAAACTCTCGCGCAGTGTCCAGAGCGTGGGCCAGACCCAGCGGCTCAGGCTGGACCAGGTACGTTGCAGTCATCCCCCATCGCTTACCATCCTCGACGAATTCTCGGAGGGCATCGGGGTCGGGTGGGGTTATCACGCCGATCTGCTCGATGCCCGCCTCAGACAGCGCCTCAAGTATCCAACCCAGCAGCGGTCGGCCCGCCACCTGCATCAGGTGTTTGGGACGACAGAAGCTCAGTGGCCGCAGGCGTGTGCCTTCACCAGCACACAGGATCACCGCTTTGCGAATTGCCATTCGATATCACCCGGCTCAGTGGCCGACCGAGGCCCTGCCCCAGTCCATGCGGCTGCTGTCTAACGACTCACCTTCATTGCCGCGCGCACTTCTTCCATCGTCTGGGCAGCGACCTCGCGGGCCTGCGTGGCGCCCTCGGTCAGGATGTCGCGCACCGTATCACGGTCCGCTTCGAGTTGGCCACGTCGCTGCATTATTGGTGCCAACGCCGCCAGCAGCTTCTCAGTGGCCTCCGCCTTGCAATCCACACAGCCCAGATCGCCGGACTCACAGGCCGCCTTTATCGGCTCGGTGCGCTCAGTGTTGTACATACTGTGATAGACAAATACCGGACACTCGTCGGGATGGCCCGGATCACCCCGGTAGACCTTGGCTGGGTCAGTGAACATCTTGCGCACCTTCTCAGCGATGTCCTCGGGCGTATCAGCCAGGTCTAAGGTATTATTGTAGGACTTGCTCATCTTCCGGCCGTCGGTGCCTGGCACAACTGAGAACTCGCTAATCATCGCCTGGGGCTCAGGAAAGACATCGCCGTAGAAGTTATTAAAGCGCCGAGCAATCTCGCGCGAAAGCTCCAGATGCGGCAGTTGGTCCTGGCCGACCGGCACGGTATCCGCCTTGTAGATGACGATGTCGGCGGCCTGCAGTACCGGATAGCCCAGGAAGCCGTAGCCGGCGGTCTTCTCCTCGCCAATCTGGTCTCTTTGTTCCTTGTAGGTGGGGCAGCGCTCCAGCCAGGTGACCGGCGTAACCATCGAGAGCAGTAGGTGCAGCTCGGCATGCTCTTTGACATCGGACTGTACAAACAACACGCTGCGCTGCGGGTCCAGGCCGACAGCCAACCAGTCAATCGCCACCTGCTCGATATTCTCGCGCAGCATCTCAGTTTCATCGAAGGCAGTGGTCAGAGCATGCCAGTCAGCGATCTCGAAAAAGCACTCGTAGTCATCCTGCAACTCCGCCCAGATGCGCAGCGTGCCCTCCAGATGCCCTAGATGAAGCTGCCCGGTGGGCCGATGCCCACTTAGTATCCGCCCTTTTTTCGGCACAACAGTGCGCCTCCCACAATTGGTCAATTCGTTGCGAAATGAAAGTCAGAAGAATCCTGGGAAAAAACTACCAGATAGTAAATAGTATAGCAAAAGCGCAGGAATTACAACCACACGCCCCAGCATCCCGGTCACGATGAGTATGAGCAGCAGAATCATCCCGTACCTACTCATAAAGATCGCGTAATTGCGGGCCTTCTCGTAGGGCAGAATTGCCTGGACGATATGCGAACCGTCCAGCGGGAATATCGGGATCAGATTAAAAAAAGCCAGAAAGAGACTGAGCAGTACAATCGTGGCCAGGGCCGAACCGTATTCTCCGGCAAATTCGAACCGCAGCGGCAAGGCAAGTAATGCCGCCGTGACTATGTTCGCTCCCGGGCCGGCCAGGGCGACCAGCGCGTCATCACGCCGCGGGTAACCGAAGTTGACCGGATTTATCGGCACGGCCTTGCCCCAGCCCATGCCAAACAGCAGAATCATGGTCGTGCCGATTGGGTCATAATGAGCCAGCGGGTTAAGGCTGACCCGCCCCATATTGCGCGCTGTAGGATCCCCGCACATATCCGCCACCTTGGCGTGCGCGAATTCATGCACAGTCAGAGCCACGGTGATGGCCACCAACCAGGAGACTAGGAACTGGATATTGATATTCCCGCTCAGTATCTGGTCAATCAACATTATGCCGGTGTGCCTTTTCCTTGACAGGAGTCTAGGTATCGCAGAGCCACCCGAAGCTGCTCCTCGCGAGCGGCAGTCGGATTGTCTAACTTCACGCGCAGCGCCTGAGCCAGCGCCTCGGAGAACCGTGGGCCAGGCTGAGCGCCTGCAGCAAGCAAGTCGTCGCCGGTCACATCGGTCTCAGTATGGCGCAGCTCAAGCCAGTACTGGGCAATGCGCTCACACACCGTTGAATCGCTCTTAGCCCACAAAGCGGCCGCGGTCACCAAATCGGCTCTGGATAGCGCGAAGTACAGATCAGCCGGGCTGACCTTCGGCTCACTTAATTCCGCTGGAGGGTTGCCCAGTATCTCAAGTGCAGTCTTCAGAGCATGCCGATCCTCGCTGCCCATCTGGAAATAGCCGACAAGCGCCTCCGGGGCGGTACCCGCTTCATCAGCGACCAGCGCCAAACAGGACAACGCTGCAGCCTGGCCAGTTCGGGCCGCACCCAGTGTTTCCAGCGCTGGCGCTATCTCCTCCAGCACCGCCCGTAGTTCATCGCTTACAGGTCCGCCGAGGTGCATGGCTTCGAGCATGCCTAGCTCGCCCATGCAGGCCAATACCGCAACAGCAAACTCCCCGCGGAGCAACGGCAAGAGGACGTCCGCGCGCCGCTGCGGGGAGACCGAACCCAGAGCTGACTGGCGAACCGCTGCGTGGGCCAGCGTCAGCGTATGCTTCTCCAGCGAGAAGCCCAGGCGCACCTCAAGACCGACTGCGCGGATGAGGCGGGTGGGGTCGTCCAAGAAGCTGCGATCATGCAGCACCCTGATTAGGCCCGCCTGCAAATCCCCGCACCCATCGAAGGGATCGTGCAACTCCCCCCACGGCTCTGGATTCAGAGCCACAGCGAGCGCGTTAATCGTGAAATCCCGTCGCCCCAGGTCCTCCGTCAAAGAGGCCGGGGCCACTGTAGGCAGCGCGCCGGGATGCTCGTACGTCTCCTGCCTGGCTGTGGCAATATCTAGGTGGCTGCCGTCGGGCAGGCGGAGCCCGGCCGTCAGGAACGCATCGTGAACCGTGACCTGTGCACCTAGCATATGAGCACAAGCGTGAGCAAACGCGGGACCGTCGCCTTCTACCGCCAGATCCAGGTCAAGCTGCGCACGCCCCAGCAGCAGGTCGCGCACCGGCCCGCCCACCAGGTAGACGCCCATAGCCATATCCTCTGCGAGTCTGCCTGCTGCCTGGAGGAGCTGATGCTGCCCAGGCGGGAGGAGACTCTGCATTTGATGGGAGAGGTTGTCACTGGCGGCATTAGTATTCATAGCGTCGCCGGCAGCTCTTGAGATTGGTGGCCAGGAATCGCGGGGCCAGTGCGCAACGATGATTCTGCCTCAGCGCAGGCGCTGCGGGATGACATCCTGCCGGAGCAGGTCGTCGAGACCCTCCCGGTGGACGATCACGTCGGCTTGGCCCTCCTGAACCAGGACCATCGCCGGCCGAGGGAACCGATTATAGTTCGAAGCCATCGAATAGTTATAGGCGCCCGTCGAAAAGACCGCGATTATGTCGCCTTCCTGCACCGGAGCCAGGGCAACTTCCTCGATGAGCGTGTCGGTTTCACAGTGACGCCCGGCCAGACGCACGGGCATCGTGCGCGGCTCATTGGCGCGATTCGCTACCAGCGCAGTGTACTGGGCTTCATATAGAGCCGGACGCGGGTTGTCCGACAGGCCGCCGTCCACGGCTACGTAGGTGCGGACACCCGGGATCTCCTTAACCGGACCTACCGTATACAGCGTTGTCCCGGCGGTGCCGACTAGTGAGCGGCCCGGCTCGAGGATGAGCACCGGCATCGGGTAGTCATACTCGGCCAGCGCCTGCTCCAAAGCTTCCGCGATGATGTCGGCGAGCTCCGCGATAGTCGGCGGAGCATCCTCTGCGGTATAAGCAATGCCCAACCCGCCCCCCAAGTTCAGTTCTTTGAGGGTGAGGCCGAGCTGCTCGCGCATCTGGGCCATAAAACCGACCATTATGTGGGCCGCCCGGGCAAAACTGTCGAGCTCGAACATCTGCGAACCGATATGGCAGTGGACGCCGTGGAGGTTTACGTCCGCCGATTCCTGGGCTTGGCGGATGCCCTCAGCGGCAGCGCCCGTGCTGATGTGCAGGCCGAACTTGGTGTCAATCTGGCCGGTCTGAACGTAGCTGTGGGTCTGCGGTTTGATGCCCGGCACCACTCGCAAATGAATGTCGGCGTTTTCTCCCCGACACCGAGCCATCTCGGCTATGCGCCGCAATTCCGAGAGACTATCCACGACGATGCGGGACAGCCCCATATCCGCCGCCATTTCCAGTTCATCGTCGAGCTTGAAGTTGCCGTGCAGCAGCATCCGCTCGGGCGGGAAGCCGGCCTGCTGGGCGGTATACAACTCTCCGCCGCTGGCCACGTCCAGGTGGAGCCCCTCCTGGTCAATGATGCGGCACATCGCCGTGGTAAGCAACGCCTTCCCGGCAAAGCAGATGTTGACCTGGGGCAACTTCCTAGCGAAGCTCTCACGGTACTGGCGACACTGCTCGCGCAGGTGGGCTTCGTCTACCACGTACAGAGGCGTACCGAATTCTGCGACCAGATCCACCACATCACACTGCCCGATCTCCAGGTGACCGGCGTCGTTTATCCGCTGCGTCCCGGAAAGCATTAGCTGTCCGTCCGGCATTGGGCTGATCGTCCCATCCGTGGGCCTATATTGGAGCGGGTAACCGAAAGCAGCCCCAGAGATACTCTCAGCAGGGGCTGCCTCCTACGCGGTGCTGAGAAACACCACAATCAAGGTTTACAACTCGCGGCTGCTTATGACCAACTGGCCCGTGGCAGGATTGTAGCGGATCGCCACGTCCAGCGTATCGGCCAGGAACTGGAGCGGAACCATAGTGCGCCCCTGCTTTATGTAAGGAGCCAAGATCAACTCTTGCGCCTCATCGTTGACCGTTATCACCGGGTCCCCGATCTGCAACCGGATGTCAAGCTCATCGTTGACCGCTCGGACTCTCTTTTCGACAGGGAACCAGTACAGGGCGCCGTCGGTTTGCTCAAATATCTCGCGCAGCGGCCCCACAGAAAGCCCCGTCTTCATCTCTGGCGCCACCCGCAGGTCCAGCAGCTCGCCGTTGAACACTACCTTGATGTCGCGCAGTGCGCCGATTTCCGTCGGCAGGAAGGCGGCAGTCGCGGGCTGCCCCACGCGCTTGGGATGTGGTAGGTCGGCCGCTACTGACCGCGGCAGCATGGCCACCCGGTATTCCGTGGCCTCCCCCGGTAGGGGCGGCGAGACCCGACTGCTTAACTGGGTGGGGTACTTGGCCGCCGGGGACATCGCTGGTCCGCTCGGGGCCATAGCCCACTCGCTCCCAGCGACCGCCGACGACGTCGTAGCTGGTCGCAGCGGGATCGGCGAAAGGGCAGCTGGCCTTGTAGTGCGCGCCGCCGCCACTGAGTAGCGCCCCGCGATGGACTGCGCGGCTGCCGCCGGCTGCGTCCCGGCTGTAGTGGGCTTTGCAGTCGCGGCCGAGAATATGCGGGCCAGCCTCGGTGCCGTCCGGGTCAGGTCCGGTGCGGCGGCCTCAGGAGCCGATGCTCCCGCTGATACTCGACGGGCCGGCGGGCTTACGCGAGTCCGAGCCGGCGCCCCCATGCTTGTTGGGAGAGCCGCCATCTGTACCTCAGCGGCCGGCTTTGGCGCAGAAACGACGGGGCGCTCCACAGTTGCCGGAGCACCGAAGGTCTGTTCGACAACTACCTCCGACAGCACGGGCTCTGCGGGGCGAGCGTCAGCAATCGGCGGGGTTACGACCGGGGCCTCGGCAGTCACCTCCGGTGGCGGGGCCAGCGTCATGGCCGGCGCCTGCGCGGCGACCCCCGAGCGGTTATTGACCAGCACTGTTACCTCCGCCGAATCGCCCTGATTCTCCGACTTGTCCAAAGCGCTTGCCTTGAGAACGTGGGGGCCATCCACGGCCCTAGTTGTATCCCACTTCGTGACGTACGGTGGGGTGTTATAGATCATCGTGTGCAGCTTGCCATCAACGTAGAAGAAGACTGAGCTAACGCCGATGTTGTCAGTCGCGTTGGCCTTCAGTTCGATATTGCCGCTCACCTCTGCGCCCTGCGCTGGGTAGTAGATGTTGACCACCGGCGGGATCTGGTCAGGCCGCTCAGTGGTCATACCCCGCACCTGCACAATGACCTCGGCCGCCCCCTCATTGCCCTGGGTATCAATGGCCTTGCCCATTATGGTATGGCTGGTCCCCGTTGCGAAGGCAAAATCCCACGAAAACGACTGTGTGCCCTCAATTTTGGGGACACTGAGCTTCCAGTGACGGACCAGCTCATTGTCCACATAGAGCTGGACAACACCGATCGCATTATCGCTATCGCTGCGATAGGCCACCTCAATCCAGGTCTGCCCGGAGACCGTCTGTCCGCTTTGCGGCTTGGTGATCCGAACCAAAGGGCTGCCAAGAGCCGCCGGGGATAGTGACATGACGATGAAGCTGACTATTCCTATGTGCCCAAGCATCCTCCAGCAGAGAGACCGAAGCCCTGACATTGTGGTTTCCTCCCTACATGCCGACTGCAACGATTGCTGCAATTGTGGGCAACCGTACTAGCTTAGCCGTAGGACTCATTCCGGGCCGCCACCACTACAGCACACAGGCCGGCCTTCCGCTCACTAGCCAGCCGGGCCGTCCGCTGAGTCGAACCCGAGATTAGCCAGAAATCTGACAATATTCTACCACAGCGGCTAGCACGAGTCAAGCCCCCAGGTACGGTGGCGAAGAGAAGTTGACGTATCCCCCGGCGAATGCCAAGCTTCAATATCGAGCATTATTACCAGAATTCCCGATAATATTGGCAAATACCAGTTGGATCCGTACTGACTTGGGAGGTGACTGCCTGTGAAAAAGTTCTCAGTAGAGGCCGTTGAGAAGGCCAGCCTTTACAGCCAAGCATATGCTGGAGCCGGTTTCTCGAGTTGCCGCCTAGTGCTCACAAGACTTTTTTCGCGAATTATGTTATGGTCGGCTCATTATGAGCAGACAAGCGATGCCGATAAGGTTAACCGATCAACAAAAGTAGACATTGGAACACTGGGTCAGCAGCCGCCGGACGGAACACCGCTACGTGGTTCGAGCCAGTATCGTCCTTGCTGCGGCCGACGGCCAGTCCAACGTGCAGATTGCCGACAGTTTACGCGCGTCTACCAGCACTGTGTGTAAATGGCGGGTACGGTTTGCCGCCGCTGGCTTGGGGAGCCTGGGTGATGCCCCGCGTCCGGGTCGTCCCCGTCTCTACGACCAGACGACCGACCAGCGGATACTGCAGCTTCTGGATGAGCCGCCACCTGCCGGCCACAGCTAAGGGACAGGCACGCTCTTGGCCGAACTGCTTGGCGATGTGCCTGCCGATCAGGTGCGAGAGGCTATCGAGGAGTTCGTCAGAGTGCACAACGAGAACTGCCAACTCTTCGAATTGGCCAAGCGTGACGTCAGGCCAAAGCACCAGAAGCCAAAATACGCGAATTCATGACGATGTGTACTAGTAGTGCAAGTATCCTCTTACAGCGTGATTTCTTGGACTTATGCCCTCCTGCCTCTCACTGCCAAATGGTAGATGTGGGTCAGGAGAGGGCACAAGGCACGAGAGGAGGTCATCGGGCAAGTCGCTATTAGGGCTTCCTGATCACGGCAGTTGCCTCAGCAAGTCCGTCAAGGTCCGAGGCCGGCTGGCTGTGATCGGAGGTGAAGTAGACGGCGAAGAACCGCTTGCCGTTCTGGCGGATGCGCTGCTGGTTGCAGGAACTCACTCTGGAGTAGCCGTCGGTGAATACGACGCCGGCGGCTTCGTAGTCTGAACCCAGCAGATGCTCAATGACGCGCTGAGAGCCTATGCAAAGGTTTTACGAGATGCCGGGGCGAAGTATGAGACGCCTGGGGCTGTAACCAGCCCACAATCTATGAAGAAGCGATGATATTGTACAATGAACTGCCCCGCAAGTTCGGCTACTAGCTCACAGGTATTCGGAGTAACCAGACAACGTACACAGTGGTTCAAGGAAGCGGGCTGGGGAGTATTCTTTCATTACCTGTCCCACATAGTTGGCGTGGAAGACGATGATGATCCGAGCAGGTGGAACGAGGTGGTCAATAGTTTCGATACGGACGGCCTCGCCGATCAACTGGAGGAGATCGGTGCCAGATACTTATTCATCACCATGGGTCAGCTTTCCGGCTTTTTCTGCACGCCCAACCAAACCTATGACGAAATAGTGGGCAGAAGACCCAGCAAATGCTCCGAACGCGATCTGATCGCGGATCTATATCAGGCCCTGGAACCGCGAGGGAACCGGCTGCTGACGTATATGGGGGTGCACCCGCCCAGTCGGGACGAGCAGGTGATCGAAGCGTTTGAATGGCAAGATGGCCCTCACCGCAACTATCAGAGACCGGACAGCGGCGTGGACGAGGAGGGACATCCGTGGGGCTCGCTGAATCCGCGGCTGGCGGAGTTCCAGTAGTGGCATTCAATCCAGGTATCAGACTTGATCTGCTGGTGCTTAGCGATGAGCAGGACTACACCGCTGGAGAAATCGGCGAGGAATTCCCGGAGTGTCAGGGGCGCTGGATTCACGGCGTTCAGTGGCACATTCTGTCATACCTGGGAGAATGGTGGGCCCAGGGGCCCCGGCGGTTCACCAATGATTTTGTCATCGGCTACACCAGCCAGGCAATCGAGAATGGCGAGGTGGTAACCTGGGATGTACCTCCGCAACCCAACGGGCTTATTCCGGAGGAGTTTGCGCAACAGCTAGAAGCGCTGGGGAAGGTACTTTCCCAGCACTGACCTTGTCCAGCGGGAGGCCCAGCAGAAAGAGCCACCGGCTGCTGAGGCAGCCGAGCCGATGTGTTGTATTAGCGGACTTGTGTGGTTTTGAAATACCGTCTTCTAAACGATCTCTCGGTTGCTCCAACACCGACCGCTTGAACAACTTTCGTCGGCAATACTAGACGGGCAGGATGCGGCAGATTACCGGGTTGGGATACAGAGGCCGGGAGGGTCTGGGGCCGCCTGTTCTGACAGTGGCTGTAACGACCCGTTGTTTTCTTTACGCTCCGGCGCGCTATACACGCTGTACTACAGAATTATATCTGGGGGATACCAAATTGTCACTGAAAGACACCTCTTCGAACACTCTGCGTCCTCCCCTATGGCGTGCTATTGTCCTTGGTGTGCTGATCAGTATGGGCAGCTTCTACCTCGGCGTTTACGGTTTCCAGATCACCCAGGCGGTGTATTGGGGGGGAACGCTGCAGATGGGTGGCGTAGTGACGCTGTTTCTCGTCACCGTCGTGATCGCCGCGATAGGTCTTCTGGCTCGCCGCTTTCAGTTGCAGTCATCGGAACTTCTGATAATCTACATTATGACCACGGTCGCGATCGCCATCGGTGGTGGCGGTATGCTCGGCTTCCTCATTCCCATGCTGCCGGCTGTACGCTACTACGCCACGCCGGAGAACGGGTGGGAGAGCTTTCTGGAGCATATGCCCCGGTGGCTGACCGTTGACGAGCCGCGGGTTGTCGAAGCATTTTATGAGGGTAGCGGAACTCTATACAGTCTGGAGACACTTCGCGCCTGGGCTGCCCCCTTGGGCTTTTGGCTGGCCTTTGCCCTGCTACTTGTGCTGGGGACCTGGGCGCTATGCAATCTGGTAGCGCAGCAGTGGGTAGATCGCGAACGTCTCAACTTCCCCCTTGCCCGCATACCCCTAGCCATCGTTCAGGCCGGAGAATACCGACGGTTTTGGCGCAATCGGCTGGTATGGGTTGGCTTTCTGATACCGGTGGTTCTTCAAAGCGTCAACTATATCAATTATCTTCATCCCAGCTTCCCCAGCCTGTGGCTGAAGTCGCGGATAGTCACTGGGGGCCTAACCCAGATGCCGCTGGCTGCCCTTCACCCCGTCAAGGTGGCATTTTACCCGTTCATGATAGGCGTGGTCTTTCTTCTGTCAACTGACGTGAGTCTGAGCTGCTGGCTGTTCTACTGGCTGAGTAAGCTCGAACGAGTGGTGGGGCCGATGAGATGCTGCCGGACGCCCTGCGACGGCGTCACTATTGCGTCAGCCATTCCGTACCACCACCTGCGGTTCAGCGCGT
>JAUVXR010000032.1 GCA_030603495.1 bacterium
TGCTGTGTTCGCCTTGCATAAGCTCAATCACCATTGCTACAGAATAATGGTTCAATTACTACCGATGATTCTAGCACATCGCCCACTTGACAGCAAGCCCCCCTCTGCTATAATGAGAATGTAACTTTCGCAACAGTCTCAATTGGGGCAGGCCAGACTTCCGACGAAGAGAATGAGGACATCATTGAGATCTCTCTGGAGGGCCTGACGTTGGAGTCTGAGGGAGAGCTGCCAGCTGAAGACTAGGCCAAGTATAGTCATCCTCTGACCAATGGACAGAGAGTCTTCCCCTGCCATGGCGACGGTTCGCAACGGGCTTTACAGCACAAACGGAGACAACGTGTCCATCTATTCGCAAGTGGAGACCAACGCTCCGATATTTCGGCAAGCACTGGTATGCACACCCTTGCGATTTGCACGAAGCGGTCGGCTTCCCCCTCTGACAGTGCGAGCTGTCGTCCGCCGGCGATAGCTTGCCTCACAGGAGAACTATAATAGGCACAAGGAGAATCCGCGCCATCAGCAAACCCTTCCAGATACCCATACGTAAGAAGGAGCACGACATGACATTCATTGGGCCTAAGCAGTTTTGTATTCACATGATTGGTAATGCTCATCTGGATCCGGTCTGGTTGTGGGATTGGCGGGAGGGGCGTGACGAGGCCATACGAACTTGCTGGGCCGCAGTAGAAAGGTTGGGCGAAACTGAAGACTATGTCTTTACCCGTAGCAGTGCCGCCGTCTACGAATGGATTGAGGAAAGTGCTCCCGAGCTGTGGGCCGCAATCCAGCACTACGTGGCAAAGGGGCAATGGAATATCGTAGGAGGGTGGTGGGTGCAGCCTGACTGCAATATACCGTGCGGTGAGTCATTTGTCCGCCAGGCCCTTTATGGCAAACGCTATTTCCAGGAGAAACTGGGAGTAGATGTTGGAGTTGGATATAACGTGGATAGCTTCGGGCATGCCGGCTGCCTTCCACAAATACTTAAGAAAGCCGGCTTCGACTACTATGTACATTGCCGCCCCGAACCAAAAGAGAAATACTTGCCCAGCCCGATATACTGGTGGCAGGGGATAGATGGCAGTCGCGTGTTGACTTTCCGCCCCTCCGGTTACTATGTCTCCGGTCCTGGTAATCTGGACGGCAAAATCTACCTGGCCTTTTACACTCTTACCTCTTGTACAACCGCTGAGCCCCAGCTGCGCGACATAATGTGCTTCTACGGCCCCGGCGACCACGGCGGTGGCCCCACGCGCGAGAATATTGCCGCTATCAAGGCAGCGGATGCTAATCCCCAACTGCCGGCAGTGAAGTTCAGCAGTTGTGAGCGCTTCTTTAAGACCGTCAGCCGACAAGGCATAGATTTCCCCGTCGTGGCCGATGAACTACAGCACCACTCTGTAGGCTGCTACACCTCCCTTTCGATGGTCAAAAGGTACAATCGGCGGTGCGAGATGGCGCTGATGACTGCCGAACGTTTTAGTGCTTTGGCCCAGCGAATGCTGGGGCGGAAGTATCGAGCTCGTGAATTATCTAAGGCGTGGCGGAAGGTGCTGTTTAACCAATTCCACGATATTTTGCCGGGTACGAGCATTGCTCGTGCTTATGAGGATGTCTACGCTTGGTATGAGCAGGCCCTCCGCATTGCCGAGGAGACGACCAGTGCTACTGTTTATGCTTTGGCCACCGATATTGACACTTCCGGCGCAGCAGACCCCGTGGTGGTTTTCAATCCGCTGTGTTGGCCCCGCCGTGAAGTAGTCCATGCCTCAGCCAACGAATCATTCGTCGCAGACTTGCCCGCATTAGGTTGGTGTGTCTACGACCGATCTGCCCTGCCTGTCTCCTCTGCAGGCGGTGTTGGCGCATCTACAGGACATCTGGAAAACGAACTCGTTCGGGCTGAGTTCGGCGTTGATGGAACACTGACGAGTCTGCAAGACAAACGCACCGGGGTGGAGATGTTATCTGACCTGGGCAATCGGTTCATAGTCATTAATGACCCCAGCGACACCTGGGGCCACGGCGTCGACAGCTACCGAGACGAGATTGGTGTGTTCTCCGTAGCCCAACAGCCACAGGTAATCCACGAGTCTCCCCTGCAAGCCACCCTTCGCTTCCATCTGCATTGGGACAACTCCACAGCTACTGTGGATGTAACCCTTACGGCGATCAGCCCGCGGCTGGATTTCGAGCTAAACCTGGACTGGCATCAGCATAATCAACTGCTAAAAGTCGCCTTCCCCGTCAACATAGATGAGCCTCAGGCTGTGTATGAGACCCCTTACGCAGCTATCACCCGCCACCCCAACGGACACGAAGAGCCCGGTCAGCGTTGGATAGATGTATCCGGCCAGCACAAAGGAAGCACTATGGGCCTGGCACTCCTGAACGACTGCAAGTATGGGTTTGATGTTTTGGACAATGAAATGCGGATGACTGTCACACGTAGCCCGATTTATGCCTTCCACACCCCTGCCGGACCAGACCCAAACAAACACTATGAGTATATTGATCAAGGCCAGATCAGCGTCAAGTATGCTCTGCTGGCTCATGCTGGTCCCTGGCAGCAGGCCGATTTAGCTCGAGAGGGCTGGGCTTTCAATAACCCACCGATCGTCCATTGGGAGAGCAGCCATTCTGGAAAATTGCTCGCCCAAACTGCCCTTTGCACCGCAGAGCCAGCAAACATCGTCATCACAGTGGTGAAACAAGCTGAAGACAGCAATGACCTGGTCCTGAGACTGTATGAAACTACCGGACAGGCAACTCAGGCCCAGCTGGTACTCCCTGCCGAGCAGCACTGCTGGGATTTCATATTGCAACCATTTGAAATAAAGACCTTCAAGGTGTCATCAACCGGAGAGCTGAAGGAAGCCGACTTGCTGGAACGACCCTACTAGTCTCGAACACAATCACCACAATTCATCACAAATGGCTTCGACGTACGGCATGTGCCAATCCTTATGATGACTTTGAAGGGCAATCAAGCCTTGCATCCTGGCCCAGCCACACAGCCAGCCGTAGTCTGTAGGCAAACTACATTCCCCGAAGGCAGCTAGGCCCCCCGGGGCGGACAACTACAGGAACTTTTTCGAGCGCGTTGAATTTCGCCCAACAAGCTTGCCACGGGCAAAATGCGCTCTTGAGGCATGTCAAACCGGATTCCCCATATCAAGCAGGGAGGAAGTAGACAAGGGTGACAAGAAATGCTGACAACAAGGCAGCATTGGCCGATTGCAGCCTAAGTCAGAGGAAACACCTGATGGTTGAAGATAGGAGAACCGACTTGTGGGTACGATTTGACCGGCGGATACGGTTGCAGTTCCAGGGGGCAAAGGTTACTTCTGACACCGGGCTGTTAGCGGTAAGAGAGCTGGAGCGGGCCCTGGGCTTGACCGAGTCGTCGACCACCGTGCTGCTGGCGATGGTGGGGTTCGGGGCGGTTCTGGGGGCAATGATCGGCCTGGCTTTTGGGAGTGTCGAGGGCCTGTTTGCGGGGGTATGGGAAAAGGCGGCTATTGGCGGGACGCTCGGTCTGCTAATAGGCGGCGTCGGTGGTGCTTTTGGGGGGTTGTTTGGCAAATTGCCTTGCAGCATGCTGCAAGGCGGGGGACCGATGGGTATTGCCCAAATCGCCGCCCGGGCTCTGGGCTGGGGTGCGGTGGACGTACTTGTTGGCCTGGGTCAGGGTGTGATGATGCGTGCTCCTCAGAAGGTCCTCAACGGCCTACTCGGCGGGGCCGTAGGCGGCTCCGTTAGGGGCAACAGTGCTCCGGGGTACGCAACGCGGCCGATGCCGCAACAGTAGTAGCGCCCAGCAGATCAATCTACGCAGGTTTTTGAGCAAGGTACAGGAGTTGGCGTTGGTACCCAGTGAAGGCCGTTCCCTTGTAGTCTCCGTAGACCGCCAACCGGTGCAGCCCGGCGGCAGCTATCATCTCGTCGAGTTCCTCAAGTCCATAGAGCCGGATCGAAGCGTGGTGGACCACCGGACCGTCCGCCGTGTTCCGCCACTCGCTGATGAGCCGATGGTTGCGCTGATCATAGGTGCAGGTCAGGATGAGTCTCTCCCCATCGGCAGTATGCATCGGTAGTCGCCGGGGCGCGAAGAGAATCTGGTGCGGCCGGTTGCGGGTATCAAGCAACAGCTTACCTCCGGCCTGCAGTACCCGCGCGGCCTCATTGAGGATGCGCTGGTTGTCCTCGTCGCACGCACAGTAGCCGAAGCTGTTGAACAGGTTGAGCACTACGTCCAGGGATCTATCAGCAAAGGGTAACTCCCGAGCATCGGCCTGAATAAGCGGCGTCTCGACCCCCGCCCGCGCGAGCTGGGCTTGAGCCAGTTCAAGCATCATTGGGGAGATATCCATACCCACCACGCCGTAGCCGTGCCTCGCCAGGCGCACGAGATGCCGGCCGTAGCCACAGCAGATATCAGCGATCCGCTGCGCGGGTGCAAGCGCCAGCATCTCTATCAGCCCAGCCACTTCCTGGTCAGTCTGGCCAGAATCGGGAAACTGGGCCAGAGCGAGCGAGTGCTCGTGTCTGAAGAACTCCCGCCACCACAAGTCAGGGGGAACGGTCATCAGTCGCTTAGGAGATTCTCCAAGTCGATAAAGTCGTCGGCCGTGGCCTCGCCGGGCTCCGGGGGCACAGCCGGTGGCCGCACCACGCCAGTGGCGGCTAGTATCGTGCCGGCCTGAACAGCCAGCATCGCCACCAGGTCCTGATCCTCGACAGAAAACGGTTGAGCCCGGTCATCAAACACAGCGACGACTCCGAGCACATGTCCCGCGCTGCTCAAGGGATGGGCCAACACCCGACGCATGCCGGCACGCACCAGGACGTCCTCGACCGTCTCCGGGTCGGCCAGCAGATCATTCACCACTCGCCGCTCTCCGGATTCGGCCACCTCGCCCAGGACACCCTCTCCAAGCCCAAGTCCTTCGCTGTCCAGCTCTCGTCGGTCAATTCCGCAGGATGCGATCACGGCGAGCTCCTGGAGACTGGTATCTACCCGAACAATTACTCCAGCTTGTGTGCCAATCAACTTGGCTGCTGTCACGAGAAGCTGTTGCATAATCACCTGGGGCCTGTGGACACCGGAGAGATGCTTGCCCAGCTCTACGAGTGCGTCCATATGGTGCTGAAGCTGCGCCACGCGCTCGCTGAGTGTTTCTTGGGATAGGCGCATCCTCCGGTTTGCCTGGTCCAGCTTCGCCAGCAGGCGTTGGTTTCGCTTCAACAACTCCCGCCCCTCTAGGCCGCGCGCAAGCACATCGAGCAGCTCTGAACTATCAACAGGCTTGCGCAGGTAGTCGAATGCCCCTTGGCGCACCGCCAGGATCGCCGAGTCCAGGGATGCATAGCCAGTGACTATGACCGCCACTGTTGTCGGGTCGGCGTCACGGGCGGCGGCGACCACCTCCATACCCGAGATGCCTGGCAGCACCAGGTCAATCACCGCCGCATCGCAGGGATGCTCACACAGCCGTTCCACCGCCTCCTCGCCGCTGCCTGCCGTTCTGACCCCATAGCCACCCCGGCTTAGCGCCTTCTCCCAGGCAGCAACTATGTCTGGGTCGTCGTCAACCAGGAGGATGTTGTAATGCGATTCATTCATGACAGCTCAACCAGCACGTCCTAGTATCCGGATGGTCCTACGGAGAATTCCTTGAAGTTGTGTTCGGGTGCATGCCACTGGACGCTGACCGCCTGAACCCACGCCGTCGGTGGTCCCTGCTTCAGGGCGACAAGTAACTTCTGCAGAGAGGCGTCGTCGCCTTCGGCCTCTACCTCGACGGAGCCGTTAGCCTGGTTGCGTACCCACCCGACCAAGTCCAACCCGCGCGCTCGCCAGGCTACAAAATATCTGAAGCCGACGCCCTGTACTCGTCCGGTGACTACGGCCTGCAAGCGCCTAACCTCTGACACTTAGCAGATGCTCCTGTGCTGTCTGGTCAGATAGTCCCAAGAGGCCCATAGCACCTCTAAAGCTTCTTGACCAATATGGCCCACTCCACAAACTTCAGCACCCACGACAATACCAGCAGGCCTAGCATCAGCAGAAAGAATACCTGAACGGTTGAGGTGTTGAGATAGTCGAACCACACTTCGGGGTCAACCTGGTCACCATAGCTGAAGATGCTAGCCAGTTTAGCCATACCCGTTATCGTGAGGCTATAGAGTGCCAGCACTGGCCGATAGAAAACGATGAGGGCGACAATGGTACCGATTACTAGAATGGGACTAATGAAGCGGAATTTCGCCCGTTGGTGTTCCATATAGATAGCGCACTTGGCGCAGGGGATGGTGCGCTCGCGTTGCGTGGGTACATCGGCCTGGAGGTCAGAGCGCAGATATTCCTGTTGCGTCCGGCGTTGGCTGCTGTCGCCTGAAGCACCCACGCCGCCGGTGCGAATCAGACTCTCGACCAGGCCGGGATCGCAATTGCAGCCGCGGCCGAATCGCCAACAGGTCTTGCGCGCCCGGAACGCCGGACACATCTCCCGGATCGCTTGGTGACAGGAAGGTGTTTCCCAACATGGGGTGAACGGGCCGACTCTGGCTATCTTGGCCTTTCCGGCCGGCTTGAGCTTCCCTTCCTCTTCAGCCGCACCCTTCACGCGGAGGCCACCAAAGGCAAGCTGATTGTATATCTCATGCACAATGCGGATACCCACCACGATCACAATGATCGTGCCGGTTATGGTGCCCCAAGTGGCAATAGCCTCCGCCGCGGGGCTCGTCGCGCTACGCACCTGGTTGGATATCAGGAAGGGCGTGCCCAGTAAGTAGGCGAGGCCGCTGAGGCCCATCAGAACCGCCCATGCGATCTCATCGAAGGTCAGCATAACCAGACAAATGGCACTGAGGCCGGCGCTGGCTGCCAAGACCTGGCCGGCCAATTGGAGATTGGAGACTATGCGCGGTGGAACGTCCGCCGTCAACCGGCCGCTGTAGATGCCGAAAAGCAAGTATGCGGTGGCCACTACCATTACCGGCAGACTCCATCTGACGACTACACTGGCATATTTGAGCACCAGCGACTGGAGACTGCGAGCAGCTTTCGTGGAACGGCGTCGCGCGAGTTTTTTTGCCGGGCTCATCGTTGCGCATCCCTCCTCTAGCCCAAACCTGTCGGCAAAGCCGCCCTCTGGCTGGCGCCCAGCGTTACTGACCGGGGTTCCGGGGCGGCGCTGGCACCGGTGGGCTGGGCTCGGCACTGGTGGGACTTTTCGGCGTCGCTCGTTTCTTCTGCTCCGCGGCCCGCCGTGCGTCTTCCTGCTCTTTGTCCAGGCGGCGCAGCATCTGACGCATCTCCGTGCCCAAACCCGCATAAAACACCGCTGTATCGGCGGAGATGACCCCCTGTTTATAGAAATTCAGCAGCGCCTGATTCATGGTCTGCATCTGCCAGTGCTCGCCCTCCCAGATGGCATCATAGATGTCGGAAGTCTGGCCGTTCTCGATGAACTGCTGGATGGTCGGCGTCACGATCATTATTTCCATTGCAGCAGTTCGCCCGGCGGCGTCTTCGCGGGGCACCAGGACCTGGGAGAGTACGGCAACCATGGATTGGCTCATCCGCATACAGATCTGGTCGCGCAGGTCAGGCGGAAACATATGGATAATACGCTCGATCGTCTCGGCGGCCGAGCAGGTGTGGACAGTCGAGAATACCAGGTGACCGGTTTCCGCAGCCTGCATCGCCACGTTGAACGTCTCGATATCGCGCATCTCACCGATCAGAATGATGTCAGGACTCTGGCGCATAATGTATTTGAGCGCGTCCTGGAAACTCTCGGTGTCAATTCCCACCTCGCGCTGGCTGAAGATCGAGTAGTGGTCCTCGTAGACGTACTCAATGGGGTCTTCGATGGTAACCACGTGGGTCCGCCGGTTCTGGTTAATATGCTGGAGCATTGTCGCTAGGGTGGTGGACTTGCCGCACCCTGTTGGTCCGGTCACCAGCACTAGTCCCTGAGGGCGCATCGCGATGTCCTTGAGTACCCCGGGGAGATCTAGCTCATCAATGGTAGGGACCTCAATAGGTATGAGCCGGATAGCTATCCCGATGTCGCCGCGCTCCTGGTAGACATTGATGCGCAGGCGACATACGTCTTCGAGGGTCAGGCCGATGTCCTTCTCGTGATAGTCCTGAAATCTGGCCCAGTCCCGCTCTATCATCAGCGACTCGGCCAGTTGAGCTGTGTAGTCGGGCGTGACTTCCTCCAACCCCTCCATCGGGCCAACCACTCCTCGTGCCCGCAAATACGGCGCGCTGCCCGGCTTGAAGAATACGTCAGATGCCTCTAGCTCGGAAGCCCTAAGGACAATATCTTGCCAATTCTCCAAGGCAATATCCCCCGTCTCTGCTGGTCTGCGGTTTGCGCCTGTGATCTGCACGCCGCTCATATGTGCTTGCAGCACTATATTAACAAAAACAGCACAGAGAAGCAACTCTCTGCGCTGAACTGGCCGGCACAAACTGGTGGAGCAGGCGGGATTCGAACCCGCGACCTCCTCCATGCCAAGGAGGCGCGCTCCCACTGCGCCACTGCCCCACCACGGTCGCAGCTAGTATAACAGACTGGCATGCTAGCGTCAAGACACGCCTGCGTGACGCAGCCCTCCAGTTGCAACTGTGTAGTTTTTGTGCTAAACTCTTGTGCAATGAGATTCGAAGATTTGGCGGGTTATTCAGGCCAGGCCGTGGCGCTTATCGGTGGCACCTTTGACCCGATTCACTACGGCCACATGCTGCTGGCCGAGCGCGCTCGCGAGCAATATGAGTTGGACCTGGTCGTATTTGTGCCCAACCGCCTCTCGCCGTTGAAGGAAAACGACGACGTAGCCGCGGCTGAACACAGGTATGCGATGGTAGAACTGGCTGTCGCAGATAACTCCTGCTTCGCTGTCTGTCGTGACGAGCTGGATCGTCCGGGCCCCTCATACTCGATACAGACTATTCGGGCATTGCGCCGGATCTTGCCTGTCGCGGTACGCATTCTTTTCGTGACTGGAGCCGATGCCATCCTGGAGCTGCCGGAGTGGCACGAGCCTGAGGCCATCCTCGAGGAGGCCCAAGTGGTTGCTGCGGCGCGTCCCGGCTTCAATCTGGATAGCTTGGACAGCATCCTGGGTGAGTCGAGGGCCGGGAAGATAGATATCCTGCCCATGCCCGCGTTGGGCATTTCGTCAACTGATATCCGTGAGCGGGTCAGTCGCGGCCAGAACATCCGCTACCTGACCCCACCAGCGGTTATTCACCACATCTGCGAGCATGGCCTCTACGGTGCTCGCCAGCCCGCCGCACCGGACATAGCCAAGCAATGAAACAGTGCGGAAAAGCCCTGGACATAATGCTCTACATGGTGGTGGCAACTGTCATCCTCATGGGGGCACTGGGTGCAGTCAATGCGCTCATCAATCCCCCACGGCCCTCTCTAGAGACGAGTCCCCAGACTGATGTGGGTATGCTTGAGCGCTTAGGGGAGCCCTTTCCTGGCCGCGGGCGCATCACCGTACTGCTATTGGGCTCAGACGAGGTGGAAGGGGTCTCTCGGTCCGATACGATTATGGTGCTGTTTCTCAATCCGATGCTTAGCCGTGCGGCGCTGCTCTCGATTCCCCGCGACTCCCGTGTCGAGATACCCGGACACGGTATGAGTAAGATAAATCATGCCTTCGCTTGGGGTGGGGTGGAGCTTGCCCAGGTGACAGTAGAGAAGTTCCTGGGCATTGACATTGACTACCACGCCCACATCGGCTTCGATGCCTTCGTCGAGACAGTGAACGAGCTAGGCGGGGTGGATATTGATGTCCCCGACCTTTCTGGACACGGCGAAGGCATGGTCAAGCACACCTACTACGACCCCATCAACCTCAAGCCAGGTCATCAGCACTTGAACGGGAGGCAGGCGCTTCAGTTTGTCCGCTATCGCGAGGATGGCGACGTTGAGCGGACCAGGCGCCAGCAGCAGTTCATGCAGGCTATCGCTGACCAGAAATTCAGCGTATGGAATATCCGCCGGCTCATTGGTGCTGGCGGCAAGTTGCTGAACAAGCTCGAAAGCAACGTGGATTGGTGGACAGCGTTCGACTTTATGCGCGTACTGCGGAAAATACCAGCCTCGAAGATCGAGACTGCAATCGTTCCGATCAGGAATGACGCGACGATTAACGGAGTATCCTATTGCATCGTCGCCGAGTCCGGCTTGCGGGACCTGGTCCATGATATAGAGGACCACCTCAGCAGAACACAGCTGGCCGGCACGACTGTTCACGTGCTCAACGGTTCCGGTGTGGTTGGCCTGGCCGCCGCAGCCGCCCAGACTCTGACCGAAGCTGGTTTTCAGGTCGCCCGCGTCGGCAATGCCGACAGCTTCGATTATGCCCGGAGCATAGTCAATTACCGGCCTGAGGCCCGCGAGGCGGCTGGCAAGATCAGACAGACTCTCAACGTGCCTCGTGCCGAACTGGTTCAGCAGCGCCACTGGGCTGGCAACTTCGACATGGAGGTGGAAGTGGTGGTGGGCCAGGACTTTGCTGCCGAGAAGACTACCGGGAGCGAGTTGCATTGAGGCGCAACGCGGCCGTTGGCCAAGCACCGTCCCCAGAGACGGAATCGTGCCGAGGAGGAGCTATTTCTTTTGACAGATAGATCGCATCAACACGCCCTGGCCGCCGCTCAAGGGGCTGACGAAGCCAGGGGCCAGGAGATAGTCATCCTGGATCTGCGCAAGGTCACTAGCGTCTGCGACTACTTCGTCATTTGTCACGGCCGTTCCAGCATTCACCTCCACACTGTCGCCGACAAGATCCAGGAAACCATGAAGCGCTTGAAGATCCCTTGCCATCATCGTGAAGGCCGAGCACAGGCCACCTGGGTCGTTCTTGATTATTGGGATGTCGTTGTTCATGTCTTTAACAACGAGGCCCGTGAGTTCTACGCGCTAGAAAGACTCTGGGGAGACGCCCCGCGCGTGCAGTTTGCTGCCCAGAGCGCGAGCGGGCCTGATTCAGTATAACCGCTTGCGGTTCGCCACGAGGAGACCTTATGAGCGGTGCTCCTTTCGACCAATTGGACGAGATGGAACAGAATCAGCTCCGGGAGGCCGCTGACCGCGCTATCTACTACCAGCGCCCCGACGAGGCCGAGGAGGCCGCGCGCAAGCTGCTCGAGGCCGCTCCCAACAGCACCACCACCTGGGAGTTGTGGGGCGATGTCCTACGCGCTCAAGGGAATCTGGCGGAGGCTTCCGCCGCTTTTGAGAAGGCGCGTGAGTTGGAGCCGGCTAACGCCGATGCAGAACGCAAGTATGCCTCGGTTCAACTGGATCTTAGCCAGGCTGAGCGCCAGCGGGAGCTCCTGGAAAGCGGGAGCCTGGAAGACCTCCGCGGGGCTTTCCAGAAGGCGCCAGGAACGGCCGCAGCCCGCTCGGCTTTTTTCCCGGGTTTGGGCCAGGCCTACAACGGCGACTATGAAAGAGCCATCGTTATGTTCGCTTGCGCCTTCATACTGTTGATTCCCGCGGTCCGGTTGCTTGTTACCTGGATCTCACCGGCACAGGAGATCTCCGCGCTAGGTGCGACATTCGGCTACCTCGGTCTGTTCGGATTCTTTGCGCTTTACATATTCAGCGTATACGATGCGTACCGCAGCGGCGAGCGGGGCACCGACCAGCAGCCTCTTGCGGCCTCGCCCAAGCCGAGCGAGATCACCAACACCGACGACACCACAGTGGACTAACCAGCCGGTGGCTAAACAATCACCCACCAAACTGCTCATCAAGGTCCTCCAGTTGGAGCTCGCCAATGGCTGCCAGGGCGATGCCGCTGTAGGCGGGATTGCCGCCTTCACCAATACCTGGCTGCCCTCTGTCGCGGCCACTGCCTCGCAGTCTCAGGTGTGCGCCGTCGAACAGCTCAGCGCCCAATTCAGCAGATACGATAGCCTCACACGACAAGAGCGCACCTCTCTCGCACAGAAGGCCCTGGAGTTGCTTGGCAAACTTCCCAATGAGAGTCTCTCCCGCCACTCCCGCGCCCCTGACGAGGGGGTGGACTGGGACGACCCCTGTACTGTTCTGGACGGCGTGGGAGCCGCACGCGCCCGTCTCCTGGCCGGCCTGGGTATCTACACCGTGGGCGATCTCCTGCTACACTGTCCACTCGGCTATGAAGACCGCAGCCAACTGACGCCCGTGGCGGAGCTCACCCACCGGGAGATGCACAGCCTACGACTACAAATTACTGATGGCGGGAAGATCGCGCGACGGGGCAGGCTCACCATCGTGCGCGTACCCGCTGAGGATGAGAGCGGCCAGTGCACGCTTGTATGGTTCAATCAGCCCTACCGCGCTACTATCTACTCGCCGGGTACGGAGCTGCTGATTACTGGCGAGGCGCGCCTCAGTAAGGGGCTGCCGACCGTCTCAGTCCGCGAGGCCGAGAGAATCGAGGACCTGCCGGCCGACTGGAGCAGTTGCCTCGTGCCGCTCTACCCGGTAACTGCGGGCCTGTCCCAGACGATGCTGCGTAAGCTGATTGGCCAGGCGCTCACATCGTGCACTGCTCCTCCTTCCGGCGTAGTGCCCTCTGCGGTGGAGGCTGGCCGCGGGCTGAAGAAACTGCCTTGGGCTGTAATGCACGTGCATCGTCCCCCCGACCAGGAGATCGCCCGCGAGGCCCAGAAGCGCCTGCACTACGAGCAACTATTCGGCCTCCAGGCGGCCCTGGCCCAACGTCGCCACAAGATCAAGCAGCATAATAGCCAGGCAGTGGTCAGCGTTGAGGGCGTGGTTAGTGAACTGGAGACGGCGCTGCCGTTTGAACTAACCCCTGCCCAGCGGCGGGTCATCGGGGAGGTGCTGGCCGACCTGGCCCGGCCCGAGCCTGCTTACCGCCTGATTCATGGCGACGTTGGCTCAGGCAAGACCGTCGTCGCGGTTGTAGCGGTTCTGGCGGCACTACGGGCGGGTCGCCAGGCTGTGGTCATGGCGCCGACTGAGATACTATCTGAGCAGGACTGGTCAGTCATTTCACATTTGCTCGACCCGCTGGGGGTAACGCCCGCGCTACTAATTGGCAGCCTATCTGAGCCGGAAAAGGCAACGATCCGTCAACAGTTGGCCAGCGGCGTGATTCAGTGCGTGGTCGGGACGCATGCCCTGGTGCAGGAGAGTGTGAGTTTTAGCGATCTGGCCGTGGCGGTCATTGATGAGCAGCAGCGTTTCGGGGTAGCCCAGCGTGCACGGCTCGCCGCCAAGGGTCCGGGCACCAATATACTGGTTATGTCCGCCACGCCCATCCCCCGCACGCTGGCGCTGACGGCGTACGGTGATTTTGATGTATCGGTCCTGGATGAGCTGCCCGCCGGCCGCCAGCCGGTGCACACTGAACTACTGGTTGGCCGCCAGATATCCCGGGCCTACGAGACTATCATCGGCCACGTCGAACGCAAAGGCCAGGCCTATATTGTCTGTCCGGTCATCGAAGACAACAAGGCCAGCTATCTGACGGCGGCCAAGGAGCTTTTCCAGCGCCTCAGGGATCACATCTTTCCCAGTTTGAGGCTTGGCCTGGTGCACAGTCAGATGCCTGCAGCGGAGCGGGATGTGACTATGGCAGCATTCCGCGCGGGCGATGTTGACCTGCTGGTAGCAACCAGCGTGGTGGAAGTGGGGGTGGACGTACCCAACGCTACGGTCATGATGGTGCAGAATGCTGAGCGCTTCGGCCTCGCTCAGCTCCACCAGTTGCGCGGCCGTGTCGGTCGCGGGACCCAGCCGGCTATTTGTGTGTTGGTCAGCGGCTCGCGCTCGCCCGAGGTGATTGACCGGCTCAAGATACTGGTGAAGACCACGGACGGCTTTGAGATTGCACAGCAGGATCTACTACGCCGGGGGCCCGGCGAGCTCACCGGCTCGCGCCAGCATGGCATCCCGGACTTGGAGATGGCTGGTTTGCTGGGCGACACCAAAACCCTCGCGCAGGCCCGAGAGGATGCCTTCGCGCTGATTGGTGAAGATCCTGACCTGCAGCGGCCCGCTCATCAGCCGCTGAAGCACTATCTGGCACGACATATCGAGCGAAGCACCGATTGGACAATATGAGGAGAGCATTGCGCGTCATTGCCGGGCAGGCGAAATCACTGCCTCTCAAGGTACCTCACCAGACAGGCATCCGGCCCACGACCGATGCGATGCGTGAGGTGCTCTTTGCCAGCCTCGGGGCAGATGTCCAGGGCGCTCGGTTTGCCGACTTGTATGCGGGCAGTGGGGCGGTGGGCATTGAAGCGCTTAGCCGGGATGCGCAGTGCACGGTCTTCGTTGACCGCGACTATCGCTGCACGCAGGTGATTAACAGCAACCTGGCGAATAGTAGATTGGCCTCGCGGGCGGTGGTGCTGAGACGAAGCTTGCCAACAGCTTGGGGCGAGATCACTCAGGCTCATGGTCTCTTTGACATTGTGTTTCTTGACCCGCCATACAACAGCTCGGCTCTGCCGGCCTTTGCTGAGCGGCTAGTATGCAAGGGAGAGGGCCTCGCTCCGGAGGGCATCGTTGTCCTACAGCACGACCGAGGCGAGCCGGTTCTTAGCGAGCCGCCGCCAGACAAAACCAAGGTATTCGGCCAGAGCCAGATAGATATCTACTATGTGCGCGATATGACCAATACTTGTGAAAGACAAGCCGATGAATAAAGACGACCTCCAGCGAGTTGTGGTCTGCCCGGGCAGCTTTGACCCTATTACCGAGGGCCACTTGGACGTTATTCGCCGCGCTAGCCAGATGTTCGACAAGGTCTACGTGGCCATCGCTGAGGACCCGGGCAAAGTGCCGATGTTTTCGGTAGCCGAGCGCATGGAGATGGCTGGGGAGGCCTGCGCTGATCTGCCGAACGTAGAGGTGGACAGCCTGCCTGGTCTCGTGGTAGAATATGCACGGCAGCGTCGTGCTGTCGCGCTAGTCAAGGGTCTGCGGGCGGTCTCGGATTTCGACCGCGAGATGCAGATGGCCTGGATGAATCGCCAGCTAGCCCCCCAAATATACACGGTATTTCTAGTTCCGCATCCGGATTACGCGTTCTTGAGTTCTAGCCTGGTCAAGGAGGTCGCGGGCAGGGGCGGCGATGTCAGTAGATTCGTCCCTGCATCCGTGCTGGACAGACTCCAAGATAAGCTCGGCTGCCGCTAACGCTTAGGTCATCAGGGAGGGTAGCGCATGGAAATACTCAGTTTGATTGAAGAGGTCGAGGTAATGGGGGAGGGCGGGGAGAAGTGGTACACCCGCTTCGTGCCCGGCTTTCTCGGCAAGACCGTGATAGACGCAGAGGAACTGTTCGACGCTCTACACCGGCTGCGCTCGTCCCTTCCCGAAGAGATGAGCATGGCCAATCAGGTCAGCCGGGAGCGCGACCGGATCCTGCGCGAGGCTCACGAGGAACGGGCTAAGATCCTCGAGGCTTCCCGCGAGCAGGCGCAGCTCCTCGTCTCCAATGACGAGATCGTCAAGCAGGCCGAGCGACGGGCCGAAGAGATACTAGACCAGGCCCGCATTGACGCCCAGGCCCTGCGGGCCGAGGCTGAGACATGGGCTCGCGGGATTGTCGAACGCCTCGACAATTACGTGAGTCGGGTATCCGCAACCATTGACAAGACGCGTAAGGCTCTACTGAGCGATGCCACGCCGCTGGAAGACCGAGAGACCCTGATTGAAGGTGAATGAGGGCCTCGCCCTCACGGGGGAGAAATGTGCTGTGCTGGTCTTGGTAGTCAACTGCGGTAGTTCCTCTCTGAAGTACGAGTTGTTTCGCGGTGACGAATCCTTGGCCTCCGGACTGGCGGATCGGGTCGGCGTTAACGGCGGTAGCCAGGCTCTGCTTACTCATAGTACCGCCGATGGCAAGCAGACAATCGAGGCGACGATGCCGGACCATACTGTCGCCTTTGGCTACGTGGTGCAGGTCCTCACTGATCCCCAGGACGGCATACTCAGTTCCCTACACGAGATAGACGCGGTGGGCCACCGCGTTGTCCATGGCAGCGAGCAATTCACCGAGGCGGTCCTGATTGATGGGCGGGTGCTGGCGGCCATCGAACAGTACTGCAAATTAGCGCCCCTGCATAATCCTCCCAACCTCGAGGGGATCCGGGCCTGCCAACAGCATCTGCCCGGCATTCCTATGGCCGCCGTCTTCGATACTGCCTTCCACCAGACAATGCCGGATTATGCGTACGTCTATGCGCTGCCCTACGAGCTCTATGAGCAGCAGCGCATCCGCAGGTACGGCTTTCATGGCACTTCGCATCGCTACGTGGCGCTTCAGGCTAGCCACTATCTGGAAGCCCAGGGCGTTCCGCTCGCTGAGCAGAAGATCGTCACCTGCCATCTGGGTAACGGGGCCAGTGTTGCCGCAGTCCAGGCAGGGCTCTCAGTTGATTGCTCCCTGGGTTTCACGCCACTGGAAGGCCTGATGATGGGCACCCGTTGCGGGGATCTCGACGCCGCGATTCCCCTGCATTTAATCCGCGAGATGGGCATGGGCGCCGATGAAGTAGACGCGTTGCTTAATAGGCGTAGTGGTCTGTTGGGTGTCTCCGGTGTCAGCAGCGATATGCGGGATGTCATTAAAGCCGTCCACGGGGGTGCCCCACGCGCCCAACTGGCGCTGGGCATATTCTGCTACCGGGTGAGAAAGTATATCGGTGCGTACGCCGCAGCGATGGGCGGCGTCAATGCGGTGGTATTCACCGCCGGAATAGGGGAGAACTCCCCCGAGATTCGTCGCGAATGCGTGCGCAGCCTGGAATTCCTGGGCCTGCAGTTGGACGAAGAAAGGAACCAGAACGTCAGCGTCAGCGATCCGGTTGCCGTCATCAGCAGCGATGACAGTCTTAACCACCTCCTCGTGATCGCGACGGACGAGGAGCTGATGATCGCGCGCGATACCGCCCGGGTCGTGCGTAAGCTGGGGACATAATGCCACCTTGGCTTGCCCAGCAACTGCCATTCCGAAAAGCCGCCCATTCCTGACGAAGACCCCTGGTTTGAGACGACCTGGCGGCAGTGGCAGCAGGGTGAGATCTTCGAGAAGTAGCGCTGCCTGGTACACCATCTATTCCTCAGCGACCAACTCGACGTTAATGTCAAACTCCACCTCTACTTCGAACAGCCTCTGCCAGGGCAGCCGCACCCGTGTCTCCTCCAGTTCAGCCAAGACAATACTGTTGGGATTGTCGTTGGCCCCCACTTGTACGCATTTCTTGCCCCAGAAGTGGTTCATCCACAGATCGGCGGCAGCCTCCGCCAGCCGATCCCTCAGCAGTTGCTCCACGCGGGGGTAAAGCTCGCTGAGGCTAAGCGCGCCGCTCTCCACCATTTCGTGCAGCGCACGTTTAATCTGCGGACGCAGCCGTGTTTGGTACAGCCAGTCGTCCACCAGACTCAGGAATAGAAGCTGGATGTGCGCGCGCTCGGTGTTGATCAGCGAATTGAGCAGTTGCAGATAGCGCATCGGCGCGAAGCTAGTAAGCAGGTGGGCCAGATCGAAGGCCCCCTTATCCTGGCGAGCGATCAGTCGTAAGGTGCTATGGGCCAACGCCGCACCGACTGAATTGGCTGCTGTATTCCAGCCGGCAAAGGCCAGGAGATGGGCCAGTTCCAGGTCACTGTCTAGCAAGGCCGTGACCAGATCGTCATCCGCCCCGTTGGGTCGGCCCACATCGCATATCGCTATGCCCCGGCGGGCAGCCGCTTGCTGAATCTCAGCCAGCGACTTCCGTATCTGCTCTGGCCGATGCTTGTCACCTGCTTCGACGGGAGGATTAACCAGTAGCAGCAGATCAGCCTCATACACATGCTCGGTAATGCGTCCACCAACCATAGCCACCTGCGCTTCGAGCACTTCTGCAATGCTACGATCCTCGTATGGCGCAATCCGGTCGCGCGCGGTAGGATCAGTGTATTCGACTTTAACCGCGGGCTGCTTCTCCATATGCCGGTGGACGAAGCGCGCGAACAGCGTCATACCGACTTCATCCGCTCCCGGGTAGATCATCACCTGCTCGCCAACACTTAGCTCTTCTACTCGTTCCTGGAGGCGAGCCTGTTCGACCTTGTGTAGGCCCTCGGGTCCCGCATCATCCTGGGGCAGCACCAAGAAGTCTATGCGCCCTGCCGCGACCTCGTCTACGGCCAGCAGATTGAGCTGGTGATTGCGCTGGCGGATCTGTTGGTAGCGGCGCAGGAGCGGATCGGGAAGACGGCTGCGCAACTCCTGAAGCTCCTCACTCTCCTGCTCGCCTCTTGCAGCCTGTGCGGCCAGACGAGAGTACTGCTCGAGCGTATCGTGGTGCTCACCGTCGCCCCCGGTCTCGTTGTCACCTATCGCCCGCAGAATTACACTGCTCGCATATATGGGGATGCCGGGAGCTGTGGTCTTTAGCGCGGTCAGAATCTCCAGACGCTTAGCGGCTTGCTCTGCGGATAGCTGTGGGGTCCGCGAGGCCACCAGGCCCCCGTAGACGAGCATGTCCAGGCTTAGTATCAGACAGTCGGCGGCGTGGGCTTCAGAGACCTGAGCGGCCAACCACTGGGCTATCTCATCCGGTCGGCCCGGCGTGCGGTAGCACCCCAGTAGCCTGCGGGGCGGCGCTATCAGCTCGAAATCCACCATCTGAGCGAGCAGTTGCGGCCGCATAGCGTTAACCGGGCGGTCGTCCAATGGCAGGTAGATGACACGGTGTAGCCGGTGTCTAAGCGTCACGGTGCTAACTACCCCCTCACTTCTTGTAGTATTGGCTTAAGCTCTTTAAGTGCATTGGCAAATTCGGCAGTCACCTGCTCGATACTGGCCGCCTGCTGGCCGGTGACCACTGCACCAATGATTATACCACACACACCCACCTCGCACAGCAACGGCAGTTCATCGGCGGCAATGCGTCGCTGTGTCGGCACCAGAACCGGTATATCCGGATAGACTTGACAGATTCGCCCGTAGTCACACAGGTCTGCCACCGTCAGCGGGTCGCTGTAGCCCTCCGGCTCGATGATGGAAGCCTCGATCATATCGCAGCGTCCGGCGCACGCCGCCAGCGTAAAGTCGCGGTTGCTCTGCTGGCAACTCAACGCCAACATCCGCGACATCCTGGTCTCCATCTGGAGCATCGCCGCCGGCATGTCATGCACGTAAGCGTCAAAGAAGTCTATGTCCATCTGGTCTAGCTCTTGCATCTCCTGGAGGCTAGCCATGGCCGTATCCGTGCCGGGCACGATCCCCACTGGTAGCCCGACGCCGACTATCTGCTCCAGGGCGTCGCGCTCTTCCGCCAGCGCACCGAAGTGTGTATCACTGGCGTGATGGTGCACATTGATATGCACCTTAAGTGCGTCAGCGCCACCGGCTTGGGCAGCTCGGGCCAGCTCAACCTCATTACGAGGCAAGCTGACCACCAACACAGGCCTGCCCTGCCTGAGCATCTTTTCGGTTAATCTGCGCTCAAGCGCCATTTATCGTACTGCCTCGCGATGCGGCTTGTATGACTCTCTACTCGGGCCAGTATACGCCACGGGGCAAAACAATCCTAATCGCCCGCACGTTAGCCAGAGCGGTATGCGCCTTGGTGGGAAGCGGATCCCGGACGTCTAGGCTGGTCTTGATACGCCACAGACGCCCACGCTCAGGGGAGAGCTGCTGAGCCGAAGCATCCGGATCGAGGGCAATCCGGGGCAGCAGGTCCCAGTCGCCGTCGCCCGCTTTCGCTAAGACCAGGCAGCGTGACAGCGTACGCTCCAGCCAGTTCTCGTGCCCACCCGTTATGTCATCTTCCCGGTAGCTGGGATAGAGGTAACCAGCAAACAACGGTGCCACTCCTTGCCAATCCTGCGCTATCTCGCGTGGCCCTACGACCATCCACTGGGTGTTGGTCCTGACGTACCAAAGCTCCGGGTCATTGGCATGCCGGGCGGGTATAATCTGGAAGCCTCCCACCAGGCCAATTGGCGATGTAGATATGTCAATGACGCCGGCATGATTGGCCCGCAGACGTCCGGGGGCGGCGTATTTGGTTCCCTCGAAGCGTCCCACGCCGCACACTGGCCGCAGCACCTGTCCAATGACCTCGCGCGTACCGTTGTCATAGGTTACGGTGATATCCCCCCCGAACACATTGGCGAAATCAATGTATCGTATGCGCCGGGCGGGACGTTGGCGAATGATGACTACAACATCGCCTTCGGCCAGACAGTAGTCGCTCCCAAGCTGCCGGAGCGCTCCCTCAGGCGTCTCCAGGTAAACCGGCGATCCTACCGTAGGCCCCAGGCCTCCAAAAATACCCTCACCCGCCAAAAAGCTTGTCCCGATTACGCTACTGGCCTGACGCGTGGCTGCCCCCAGCATTTCCCCAGCCGGCACCATGGTGAAGATTATGCCGAATCCGCTATCTACAGCCGTCGCCACCTTCACGTGGATGGCGTTGACCGCCGTTGCCGTTACCGTGCTATCGGGGACCCAACGACTTGCGCCATAGCCGTGCCGATTCACGGCCTTGCCTGGCGAGGTGACTTGGCCCACCTTCAGCCACTGCTGCCCGCCATCCCGACTGACCTCAATAGCTCCCGCGGTGCAGTTCTGCAGCCGGATACGCAGCTCTTCTTGCTGTGCTTGTCCCGCAGCCGCACAGAGCGCTATAACCAGGACCGCGAATGAGATGGGGATCAGTGACCGTTTCATCAGGAACCAAACTTATGCAGAGTCCCGGCATAGTTACCCAGAATGTTGATAACATCGAGCCCGCGAATCCGGTGCACACTGCCGTGGGCGCACGCTCGCTCTCCATAGGTCTGCACGTTGTCTGGGCGCACGCCGTGCCCGTAGAAAGCTATGGGGATGGCGTCACCGCTGTGGTCCTGTAGGGTGACCGGTGTACAGTGATCTGCGCCGAGCATCAGCACGGTGCTGTCCCAGTCCAGGTTATCCAGGAGGTAGCCGACGGCGTGGTCTACTTTGGCAATTGCCGCCATCTTCTGCTCAGCATTGCCGTCGTGTCCGCCCAAATCCGGAGCTTTGATATTGCACAGAATGAACTCGTGGCCCCTCGCTACTTCGACCACTGCCTGCGCGATGGCCATCTCATCTGTGTCCATGCCGCCGGTCGCCGTGGGTACTGCGACGACATCCATGCCCAGGTACAGGCCCAGCCCGCGGACCAGGTCCACCTCCACGATCATTGCCCCGCTTAGATTATGCCGCTCGGAAAAGGGGGACAGATCCGGAGCCGTGCCCACCCCACGGGGTAGCACGATATTGGCAGGTAGCGCGCCCTGGGCCTGCCGCTCCTGGTTTACCGGATGGTCCTGGAGAATCTCGTGGGCTCGGTGTACGAACTCGTTGACTATCCATGCGGTTCGCTGCGCCGCCGCATTGTTGCTTGCCTCCGGCAGCGGCTCACACAGGGGGACCTCGACTCCTGCCTCGTGCGGGTCAACGTCGGTAACCCGCGGATCGAGATCCTTCCCCCGTAGTACCAGCGCCGCGCGATGAGCCACCGACTCCTTGAAGATCACATCAACGCCCTGGATGCCGTCGCGGAACGCTTCATTGACCGCTGCCGCCAATTGCGCAGTGCCCTCGGTGATACGCCCAGCCCGCCGGTCGGTGATTACGTTGTCCTCTGCTGTCGTGAAGTTACAGCGGAAGGCCAGGTCACCGGGGCGAACGTCAATGCCTACGCCTTTGGCCTCAAAGGGCCCTCGCCCGGTGTAGTATTCAGAGGGGTCGTAGCCCAGAATCGCCATATGGCCGGTGTCGCTGCCGACCGCCACTCCCGGGCTGACTGGGTCCATGTAGCCGCACTCTCCGCCTTGTGCCACCTTGTCGAGTGCTGGAGTAGCCGCCGCCTCCAGGCAGGTTTGCCCGCCCAGGCTGGGCACCGGACGCCCGCCCATGCCGTCGCCCAGAAAGATTATCTGTGTGCTGCCCTCATGCAAAGTCAATTCACCTCGAAGAATCAAGTCTTCTGTCAGTATGCCAATTGCCCTGTAGAATAGATTGTAAGCAATTCCATGGCCCTGGTCAAGCCGAGGCCCCAGGGCATGGCCCCGGCTCTCTCCCTTGACACTAGGCCTCCGGCATACTACTCTAACAGTGGTCTGGTCCACCAATAGGCCGAGACCAGGCTGGGTGCAAGTCAAACTGCGAAGGTGAGTGTTGTGGGCACAGAACCTGTTCTTGCATTGCCGGTGATCGTGCTACGAGCTGAGAACCTGGCCCAAGGCTGGGAGGATGCTGTCGTCGCTACTTGGGAGAGGGGCACGGAGATTGCCACTCAGTACGATAAACCGGAGGACCCGCCCAGCCGCGACGCCACGCTCATATTGAGCGTCACCGACCCCTTCGCGGAACCGCGGATTCACCGCGCTTTGCCTGGAGGCATCTACGATCTGGAGGTCTACCGCCAGGAGGTCGTAGACGGCATCCACGACAGTTGGATTGATCCGGAGGCGGGGAAGTGGTCATATACCTACCACGAGCGGCTCGCTGCATACACTCCGTCCCCGGATAGCCCGCCTGTAGACCAGCTCGAGCTAATGCTGACGGCGCTCGCCCGGGCTCCTCACACGCGTCGCGCCCAGGCTATCCTCTGGAAACCGGGCACCGACCAGGCCGACGAGCATCCGCCCTGCCTGCAGCGGCTGTGGTGCCGCGTGATTGATGACCAACTGGTGATGTCGGCCCACATCCGCAGCAACGACGCCTTCAAGGCCGCGTATATGAATATGTACGCATTCACCGAGCTTCAGAAGATGCTGGCTGAGCAGTTGTCCCAGCGGCTGGGGCAGCCGATTTCCGTTGGCCAGTACAATCACATCGTGGACTCCTTCCACATCTACGGTTCTTACTTCGAGGAGTTTCGGGGCTTTTTGCACACCTTGGAGACGCGCACTTTCGAGCAGCGCACCTTCACCAGCGACCAGGTGGCACCGCTCATCGAGGAAGCCCGGGAGCAGATTGCCGCTTCTCTGGCGAAAGACGAACCCCGCTGAGGATGAGACTTGCGCCGGCTGTTTCGGAGAATAGTGCTTGACAAGCATAGACGGCGCGACTATAATACATGGCGATTTATGACAGTTCCCCGTTGACCATCCATTTTTGGGATTCGATACCTTTGATGTAGGGCCACGAGTTGGTACAATTCCTCTCTTCCTGGTTGTTCCCAGGCAGATTAGACATATGCGACTGACTTTACGCGGTGAGCCAATAGATTCTTCACTTGGACATTCAGCTACTTCTGCAGCACCAGGGATTCTGTGGCCGGACGGGCATTCGGCTCACACCCGGCAGCAGACGGGGAGCAGGAGCTTGAAGATCTGGTGGCTGCAGCCGATATAGTGAATAGACTCCCTATCGGCCGACTGTCCAGTCCCGAGGGTGGTTGTGCAGGAGGGTACCGGTGCCAGACTGGGAGCAGGACGTTGCCGAGGTAATCCTTAGCGAAGAGCAGATCGCCCAGCGTGTTGCCCAACTCGCCGAACAGATCGCCGCTGATTACCAATATGCTGAGTTGGTGATAGTGGGGATCCTGACAGGTAGCTTTGTGTTCCTGGCGGACCTGATGCGCCAGCTTGACCGGCCCTGCGAAGTGGACTTCTTGCAGGCTGCCAGCTACGGGAGTGGCACGGTCTCCAGCGGCGAGGTGGCCATCGGCAAGGACCTCACTCTCTCCGTAACCGGCAAGCATGTGTTGCTTGTTGAAGACATCGTGGACAGTGGCCGTACCCTGACCGAACTCGTGCGCCTAGTTGAGAACCGTAAGCCCGCTTCGGTGAAGGTCTGTGCGCTGCTCAGCAAGAGCGCCCGCCGGGAATTGGCTGTAGAGCTTAATTACATAGGTTTTGAGATCCCGGACCGCTTTGTGGTCGGCTACGGCCTCGACTACGCCCAGCACTTTCGCAACTTGCCCTTCATAGGGGTGCTGAGAGAGAATCCTACGACAGCTAGTCGTGAATAGTTGGCAAACGTCTCGAGAGGTGTGTTATGCTGGATCTGGCGGACCTACAAGAGAAGACAGTAGATGAACTGCATGAGATAGCAACGGGGATGGAGGTCGCGGGCTGCTCGGGCCTAAGAAAGAGTGACTTGTGCATGAAGATACTCATGGCCCAGAGCGAGCAGGATGGGAACAAGTACCAGTACGGTGTGCTGGAGATTGCCTCCGACGGCCGGGGCTACCTACGCGTAGATGGCTATGCGGCTAACCCCATCACCGATGTCTATGTGGCCGACAGCCAAATCCGCCGCTTCGGCTTGCGGACCGGGGACATGATCAGCGGCCCGGTTCGTCCGCCCAAGAATAGCGAGCGTTACTGGTCATTGCTTCGCGTCCAAACCATTAATGGCCTGCCGCCGGATGAAGTCGGTCAGCGCCCCGATTTCGAACAGCTTACGCCTGTCTATCCCGACGAGCGTATGCGGCTGGATGCCAACAGTCCTGGCAGTATCGAAGGGCGGCTTATGGATATCGTTACACCGATTGGCCGGGGACAGCGAGGGCTTATCGTCTCGGCTCCCAAGGCCGGTAAAACCACCGTCATCAAGCAGATCGCCAACTCCCTGACCTCCAACTACGACGACCTGCGGCTGCTAATCCTGCTGGTGGACGAGCGTCCCGAGGAGGTCACGGATATTGACCGCTCGGTGGAAGGTGAAGTGATCAGCTCGACCTTCGACCAGATGCCGGACAACCATATGAAGGTTTCCGAGCTGGTTCTGGCCCGAGCTAAGCGCCTGGTGGAGCAGGGCGAAGATGTCGTGGTTCTGCTCGACAGCATCACCCGGCTGTCCCGTGCCAGCAACCTGACTATTGATCCCAGCGGCCGCACCCTGTCGGGGGGACTCGACCCCAGCGCGCTGTATCGGCCCAAACGCTTCTTCGGGGCCGCCCGTAATATCGAAGGGGGCGGTAGCCTCACCATTCTGGCGACCATTCTCGTCGAGACGGGCAGCCGGATGGATGATATGATCTTCGAAGAGTTTAAGGCCACCGGCAATATGGACCTCGTGCTTTCCCGCTCACTTGCCGACCGGGGCATATTCCCGGCGGTGGACATCGCTCGTTCCTCGACGCGTCACCAGGAGTTGCTCTTTAGCGACGAGGAGATGCAGTCCATTTGGCAGTTGCGCAAGGTTCTGCATAAGATGGAACCCGCGGAAGCGCTCGAAACGCTGCTGGCCGGCATACGCAAGACTAAGACTAACCAGGAATTCCTGGCCATGGCCGCGGAGTCTTTCGCCCGCTAATCTCGGCTCTTGCGAATGCCAGCGGCCAGTGGGGAGCCAATGAGATTATGTTAAGCCCGCTCGCCCAGTCGCGCAGGCTAGTTGGCCGGCTGGTGCCACTGGGGCTGGCCCTGGTGGCCGTGGTAGGTATCTCCTGCCGCTCGCAGCTCAAGTGCGTCCCGCCTACAACTGCTGCCCCGCCGGAGGGTGCACCGCGTGTGCTTGCGCCTGCTCATGGCGCAGTGCACGACCTGATGGCCGATATTAGGCTGCTGGAGATACTCAATCGCTTGGCCCTAACCCACCAGCAGCTTGACCGACTGATTCCTCTGGCTAGCCGGCTCCAGGACCTGCAAGCCCGCTATGATCAGCGCAATGCTGCCGTGGCTGAGCCGATGCACCCTCTGCTGGTCGAGAAGCGGAACCTGCTGATCGAAGGCAAATCATCCCCACCACAGTTGGAACGCGACATCGGCACTCTGGAGGGCAAGCTTGCGGCGATTGACGAAGAGCTGGCGGCCGCCCAGGAAAGCCACCTTGCCGAGATAAACAGCCTCCTCACCGAATCTCAGCTCGGCGTCTTGACTGGGGCTGCGGAAGCCCGCCGCCAAGCGGCTGAGCTGTTGACCTGGTTCCGCGAGATGCCCGAGTCGGAATACGAAGACGAGGCTGAGGCCACCGCCGAGGCCTTCGCCCAACCGGAGTTAGGCTTGGGACCAGGTACGCTCAATACCTGCTTCAATACCGCCCGCTACTTGTCGGCCGAGCAATACCAGACAGTGGCTGACGACCTTATAGACCAGATTGCGCCACTATACGGGGCGACGCCCGAAGCAGCCAATCGGGCCATACTTGGGACTTTCGCTAATTCCCGGATGCTGACCATTCTCCAAGACAAGGCGGAGGCAGTCTCTCAGTAGACTATGCGCGTAGGCATCTTCACCAACACTTATCATCCTACCGTTAACGGCGTCGCCAACTGTGTGGCAGCCTACCGGGAGGGCTTGACTGATCGCGGGGCAGAGGTCACCGTTTTCGCCCCCGCCCCGCCGAAATACGACCGGAGCAACGACCCGGACAATGTCCTGCGCTTCCCGACTCTGCCCGTGCCCATGGACCTGGACTATTCCATTGCTATGCCCTACTCCGGTTCTGTACTCAAAGCTCTCCAGCGCATGCAGTTCGACATTATTCATACCCAGCATCCGGTCTGGGTCGGCGCCTGGGGGGCCTGGTATGCTCGGTGGAACGATACGCCACTGGTGACGACGGTTCACACGGAGTACGAACTCTTTGCGCCGATGGTGCCGCTGCCGACCCCGCTGGTAGAAATGTATCTGGGGGTACGGGTCACCTCCTACTGTAACAAGTGCCAGATGGTCACCACAGCGGTTGAGTCAACGCGCCGTCGCCTCATCGAACAAGGCATCACCACGCCCGTAGAGATCCTGCCTAATCCCATCCGTGTAGCCGAATTTGCGCAGGTAGACAGCACCGCCGTTCGCCGCAGGCTCGGACTGGACGACGATACCGTTCTCATCGGCTTTGTGGGCCGACTCTCTCCCGAGAAGAATCTCGACGTATTGCTCCAGGCCGTCAGTACTGTCCTCCGCCAAGCCCCGAACACTACTTTCGTGGTCGTGGGCGATGGCCCGGAGATGGCAAGTGCTAAGAGGCGGGTCGCCCACTTGAGCGCTGCGGAGCGGGTCTTCTTCGTCGGAGCTGTGCCCTACCCGCAGATCCCGCCTTATCAAGCAGCGATAGATATAATGGTCACGGCCAGCCTAGCGGTGGTGGCCACATTTCGCTGGTTCAATGAATACTGTGATGAACGGGCCCCACAAATACTGGGGGGTTACAAGCTGGGCCAAGCCGGAGGGATAGAGCGAAAACAGCTCCGTGCTGCCTTCATCGTGGCAATTGTAGTATCCATCGTATGGTGTGCTTGGACTCACTTAGACATCTTCTACCGGCACGGTGCGGCGATGGCCACTACGGGGGACTGGTACACCCTTGAAGGAGGCCAATGGCTTTGGAACAGATTGCAGACATGGCTAGAGTTTCCCGAGGGCCCCGATCTCTGGGAAATTGGTGGTTACCTATCGGGCGGTGCCGCTGCACTGTTGCTGACCAAGATCCGGTGGGCCTCGGCCACGTGGCCGCTGCATCCTCTGGGCTATGCCCTGGCCTTTACTAACTCAACGGAATTCACGTGGTTGCCCTTTCTCATCGGTTGGTTGATTAAGAGCACAATTCTTCGGTACGGAGGATTCAAGGTCTACCGCCGCGTGGTGCCGTTTTTCATTGGGCTGATTATAGGAGATCTCGTCACCGGGGGATTATGGGGACTGTACGGCGTCATAATTGGTGAGCGCATGTACATGTTCTTTCCCCACTAGGCAGGATCGGCAACTGGCCGGGGATGCGCGTGGAAGAACTAGTGCTTCACCTTAGCCGAGGCTGTTGCAAAAGTCGCCTTATATTCTTGCAGTTCGGGGCGAAGCTATATGCGTTCTGCTTCGGGGTGGGCTAAGGGGGCAGACTAATCTTTCCCCCAGGCAGGGAACTATGACGTTGGCCGGGACTAGGGACATCCCTGGCATACCATCTGAGAAATGTCAGGTTGAGCAAAACACTTCTAAAAAGGAGGCAGTATTATGAAGACGGCCAGTCTTGTCGGTTTGATGATGCTCATTGCAGCAGTCAGCCTCGTAAATGCGCAAGCAAAGGAGAGTCCGATGTCTGACGACTTCAGCAAGCCGTTCGCGCCAGATGAGCGCACGGTGGTTTTGTATCATTTCGATGAGGGGGAAGGGGACGAGGCGCATGACGCCTGTGGTGATCCTGAGCTGACGCTGCGAGTCCACGAAGAGGCGTTGTGGGGCAGTCGGCCGGGCTTCGGGGCCACGGCGCGCTTCGAGCGGCTCGAGGACGACGCCAACGTATTTGTCGGGCCGGTTAACAACCCCAAATTGATGTTGAAGCCCTGTACCCGGGAATGGACGGTGGAAGCCTGGGTTCGTTACACCGGACCATGGGGTGGGTGGGCGTCGGCGAACATTACGTACGCATACATTGCCGGATCGTCGGAAGAGGGCTATTATCTGTCGCACACTGGGGTCCGGGCCGGATTTCAATTACGGCTGCA
>JAUVXR010000050.1 GCA_030603495.1 bacterium
ACGAGCTTTGCGCGCACTCCAGCCCAAACCGGTTCGGCGCCTGGCCGATGCGAATCGCCCAGTCGTCGCTGGGAGCGTAGTCCACGTAGATGTCCGTCCAGTCAGAGGACGTGTCGCCCAGACTTGCCCAGGTCATTACGGAATTGGTTCGCTCGTTGACATTGGCCCGCAGGCTGACATACAACCGGGGCAGATAAAAGCCGTCATACTGGCCATCTCTGCCACTGCCCGCAGTTTTGGGACCAGAAGAAGAACGACCCATATCCCAGTCCTCGTAGCGGAACTGCAAGTACCCGTCAATGGAGATCCGATCGGCCCAATTGGAGTCGCCCTGTGCCAGCGCTGGCAGGGCCACCGCCAGCAGCACAGTCACAATTATGAACAGTCTAATCTTTAACATCATTTACCCTCCCTTAGATCGTTTACTTTCTCGTCGCCGCCCAGAAGCAGCGGCACCAGCAGCATTTCAAACGGTGCTCTTGCCAGTGCTGCATCCTCCTCCTTTCGCTGCGGTTGGTGCTGTTGCGATGCGACCAGCGCGAGTGTTTCGGCGACCAAAATGCCAATTCAACACGAATAATACCAGAAGTAGCGCTTCCTTGTCAACCCCACCTACGATGTGGCCGCGTTCTGCAGGCAGATTGAGTCTATCACGCTATCTCGCTGTCGTCCCTTGACCACGCCGGATTGTGCCATATATACTGTACTTGGGTCTTACTAGCGCTTCGATCAATAGGCAAATGTGGGCCAAACATGGCCATTACGGTCGGGACAGCAGGTTACTCCTATGACGACTGGGTGGGCTACTTCTATCCACAGGGCACCCAGAAGCGCGACTTCCTGAGCTACTACGCCCAGCACTTCCCGCTCGTCGAGGTCAACTATACCTACTACCGCATGCCGGAGGCCCCGACGCTTGCCGCGATGTCGCGCAAGACCAGCCCCAATTTCCAGTTTATCATCAAAGCTAACTCCGTCCTGACCCACGAACGAACCGCCGAGGCCGCTGATTTCACTGCCTTTGCCCAGGCGCTCACCCCCTTGGAGGAACAGAGCAAGCTGGCCGGCGTGCTGGCCCAGTTTCCCTACTCTTTCCACGCTAATCCGGATAACGTGGCGTACCTGCGCCGGTTCCGCGAGCTGTTGCCGGACCTGCCGATCGCGATCGAGTTTCGCAATGCCAAGTGGGTTACCGAACGAGCGTTTGAGTTCCTGCGCAGCCTCGATTTGGGCTTCTGCTGCGTGGATCAGCCGCGTTTCCAGAGCCTGATGCCACCGGTAGCTGAGGTCACCTCCGATATCGGCTACCTCCGCTTCCACGGGCGCAACTACGAGAAATGGTTCCAGCACGACGAGGCCTGGGAGCGCTATGATTACCTCTACAGCGCGGAAGAGCTAGGCGAGTGGGTTGAGAAGGTTGCCGAAATGTCTCAGCAGGCCGAGCAGGTCTACGTGGTCTTCAACAATCACTACCAGGCGCAAGCTGTGCAGAACGCCCTCCAGTTCACCGAGATGCTCCAGAACGCCGGCTTGCCGGTAGTTTCGGCCTCCTAGCGCCTGCTTTGAAGGGTATACATATGCGTTCGCCGAAGATAGTGATAGGGTTAGCCGTAAGCGCACGGGGGATATTGGCTGAATGACTGAAACTGCCGATCCACATCGCCTCACTGCACCCGACGAGACCCGCCGCGTTATAACGGGCCTGGTGGAACGCTACCGCCGCGACGCCGATGAATACGCGCGTGGGTCGTACAAAGAGGCTCAAGTGCGGGAGGAGTTCATTAACCCGTTCTTTGAGGCGCTGGGCTGGGACCTCGCCAATAAGGCTGGCTATGCCGAGCCCTACAAGGAAGTTATCCACGAGGACACCATCAAGGTTGGCGGAGCGACCAAGGCGCCGGATTACTGCTTCCGCATTGGCGGGCAGCGCAAGTTCTTCCTCGAGGCGAAGAAGCCCTCGGTGCATATCAAGACCGATCCGTCTCCGGCTTATCAACTGCGCCGCTACGGCTGGAGTGCGAAGCTCCCCCTGTCCATTCTGACTGACTTTGAGGAGTTCGCGGTTTACGATTGCAGCAAGCGGCCCCAGGAGGCGGACGGGCCCGCTGTTGCCCGAGTTGATTTCGTCACCTATGACCAGTACCTCGACCGCCTCGACGATATCTACTCGATCTTCGCCAAGGAGGCGATACTGAAGGGCTCGTTCGACCGCTATGCCGAGGGCACCCGCCGTAAGCGGGGCACCACCGAGGTTGATGCGGAGTTCCTCGGGGAGATTGAAGCCTGGCGGGAAATGCTGGCCAAGGACATCGCCCGCCATAACCCGGGCCTGTCGGTGCACGAGCTGAACTTCGCCGTCCAGACCACCATTGACCGCATTCTATTTTTCCGCATTGCCGAGGACCGGGGCGTCGAGCCGTACGGGCGGTTGCGCGACCTGCTCGACGGCGCGGGCCTCTACCCGCGCTTGTGCCAGCTCTACCAGCAGGCCGACACCAAGTACAACGCCGGGCTGTTTGACTTCAGCGCCGGCGGCGATCAGTTGACGCGCGACCTGGAGGTCTCCGACAAGGCCCTGGACGCTATTTTGGCCCAGCTTTATTACCCGCAGTGCCCCTACGAGTTCTCGGTCATCGGCGCCGACATTCTCGGCGCGGTCTACGAGCAGTTTCTAGGGAAGGTCATCCGCCTGACCAAGGGGCACCAGGCGAAAGTCGAGGATAAGCCCGAGGTCAAGAAGGCCGGCGGCGTCTACTACACGCCCACCTACATCGTGGACTACATCGTCGAGCATACTGTCGGCGAGGCGCTGCAGGAAGCGAAAACGCCGGAGGCCGCCGGTAAGCTGCGTATCCTCGACCCAGCCTGCGGCTCCGGGTCGTTTCTGCTGGGGGCTTACCAGCGCCTACTGGACTGGCATCTGGACTACTACACGGGCCACAGCCCCAAGAAGTATGCCCGCGGCAAGCAGCCGACGCTGGTGCAGGTGCGCGCGGAGGAGTGGCGGCTGTCGAGCTTCGAGCGCAAGCGCATCCTGCAGGGCAACATCTACGGTGTGGACATTGACTCGCAGGCCGTGGAGGTCACCAAGCTCAACCTGCTGCTCAAGTGCCTGGAGGGGGCGACCGAGCAGACGCTGGCGCAGCAGTTGCAGATCTTCCACGAGCCGGCGCTGCCCAACCTGGCAGACAATATCAAGTGCGGCAACAGCCTCATCGGGCCGGACTATTATGAGGGCAGGCAGCTTGCACTGCTTGACGAAGACGAGTCCCGCCGCGTCAACGCTTTTGACTGGGAGGCGGAGTTTGCTGATATTATGGCCGCCGGCGGCTTCGATTGTGTGATCGGCAATCCGCCGTATGGAATCGTGTTTGACGACGAGACGAAGGTTTATATAGAAGAACTATACCAAACATTTGCGCGAAATAATGACACATATGTCGCCTTTTCAGAAAAGGCTGTTGAATTACTGAAGCCTGGAGGCTTGTTTGGCTACATCATACCTAGTACATTTCTCTTGGGACCATACTTTGATGATTTAAAACGACACATTATTGAGAAGGCAGAAGTTCGGCTAATTGTCGACTTTGGTATGAACCAAGTGTTTACCCAGCCCAATGTCTTCACTGTATTGCTGTTCTTGCAGCGTAAGACTTCATCGAACGGGCGACAGGAGCGCGAGCCCGTTTTTCTAAAGGTAACAGAGTCCCCTGCGTTCCCTCATGGACTACAACGCCAAACGATTAACAGGGATCGGCTTCGGACGCTCCGATGGGTACCCGCTGATGTACTTGTTGAGAAGTTTGAGGCCGGTGAGATGGTGCTTGATGACGTTGCCTGGGTTAAGGATGTGGGATTGAATTACTGGACTAAAGGGCGAGGTAAGAAGAGAGGCGGCTCGATTGCCGATAGAGTGCTCTATGAGGGTCTACGAGAACACGCTCCAGATAGGCCATACTTGAAAGGGAAAGATGTAGCTCGATACTCGCTGACTCCTGGTGACCACTGGCTTCGTCACAACTATAACCAACTGCTTGATCCCAAAGTTGATACTTTCCGCTTCAGTCCAGAATTTATAGAACGGGAGAAAATCGTATATCGCCAAACGGCCGATAGAATTATCGCCACCATTGATCCCGATGGCTTCTTGATAAACAAAACATTGCACAGCGTTGTTTTGAAAGACGAGTGCCAAGGGGAATTTAACCTCCGCTATTTGCTGGGCCTTCTCAATTCACGTTTCTTGACATATGTATATCGAGCGCGGACACGGGAAGAAGGTAGAACATTCGCCCAGGTAAAGGTTTTCAGGATTAAACAGCTCCCCATTCGCACGATTGACTTTGATGACCCGGCGGATGTGGCGCGGCATACCAAGATGGTGGAACTGGTGGAGACGATGCTGGAGCTGCACAAGCGGCTGGCCCAGGTCAAGACGCCGCGCAGCCGCGAGCGCCTCCAGCGCCAAATAGCCGCCACCGACCAGGCGATTGATGAGCTGGTCTATGAACTGTACGAGCTGACCGACGAGGAGATTGCGATAGTCGAGGATAGTGCGAAGCAAAGGTAGGATGCGATAATGCTTACTTGGATCTTAGCACTTGCTAATGGGATAATCTTTGTGTTTTCAATTTGGTTCAGTCGTTTCCACGACTTATCAGAGTTGTGGCATTGGCTTCTCATGGCTATCGCGGCGGTACTGGTCATCTGCATTACAGCGGCAAACCAAGCAAAGCTAGACAAGAACATGAGATATGTGATAGATAGTCTAAGCCGCGTGGAGACACGACAGCGAAAGGATATCACTCAGCGTCTACGGGACTACTACGAAAGAATCGTCAATGGAGTAGGCGAAGCCGAAATTGTCGATCCGCTGAGTGCAGTGGCAACAGGCGGATACTTTCCGTCCTCTGGCCGCGTGCGCGATCTTATTCCGAAGCCGCAATTTGGCGAACCGAATGACGACGCGAGGCCCAATTGAGTCGGCAGGCCGATCCGGCACAGGTCGCGCGGCACTGTGGGTAAGCGGAGGTACAGCGCGAGGGCATCAGGAAAAGAAACCTAGAGCAGGAGAAAGCAGTCCGGCCGCCGAACTCTCCAACACCAGGTAGGGACAGTCGCCAAAGAAGAGACCACGGTGTCGAAGCCGGGGTCCTGGCACCGTTAGCACATAGCAAATCTTAGGAGGAACAAGATGGACCGACCAGACAACAGCCAGGAGGAGAGCGAGCAGGAGGCACTGATCTGTCCGCTCCTATCAACGCGACCAGCGACGCTTGACGCTTCCTTCAAACGAATGATGTCGGCCGGCGTTCTTAACGAGTGCATGTATGAGAAGTGCGCTTGGTGGAATGACCAGCGCCAAGAGTGCGCGGTGCTTTCCATAATCAGAGCCGTGGCCGAGTAACGCAGCAAACGTTACGGTCCTGCGGCACAGACCTCTGACGCGCATATGGCCTACAGCGCTATGCAGAGTGTGTGCTACCTGCAGTAGCGATACAGCCGGCAGAGTTGGCGTGTCAACGGCTTCGTGCCGGCACAAGCTAATAGACAAGGCCGTTGAGGTGGTAGCCAGCCAATAACTCAGGGGGGCAAGAGCATGTGCACTGAACAAGACCGCGAGTCGGCGGGCGTGCTGATAATAGATGACGATGAGGGGATACTCACGGCATGCCGTGGGATCCTCGAACCTGCTGGTTATCGGGTCCTCGATGCTGGCGAGGGGGGCCAGGGGATGGCGATATTCCGCGCCGAGCACGAAGCGATTGACGTGATTATCATGGATTGGATAATGCCCGGCCTGGAGGGCCACCACTGGATAGAGCCGATACTGGCTATTGACCCACAGGTCAAGCTGATCTTCTGCACCGGCCATGCCATAAACCAGACTCTCCGGGCGGAACTCGACTCCAGGGGAATAGACCTGCTGAAGAAGCCCTTCGATGCTCAGCAGTTGCTGGCTATCGTAGGGAAGGCCCTGGGTGAAGAACCGGCCGAGCATCCGGTGCCCGCTGAGTACAACCGGGCAGGAAGCTAGAGGCCATCCGCTGGGTGCCGGCGGGTGTCAATCCCCCTTGTTGTACTCAGCTTTGCTCACGGCGCGATGAAGTCTGTTTACGTAGGCGGCGTTTGGCTTCGCGCAGCCGGTAGCTGGGGCCGTTGGCTTCCAGGATATGCCACCCATGAGTGATCCGGTCGAGCAGTGCCCCGGTGAGCCGCTGGGTGCCCATAACCTCGACCCGTGCTTCGAAAGGCAGGTTGGTGGTGACGATCAACCTGGTGCGTTCATAGCCTTGGGTGCAGCGTTTGTCTATGAGAAAGATATTGAGCCTCAGGCAGAGGATTTCGTGAAATGTACAGGTGATTTACTCTACCCAGTAACACAAGAGGGGGCCAGCTAGCGCGGCAAAGCATGCGAGTGCGGTGGTGCCGGCGGTAATGAGCCAGGAGTGCTCCCGAGCCGATCTTCTCGACATTCTTGCCTGAATCCTCCGGGAGAGCTGGCGGCAGCGCCCATCGTGCCGTATTCCGGACTCCCTGCGCCATTTCTGGGAAGCACAGGTCCGCCGCAACGCCCTGCCCAAGGTAACACTCACTCCACGAGCGTGACACGGTTGAGCTTCTCGTCAACCAGGTAGAACGACCCACCTACCGAGACGTCCACGACGATGTCCTTGTACCCAAGCACCCTGAGTTTCACGCTCGTCCGGTCGCAACGAGGTGAGTGAGCATATACGAGCCACTTCCGAACCGGTGCCTTCCCCCGAACCAAGGCCAGCGAGAAGACGTTGACGGGCCAGTGCAACTCCCAAGGAAACTCCTGCGCGTTGACGTCCGCGTCCAGCAGGAACCAGCGGTCTTCATCCTTGTACTCCGCGGGGATGCCCGCCTGGTAAGGGTGATCATGAGCCCGGTTAGGGACCAATTCACCGTGTCGCCACCATTGCTTGAGGATCGGGTTCTCGTAGACGCGGTCGACTGCGTGGACCAGCGCCATGAAGTAGGAAGCGCCTCCCTCCCAGGAGTCTTTGTCGTCCCAGGGAAAGACCCATCCCCGGTATTCCCGGACGGCTCGTGGCCTCAACAGCCACATGCCGAATTGCACGAAGCCACGGTAGCGCTCAGGAGTGTAGGTCTGTCCCTGCATACGATAGAGGGTGCGGGGCGCCGGATATGACTTCTCCCTCTGCGGACCGCCATACCCATCCCACACGGAGATCTCCAGCCAGAAGGCGCGGTTCAGCGCATACGCTCTCTCCTGCATGAAGACCAGGTTCATGAATTCCACCTGGGGGCTCCACATGGTATCGTCTCTGCTGGGATTCCAATCATGGGTATAGTACGAGGGACTGCCGCCGTCCCACATCAGCGGGTAGGGATTGATCCGTCCCTGGCTATGCAGTGAGTAGTGAACCCACCCACCCCATCGCCCAATGAACTCTGGCCCGAACGCACTGTAGCCTACGAAGACGGCGTTGTTCTTCCAGTTGGGGTTGTCCAGGCCTTCGCGCATGCCCTCCTGCAGCGCCCGGTAGCGCTCGATCCAGCCGTCAGCGACGACCTTCCGCTTGGCGTCGTCGTCTCTCCCTTTGCCGTACTTCTCAAGGTAGCGTTTCGAATTCTCTACTTCACGCCAGACGAGCTTGCGGTGCTCATTGTTGGACAGGAAGACCACCAGCGGCGGATCCGGATACCACTCCTGGAGCTTCCTGATCCAAGCGTTGTCCGTATGCTTTCTCCCGATCTCTCGCCACGGCTTCAGCGGGCCGAAGGGAGAAACCTGTGGCAGGATCTTTCCGTCGACGTCGATCACGTTTGGGTTCTCGTTCGGCGGGAGGCTGAGATAGGGCTCAGCCGAGAGGCCGCTTTCCCATTGGCTGGCGATGAAGGTAAGCGGGAGTCTCAACTGGCGCGCGTTGTGGATCGGCTCGTCGTAGTACGTGAGAAGGAAATCCACTGGATCCGAAGGAACATCGCCCTCTCGCGGAGGATGAGTAAACCAGGGCAATAGGTGATGGCCCTTTTCGATCAACTTCATCTGATTGGCCGGCCGCCAGCCCGCACACGTCGGGTCGCGGAATTTACCGGACTGCCAACTGCACGCTAGCGGGAGCGGTCGGCCCTCCCGGCTGTTGTTAGGCCGGGTGGCTTCCACGCGGATGTCCTCCGCTGTAGACTGCGCCTCATCCGCAGCCAGCAGTGGATGTGACAGGAATAGCAGGACGGAAATGATAATCATGACGCGCGTTGCCATGTGACCTCCCCTCCCGTGTTTCGAGACTGATCGCGCTGTTGCGCGGCAGTGCACGGTGGGAGTAGAAATGCCTGCCACGTGAGCTATCGTGCTTATTCATTCTGACGGGCATCCTCCTGCCTTCGCGTGCGGGCAATGCGTGCCCCGCTCGACCTATCGTCAGCCTCCCACCATGGCCTGATGCGCTTCTTCTATGTTGACAAATTTGCAGGCGTAGTCCGACTGCACACTGGTGAGGATCTCCTCAAGCATCCCCACTATCTCCCAGTCCATTACAGTGCGTTGCTGATCCATCACTTCGTAGGGGTGAAAAAGCCAAAGATAGCATGCAGTTTCCACCCCACTGTTGGCGAAGGCCTCATCCCACCGGCGCATCTGCTCCCATCTGAAGCCGTCCTCGCAGCAGGGATTCAGGAACATCTCCATCGCCGGAAACTGGATGAAGTGGCCCAAGCGGGAGGTATAGTCCAGAAAGTTGTCGTAGTCGTGCCGGTACGGGTTGATGCCTGGAGGGATGTCGCTGTTATCCAGGGCTGGGTTCCGGTTGTGGTCCTTGCGGACGTCTCCCGGTACTATCTCGGAGACGTGGGTATAACCCAACTCCTGCAAAGCGCGGTAGATGTTGGGTTTCTGGACCAAGCAGCCGTTGCGATGGCAGCGCACGCTGGACGGATAGTTGTTGTCGGCAAGCCAGCCTTCGACCCGTTCCTTCGACCGCCGGGAGAATTCCACTGCCTCGCCAAACTCAGCTATATCGCCGAGGGGCTCATAATGATCATGAACCCCCAGCACATCGTCTCTGCCGATCACTTGATGCAAGAAATCCGGATGGTTGCGAGTAAAGTCGTGGACATTTTCATTGACGAACCAGGTGATATGTCCGGCAGCGCCCGTCTTCTCGAAGGTATCCAGGAGCACCTGAAGGCTCTCGCGTTGCAAGGGAAGCTCAGCCGTGTGCAGGTCACCGTCAACGGTCACCAAAAATAGCTTTTCCATTTTATTCTCCCCTGCTTGTTTGTGAAATCATAAAATGTTCTCTGGCACCGGTGCCTCTCGTCAACTTTGCGAATGTCCAGCTGCGATCATGACTTCGCAATGTATACAGAGCAAAGACCTTGGCATGACACTTTTTCGGGTGTTACGCTGAGGGATCACCTCCCAACTTTTCCAGCGTATCACAGATTACCTCGATATTCTCCAGCGGTACATCAGGCAGACACTGAGCGTATACCTGAAGTCCCCCTTGTTTATCGCGCAGTGCTTCCACTGTCTCCACGATGTGATTTTCCAGCTCGCGCGGCGTAGCAAAGGGGAACAGTTGCCTGTCCAAGTCCAGACTGATAGCCACCGTTCTTGAGAGCTGCTTCAGTCTTAGCTCCGCGACATCGTTGGATCTAATCTGCGCGTGCATCAAATCCACTCCGCACTCAGCCAGATCGTCAACGACTGGCAGGATGTGGCCGTCGGTACGAAACCAAACTAGCATACCGGCTTTCTTGCAGGCAGTGAAGATCTCCTCATAGCAAGGCATTAAGAATCGACGGAAACTCTTGGGGCTGATGGGGAAACGATCCTGCATACTGATGTCGTCCCCGAAGTGCAAGAACTCTACCTCGCTGTGCGCGAGCTTCTCGATCACGCGTAGATTGTAATCGCGGACCAGCTCGATCAGACGATATAGCCTCGGCTCATCGGTAGCAATGTCCAGCATCAAGTTCTCAAAACCGCGCAGGAAGTACAGGCGCTCGAACATGCCGCCGTAGTGGGTACTGTACGTGCTCAGACCTATTTGGACAAATTGGGCCAATGAATAAGGTGTACTTTGACCTCTATTGTGGCTGACTCACTTGGTCGTGCGCACTAGCGCCAGGTTGTACTGGCGCCGGGCTCGAACCGTTCGCCGTTGCAC
>JAUVXR010000022.1 GCA_030603495.1 bacterium
TCGCAAGCTGGTCAATAATCGCGAGCACGAGGCCCAGTTCAGCGTCTTCACCCGCCTGAAGGGCTACGCCAAATACGGCGGATCGTTCAACTACCTAGGCTTCGGAAACTTCTTCGGCCAGATCGGCGAGATCCGCATCTCGAATGCCCGGCGGTACTAGCGGACATGAAATCCGGGCGGCAACCTTCCTTGCGCTGGAGACAATGGCGTCGCTACGGAGCGTATAGCCACGCCTGATGGTTATGACAACGACAGAGCATAGTACTTACCTTAGAAAGGGGCGAGCAACGATGTCCAACTTGCAACTGACTACTGCTGTATGGGGGATGCTGGGGCTGTTGGCATTTGCCACAATCTGCCAGGCCCAGTATCCGGAGTTACCCCCTGTGAAAGACTGGACAATCCTGAACCACACCGTTTGGTATAACGATGCCGGCACGATGCTCACTGATCACCTCAGACGGCTCGCTCGCGAAGCTGACGCACGCACGGAGGCGAGGCGAAAAGCAGTTCGCACCACACAGGATCTGGCGGCGCGCAAGCACGAGATTGAGGAGTCCTTGCTGGATATTATCGGCGGCTTGCCGGAGAAGACGCCCCTCAATGCCAGAGTCACCGGCCGTGTGGATCTGGAAGAATACGTTATTGAGAACGTCGTGTATGAGAGCCTGCCGGGTTTTGAGATCGCCGCCAATCTCTTCATCCCTAAGGGGCGCTCCTTCCCGGCTCCGGCGGTGATCTGCCCATGTGGACACAGCCGGAAAGAGGACCCTGTTCACCACGGCATGGGTGCGGGCCTGGCGAGCAACGGCTACGTGGCTCTGGTGGTAGACTCCCCTGATCGGGGCGAGCGCTGCGATCCTGGCAATGATCACTTCCGCGTCGGCGCCTTGACCTACCTGACGGGGGCGAACTCAGAGCGCTACTTCATGTGGGATGTCGTCCGTGGGATTGATTACTTGCTGACGCGCGAGGAGGTCGACCCAGATCGTATTGCTTGTACCGGCGTGTCCGGAGGGGCAGTTTCCACCTTGCACGCAGCGGCTCTGGACAAGAGAATCAAGTGTGCCGTGCCGGTGTGCGGTGTGATTCCTCTACGCCAACTGATTGAAACCCTCTACACAAGCTGTCCAGAGCAGTTACACCAGAATACTCTCGGTAAGCAGATAGACGAAATGGAGATTGGCGCACTGATAGCACCGCGACCGATGATGCTATTGCAAGGTCACCGGGATGATCTCTTCTTCGTGCCTGACTTCGTCCACGGTTGCCAGCAGATCGCCCACTACTACGAAGTCTCAGGCCATCGCGACCGTATCACTTGGGCCGTATTTGACTCTCCTCATGACTACAGTGGGGAGATGCGGGAAGCAATGTACGAATGGATGGGTAAGTGGATAGGCGATGACGAGACAACGGCAGTTGACCCGGGAGACAGGATGCACTTCCCCGAGCCACAGGAGTTGGCCTGCCATCCCGAGATCTCCTCAACATTCTTCTCCGTAAACGCCGACATTGCCCGCTCGCTGGCCCAGGCACGAGGCCAAGTTTCGCCCTCCGCCGAGCAAGTGCGCGAGCAAGCCAGGAGCCTACTAGCAGTTGATAGCCCGCCGCCCGCCGAGGTGGTGCCTACTGGGACCATGCTGGGAGAAGGTATTGCTGTGGAGAAGGTAGTTCTGCAGCCCAAACCTGACATTCAGGTTCCGCTGTGGGTGCTACGGCCGCAACCCGCGGAGGGTCCGCTCCCCGCTGTCCTCTACGCCGACGGCCACGGAAAAGCACGAGACGCAGAAGCTGGTGGCCATATCCGGCAGCTTGTGAAGGCGGGCTACCTGGTGGTTGCTCCCGACGTACGGGGCATTGGTGAAACGGCGATGTCCCCTACCCACTGGGACATACACTCATGGTGCGATGTGGAGCGCGTCGCCGCCTGGACTAGTTTCGTGCTGAGCAAACCCGTCTTAGGGATGCGCGTGACCGATGTGCTCTGCGTGCTAGGATATATGAGGAGCCGCCCCGACGTGAACTCGGACCGCATCGCTCTCTGGGGCAAAGGCCAGGGCGGCGTCTGGGCCTTGTATGCCGGCCTACTTGATGCAGATGTCGCCGGGCTGATTGTGGAGAACGCTCCCACAAGTTATCTCGGGATGGCAACCGACATGGCGTACAGTTGGAACCAAACGCTGCTGCTGCCCAACGTCCTGCGCCACCATGACCTGCCCGAGGTTACCGCGGCCCTTGCCCCCCGATCAGTGCTATTTGTGAATCCAGCCGACTCGCGGGAGCAGCCGGTCTCAGAAGAGGCATTTGGGCAGGAATATGAAGCAGCTCGGCGTCTCTACGGAACTGCACCTGGCAGGCTGGTCGTGCATTGTGGTTTAGAGATCCAGGACATTATGTCTATTGCTGTGGGATGGCTCAATGACCTGCTGAGAGACTGACTCTCAGTGTAAGGAATACGGGAAGCAATGCGGCGAAGCAAAGGACGAGGAGTGGTTAGATTGCTTTGCAGCGAGTGGTTGTCTCTCCGGTGGGCCGCAGTTGTCGTATTTGCTCTGGTGATATATCATATCCCTCACTAAGGGTCAAACGCGTGCAGAAACGCCAGGGTATTTTCGAGGGTAGCATAACGAAACACTGCCGCTTCCTGTTCCAGATCACGACGGATGCCTACATTCTGCTGCGTGTGGGCAAGCATAGTATTTTGGAGAAAGCCTAAGGGGGCAGGAGGTTAATGGTGTGGGAGAGAACTATCCGGCGGGCGCACGCTGGCAAGGGCGAACGAGCCAAGTGAGTGCCGTAGATAAGGAGGCTCTGATATGCTGCGTCATCGAGCAGTAGGAAGTGTTCTTGGGGTACTGCTGCTGGCGCTTTCGACCCCGTTGGTTGCTGCCGACACGTTCACGCACCCACCTGAGAGCAGCACTGCGCCCGGAGAATGGGAAAGCCTTTACCCATACCCGCGCAATGCCACGATTGACTTTGCCACTGACCCCTGGGACTCGGAGAATCCCTGGCCGACTGATCCTGACGATCCTACTGGTGAGGGGGATTGGGCGAAGGACCTCATCCCCGGCCTCAACTACGATGTTGCAGGCTGGGATGACGCTGGTCTATACGAGGGCGATTGGTGCGCTGAAAGTTGGCCTTATTTGACTTGGTATGCCGATGACCCGGCGGGTAGCGGTCGCACCGGCATCATCGAGTTGTATAACGAAGGCCCCCCACCGGGATCGGCTCCAACAATGTATTGGCATCTTAGCAATTCCTCAGGAGCTGAAGCAAAGCACATCTGGCTGGAGATCGTCGTGCGCCCACCAGAGGATCGAATAGGCTATCTTGTCTACGACTACTACTTCGAGGTCGGTGCCGTCGTGGAAGATGATGGTCCATTTGGCGACCCCTGCTGGGTAGGCGAGCCGGAATTGCGGTTCAGGGATGACCTCGCCTATGGCTGGGTAAGAGATACTTGGTACATAGAGATTGAGCCAAGTCCGGATTGGGAACTTATAACGTGGACTTTCCAACCTCCATTAAGCGGGATGATCCCTCCCCCACCGAATCCTCCTTCGTGGTACTTGGACGAAATACACATCGCCACCGAAGCCGTGCCTGAGCCTGGGACGATAGCACTGTTCGGCCTGGGGCTACTTGGAGTAGCAGCGCGGCTGCGGCGACGCTGCTCGTGGCGCAGGTAGTGTTCGGCAGAGAGGCGCTGGACCGCGTCAAGGAGGAGATCGGCGCTTGACTGACCGGCAGGTATATCATAGTTGCATAGGGAGGTAACACCATGGACAGGATAGAGGCTGTTGTTCGGTTGGCAGAAGCCAGCATAGCGAAGGGTGCAATTACTCCGCTACAGACTGGCGAAAAACACAATGAAGCATTCACAGAGGAGCTTTGCAAACACGTGGAGAAGCTGTATGAGACAGTAGCACAACTTGGGGGTCCTGCCAGCTTTGACGTTCGATAGTCTCTGTGGTATAATACCCTCGCAGTTGGTCAGCCGCTGCTTCGCCGGGGAAACTCAGTAACAGCCACGGCCACGACCAACGGCACGCACAACGACAGGACAGCCCCAGCTTCTCCTCGGAGAGCGACGGGGTTAGTGCTAGGGGGGTCTTGGCCTGTATCGCGCATACCCAGTCTATTCGCTCCAGTCAGACGGCTCGGCCATGCGGCGGAACTTCTCGTAGCGGTGGGTGATTAGCTCTTCCGGCGACATTCCAGTCAACTCGTCGAGCGCCTCGAGCAGGACACTTTTCAGCAGGTGGGCGGCCTGGCGATGGTCAGTATAAGCGCCGCCGGGCGGCTCGGGGATGATCTGGTTAATCACGCCCAGCCCGCATCCCGGCTCTGGCGTCACATCAACGCGAGCAACACCGGCATGCAACTGCCCATTATTGCTACCCGTAGTACGCATCTCCTTGGTACTGTCTGGCATTGTTGAATTCCCCCTTAAGATCCGGAGTAGTCTATTCTGGGCATTTCCCCCATAGTCGCGCGTGTTTCGGGCGACTTCGTGTGCACGTAGTCGATGAGTTCGCCACGATGCTCCACAAGCACCTTATGGAAGGCCTCGGCGTATTTCTCCATCAATTGCAAGTCGTTGGGAGGACCGAAGGCATCGATACAGTGTCCTAGCACCAGCCGCCGCCTAGTGACGTCCGTTGCTACCGGGTACTCATCGGGGTCGTATTTCACGTCGCGGTCTGCAAAAGGACAGGTCCACGGGCAGCCTTTGCCGTATCCATCCCTGAATTGAAATAGGCTCTGAGCGGGAACGGGTCTGGTCTGCCAAGGTCGGGCGGGCACGCCTTCTGCGGCCAATACCTCCTTAAGACCCTCGCGGAACTGCTCCACCGGTATATCCAACCCTGCCTCCTCGGGCTCGACCAGTATCGGATAGAAGAAATAAGTGTGGGTCCTATCCGGTGGCACATAGGGAGGACGCACCCCGGGTATCTGCTGCAATTGCTCAGTCAGATAGGCCCCGTTGCGGATGCGGACTTCGGTCATCGCGGGTAAGCGCTTTAGCTGGCTGTGTGCGAAGGCGGACTGGAGGGGATCGTGGCGGTAGTTCCAGCCCATTATGTAGGCGTCGTATTGCCGTGTCTCGCCCGCCTCGACAAGCTCACCGAACATCCGCGTCCTCTGGGCGAGTTCAAAGTACTTATCATTGCCAGTAGAGAACAGTCCGCCCTCCCCCAGGGCCGACAGACACTTTGAGCCGTTCATACTGCATCCGGCCATATCCCCCAGGGCGCCAACCTGTCGGCCCTGGTAGGTGGCCCCGGTGGCCTGCGCGCCGTCCTCGATGACCACGAGGTTGTAATTGCTGGCCACCTCGTAGATCTGCTCATAGTCGGCCGGCAGACCATGCAGGTCCACCGCAATGATGGCCTTGGTCCGGTCGGTAATCTGCTCTTCAATCTTTTGCGGGTCAATATTATAGGTGCGTGCATCTACGTCCACAAAGATCGGCAGGCCATTGGAATGAAGCACGCAGGAAGCCGTGGCTAGGAAGGTATCGGCTGGCACCAGGACCTCGTCACCTGGTCCTACACCTGCTGCGGCAACGCACATATGCAATGCGGCGGTGCCCGAATTGCAGGCCAGAGCATACTTGGTACCGACAAACTGGGCCCAGGCGTGCTCTAGTGCTCTCGTGGAAGGGAACGGATACCGCCACGGGACTGCCTCGTCCAAAGCCGCCATTACTGCCTGCCTGTCCGCGTCGGTAACCTGGGGCCACGGCTTGATCAGACCGATAGGAACCACCTTGCATCCGCCATTGATGGCTAGTTTACCCATGGAAATTACTCCTCTAAGACTATTATTAACTTCATTACATTTGCAACTTCAGCTTGGTTAGTAGTGGCAAAATCGAAGGACACGCCAATTTCATCCCCAGCGAATCTATGGCGAATCAGCGCATCCGCGTCGATGATTCCCTCGCGCAGAAGCTGGAAACTGGTACAAAAGTCGCCCTATATATAGAGACTGTTGCCAAAGTTACCTCTTCGCAAGGAGAGGATACATCGCGGGTTGAAGTCCAACCCGGTTGCGACTTGCGGCTATTCAGTTGTGGGTGTCTGGGTCGCGCCGTCAGGCTACGTGCACCTTTGCAGGGCGCGGACCTTGCTCAGTTTCGCCCTATTAGCTTATCTCACCTCTTGTGCACATCAGCCTGGGCATAATGCTTCCTGCGGCGGGCGGCAGGAAGCTGCCCGTCTCTGCGTATAGCCCACAGCCGCAGGAGGAATCAACACGAAAGCTGAGCGTGGAGCGTAATATGACGTCGGCTCCTTCTGCAGCACGACTCACCCGTTGTCAGTGGGCATGGGCGGGTGCATGCATAGCGGCGTCTCGTAGGGCGAGATACCGACGACCTCGTCGCCCCTCCAGCGCAGACGGTATTGCTTTCCGCTGAGCATGGTCTCACACGTCGTCCGCTCCGGCAAGTCGAAGCGAAGAACAATCTCGGAGCCGGGGCGCAAGTCGGTTCGCGCCACGTGCAGATAGCTCGCCACGCGATTCAGCGGGTAGTCTCGTCCGTCCACCGTCAGGCAAATCGATTGCGGTGGCGCCCAGCTCGGCACGCCGTGGGTTTGCGCCAGCGGTTACTTGACATCGTCTTCTGCCTCCGCGGCGTTGGGCAGTATTGGCACTTTCGCCAGTTCAAACCGAAGCGGCTCACGGTGCCAATTAGCGTGCCCATCCAGAAACGCGATGTTGCGACCGCCTCCGTGTCTGGGCTCGTTGTCCCAGACGATGGGCAGTTTCTGCTGCATCTCTTCGGATATATTCTCGAGCCCAGGTAAGGTGTGGAAGTCGACACACTCGTACGGCAGCGGTATTCGCCCAGTTGGGAAGTATGCCCCGTTCCAGAATCCGGGGCAGCGTGCTATCTCTGGCGTTCTCAGATATGGCTGTATGACCTCCTCCAGTTCTGTCATGGAACTCACCGGCAGCAAGGCTCCGTGGTCACGCTCGTATGTCAGAACCGCCGTCGCCAGTTGTGCCAGGTTTGACTGGCATGTCATACCTAAGAAACGCGGTACTTCAGTAGTGGCCTCGAAGGCCGGGATGACGGGTGCCGAGGCAACATTCATGATGATTCCAGCAAGTACAGCGCGGATGCGCCAGTTGGCAGATATCTTCGGCAGGCATCGGATTCTGTGTAGCAGCCACACCAGAGCAACTACTAGCGGCAATTCCACAATGATATTCGCCACGATGTCTGACGCTTCCAAGCCGAAAGCGAGCACAAGGCCGGACAATACGCTAACGGAGTTAGCCAGGATGGCGATGAGTACTGGAGCTAACCAGCCGATCCTGAAAATAACAGCAACGGCAACTGCTTCCAGTGCAAGGATCGCGGCTATGACCACAAGCGGCCATAAGCCCGGATATCTGAACACGCCTCTGTGATAGATGTCGATGTTGGCAAAAGATACACCCCCTGCCGACAGCGATAGCACAAGGCACAACCGCACACATCTTGCCAGCTTGCTCCAGTTACGCACAGCAAATCCTCCTGTCTACTATGCAGTACCCGCAACTGTCAGCCGACCTCCGGGCGGGCGCCGTGCCGCAGTAGGTTCGCGCGGGCAGCGCCCCCAGCACACCGATCTGATGATTGCTCACGCCCAAAAAGAGTGCGTAGCCAGTCAGAAAAGATTGCAAAGCAACCGCAAGGTGCGACTGCCCCAACGTGCTGGAGGCTATCAGCCTGCTACGCGCGCGCCAGTTGCAGGCGGTCGGGGTTTTTGGGAATCGCTTCGCGAGTCATATTCGTGAATTGCGCTGACAAACCACAGCGCGTATTGTGCCCAATCTTACTTTCAACTGCTCAGCCTGGCAAGGGGAACACGAACACAGGGAACAGGGCCGGTAGTGGCGAAGTAGACCTGAGACGCGTGCCTTGGCTATTCCTTTCTGAATCTGTGTAATAAAACCTCTTCTGCAGGGCACTATCTAGACAGTAGAGTCTGCCCGGGCGGCCCAGCTGAGCGACAGACTCGGCGGAAGCGGACCAAGCGATCCAGAGGTTCTGATGCCAATCTCGTACCGGGATGAGCAAATGGTCAGACGAACGCGGCAGGGCGATAACGGAGCCTACGCCGAGATAGTGCGCACGCACCAAGCCCGGGTGATTGCGCCATCCTACCCGCCAGGAATACTCATGCCACTATTGGCTCCTCGTCCGCCTCATGATGAAACCTGACCGCGGATTGACCTTCCGCCGAAAACTAGTCTAGGCTGCAAGAGTACCGGGCGCCTCACTTTTGCACCGCCAACCGCCTCGGTTTTCGACCGCCGTTTACACATCGCATTACAGCAAATGATACGGAGTCGGCGCTGCGCTCAGCAGTGATGAGGCCCGCATGAGCGTGCGGAACTGGTATTTCAAGTATGCCGTTGCCGCGGTTTACCGTGGTGATGTCCCTGACATCAGCGGGAGCACCCGCTTGGCGAAGCTGAACCTTCGAAATCTCCTCCGTCTTGATGCCAAGCACTGTCAAATCACACACAATTGTGTCGCCGCCCTGCTGGCTAAGTCTGACAAAGGGGAACAGAATGGCGTCATCGGCGAGGAAGACGCTGGCCTGGATGCCTTCGTCGAGTGTCAGGCCCACGTTGTGGCGGTAGCGAGCTTGATACAGCAACGGGTCAATCTGCTTTTTGAGCAGTATGATCTCACGGATGTCCTGCTTGAGCGCATCGCTGACCCCCCGAGAGCTTCGCGTTCCTGAGCATAAGGGGGCTCACCTGTCAACAGGGCCTGGCCGGCATATCGGTGGGCTCGTTCGGGTTCGATGTCTCCATAAGAACCGAATATGCCGTAATAGGTGGGGAATACGTAGCGCAAGACCTGTGTAGTCCCGTACATGCTCAGGTTCGCATACTGCTGCTGCGCTGGATTGGGACACTCGATGTAAAAGACCAGATCAGGACGACGCGGTCGCAAGTACTGGGTGACCACGCGTAGGAATCCAGTGGAACCGGCCGTCCATTCTCCGTAATGGCGATGACGGTGTCTTTGCGGAGCGAAGTCCAGGTGGGCCGGTACCGCACCGAGCTGATCTAAATACAGCATATCGGGGTGACCGGCCAGCACAGCCTTCTCAACGTATTCCAGATATCGTTTGGCAGACTGGGCATTGGGAAAAGGCAAGGCCATGGGATGGTGATGGGTATGGTGTTCGGTGAACCACGGATGGGCCTATGGCACTGGCGTCACGCCTCGGCCGTGTCGGCCCGCTTTAGAATGTCTCTCATCTGGTTGAGAATGTCATCAGGGATAGGCGTAACCTCGTGTGTTGCTGTAATCTGCTTGATCTTGTCCTTGATGCGGTCAACCATTGTCGGAGCGCCGGCTTGCAAAAAGATCGGGGTAACGGATCAGACTTACTACCGGTGGCGTGCGGAGTATGGGGGTATGCGAGTAGATCAAGCCAAGCGGCTCAAGCAGCTCGACAAGGAGAACAGCCAGCTGAAGAAAACCACGCGTCGCTGCGCTGGCCTCCTAGTTACCGACGCGTCCCAGTAACTCCTCGCTCAGGCTCTCAACTGTATCTTGCATCAATGCCGCTTGTCGCCTTAGATCGTAATGGGCCTCTAACACCTTCTTGGCCACGTGAGCATTGGCTGCCAGCAGCGCCAAGAACGCGGCCAGCCCCAGCAGGGCCAGGAGGAGGATTTCGGGCTGGTCGAACACGCTGCCAAGTCCGGACGCTGCCACGCTCACCGCGATCGCTACTCCCAAGCTGGCGGCGAGGATACCTGCGATTATGCTGACTCCCCCCAGAAGGCGTAAACTGCGGCTGATGTTGTCTGCCGTCGCGACTGAGCGGGATGACCACAACGCGGTCGCCAGCATTGCAGCACCGAATGTGCCGAGCAATACAACGGGAAGGACGCGCTCACTCCAGGGCTGTTGATAGTCGGCAGCCGGCGGTGGACCTGCCGGATGGCCGTGCGCCACCCACTGTCCGCTTTCGTCTTTGATCCACGTATCTTCTGGACCCGAGAAAAGCCGAGCCAGGCCGACGGTTAGCACTAGGGCGACCATCACCAGCAGTCCCCACTTCAATATGTTCCAGGGATTCATGACCTTCGCTTCTCCTTTGTTGGGTCTACTTTCTTGGACTCCAGCCACGCATCCACATCGTGCTTGTCAAACCTGATGCTGCGGGGAGTGAGTCGTATGTAGCGCGGGCAATCCCCCGACTTAATGTAACGGTAAATCGTGCGCTTGGTTTCCCCGAGGTACTCTGCAAGCTCTTGCACCGACATGAGATACATGTTGTGTTCACCAGTGTATTAGGACGAGTTTGGCGACCTTACTATGACAATTATACCAATCAGACGACATTTTGTCAAGACTCATTGTAGTGCTTTTCGGCTGTTTACGATCATCAATGAGTACAACCGGGAATGCTTGGCCATAGCGGTAGCCAGGCAACTGACTGGTCAAGACGTACAAGACCAGTTGACCCAGTTGCTTATCGGGCGGCGTCTCCCCGACTATATTCGTTCGGATAACGGTTCAGAGTTCACTTCTAAGACGGTGCGCAAGTAGCTGGACGATCTGGGGGTAAAGACACTATACATCGAGCCGGGTAGTCCCTGGGAGAATGGATATCTGGAGTCGTTCAATGACAAGCTGCGGGAGGAGCTTTTGAATACAGAGATTTTTGATACGCTACAGGAAGCGCAGGCATGAGTGGCGCAATGGCAAAGAGGGTATAATACAGTCAGGCCCCACAGCGCACTTAACTATCGACCACCAGCACCGGAGGCGATCCAGCCATGGCCTCCAGCTTTCGGCTACACCTCGCCTTATGGCCGTGGCTATACAGGTTGTAGGACTGACATAGCAAGTGGTACCATTTGTGGGGGCAGGTCAGGGGTGATGAAGGTATGAGACTCGTATTGTACTTGGGAGTTATTGCAATAATGGCGGCGATTGGGTATTCCTTTGGGGAGCAATACTACGGCGAAACTGGTATGAAACTGGGGGCGTTTCTCGGCGGGGTATTTGGGCTGCTGGTGATATCCGGTTTGCGCGCGGCCAGTGTGGGCAGGTAGGCAGCGTAAGGCACTAAGCAATCCAGTCGCAGCAGCCTCCGAGGCTCAGGAGTTGGTCATTGCTCCTGAGCTTCTTCTTCGAGCAGTCGCTCAGCGATGATGATCGCCGCATAGTCGTCTACCGGCCTGGGTGGTATCCTCAACCCCAGGGGAATCAGCCGGGCCAAGCCCCGGGGCGGATGGTCCCGCCAGTATCTGCGACGGGCCAGCAGGGATGACATCGCTTCGCTAGTCCGTTCGATGGGCAGCTCGACCCCGGCTTCTGTCAGTTGCCTGGCTATCTCGGCACTGCCGGTCCGGTCGCCGATGGCCACGCGGACGATCTCGAAGCACTCTTGCAGGGCAGCGATGGTGCCGGGAAGCGCTTCAGGAGAGACAACGCTCTGGTAGAGCACCGATCGGTCGCCGGCGAGCAGAGCAACCCCACACTTGTCCGTGCCAGGATCGAGGCCCAGGACAAAGGTTGCTCCTTGGTGGCCTACGTCACGCTCCAGACTCTTCACCCACTTCGATGGTGACCAGAAACGGCTGCATTCCGGCGCGGTAGACGTCTTCCGCGGCGATGGCTCTTACCGTCTGCGTCGCGCCGGCCGAGAGCAGTTGGTCATGGGCGGCGAGCAGCTCTTCGGCGGGCACGTCACCGTATTGGCCGGTCTCAGGGTGGGGGAGGACGCCCTGCTCCTGCGCTTCGCGGCGCAGCATGCTCAGGACAGCCCAGATCTGGGCGAAGACCTGGTCGCGCGGCCCGCCGCCGTCAATCCGAGTATGCACTATCGTTTCTCCCTGGGCATAGACCCGGGTATTGGGAATAGCCAGCAGCATCACGGGAACCGGCTCCGGCTCCGGCTGAGTGACAAACACTGTGGCTAGTACCTTGATACTGACTATGTAGCTGTCTTGTTCGGCGCTCTGTATCACTCGGGCGACAGCCCGGACTATTCGCTCTTCGGGTACGTCGCCAAGGCGCTTACCTTCTGGTATGGGCGCCAGGACTTGGACGCTGCGGCCTTCTTTGACCGCTATGCCACTCGCGCGAGCTATCTTCGAGGCCAAGACTACGCTTTCCAACAACGTGGTTTCGATCTGCTCCGGGGTCTGGTCGGACCTGATTACGTTACGAACGAGTTCGTGTCCCGCCTCGTACAGTACTGGTCCGTAGAAAGCACTCTTCCAGCCCTTCAAGATGTCTTCCAGCTCGTCCACTTCGGTCTGTAAGGCGGCCACGTGCTTCTTCTTCGCTTCCAGTTCTTCCTGTACGGGCTCAAGTTGGCGGGTAAGGTCATCGAGGTCGCGCTTGCGCTTATCCACTTCCAGCCCCAAGCTGTCCACCCGCCCGCCAAGGGTTTTCTGCCTGGCAGTCAATATGTCGTTCTTGCTCTGCACTTCTTGCAGGGCTGCCTTCGCGCCGCTCAAGGCTCTCTTGGCCTGCGTTCGTTCGCCCTCTAGTCTATCGCGCTCGCTTTGGGCTACTTCAGCTTCCTGCCGAGCCTCGCTAGCCTCCGTACGTGCTTTCTGCGCATCGCGCTCGGTCTCGTTCTTGGTGTCGCTGAGTTCGTGGACCTGCTCACCTAGGTCTTTCTGCCGGTCGCGGAGGTGCTGGATGTTGAAGAGCGCGTCCTGGACGTAGCTGCTGCCCGACGCCGCCATGCCCATACCGATAAGCGGCAGGATCGCGCCGACGGCGATGCCCACAGCCCGAGCCGTCGTGCGAGGCCGCAGGCCGAAGAGGCTGCTACGGCGCTTGCCCAGGCGGTAGCCGATGACGTCACCCAGCCAGGCGATCACGCCGCCAGCGACTACGAGAGCTATGAGCGCGACTATTGTGTAGACAGGCACGTTCACCACTTCCCTCGCTGTCCAGTGGCGCTGGTTAGTGCGAAGCGTCTGTGATAAGCCCGAGGCCAACGGCGTAAAGGATCAAATTCGGCAGCCACGCAGCCAGCATGGGCGACAGCGCGCCCTGCTCGCCGACCACCCGCAGGATATTGAAGATAATGTAGTAGGATAGAATAATCGCCAGCGAGATGCCCAAGCCCACACCGGTGGTGGTGCGCTTGGGCCGCAGCGCCAGGGGCGCGGCGATAAGCGCAAAGCCCAGGGCGCTCCACGGTGCGGCCAGGCGGATGTGGTAGTACTCGACCAGTTCAGGCAGCTTCTTGCGGGCCGGCGCAGGAAGCTGCCGCGTCCGCGCAATGTCGCGCTTGAGTTCAGCCAGGGACATGTCTATTGGCTTCCTGCGGGTGCGTTTAATCTGCCAGGGTGCCATGCCGATTTCGTATCGCAGGCTCTCCCCTCTTTCCTCCCGCCGCTCGCCATCGGCCAGGTAGGTATAGTGGATGGCGTTTTTCATGACTATCGTTGTGTCCTGCCAGAGCGCGGTTTCGGCTTGGTACCAGTCCCAGAACTTGTCGTCGCGGAACTCGGCAATCCACACATCACGTAGTACGCCATGCTCCACGTCAAAGTGGTCGGCACGAAGTAGCATCTTGGGCTTTTGGTCATCAGGTAGCTGGAGCATTAGGTAGTCCTGTTCAGCAACTGTCCCCTGGGCGAGTTCCGTCAGCAGCTCGCTCGACGCCGTACTAGCGGGGGGTACAACCCCCTCATTGAGCGCCAGTGACACCACGGAAATGACCAATCCGGCCATTAGAACCGGCGCGGCCAGGCGCAGGAAGGATACGCCCCCGGCGCGCATCGCCTCAATTTCACCGTCGCTGCTGAGCCGACCGATGGCCATTAGCGTGCCGAACATCGTCGCCATCGGTAGGGTTAGGATCACCGTCTGGGGCAGGCGATAGAGAAAGATGCGGGCGATCGGACCAGCCGGATAACCATCCCGGACGATCAGCTTCAGAGCATCGTAGAGCAGGTCAATACTGACCAGCACGATGATGAAGGCCCCTACGCCAAAGACGAACGGGCCGACCATTTCGCGTAAGATGTACCTGTCTAGCTTGCGCACGCCGCAATGCCTTCCACTCTAGCAGAATGCCCCTTCGCCCAGCTCACTGAGGGTCAGGGCAAGGATGCCCCTACCACAGGACTGATTGGTGGGGCGAAGCTTCGGCGGGCTCACATCCGGAATCGTTCGCCCAGGTAGTACTTGCGGGCAATTGGGTCGTTGGGCAGATCGCTGGAGGGACCCTCGGTGCGGATTTCCCCCTCCGATATGATGTAGGCCCGGTCAGTGATGTCGAGAGTCTCGCGCACGTTATGGTCAGTGATGAGTATACCCATCTGCTCGGATTGTAGCTCGGCGACAATCTGGCGGATGTCGTCAATGGCGATTGGGTCTACGCCGGTGAACGGCTCGTCGAGCAGGATAAAGGAGGGGGAGGTGCACAGGGTACGCGCGATCTCCACGCGGCGCCGCTCGCCGCCGGATAGGACCTGCCCGAGCTGGCCCGCCAGGTGGCTGATGCCCAGCTTCTCCATCAGCTCGTCCGCCCGCTCGTTGCGCACGGCTGGCGTCATGGGCTGAAGTTCGAGGATAAGCATCAGGTTATCGCGCACCGAGAGCTTACGGAAGACTGACGGCTCCTGGGCCAGGTAGCCCAGGCCCCGGCGGCAGCGCTGGTGCATGGGGACAGCGGCAAGATCCTCGCCGTCGAGCAACACCTGCCCGTCGTCGGCCCGGACCAGTCCCAGAATCATATAGAAGCTGGTGGTCTTGCCGGCGCCGTTGGGGCCAAGCAGGCCCACAATTTCGCCGCGGTCTACCCGGATATTGACGCCATCCACGACGCGGCGCCCCCCGTACGATTTAACGAGTCCTTCGGCGATTAGAGACATAGCAGTTATCCGCCGCCTTCTTGTTCAGGCTGCTCGGCTTCCAGCGGCGTCTCCACTTTCAGGCGGGCCTGGCTCATCTCGATAACGCTGGTCTTCAGGTCGGCTGTGATGGTATCACCGGTGATGTGGGCACGCCGGGAATCGGATCCTTCGGGAAGGCTGACGATGTCGGCACTGGCTCCACCGCTGAGGACGACCTTGTGCTGCTTGCCTGAATAGGTTGCGCCCTGGCGGGCTGTTGCAGCTATCTTGTAACGGTTCCCCTCGTCATCGGTCTGAGTGACCACCGAGAAATCGGTGGGGCCGTGTGTGGCGAGATGCTCAATGTCGTCACTGCCGGAGGACAGCTTGAAGGTCATCTTCGCCGAGGTCATAGTCGCCTGGTAGGGGCCGGTAATACTGAGCTTGCAGTGGCCGGTGAAGACGAACTGATTGGTTTTCAGATCGAGAGTCATATTGTCCCCGATGACGGTCGCCGTTCGAGTAGTCTTCTGGGCGGTCTGCCCGGAGACGCTGGCGGCAAGGAATACCAGCACGGCCAGAACGGTTAGCAGCCACAGATAGATTGAGCAGAATCTCATAGTTGTCTCCTAGCAATTCTAGTTACTGGGCAGCCGAGTGAAGCGCACCCCGCCGCTCATGCGCACTTGCTCAGCACGGTTGTCAAGGACTAGCCGGCTGGCGGTCGCCTGGTGTCCGCCATAGCGAAACCGGACTCTGCCCTCCGCGATGAGCTTTTCGGTGTCAATCTGGTAGACCAGTTCGGGCATCTCGAACAACTGCGACCGGTCAGCCGTGTAGGCCTGCACTCCCTGGGAGAATTTCAGGGTGCGCTCCGGATAGTTGGTCAGGAATTCGGGCGCCTCGACTATCAGGGTTTGATATCCGGGACGCGTCAACTCCCAGCGAACGTCAGCGGCGCGTAATGTCTGCGTGTCGCCGCTAAAGTCGAACTTTCCCGCCGCCGACAAGCGCCATAGGACGTTGCCGTCGGCGTCTTTTTGGGTCACCTCGGCACCCTTGATGGTCAGGTCCTGGAGTTCAGCGACCGCTTGGTCGGGGCCGGGCTCATCGGGTTCCGGTAGCTGAGTTCCAATCGGCTCCTCGACAGCAGGCGGATGGCGTGACGAGATGAGTCCCACAACCACCACGGTAAGTCCCGCCAGGACCGCCACAACTGCTATTGTCGGGCCAACGCGGCTGCCCATCTAGCACGCTCCTAGTCTACAAGCCAGAATTTGGTCAAGGCCCAGAAAGCCCGTATTCCGTCTGACCACCTTATTTTCTTGCCTTCCAAGACGGTGCGCGGATGATAGGATATCGGCATTTCCACCACCTGCTGACCTCGCTGGCGGGCGAGCCTGGTCAGCTTCGCCGCTATCTCGAAATCCAGGTCAAAGCCCTCGCAGCGCAACTCCAGATTCTGGAGTGCCTCCGTCGGCGCCATTTTGTAGCAGGTGGCGATGTCTGTCAAGTCACTGCGGTACAGCAGGCGGTACCACATGGTCAGCGCATTTCGGCCCACGGCAAAGGCAGAGCTGGGCAGCTTCCGCTGCTCCTGGGCAGCGCCCAAAAGCCGGGAACCGAATACGGCTAGGACCCCGGGCTGCTGGACCTTCTCTAGGAGCTTCATCAGATCCCGTGGGTCGTACTCCAGATCAGCGTCCTGGATGACTGTGTACTGCCCGCGTGCCACTTCGACACCCTTCTTGACAGAATTACCCTTCTGCAAGTTCCTCGGCTGGAGGATGACCCGCAGATTGGGATAGTCGAGTTGCTCGACGATCTCGCGGGTGCCGTCAGTTGATTTATTGTCCACCACGATCAGTTCGGTCTCGATCGGCAACTCGCGGACTCGCTCAATTATCGTGCAGACAGTGTCTTTTTCGTTGTAGACAGGTATGATGACCGATAGCATAACTTGTCAAGCGACCGGGAGATTATTGAACTTGGCCGCAAGCCTCTGTAGGGGCCTATGTTGCGATAGCAACATCCGCCCGTGTCCGCTTCCGCAACATGCTACTCTCCCCTGCGGGATTACGCGCGTACTGTGCCGCGGGTGGATGTTTCGCAAACAACGCTCAACATTCGCCCCTACAGACGGCAGACTGCAAAAGGTGCTGCCCCCGCTTCACTGTGTCAAAGTTCGCCTTGCAGATACTGTCGGTACCACTCGGTGGTCAGGACCAGGCCGTTCTCCAGTGAGGTTGTCGGCTCCCAGTCCAGGACTTCTCGGATCCGATCGGTGGCTAGGTACTGATCCTGGATCTCGGCACTGGCCGCGCCCAGGATTTCCGGTTGGATATCCTCGCGGCCTACGGCGCGGATGATCTGCTCGACGACTTCCAGTACCGAAACGGGCCGGCTGGTGCCGAAGTTGAAGGCACAGCCCGCGACTTTGGCCTCGTCCAATTGCTCGCCAAGCTTGAGATACCCGGCCACTACGTCTTCCACGAACAGGTAATCGCGCCGAGGGCTACCGTCGCTGCGAATCTGGGGCTGTTGGCCTTCCAGTACCGCACAGATGGCATGCGGAATGAGTCGTGAGAAGTTAAGGTCACCCGGGCCGTACAGGTTAGCGCAGCGCGTCACCGCTACAGGCAGGCCCCAAGTATTGTGATACGTCCGGGCCAGGATGTCGGCGCACGCCTTGGAGGCATCGTACGGGTACAGGCCCAGCAGCAGGCTGTCTTCGGTATAGGGCAGATTGGGCTGCTGGCCGTAAGCTTTGTCGCTGCTGGCGACTACGACCCCCTCCAGCGGGCCGTTGCCTTCGTCCCAGGCCCGGCGGGCGACTTCTAGCAGATTATAGGTTCCTCGGATATTGCTCTCGAATGTAGCCAGCGGATTGGTGTTAGCCACGGTTACCAGGGCCTGGGCGGCCAGGTGCATCACCGTCTGGACCTGGTATTCGTGCAGCAAGCGCTCGAGCAGTGCGTAGTCTGCCAGGTCACCGTGGACCAGAGTAGTTGCCTGGGCCAGCCCCTCCAGGTCAAAGTAGGTCTCACGAGGCTCGTCGCGCACCAAACCGATGACCTCGGCGTCGGCGGCGTGGAGGGCCTTGACGAGATGGGCGCCCAGGAAACCCTTGGCCCCGGTGACCAGGACCCGCCGCTGTGACCAGAACTGTGACTCAGTCATTCTCAGGGCCTCGATTGCCCGGGCAATCGGGTGGACTTTTCTGCCATGGCGGCTGGCCCGATTCCCACAGTTCGTTCAGTACGAGGCTGTCCTTGTAGGTGTCCATACAGGCCCAGAAACCCTCGTGGCGATAGGCCATAAGTTGGCCGGCCGTGGCCAACCGAGGCAAGGTATCGCGCTCGAGGACGTCATCGGGTTCGAGATAATCAAACACACCGCGCTCGAAGACGAAAAAGCCCCCGTTTATCCATTCGGGCAAGAGGGGCTTCTCTTCGATTCGCTCAACCAAGCCACTGTCATCTACGAACACGTGCCCGAATTGCGAGTAAGCCCGCACTACGGTAAACGTAGCTAGCTTGCCGTGTGACTTGTGAAACTCCAGCAGATCCGCCAGCGGTAGATCAGCGAGCCCGTCGCCATAGGTCAGCATAAACCGCTCTTCGTCTTCCAGAAAGGAATGTGCCTGGCGGATACGCTCGCCGGTCGCTGAGTGCAGGCCGGTGCGACACAGTGTTACCGCCCACGGGCTGCCGGCCGGATTTATGACCATCGCCTCGACTGGCTGAGTCAGAGACTGGCTGGTGAGTTGGACATCCCTATCGAGGTAAGGGGCGTGGTGCAGAAAGAAGTCCACTATTTGCTCAGCTTTGTAGCCAAGGAGGATGACAAAGTCAGCAAAGCCGGCCGCCTGGTAAAGCTCCATAATGTGCCAGATTATGGGCCGGTCGCCGATCTGGAACAGCGCCTTGGGCTGCTCGGCAACGCCACCGTGCAACCGCGTGCCCCGGCCGCCGGCCAGAATTGCCACTTTCATTCAGATAGTCTCCCCTGCCCGATCTGCCTGCCCGCGTCAGTCACCTGAAGCAAGCGGTAGGGCTGGCGGAACGACGGGGCTACCAAATACTTGAGATATCCCTCAGCCAGCGCGCCAGCGAGCAACGGCCCCACCGGCTCCCGATCCGCCGACAAGCGATTGAGCAGAGCGGGATGATACAACACGTGAGTTATGCCCAGCCGGTTGTATGCTCCCAGCAGATCGGCTGGCTCTTCCATTGTATCATAAATAATCATCTGATGATAGACAGGGTCACCCCACAGGTAGTCCCGCTCCAGGTAGAACAAGCGCGGTTCGCCGTAGCTTATTACCTTAGCGTCTGGCGCGGCGTGGCGGTTAAGGTGGTCTATGACCGGGAAGGCCTCGAATGCTGACGTGAGGTACTGTTGCCGTGAAACCGTGCCGAGTACCTGCGGCAGCTCCATTGCTGAAAGCAGCATACTCACTGCCAGCACCATCAGCAGCCACGTGGAGACCACGACGGTGGGCGCCAGGCGTAGGGTGCTCGGGACCTGGGTGCAGCGATGGAGCGCATAGCCCGCTGCCGGAGCAAACAATGCCAGTGTCGGCAGAAGATAGCGGGTAAGCTGCATCGAATACAGCCACCAGACCCAGAGCAGGGCAAAGACAATGACCAGCGTCTTGAGCTTGGGCGGGCGGCCCGTGAACAGCAGCAGCATCGGCACGAAGATGAGATACAAGGGCCCAATGGAGTCGCACATCATCACCTTGAGCGGGCCGATAGGAACCGTGAAAAGGGCTGGTCGGAACGTAAGATTCAGCGGGGCCAGCAGCAGCCTGAGCGGCTCGCGGGGGCCAACGAAGAGTCGCTGGTAGCGCGGCAGAGCGTCTATAACCTCCTGCGGCGGCAAATCACCCACCCCGAACTCGAGCTGGTGGCGCTGATACCACCGGGCTTGCTCTGCCGACCACTGCTTACCGCCGAATACGTGGTAGGCAAAGGGATAGACGGGATTGCCGGTAACGAGCCAGCTCTTGACATACCATGGCGAGGCGACCACCACACCCAGCAGGGCAAAGACTGCCACAGGCCGCCACGCCGCTCTGCGCCAGGCGATGTAGAGGGCAACTGCCAGGAGGACGCCGAAATACGCAACGCCCTGCATCTTGACGGCCATGGCTGCACCGGCCAGAACGCCGCTGAGCATTGCGGGCTGTACCTCATTACTAGCGACCCACGCCAGGAAGAAATGAGTCGCCAATACCACATAGACGACCACGGCCAGGTCTACGTAAGCAACACCCATCAGCCAGGAAAAGACCGGTGTGGTTGCCAGGATTACAGCGGCCCATGGCGCAGCCGGCGCCGAAGTATGCTGGCGGGTCAACTCGAAGACGGCGCCCAGCGCCATAAGGCCGAAGCCGAAATGGAAGAGCTTGGCGGCAATCGGCCCGCGAAAGAGCAGCGCCAGAGCATAGAGCATCTGGAGGCTTGCGGGGAACTGGGAGTGGTGATCGTACCACAGCGGGTAGATGCGGCCCGCCTCGACCCACTTATTGGCCATGGCCAGGTGCTCGGCCAGTCCGTCCCAATCCAGTCCGGCGGGCAAGCTGAGGGCACTGACGAGCTTCGCCAACACCCAGATTGCAAGGAACCAGTAGAGCGGCCGCGCCGGCGAGTACAGAAAGGCCCTGCGCATGTCGCGGCTGAGTTCGCGTAGTGTATCTCTCAGCAGCCGGCCGCCCGATAGAGCGGTCAGGAACAACACCGTCAGTAACGAGATGACTGGGCCAGCGCGCAGCAGGCCAAGCAGCGCCAGCGCGAATATCAGGTAGGCCACCACCAGATACCCAACGGCCAGGAACAGCAGCAGACGGGTCAACGAGGAGTCGAGGCGCAGGGAGATAAGTCGAGCCATCCCGGCCCCGACCAGTGCCGCAAGCAAGCTAATTGCCAGCCAGAAGAGTACGTCAATCATAACTGTTCTATGGTGGCGAGATGGGTCCGTGAACTAGCTTAGCAGCTCTACAACGGACCGAATAAACAGGCCAAAGATGCCCACTGACCAGATGACTATCAACCCTTCCCGCCAGACGTCGGGCTGAGTCGGGCTGGGTGCAGGCTGCTGCGACGGCGTGGTCACAGTTGGCACAGCTCCACCACCAGAGCTTCCAGGGCGTCGCGCTCATCGAGTTGCTCGCCTCCCTGCCCTTTGAGCACCAGGTCAGTCTGGTGCACGCAGGCTAGCGCACGCGCCAGTTGTGGGTCAGTGAACCTGCGTGCCTGGTTGGTTAGCTTACGCCCCATCCACGTCCGGCCGCCGACGCTTGCCACCACGTTGTGTTCCACGGGGAACTTAGCCATCAGTTCATCGGGCACCTTGGTAGCGCGGTCAAGCCGATGGCCGGCGCGCGCGGCAACACGGGTCTGCCAGATGAGGCGGAACTGGCGGCTGATCATCCCCAGCAGCGACAGCGCTTCGCCGCGGGCGGTGCCGGGCGGGAGCATTACGGCCAGTTCGCGCAATGCCTGGTCGGCGCGGCGAGTACCGAGGGCATCAACCAGCTTCCAAATATCGCCCTGCTGGCTGCCCGAGCCGACGGCCTGGACGTCAGCTTCTTCGATTTGTGGCCGCTCGCCGACGTATGTCGCGGCCTTGGCTACCTCACTAACGAGCATGTCCACCTCGTCTTCAGTAAGCTCCCTGAGCAGTTCTATGGCTGGCTCGGCAATCGTTTTGCCGTGCGTGCCGGCCTCCTGTGTAATCCACTCGGAGACAGCTTCCTTTTGGGGAGAGACAATGCGTACGATCTGGCCGACCTGCTTGACTGCCTTGGTGAGATCGGCCACCACGGCTGGCTTTCTGCCTTTTTCGGCCTCCGCACAGGTCATAATGACCGTGGTGCTCTCCGGCAGGCGTCCCAGGACGCGGGCGAGCATGCGTTGGTCGTCGGCGGCAAGGTCATCCACGCGCTTTACCATTATCACGCGGTCGGTGGCCAGCAGCGACCGGCTGCTCAGCTCGGCGCCGAACTGGTCAGGAGCAACTTCGCCAGCGACCAAGATGGACAGGCCATCGGCGCGCGCTTCGGGCGAGAGGCGCGCGTCAATTGTCTGCCGGGCAGCGCGGTCCTTGAGAATCTCGCTACTGCCATACAGCAGCGTGACCTGCGCTGTAGTATCAACTTGGGCGGCACGGGCAGGCATAGAGCTGGCACTCCCTGCGAGGTTATCACCGGTCAGCCAACTTCGCCGCAATGAAACTATATCCTCTTGCGCAGGCGGAGCCAGCGGCGGCGGAGCCTGTCAATCTGAGAGTCAGTGGCCGGCGCTGCCGAGTACCTCAACTCGTACAGAGCAGCAGTGACGCGCCGGAGGGTGCCGCCCAGGTGGACCGGGACGAGCTTGGCGCTCAGGACCGAATCGAGAAGTTCATTGGGCGTATGCTCGGGACCAGGGCGCAGGCCGTGCTTGCGGAGGGCTTTGCGGTAGAAGCGGTGCCACTCGCTCTCCAGACGGTTCCAGGCAAGCCTCCGGGCCAGTCGGGCTTGCCACCAGGCGCCCAAGAGGTTCACGTTCACGAACATGGCGCCCAACAGCGCGATAAGTGCCAGGATGCCGAGCGCCAGCGTGCCTGCCCGCGTGGCCCTGGCGACTACCAGCCGGAATTGTCCGCTCCGCCACAGGCGGGCAAGTGTCTCTTCTTCGAGCCGCGTCTGGGCCTGCGGGTCAAAGGGGACCCAGCCGTAGCCCGGGAAGTAGACTTCAACCCAGGCGTGGGCATCCTTGCCGCGCACGAGGTACGTGCCCCGCGCGAAGTCATATTGGCCGGTGGCAAAGCCGGTGGCGACTCGGGTAGGCACGCCGGCCAGCCGGCACATCATAGCCATGGCGGTGGCAAAGAGGCCGCAGTCGCCCCGCTTGCTGGTCAACAGGAAGTAGATCGCTGAGTCCATATTGCGCGGCGTTCGCGGCGGTGATTCGGTGTACAGGTAGTTCTGCTCCAGGAATTCCATTATCTGGGTAACCTTGTCATAAGGCGTCTCGGCGCTGGCGGTGACTTCCTCGACCAAGCCACCCAACCGGGTCTCCACAGCAACCGGCACCCACCAATACCACGTGCGCCGGGTCCATTCGGGGCGCAGATATTGTGTACCGGCGGCGCGGAGTTGCTGCGGTGAAGGATCGGGTACCTTGGAGACCACGCGGTAGGAGCTGCCGACGGGCATAGCAGGTGCTACTTGGACCACCCCGGACGGCTGGCTGGTCAGTTCGGCCATCCATTGGGTGCCGCGCGCGTCTGTGATCGGGCCGACTTCGGCTGGCTGGGCCGCGGCAAATACTACCGCTGAGGAGATCTTCTCCAAATGGAAGACTTGCTCGAAGTCGGCGTCAATCAGCGAACGCAGCTCCGGCATCTGGTAGCGACCGCCGTCGGCGGCCCTCAACTCAATAGTCGCCTGGTCCTTGGCAAACCAGGACTGGCCCTCGTAGGTGTCGTAGACGCGGCCCCGCCATAAGGCGGGCGTATCCGACTCGACCGTCATAACTATCTGCTGGGTCAGGTGAGCCCGGCCGCCTCCGACCCAGAAACCACGGTCAGGCTCAGCGTAGTCGGCCGTGTTGACCTGGGGCCACCGCCAGGGAATCCGCTTGGCGTTCTCGTAGAGATCGGGTGACACCTGGTACATTATGTGGCTGGCGCCTGCTGCGATCACCGCTACTGCCAGGAACAGTACTGCCGTCGGTATCAGTTGATTCCCGCTCCACCGCAGCCACGTTGTCTGCCGGCGGCCTACTTCACGAATTCGCTCTGTTCTGAGCAGGTTATCGTAGGCAAGGGTGTAGATAGCCGCGAACAGATACACGAGAAACGAGACAATAGTCACGGCGTTTAGGTTGACTGTGCCCATAAGGCCGAGGACAGCCAGACCGGAGACCAGGCAGAGGATAGTATGTTCCCGGCGGCTCTGGATGAAGCAGAAGCCCACCATGACCCAGGCGATTAGCGCGGCCAGGGCGATATCAGGCTGTGCGATTACTTGGAACGGGTAGAGCAGGCTGGCTGGGAAGACGTCTACTCGCCGGGCGACGATGAAGGCGGTGAAGGCGCCGACAATGAGAATCGTGCCGAGAAAATTCAAGTTGGCGCTGCCGCGTGCCGTCAGAAAGCTGCAGACCAAGCCGGCGGCGATGGTCAGACAGACGGCTAGCTCGTAGAACGGCGCGTCCACTGTCGCGCCAATGACACTGACAGCCGCCACGCAGGCTACCAGCAGCCCCCCAAACAGGGGCAACATGTCAAAGGCGTTCTGCCGACTAGCCGGCGACACGTTGCCACCCCCTGAAGTTGGCGATCAGGCTCAGATCGCCCCGGATGGGGTAGACGCGGCAGCGGTGGGCGCGAAGCTGCTCGATGAAGTGGTGGTACGAGACTTGCGCACCATCCGCGGCCGCGGATGGCACTCCAAAGCTGGGGACGAACAGTGGGAACCAGATTAGCGAATTACCCCATGCCTGGAGGGTGGCGGCGACGGTGAGCATCTCTGGCCCGGTCTGCGGACTAATAATGGCCACTGCTCCTGCGCGGCTTAGTTGCTTGCGCCGGTGATCGAGCACCTGCAACAGCCGATCGGCGCTGTCGGCCCGGACCCGGGCCAGAGCTTCGAGGATAGCGGTCTGCGATTGGTCCGGTCGGGTAAAGGGTACGCTCCAGTCGCGGCTGCCCCAGGCAATGAGTTGAGCTGCGCCTCCCTGGCGTAGTGCCAAGGCCAGCAGGCTGGCTGCCAGAGTGACGCTGTACTCGAGGGTGCTATGGCTGCCCACACCAATGTGAACATTGCGCGAGAGATCGAGAATGACGGTGGCGCCGAGGCTATGCTGTTCTTCGCGCTCGGTTACCACCAGTTTGTTAGTGTGGGCGCTCGCCTTCCAGTGAATGTGTCGCAGGTCGTCGCCGGGCACGTACTCCCGCACCCCATAGATATCCGGCCCCTGGGGGTTCTTACGGCGGGTTAGCGTGCGGGTAGCTACGCCGGCCGGTGTCGGCATCCACACGTTGGGCAGCGCCAGCGGCTTGGGATAAACAATCAGCTCCTGGGCCTGGGGCAAGCGGCGGTAGAATTCGTACATCCCCAACAGATCAGGCGAGGCCAGCTTCAAGTCCCCCAGTTGGTAGACGCCCCGCTGCTCGGGGACGACTTCATAGTGGAAGCTGCGGCGCTCGTAAGGCGCCAGGTCAGCGACCACCTGGTAGGGATCGTCACTGGCTTGCAGGCTGGGGGGGAGCACGTCTTCGACGGTGAACAAGAAGCGGCGGCGACCCGCCCGGTTGTGTACCGTCAAACTAGCTTTGACTGGCTCACCAGCGACTGCACGGCTCGCCAGGGACCGGGTCACGTCCAGCTTCTGCAGGTTAATGCGGGTGAGCAGGTAAGAGAGTGGCGCAAGCAGGCCCCAGGCTGCGGCCATGTAGAAAAGCTGGTAGACGTGCAGCACAAAGCCGACGGTGAGCAGGAACGCGCTGCCAAAGATTAGTGTATACCACTTGTGCGCTTTCATTGTTGCTTTCTCACTGGCCGAGGGGCACTGGGACCCGGGCTAAGACCTGCTCGACCACCTCCCGGCTGGTCGTTCCCTGGAAAGCCACATCCGCCGACAGAATTATGCGGTGCCCCAGGGCCGGGTAAGCGACGTGCTTGATGTCGTCGGGAATAACATAATCGCGCTGGCATACCGCGGCCAGGGCCTGGCTGAGACGCATCAGGGCAATACTGCCCCGCGGACTAGCTCCCAGTTCGACGGTGGCATCCTCGCGAGTGGCCCGGCTCAGGTTCACCATGTATTCTTTGAGGCTGTCGTCCAGGTGGATGCGGCGGACTTGCTGCTGCAATTCCACCAGTTCCGCGGGCGTCAGGACCGGCTCGACCAGTTCAATGGGGTGCTGCACCATCTGCTTGCTGAGCATGGCGACTTCATCGGTGGGGCTGGGGTAGCCCAGGCTGATGCGCCCCAGGAAGCGGTCCAACTGGGCCTCGGGCAGCCGGTAAGTCCCCTCGTACTCAATCGGGTTCTCGGTGGCAATGACGAAGAAGGGATTGGGCAGCGGGTGGGTCACACCGTCCGCGGTGACCTGGAACTCCTCCATACACTCTAGTAGCGAGGCCTGCGACTTGGGTGTAGCCCGATTAATCTCGTCGACTAGAACGATATTCGCGAATACCGGACCGGGCCGGAACTCAAACTCGCCACTGCTCTGGTTGTAGACCGATATCCCGGTCACGTCCGCTGGCAGCAGGTCGGGCGTGAACTGGATGCGCTTGAAGGTGCAGTCCAGTGACTTGGCCAGGGCGCGAGCCAGCATCGTCTTGCCCACGCCGGGGATGTCCTCGATCAAGATATGTCCGCCGGCGAGCAGCGCCGCCACGGCTAATCGGACCACATCGGTCTTGCCGATAATCACGGTTTCGACGTTGTCAATCAGCGCCTGGATGGACTCGCCGCTCCGCATCTCGCTCATTACTGTCCCCGCTCTGCTTTCAGTTAATAGGCCTGCTCGTAGATCCCAATGATGTCTCGCATACACACCGTTCTGGGATTGCGGCTGATATGCGGGCTTTCTATGGCATCTGCGGCCATTCGGCCAATAGCCGACTTATCCACTCCCACGTGGCTCATTCGCCGGGGAGCTCCGACGTCCTGTGCCAGTTCGCGGACGGCTGCTACAGCCTGTCTACTGGCCGACTCAATACTCTGTTCATCATCTAAGACGCCCATAGCGGCACCAATGTTCGCGAATTCGGGCATTGCCGCAGGCCGGTTGAATTCCATCCCGAACGGTAGCAAGATAGCATTAGCCACGCCGTGTGGGACATCAAACAGCGCGGACAGCGGTAGCGCCATAGCGTGGACGATACCCAGGCGGCTAACCGAGAAAGCCAGGCCTGCCATCATTGCCGCCCGCTGCATCCCTGCCTGGGCCTCGAGGTCTCCCGTGTTTCTTACCGCTGCCCGGAAATGTCGGGCAATGAGTTTGATGGCCTCGTGGACGCGCTTGCGGCTTGGCCCGGTCGCTTCCTTGCTGATGTAGGACTCGACGGCATGGGTCAGGGCGTCCATGCCGGCAGCTACCTGAGCTCCCCGGGGAGTCGAAGTCAGCAAAGTCGGGTCGAGCAGCGCGTATTTGGGGTAGAAGGATTCGTGGTTAAGTACCAGCTTGTGGTGAGTCTCGGTGAAGGTAATGACGGAAAACGGCGTGACCTCCGAGCCGGTGCCGGCGGTGGTGGGAACGGCGATGAAGGGCAGGACAGTGTCCGGCACTGTCGTTGGCTGCCCGGCGCACTCCTGGCTGAATATCCAGCCTTCCTGACCAGCCTCCGCGGCGATGGCCTTGCCTGCGTCCATACTCGAGCCCCCGCCGATGGCGACAATGATGTCAGCGCCCCGGCTGTGGGCATACTCACCGCCGGCGGCTACGGTACGATCAGACGGCTCCGGTTCGACTTGATCGAAAACCTCGACTGTAGTCGTGGCCGGCGCCACCTCGCCCAGGCTAGCCACTTGAGGTAGCCGTGAGACGTTCTTTCCGCAGACCACCAGAACTCTGTGGCAGCCCAGTTTGTCGGTATACGTGAAGATCTGGGCCAGAGCGCCAGGGCCGGATATGACCTCTACAGGATTGCCGGGCACTTTTTCGGTGCGGAGGTCAAGAGCCATACAGCCGGTCTCTCCCGGGCCGCAGAATGGATTATTGGCGCAATTATAGCACGGAGTAAGAGGATTGGCCAGGTTTGTGGTGGTATGCTGTATGCTCTGTATTGACGGCTCTGCAAAGAAGGTTGTATGCTACTACTTATATTATGGGCAAAATGCCGGAGCGCCTAAACCGTATCAACGCCACAAGGGGGCGTCACCGATGAGGCACGAGTATCTGTGGGTTGCCGTAGTCGGCGTTGTTGGGGTGACTGCGGCGGTTTGCGCAGCAGACATGACCGCTGCTATCGAGCGGGTCGGGGAGAGCGTCTTCACGGTCAAGACCGGCGACCGGGTGGGGGCGGGCTTCATCGTCAGCGCCGATGGGCGCGCTCTGAGCAGCGCTCACGTGGTCGGGGAGGCCACAGAGGTCACGGTGACTCTGGCTAATGGGGTAGAGTTGAGCGCCACGGTGGTAGGCTGTGACGAAGTCCGGGACTTGGCTCTGCTCGATTTAGGCGTAGAGAATCTGCCCGTGGTCCAGTTTGCCTCGGCCTCGGGGCTGAAGCAGGGAACGAAGGTGGCCGCGCTGGGTGCGCCGCTTGGTCTGGGGGGATCGGTAACTGAAGGCATCGTCAGCGCGGTCGGTCGGCAGATTGATGACAAGGAGTACATCCAGATTGATGCAGCGCTGAACGAGGGCAACTCCGGAGGGCCCATCATTGACGAAAAAGGCCGTGTGGTCGGCGTGGCCACCGGGGTGGTCAAGGAGGCGGAGAATGTGGGCTTTGCCGTGCCCAGCGACGAAGCTATCGCTCTCCTGCAGAGTGTGGGGATGAAGCTGAGTCTGCCGCTGGACGAAGGGGCAACCCCTGTCTCGGTGGGTTCCGCCCCCGAACCAGCGAGGCCCACAGCACCGGTTTGGCCTCCTGCACCGAGAGCGAAGGCGCCTGGCTTGCTGTTGCTCATCGGCATTCCGCTGGTAGTCTCGCTGGTGGTCTCGTTGGTGGTTTCGCTGCTGGTCACCCGTGCTGTGGGGCGCGGGCCCAGTGCGCCCGAGGTTAGCCTCTTCCCACCCAGCGACCAACAAGAAGACCTGTCCGATGTTGATATCACGCTGGAATAGACGGTGGTTAGTGGGCGGTGACGGCGGCTGTCCTACCAGAAGGGATACGTCTTGACTGAAGCTCTAGTAACGGCTTCTTGACCTAAGGAGGTTAACTCGATGGGTAAAGTAAGTGTGACGATACTTGACGCCACTGGCTCCAAGGAACAGAAGGCCAGCCTGCCGGATGACGCGCCGGTGCGCCGGATCATCGGCAAGCTCATCGAAATGATGAAGCTGCCGTCCACCGGCCCCGACGGCCAGCCGATGAGCTACAAGTTCCACCACAAGGCCTCGGGCAAGCAGCTCACCGACGACCAGACGCTGTCCGACGCCGGCGTCAAGGACGGTGATGTTCTGCGCCTCCAGCCGGAGATCACCGCGGGCTGACGCGCGCCTGCGGAAATGAAGATGTGGAGCAGATGACCGAAGACCAGGTTCTGGACATTGATCTTGAGGAGGACCGTTATCACCGGCTGCGGCTGATCCCCTGGTGGGACCAGGAGCGGCTGTTTGACGCCCGGGTAATGGTGGCCGGCGCCGGGGCGCTGGGTAACGAGATTCTCAAGCAGCTCGCCCTGCTCGGCGTGGGTAACATTTTTGTGGTGGATATGGATATCATCGAGGAGTCCAATCTCACCCGAGCGGTGCTCTTTCGCAAAGAAGACGAGGGCCAGCCCAAGGCGGAGGTGGCCGCGCGGGCACTGATGGCGCTCAATCCGGAGATTAGGGTCCAGAGCTTTGTGGGTAACATCGTATATGACGTAGGTGCCGGCGTCTTTGCGGATATGGATATCGTCATCGGCGCGCTGGATAACCGCGAGGCGCGGGTGGCGATAAATCAGGCGTGCTGGCAGTTGGGCAAGCCCTTTGTTGACGGCGCCATTGAGATAATCCAGGGCGTGGCCCGGATCTTCTGCGGGCCGGACGGGCCCTGCTACGAGTGTACAATGAACGCCAAGGATTACGAGCTGCTCAGCCAGCGGCGCTCGTGCGCGCTGCTGTCGCGGGATGACCTGATTCTGGGCAAGGTGCCCACGACGCCGACAACTGCAGCGATTATCGCGGGCATCCAGACCCAGGAGGCGGTGAAGTGGCTGCACCGCGACCGGGAAATGCCACTGCTTCTTGGTAGGGGCCTGGTGTATGACGGATTCAGCAATGAAACGTATATTGTGGAGTACCAGAGGCGCGCGGACTGCCCGGCGCATATCACGCTGCCGCCGGTGCAGGAGTTGGACAAGTCGGCGGATACCGCCACCGTCGGCGAGATGCTGGAACTGGTAAGGTCTGAAGTCTCGCCCGAGGCGGTGCTGGAGTTCGAGCGCGAAATCTGTATTGGCCTTCATTGCCCACACTGCCATGAGAGCGAGCCGGTCTTCCGCTCGCTGGGCAAGCTCACCGAGAGCGAGGGCCGTTGTCCGCACTGCCACGAGCTGCGCGAGCCGGAGCTGACTCACGCGATATATGGTGACGAGGATTACCTGGACCGGACCCTGGCGGAGATGGGCCTGCCGCTGTACGATATTGTCACTGGTCGAGATGGGTTGGAGCGGGCAGCCTTCTTGCTGGCTGCCGACCGCGAAACTGCCTTGGGCTGCCTGGCCTGAGGGCCGAGATCAGCCCGAAGAAGGTGTGCTATGAGTGATCATGGGTTCGCGAACGTCAGTGGTAGCAGGCACGATCTGGATATCTCGCTGCAGCCGCCCAGGCCTGTGCCTGAGGAGCGACCGAAGGACACGGTGGTAATGGTCGCCCAGTCAGTGGTAGAGGAGGTGCGCCGCCACGGTGACAAGGACACCGCCCGGGAGCAGGGGGGCGTGCTGGTCGGCACCGTCGCATCCAGCCGCGATAAGGTCTACGTTACCGTGGAGGCAGCTATACCTGCGCCCCATGCTCGGGCCGATCGGAGCAGCGTGACCTTCACCCAGGAGAGCTGGGGGGAGATAAATCGCGTTAAGGATAGACAGTATCCCGACCAGGACATCGTGGGCTGGTATCACACTCACCCGGGCTTTGGCGTCTTTCTTTCCGACTACGATACTTTCATTCATCGCAACTTCTTCCAAGCGCCGTGGCAGGTGGCGTTCGTGGTGGACCCGGTCTCCGAGCAGTCTGGCTTCTTCACCTGGAAGGACGGCGAGATCGTGCCCAGCGGCCAGTACAACGTCTTCAGCCCGCAGAAGGTGGAACGGCCCCAGCCACCAGCCCAGCCGGAGGCGCCGGTTTGGACTGAACCGGTGGTAGCGCCGCCGTCGGTGAATATCGTTACGATCGCGGCGCTGATGGTCTTGGCCCTGCAAATAGTCATTCTAGCGATGCTACTGCGCGGAGGGCCTAGTGGGCTACCCGTGGCTGGCGGTGGCGAAGCGGTAGCCACGCGGCTGGAGGCGGTCCAGGGCGAGTTGGCGACTAGTGCCGCGACGCTACACGAGCTAGCCGGGAAGCTCAGTCAAGTCAAGGCCTTGCCGTTGACCGCGGGGGCCACAGCAGCAGGAATAACCTACGAGTGGTACGAGGTCGAGGCCGGTGACAGCTTGTGGCGGATCGCCGAGCGGCACTATGACAAAGGGGAGCTTTATACACTGATTGCGGCGGAGAATGGCATTCCGCTGCCCGCCGGTACAATAGTACCCGGGCAAAAGTTGCGCCTGCCCGAACTGCCGGAGGAACCTGATGTCGCCACTGAGTGAGTGTGGGGAGGAGCTTGACGTTGAGATTCAGCAAGCGGCTCCAATGGCGCTGGCCGAAGGGCTCGACCCGGCGGATGATGAAAGCCTCAGGCTGATTGCCCTGGGGCAGCCGGCTGAGGATCGACGGGTATTCGTGAGCTATCCCTGTCTCAAACAGATGCTGGCCCACACCCAACGCAATTTGGAGGAAGAGATCGCGGGGCTCCTACTGGGTCAGGTTTTCCGCGGCAGCTGCGGCCTGGTCACCGTCCTGGCGGAGGCCGTGCCCGCCGTCTACACCGACTCGGGACAGGGGCACGTCACCTTGTCCCACGAGACCTGGTCAGATATCTACCAGTATCTGGAGTCGCTGGCCGCAGACGCCGTGATCGTGGGCTGGTATCACACTCACCCGGGCTTTGGGGTGTTTTTCTCCGCTCAGGATGACTTCATTCAGAAGAATTTCTTCGGAGCACCGGGACAGGTGGGGGCGGTGGTTGATCCGGTGGCGAAGAGCATCCTACTGTTTGCCTGCGACAATAACGAGGTGAAGCCGCTGGCGGGTATATGGCTAACTGCGGGCGAGGAAAGCTACGCTGCTGCCCAGCGGGTCGCGGCCGGGCTGTGTTACGACAGCCGGCGGCTGGCGGCTAGGGACTGGCTGAGAAGCTGGGGCAAAAAGCTGCGCGAAAGCCTGTCCGGGGAGCAGCCCGCAGAGGAGTCACTACCCAGCGAGAAGGAAGCTTAACGCCCTATGAACGCCCGACTGCGGCGACTGTATGCCGACTACCAACAGATTCGTAACGAGTTCACGGGCCACCCGTATATTGATGTCGAGCCGATTCGGGGGAACCCGCCCGAGGCATATCGCGTGGTCTATCACATGAAGGGCCTGGAGCTGGACGAGAGCAGCAACCGCCCGCGGGTGCGTAGCGAACATGCGGCGACAATCTACCTGCACCGGGATTATCCTCGCCACAAGCCTAAGTGTGCGATGGAGACGCCGATATTCCATCCCAACTTCGGCTCACACATCTGTATTGACGACTACTGGGCAGCCGGCGAGCTGCTCACCGATATTATCATCCAGATCGGCCAGATGATTCAATACCAGAGCCACAATTCCAAGAGCCCGCTGAATGCGGTGGCAGCACGCTGGGCGGCGCAAAATGAGCACCTATTTCCCATTGGGAACGCCGATCTGTACCAGCCGGACCTAGATATAGACCTGGTAGCAGGCCCAGGCGCCGGGCTGCAGGAGACGGACATCGAGATAGAACTGCTCTAGGCTGGTGCCGGTGTGCCCGGCAGTGGGTGGTGTTTGGCATCAACATGCATGGAAGCGACCTCCGCAAATGCGCTGTCCCCTCTGTCGCGAAAATATCATAGTCCAGGGGCGCTTTTGCCCGAAGTGCGGCGACCAAATATTTGGCCGGCCTCTCCCGGGCCGGAGCGCGCCGCCGGATGGCCCCCGCCTGGAATTGGAGCTGCCCCCGCCCTCGGTGGGTAAACCGCGAGGAGAGGTTCTGGAAATAGAGCTTGAACCCTCGGTCCAACCGACTGGGGCAGGAGCCGGCGCGGTGGGCAAGCTGTGCCCGTATTGTCGCTTCCCCATCAAGGCGGGTGACGAGGTGGTCACTTGCCCAGACTGCCAGACGACGCTGCATGCCGATTGCTGGCGGGCCAACGAGGGATGTACTACTTATGGCTGTCGCAGTTCGCCCCAGGTTGCGGTGGCCCGGCGGGCGAGCAGAGTCTATGGGCAGGCGGACGCTTCTGCCGGCTCGTACGGGTCGGCAAGGTGGGGCCAGGCGGTGCCGTTGGGTGCTCGGCAGCTCATCGAGGCGGAGTTCGACGGCCAGTGTACCAACGCGCTGCTCTTCACTATCCTGCAACTTTTTTTCTGTGCCGGCTTCCTCTCCATCATTACACTTGTCTGGGGTGTGTCGCTGCTGTCTCAAATGAAGCGACTCGACGTCACGCCGAGGCCAGCGCGCGGCCGGGCCATTGCGGCAGTGGTCATCAGTGGCGGCGTGATGTTGCTATGGCTGACCATTTTGGTACTGAAGCTGGGTGGCTCCAGCGGTTGACTTGTGGCCCGGCGAATTACGCAGAAGCTAAGCCCAGACCTGTATTAACCCGCTTTGCGGGTCCTGTTACCGGCAATGAGCAGCGAAGAGCCCGAAATCGAAATCAGCCCGGCTCAGTCGCCCGAGCGCCCGGTCCGGTCTCGGCCAGCGGCCCCGCTGGTGGTGGTCGGCGAGGTTGGGTCGGTGGGGGAGGGGCGCGCGATCTTCCTGCACGTCCGGGCCGTCGCGGCGATAATGGATTCGCTGCCGGGGCAAGAACGCATGGAGGTGGGTGGCCTGCTGGTAGGCGCTGAGTGTCAGGACCAAGTAGGCTCGTATCTGTTGATAGCTGGGGCAGTCGGTGCGGGCAGCGCCCGCAGCGCTGCCTTGTCGGTCACCTTCACACATGAGGCATGGGACCAACTGCTGGCGGAGAAGGCGGCGCGCTACCCAGGGGAGGCCGTGGTCGGCTGGTATCATACTCATCCGGGGCTGGGCGTGTTTCTCTCCCCACAGGACCTGTTCATCCACCACCATTTCTTTGCCGAGGCCGTGCACGTGGCGCTGGTGGTTGACCCCGCTGACTTTACCTGGGGGATATTCTATTGGCAGGGACCGGACCTGGTTGCGGCGCAGGGCTGTTACGTATATGGCGAGCCGCAGGAAGGTTATGACCATCTGGCTGGGCTGTTGAGGAACTACCAGGCTGGTGGCACTCAAGACAACTAGCGGGTGAGCGGATATCCGCCAACTCATCTGTCCGAGGCTGCAAGTCTGCGAGGTAGGAACGGAGGAATGTCCCGGGTAGGCAGAGAAACACTAAGTGCGGCGTTGTCGGGAAGCGAAACACGAGGAGCAGAAAGGGTGTCGAGATGAAAGCTGCGATCAAGTTGGTGGTTATCGTATGTGCAGCACTTCTGGCCAGTGGACTCGGAGCCCAGGAGGCTGAACTGCCGGCGTCTGGGGAACAGCCCACCGCCCCGGCGCAGCCCGCTGCCGTGCCACAGCCCGCCGCCGTCACAGAGCCGTCGGCTGAAGACGGAGTTGCGGTCGAGACCGTTACCTCCTATCTGGACAAGATGAACTACGTCTACAAGGTGGACAAGTCGGCCAAGGTGCCGGAGATTGAGCTGCTGATGCGGGGGAACAACGGTAACTACGACGTGCGCGTATTCATTGACAACCCCCGCAAGATCGTCTATGTCTGGGTGAATCGGCTTATGACTATTCCCGATCTCCACCCCCGCAAGTACGTGCTGCTCCAGAAGCTAATGGAACTGAACTGGGAGCTGTTGATCGGCAAGTACGAGTGGGATAAGAGTGACGGTGAGGTGCGCGTGTCGTACACCTTCAGTACGGAGAATGGAGTAGGCTACGATGCCTTCGTGGCTTGCTTCCAACTCTTGGTCTTGACCGCGGATCGGGACTACCCCAAGCTCATGCAGCTAATGTGGGGTAGTGTGGAGCAACCCTCAGCTCCGGCCGCAACCCTGGTGCCGCCCGAGAACAAGCCCGAAGAGGCTGCCATCAGCAAGGAAACTGAACCTAAGCCGGACACCAAGGCCAAGGAAAGCGAACCCAAGCCGGAGGCTCCCGAAAACCCGTAGGGGACACTTCAAGCATGACTCAGGAAAGCGGCTCAGGAAAATTGTGGGGAGGTCGCTTCTCAGAAGAGATAGCTGATCTCGCCCTTGAGTTCAGCGAATCAACTGCGGCGGATGCGCCGATGATCGCTGAGGATATCTGGGGCAGCGAGGCCCACAGCATAATGCTGGCCGTCTGCGGAATCATCAGCGAGGACGACCTGCGCGCCATCTTGTGTGGCCTGGAGAGCACCCGCCAGCAATATGAGGCCGGCGAGTTCGAGCTTGACCCCCAGCTTGAAGACGTGCACATGAATGTGGAGAGCCATCTGCGAGAGACCTCCGGGCCGGAAGCGGCCGGTCGCCTGCATACCGCCCGCTCGCGTAACGATCAGGTCGTCACCGACGCTCGCATGCACCTGCGCGCGCGCCTGCTGGACGTACGCGCGGCGCTCGCTGACCTGCAACAGGTGCTCCTCGATTTGGGCACCGAGCACACCGAGACTGTAATGCCGGGCTACACTCACACCCAGCATGCCCAGCCGATTTCCGCGGGCTTCTGGCTCTCCGGCCATGCCACGAGCTTCCAGCGCGACCAGGAGCGACTTGCGCAGACCTACGAGCGTGTGAACCGCTGCCCCCTGGGAGCCTGTGCACTGGGCGGGACCTCGTTTGCCACCGACCGTGCCCTGACGGCACGGCTGTTGGGCTTTGAGGGTGTGCTGGAGCATGCGCTCGATGCCGTGGGCGCGCGCGACTTTGTGCTGGAAGCGCTCGCCGACCTGGCGATCATCGCGGCCAACCTCTCCAAGATAGCCGAGGAGTTTGTGCTGTTTTCTACCTACGAGTTCCGGATGATCGAAATTGACGACGCCTATGCCGCGGGCAGCTCGATAATGCCCCAGAAGAAGAACCCGGGCATGGCGGAGTTGACTCGCGCGCGGACCGGCATTGTCTACGGCCGGCTGATGCAGGTGCTGACGATGGTCAAGGCGCTGCCTTCGGGCTACAATCGGGATCTGCAGGAGGATAAACCGCCTCTGTGGGAGGCGCTGACCTCGGTGGAGAGCTGTCTGCGGATAGCCCGAGAGATGGTGGGCACGGCCAAACTGCACACCGAGCGGATGGCGGAGTTGGCCGACGGCAACTTCGCCGCCGCTACCGAACTGGCCAACTTCCTGGTACGGGAGCGTGACCTGCCCTTCCGCGATTGCCACCGGATTGTGGGTGGCCTCGTAGGGGCCCTGGCGGCTGAGAACCGGCTGCTGACCGACTATGAGCGGCTCCGGGAGCTGCTGGCCGAAGCTGGGCAGGAGGTCAGTGTGGCCGAACTGGCCGAAGTCGTGGATCCACAGGCCTGCCTCCGCCGTCAGGTCAGCCTGGGCAGTACCGGGCCTGGGCAGGTTACTGAGATGATCGAACAGCTCCGCAAGGCAGTTGCTGCCAGTCGGCAGGAGATTGCTGATGCCCGCGAGGCCTCGGTCCAGGCTCGAGAGAAAACTGAGCGGATCGTCCAGCACGTGCTCGAGGGCGGAAGGCTGGCGGATCTGGCGCTGTAGCTGAGGCGGACGATTTCACTCGACAGGGATCCCACCGGTATGTATGCGAGGACCACACGGCTAACGCATCGCGAGCAGGTGGGGCCTGACTGCCACCTGCTTGAGTTTGACTGCCCCGAGATCGCCGGCTCAGCCCGGCCGGGGCAGTTCGTGCACGTTCGGCTGACTGGCGGCTTCGACCCACTGCTGCGGCGGCCCTTTAGCGTAATGAACATCAACCCTGCCCAGGGCAGCTTCCAGGTACTGGTGCGCACGGTTGGGCGGGGTACGATGTTGCTGGCCCAGTCCGAGCCGGGCAGCGAGTTTCATATCATCGGGCCGCTGGGCAACGGGTTCGCACTACCGGGCCCGCCAGGAGAGGTCGTGCTGGTCGCTGGCGGGGTGGGTGTGGCTCCCCTGATTTTCCTGGCGGCGGCATTGCACCAGCCCGACAACTACCGGTACGTCCGGGCCTTGTTCGGTGCAGCTATCGGCGGTGACCTGTGCTCCTGGTTGGAGCTCTCGCTGGTGTGCGATGAATTCACGGCGGTCACCGAAGACGGGAGCGCTGGGGAACAGGGAATGGTGACCGACTTTTTGCCCGCGCAGCTCGACCGCGGCGCGGGCTGTGTCTACGCCTGCGGGCCAACAGCGATGCTGGCCGAGGTAGCTGAGCAGTGCCGCCGTGGGTCCGTCCCGTGTTTTGTATCGCTGGAGCAGTGGATGGGCTGTGGGGTGGGTGTGTGTCTGGGCTGCGTGATTCCCACGCGGGCGGCGGGGGCAGAGCACTACCAGCGCGTCTGCAAGGATGGTCCGATCTTCGATGCGGCCGTGATAGACTGGGAGGCGATGCGCCGTGGCTGCGGGCCGGGTTGATCTGCGCGTGGACTTGGCCGGTCTGTCCCTGGCGAATCCTGTGCTGGCCGCCTCGGGAACCTTCGGCTACGGCACGGAATACGCCGACCTGGTTGAGGTCAGCAAGCTGGGTGGAATCGTCACCAAGGGAATCACGCTCGCGCCTCGGGAGGGCAACCCGCCGCCGCGCATCTGCGAGACCCCTGCGGGCATGCTCAACGCAATCGGCCTGCAGAATCCGGGCGTTGACGCGTTTGTCCGCGACAAGATGCCAGCGCTGCGCGAGCTGGGTGTGCCGGTCATCGTGAATATCGCCGGCGAGACGGTGGCTGATTACGTCGCGCTCGCGGCCCAACTCAGCGAGTGCGACGGCATCGCCGCGCTGGAGTTGAATCTCTCCTGTCCTAATGTCAAGCAGGGCGGGATGCACTTCGGCATTGACTGTGAACTCACCCAGACGGTTGTGGCCGCGGTGCGCGAGGTCACCGAGCTGCTCCTGATAACTAAGCTCTCGCCGAACGTCACCGACATCGCCGAGATTGGCCAGGCAGCCGGGGACGGCGGGTCAGATATTCTCTCTCTCATTAACACCCTTTTGGGAATGACCATTGATATCCAGCAGCGGCGGCCGGTGCTGGCCAACGTGACCGGCGGACTCAGCGGGCCGGCCATTCAGCCGGTGGCGTTGCGCATGGTCTGGGAGCTGGCTCAGGCTGTTGACCTGCCGATAATTGGGATGGGCGGGATTACCAGTGCCGTGGACGCGCTCCAGTTCATTATGGCCGGTGCCACAGCAATTGCCGTGGGCACGGCCAATTTCGTTGCTCCTGGCGTCACCGGGTGCATCATCAAGGACATAGAAACCTTCTGCGAGGAGCAAGGAATAGCGAGAATAGCCGACCTCGTGGGTGCAGCCCATGCGGAAGTCTGATTGGAGAGAATTGCGATGATGCCCAAGCATCTGCCGCAGGTTGGTATATCCCCGGATGAGTACGAATTCATCGAGCAGACCTGTCAGGAAGTGCTGGCTGGGGTCCGACACATAGCCCAAGACGGAACCGCCCTGTACTTTCCGGGGGGGGGATATGACGCTTGCTGGACCCGCGATTTCTGCTACATGGTCGAGGGGGCCGGACGGCTTATTCCCAGTGAGGAGATTCTCGCCTGCATTGATTTTCTACTGAGGGGCCAACGCGACGATGGCGCTATGCCTGATCGCGTGGAATCCGACGGCAAAGCGATATATATGGCCGGCCCGGAAGATGCGCCGCTGGGCGAAGACCCACCAACAGACAATGCGCAGTTCATGGTGAAGTTGGTCGCGGCCTATGTAGACCTCACCGACGAATACGCTGCTTTCCTCCAACGCCGGGAGCAGCTGTACGATGGGATGGAACAAGTTCCACGAGGCAAAGACGGACTGGTGGAGGTGGATCGCAACTATCCGCACTCAACCTACGGGTTTACCGATGGTATTGCCAAGACCGGTAAGGTCCTCTTCTCGTCGCTGCTCTACTGGGAAGCCTGCCGGCGGCTGGCCGAGCTGTGTGCCGGATGTGAGTATCACGACGAGGCTCACGACTGGTACGAACAAGCGGAGCTGCTCAAGCGCAGCCTTGACCAGTTCTACGACCACCAGTACGGTCTATACCGGGCTGCCTCGGACCAGTGCCGTCAACTCGACCTGTGGGGTAGCTCTTATGCCTGTGTAGTGCGACTGGCTTCGAAGAGCCGGGCGCGGCAAGTCGGCGAGTTCTTCTGCAGTGCCCCGGAGGTTAGCATCTGGCACGGGCACATCCGCCATCTGCCAGTGGGCGAATATTGGGAGAGGCTGCTCACGGAAATCGAGCTCGACACGTATCAGAACGGGGCGTTCTGGGCGGTGCCCAGCGGCTGGGTAGCACAGGTGATGGCTACCTATGACGAAGCTGCAGCCCGCGATGTTATCTATGACCTGTTAGAGTTCTGGCGGGTCGAGGGGGTATACGAGTGTATCAGTCCCTATGCCCCGCCCCAGGTGGAGGGATATCCTGCCAGCGCCACCTGTGTGTTGGGTGCAGTGCGCCCAGACAAGAATCTGGGGGCCCGGAATGCGCCATCCGCTTGAAGAACTGGTGCAGGAGGTCGAAGAAGATATCGGCCATCGCATCGTGCTCCGGTCGGTCCGCCCACCGGAGCGGGAGTTTCGCGGCCGGATAGTGTCCCGAGGAGGCTATTTGCTGCTCGAATACCATGATGAGACGGCCGGCTATTTCTGGGATCACGATATAATCAGGGAGCTTCTGGCGCTGGTTCGCGAAGGGTACCGGGATTTTGTGCTGTACGATTAGGACATGGTGCGGCGGCGGTTGGCTGACGACGCCCAAGCGGAGTGCTAACTGTACGGGGAGCAGTGGTAATAGGTGGCTAACGATGGGAAGCGGTAAGATGGGGCGAACATCAATCCTTATCAAGTTGATAGTCGCCGTCTGCTGTCTGGGGCTCAGTGCGATGTCCTGCGGCGACGGCAGCAACCTGCGCGACCAGACGGTGATGGCAATCGTGAACGGCACCCCGATTACCGAGGCTCAGCTCATCGAGCGGCTCAAGTACGGCCCAGGACCCCGGGTGCTACTGAGAATGATAGATACCCGCTTGATAGTCGCCGAAGCCGCTCGACGCCAGATCAAGCCAGGGGGCGAGCAAGTAGAACTCAAGCTCAGCCAGGTGGCTTCTCGACTCGGCTCTGAACGTGAGCTGACGGCGATGCTGCGCGAGCATAACACCTCGCGGGCCGAACTGAAAGACCGCTTGCGCGTGGATGCCATGCTTGACGAGATAGCTACGCAGCAGATCACGATCGAGGATGCCCAGGTGCAGCAGTACTACCAAGAGCACCTCGAAGAGTTCTCCCACGGTGAGCAGGTGCGGGCGCGGATGATACTCACCGAGACCCGGGAGAATGCTGAGGCGATTAAGGTCGCGCTGGACAGCGGGGGCGACTTCGCGGGGCTAGCTCAGGCTCTGTCCATTGATCCGGGCACTGCCCAGCAGGAAGGGGACATGGGCTACTTCGAGCGGGGGGATTATGCCGACGAGATTACACAAGTGGCTTTCTCGCTGGAACCGGGCCAGGTCAGTGGCGTATTCGCTGTCCCCGACGGCTACTGTATTATCAAGGTCGAGGGCCGCCGCCCGGCTGGCACGGAGGCGCTGGATCAAGTACAGGGGCAGATTGTGTCTCGCCTGAAGCACAGACAGCGCGATCAGATGCGCCAGCAATGGCTGGTCGAGCAGCGCCAGCGGGCGCGCCTGAAGATCTCCGATCCGAGGCTGCGCGGGGTCATAGAGGCACTACTGGACACCGCCCCTCCGCCGAATCCCTATGAGTTTTGAGGTGCATAGGGCCCCCGCACAGCCCTCGACCAGAACGCAGGGAAGTCTGGTATTTCTTACCCGCTAGCTGCTAACAGACTATCTGCCCAGCTACGGGCAGCAAACAGAGGAGAGTCTCACAAATCGGTCATTTGCCATGTAGATTATTGGCGGTCGGTACATCTTCGGGTGACGGCCGCGGTTAGAAAGGAACGCATTATGATGCCTTTTGCTTGGACACTGGGATTAATCTGTGTAGCCACGGTAGTAATGCTGGGATTGATGGAGGAGGGCCTCACGCTCTTCGTCGCGCCCGACGGAGACGACGCCAATCCGGGCAGCGCAGACTCACCCCTGGCCACACTGGCCGGGGCACGGGACGCAATTCGGCGCATGAAGGCGGCCGAGGGGCTGCCAGTGGGTGGAATCACAGTCGAACTCCGCGAGGGAGTCTACGAATTAGGCGCCGCTTTTGCGCTGGAGGCTGGTGACTCGGGTACCGCCCAGTCGCCTGTCGTCTACCGTGCCCAGGCGGGGACAGAGGTGCGAGTCTCTGGGAGCAAGGTGCTCACTGACTGGAGTCCGGTGACCGACGAGGCTGTCCTCAACCGCCTCGATCCCGAGGTCCGCGACGAGGTGCTGCAGGCCGATCTAGGCGCGCAAGGAATCACCGACTTCGGCGAGCTGAACAGCGGCAGGCTCGACCCCGAGGCCCGCGGCGAGGTTCTGCAGGCCGATCAGGGCGTGCAATGGATCACCGGCTTCGGCGAGCCCGACAGCGGCAAGATAGAGCTGTTCTTCCGGGATGAGCCTATGACCGTGTCACGCTGGCCGAACGAGGGCTTCGTCAGGATCAGGGATGTGGTTGGCGGTGCCCCCTTTCAGCGCCGTAGCACCTCAGGCGACAAGATCGGCAAGTTCACCTACGAGGGCGATCGGCCGACTCGGTGGGTTGATGAGAATGATGCATGGCTTCATGGCTATTGGTTTTTTGACTGGTCGGAGCAGCGTCAGAGAGTGGAGTCGATCGACACGGAGGCCCGCGTCATCTCTCTGGCGCCGCCCTATCACCAGTACGGATACCGCAAGGGCCAGTGGTTCTATGCCTTCAACCTCCTGTGCGAGATAGACACACTAGGCGAGTGGCACGTAGACCGCGAGAGCGGCATCCTGTACTTCCTTCCGCCGGCGCCGATTGACGAGGGGACGGCGGCGGTCTCTGTACTTAGCACGTTGGTGGAAATGAACGACGTCAGTCACGTGACCGTACGTGGGATGATACTGGAGGGCGCACGGGGAACAGCCGTGACCATAAGAGGTGGCGAGGGGAACCTGGTGGCGGGGTGCACGATTCGCAACTGCGGAAGATGGGCCGTGGAAGTATCCGGGGGCCAGGCACATGGCGTTGTCGGATGTGACATCTACTACATGGGCGACGGCGGCATCATCCTGAGGGGCGGAGACCGCCGAACGCACACACCAGCCGGCCATTATGCTGAGAACAACCACATCCACCACTATAGCCGCTGGAACCACGTTTACCGCCCGGGCATCACGCTGCGGGGAGTTGGCAACCGCGCTGCGCACAATCTGATCCACAATGCCCCCCACATGGGGATAGGCTTCTTCGGGAATGACCACGTTATCGAGTTCAACGAGATCCATAGCGTGTGCTACGAGTCCAATGATGCCGGCGCCATCTACAGTATGCGTGACTGGACGCAGCGTGGTACGATCATCCGTCACAACTACCTGCACCACATCAGCGGGTTTGAG
>JAUVXR010000041.1 GCA_030603495.1 bacterium
TTGACAGAGCTCATGCCCTTATGGAAGAGATACGTCGCAAGACGGCCCAGAAAAGAGACCCCTCGTCCGCAGGCACCGAAGACGACACTAGGAGTTTAGAACGTTGACACGTTCAGTGGCAAGAAGACTGTCTTTTCTGGATCGCTATCTGACGGGCTGGATTTTTCTGGCAATGCTTGTTGGTGTAGCGCTGGGTTATCTGCTCCCCGACCTGATTACCAGGCTCAACGAACTGTCGCAAATTGGCACGACCTCGGTGCCGTTGGCCATCGGCCTGATCCTGATGATGTACCCCCCACTGGCGAAGGTACGGTACGAAGAGATGGGGGACGTTTTCCGCAACGGCAAGGTCTTGACCCTCTCGCTGGTGCAGAACTGGATCATCGGTCCGATCCTGATGTTTGTGCTGGCGGTCGTTTTCCTGCACGACTATCCCGCATACATGTACGGACTGATTATGATCGGGCTGGCCCGCTGCATTGCCATGGTCATCGTATGGAACGAGCTGGCCATCGCCGTGGCGATCGCGGTCTTTGGTATCCAGTCAGGCGAAGCCTTCGCCGCCGTCATCGGCCCGCTGGTGGAAGTGCCGGTGCTCATCAGTTTGGTGGGCGTGGCTCTTTGGCTGCGCAGCCGCCTGTTCGCTCAGGTCGCTGCCTCGCCGGCGGAATAGTTCGGTGTCCGACTAGTTGACACTCATGACATCGGGCAGGGAATGTCCCCCCGCGAGGAACCAAGCAGTAGTAACAATATCCGATGCAACAGCCCCCGACCGGGGATGTGGTAACGATTCGGTACGCGCCCACGAGAACGTAACCGCCGGAGCTAGCCATAATGAATCGGCTGCCCAACATACTCTGGATAGTCCTGGATGCTCTCAGATGGGATCATTTGAGCTGCTACGGCTACAGCCGCCAGACCTCCCCGAATATTGACCACCTGGCTGCGCAAGGGGCATTGTACAAACAAGCCTTCGCCCAGGCCCACTACAGCCTACCCTCCTATGCGACGATGTTCACCGGGCTGTACCCCCACGAACATGGAGTCGAAAGGTCGCACCGTAGGATTGATGAGAGCACGACCACGCTTGCCGAACAACTGGCCGCCATCGGGTACGAGACGGCCTGCATCAGCTCGAACCCGTACGTGAGTCCGGATTACGGCTTGAGCCGGGGTTTTGACCACTATCACTTTTCTAATTCACTCAGAGGGGGTGGCAAACGCGCCGACCGCGTACTCAAGTCCCTGGGTATGGCTGACCAGGGAGCTGCGCGCGGCGTCCGCTTTGCCCAGGACCTGATCCCAAGCTGTACTCAGCCCTGGTTTCTGTTCATCCTGTTCAGTGAAACCCACGAACCGCACGCCCCTCCCCTCGGCTACATCACCAAATACGGCACCGGCATACGCCATTGGCTGACTCATCCGCTGTTTGTCCTGCGGACCCCGAGACTCAGGCGGGTGGCCTGGTATGCTGATGAAGACGAATGGCGGCGAGTTACCGCGCTACTCGACGCGGAAATTGCTTATGTAGACCACCGCATCGGGCAGTTGGTGGACTCACTGGCGGACCAAGGAGCTCTGGACGAGACAATCATCATTGTGGCAGCTGATCATGGTGACTTCCTCGGCGAGCATGGGCTGGGTGGGCATACCTTCGGAATGAGCGAATTCCTAATGCATGTGCCCCTGGTGATCAGATATCCTCCTTCGGTGGCCCCCGGCACCGGGGTGGACCGCATTGTGGAACTGCGTGACATATCTTACACGCTTATGCAGATGATTGGTGCCACCTTTGAGACTGCCAGTGCGTACTCAGCGCGTAACCTGCTAGCGGCGTCGCCTGCAGATCGCCACTTCGCCTACGCGCGACGCCGGCAGGCCGACAGCGGGGGGAAGCGGGCCATGGCAGGTGAGAAGTGGGCGCAGCGCTTCATGAAGTACGACGACGACGTCGAGGTCCTGAGAACCAGCAAGTGGCAATTCCGCCAATATGGGACCGGCCGCTGCGCTCTGTATGACATGGCGCTGGATCCTGCTGAGACGAACGAGATTTCCGCGGCTCGACCGGAAATCGTCGAGGAACTCCAGGCAACTCTTGACCAGTTTCTGGCCCAGGCAGACCACAGCAGGCGGTAGTCGCGACACCAGTGCACGACAGGTATTGCCCGGGTGGTACTGCTCCTGCGTGCAGTGCAAACTCCCCAGAGCGACTGAAGTGCACTCACCTGCTCATGCGCACGTAGAGGTAAGCACAAAAGGAGGTAATAGCGACAAGCAGCATAAAGGGCACAAAGATCTGCGCGAGCAGGGAGGCGAACCGCTCCGTCAGGATCTGGAGCAGAGCAATTCCCAATCCCAATGCCATCGCGCCGGCAGCGATGCCCAACAGAACTGACATACCCCTGCCCGCGCGAAACGGTTCGAGGAACTCCCCCAGTCCGGGCAGGACCTCGCCACATTCGATACAGTGAGAGACGCTCTTGGGATTCGAGCCAGTGCAACGGGGGCAAACCCGCGTCTCCTGTGGCAACTGGAGAAGAAACTCGCGGGCACGTTTGATCCGCCGTGCTACCTGGCCATCCTTCACGTGCTCCAGGTACTGCTCGTAGTACTTGATGGCCAGTTCGTAATCTTGGCTGGCAAAGAACAGCTCGCCCAGTCTTCTCAGCGGGTAGGGATTCTTTGGGTTTTCTTCGTAGGCTCGCGAGTAGGCAGCGATATCCATGGTCCGCATCTGCCGCCGTCCGTGTATCTCCACCAGGTAAATGCCCACCGGGTAGGCGACCGCCAGGAACAGACAGAGCAGTATGACCAGACCAAACATCGGGGAACCCCAGGAGGCGAAGGCCAAGGCAAACGCCGCCATATAGACGAACAGCCAGATCAGCAGCTCCATGCCGCTTATCTCTCGCTCCAGCCACATCCCGAACATCCGCAGCATGGCGTAGCCCACGGCTAGGAAGATGACCCCGAGGGCCGATACCAGAAGAATTGCCTTGCCGGCAGCCAGAATCATCGTTTGACTCTCTGAACGCTCATTCTGCGCTCAGGCTTGCTCCCCGTTCGACCAGCCTTTGGCGCAGAGCCGTGACGTCTACTCCGGTTACAGTCTGTCCCCGCTCGACGCACATCGCGGCCGCGACGCCGGCGGCCTCGCCCAGCGCCGCCGCGATCGGCATCACCCGCAAGGACGAATGCGCCTCGTGGGTTGCCGATATCGGTCGCCCAGCGACCAGGAGATTGTCAAAGCCGCGCGGGCACAAACACCGGTAGGGAATGTCATAGCTCTCGCCTTCGGGCAACTGCTTAATCACTGTACCCGTGCCGCCGGGATCGTGAATGTCAATATCGTAGCAGCCGCGCGCAATCGCATCGGGGAACTTACGCGCACCCAGCACATCATCTTCGGTCATGACGTACTCGCCTATGATCCGTCGGCTCTCGCGCACGCCGATTTGCGTAGCTGTGGCCATTAGGTAGGCATTCTCGAAGCCCGGAATCTTCTCGACGAGAAAGCGTACCATCTGCCCCACCTGCCGCCGCGCCTCCAATTCCGCCTCGGTCAGGTCGGCGGCGCTGGTGCCGTCACGCTTGACCACGCGCGTGGTGTTGAAATGGATCTCGCCCGGGCGGGTGGTGTAGAACCATAGCACGTTCTCGCGGAGGTTATTAATCTCACCAGCAGCCTTGGCCTCATCGTACAGAGCGTTTATCTCCCCGCGCGCCGGTATTCGCTTCTCGTCCACCCCACCCATGCGGAACATAAGCGTCATCGGCTGGCTGAGGCCGTCTTCCGCGCGGCCCTGCTCGTACTGGGCACCGGCTCTGGCCGCCACGTCCCCATCCCCAGTAGCATCTACGAAGACTCTCCCCTCGACAGCTTCCCAACCGGATTTGCTAGCCAGCAGGACCTGCTCCATGTGGCCATCATTTGCCGCCACGTCTACCACCATCGTATGCAGGCGCAGCCGGACCCCGGCCTCCTCAGCCATTTCCTGGGCCACCAGCTTCATAATCTCCGGGTCAAAGGCATCGCGCGCCCACTCATCTTGCCGATGACTCCAGCCACCGGCGGCGTCGAGGCGGTCAATAATCTCCTGAAACAAGCCCCTTATGATCTGCTTGCCGCCGGTGTAGTAGGGCATAAAGGGATTGACCAGGCCGGCGGTGGCCATCCCGCCCAGAAAACCATAGCGCTCAATGAGCAGCGTGTCGGCACCCTCCTGCGCCGCTGCAATCGCCGCGCATAAGCCCGCTGGCCCGCCGCCACATACGACCACTTCAGCGCCCAGCGAAACCGGCACCGTTCTCAAGCACTCGTCCGACATGGCACGCTCCTACGAGAAGTACGGCCTACCGAAGAGAATGCTACATCTGGCCCAGCTTCTCACGCAGCATTTGGTTGACGAGCTGCGGGTTGGCCTGGCCCCTGGTCTGGCCCATGATGTAGCCGACCATCGCCCCCAGCGCCCTCTCCTTGCCGCTCTTGAAGTCCTCGACTGCCTTAGGATTCTTAGCGATAGCTTCGTCCACAAGCCGGCCCAGCTCGCTCTCGTCACTGATCTGCTGGAGACCTTCAGCTTTCACGACTTCCTGCGCCGACTGGCCCGTCTCGGCCATCTTTACGAAGACATCCTTGGCGATCTTCCCGCTGATGGTGTTACTCTCGATGAGCGCCAGCAGTTCCGCAAGCTGCTCGGGAGCAACCTTCAAGTCAGCGATTTCGAGGCTCTGCTCGTTGAGATACCCCATCACGTCGCCCATCAGCCAGTTGCTGGCGGCCTTGGGGTCAGCGCCGGCCTCTACTATTTGCTCGTAGTAAACGGCGGTGTCACGGTCGGCAGTGATGACTTCCGCACCATACTCAGGCAATTCGTATCGCTCAACCAGCCGCTGGCGCAGCGCGCTGGGCAGCTCCGGCAGCGAAGCCCGGATTTCCTCAATCCATTCGTGCTCGGGGACCAGAGGCACTAGGTCCGGCTCGGGGAAGTACATATAATCGTCGGCGCTCTCCTTGCGCCGCATCGTCGCAGTCAGGGAGTTCTGCTCATCCCACAAGCGCGTCTCCTGGTACATCTCCTCCCCACTCTCCAGACACCGCCAATGTCGCTGGATCTCGTACTTGACTGCCTCGTAAACCGATTTGATCGAGTTCAAGTTCTTTATCTCCACCATGGGCGTAGCCTCGCCGGTGTCAGAGTCAATCAGGTTCACCGTCGGCTCGGCGCGCATCACGCCCTCTTCCATGTTCGCGGTAGAGACTTCAATATACCGGAGAATCGCGCGCAACTCGGTCAGGTACACCCGGCACTCTTCTGGACTACTGAAGTCCGGCTCGGTGACAATCTCCATCAGGGGAATGCCGCAGCGGTTGTAGTCCACCAGGCTGCGCCCATCGGGCAGATGGATGTTCTTGCCGGTATCTTCCTCCAGGTGGGCACGCCGGATTCGAATGCGCTTCTGCTGGCCGTTGACTTGTAGATGAAAGTGGCCCCCATAGGTCAGCGGCTCATCGTATTGGCTAATCTGGAAGTTCTTGGGCAGATCAGGATAGAAGTAGTTCTTGCGGGCGAAGCGGCAGCGCTCGGCCACCTGACAGTCCAGCGCCAAGCCGGTGCGGATGACGTACTCGACTGCCTTGCGATTGGGCACCGGTAGCGAGCCGGGCAGTCCCAAACAGACGGGACAGCAGCGGCTGTTGGGCGCCGCGCCGAACTCGTTGCGGCACTGGCAGAACATCTTTGACTCGGTGTCCAACTCCACGTGTACTTCCAGACCGATACAGGGCGCAAACGCCATCAATATTCACTCCTGGCAACCGACACGACTTTTCTGAGTTACCAAATAATCAACGGACCCACTAATAGAGGAATTGTAGCAAGAAGCAGGCTGGGGCGCAAGGTGAAGGGAGGGTCTCTGGGCTAAACAGCGAACATCTGTACACCGGGCTGGCAAAGTTGACACCCATAGGTACGTGTGCTACAGTGAGGCAAGGGCCCAGGGGCAACTCCCCGGGCCATTCTTGTGAGAAGGGAGCGGTAAGCGTGACCTGCACCGTTGTTGTCGGCGGCCAGTGGGGTGACGAAGGCAAAGGCAAAATCACCGACATCCTCGCCGAAGGGGCCGACCTGGTGGTCCGCTACCAGGGCGGTAGCAACGCCGGACATACTGTGGTCGTCGGAGACGAGGAGTTCAAGCTGCATCTGATTCCCTCCGGCATCCTGCACCACGACTGTACCTGTCTGATGGGCGGCGGCACCGTCGTTGACCCGCTGGTGCTGCGCGATGAGATAACAGGCCTGCAGGCCCGCGGCGTTTCCTGCGACAATCTGCGCGTGAGCTATACTGCGCACGTGGTTATGCCGTACCACAAGCGCATCGAGGAGCAAGCCGAGCAAGCGCGGGGCCGGGCCGGAATTGGCACGACTCTGCGCGGCATTGGGCCGGCCTACACCGATAAAGCCCAGCGCATGCCCCGCCCAGTGCGCTTCCGCGACCTTACTGATCCTGACCGTCTCCGCGAGCTGATTGCGGGGCAACTCGAGCACAAGAACGTCATCATCGAGCACCAGTACGGGCAGCCGCCGCTAAGCAGTGACGAGGTCTTCGCGCAGGTCTGGCCGGCGGCGCAGGAGGTCGGCAACTACGCCACTGATGGCTACCGCCTCGTCCAGGACAGCCTGCGGGCGGGGAAGCGAATTGTCTTTGAAGGCGCCCAGGGTACCTTCCTGGACCTGGACTGCGGCACCTACCCGTTCGTGACCTCCTCGCACCCGGTCGCTGGGGGCGCGTGTTTGGGCACCGGCATCGGCCCGACAGCTATTAACGAGGTTATTATGATCTGCAAGGCCTACACCACGCGCGTGGGCGCAGGTGTGCTGCCGACCGAGGATGAAGGCGATGCCGGCCAACTGCTGCGCGACTGCGGGAACGAGTACGGCACTACCACCGGCCGCCCCCGCCGCTGCGGCTGGTTGGACGGCGTGGTGGTGCGGACCGCCGCAATGCTCAACGGCGCGACCTCTATCGCGGTTACCAAGCTCGATGTGCTTGATGCCCTGGCAACGATCCCCGTCTGTGTCGGCTACGAGATTGACGGCGTGATGCTTGATACCATGCCCTCCTGGCCGGAGGAGCTCGAGAAGGTCAAGCCAATCTACGAGGAGATACCCGGCTGGCAGCAGCCGCTGGGGGACATGCGCGAGTGGGAGCAGTTGCCCCCGCAGGCGCAGGCCTATGTGGAGAAGATCGCCGAATTGGCTGGCGTGCCGGTCAAGATCGTTTCACTCGGCCAGAGCCGCGAGCAGACTGTGTTTATAGGGTGAAATACTGCCGGGCAAGGCGTAGAGTTGTTGCTACCAGATGGTCACCTGTGCAAAATCAGCGGGGCAATCATCTGCTGGCAAGTACCACTGTTGCTGTGGGCTGAGATTCTGATCAGGTAGCGTCCGGCGGGCACCTTCGTGCCACTATCTCCCCGAGTATTCCACAGTAGGACGTTCTCACCGCTGTCTAGTTCTCGCCCGGTGGCAATTCGGGCCACCGCCCGCCCGGCGATGTTGAGGACTTCGACGTCCACGTAGCCGGCTGCGAGCATACGGCAGCGAATCTCCACGTTCCCGGCTGGTGCCTGCAGCGCCGTCACGCTGCTGATGAGTACACCAGCACCGCCGGTGCCCACAGTCGGCCCGGAATGCTCAGTGTTCGGTTCGCCGCTCGCCTCCTGAAAGCCGTCGCTGGCTGCGAAATAGTAGCTGTAGTCGCTGCCCGCCGGCAGGCGCAGGCCTAGGTGGTAGATCACTCCTATGGTGTAGTCGACCGGCCGACCCGCCAGCAGCTCCATATCGTACGGACTGCCCTGGAATTCGCTGCCACCCTTCAGCAAGTGCAGCCGCATATACGCCGGGGCGTCACCGTCGGCGTCAATGTACTTCACCCGGCAGCTAACATACTCGTAGGGGTCAACTGCATCAGGACTGATCCCGTCATCGTGGCTGCCGGCCAGCCCGCTCCACTCCAGGGCCGGTGCACTATTGGACTGGACGGGTATGGGTGGCCGGTAGAAAACCAGACCTGGTCCGGAACTGTCCGCTCCGTCTATGATGCGGGTGGCAATGGCGTCCAGGTCGCCGGTGCCCCACCAATTGTTCTGGGCGCGGATGTTATGGGACGACTCGTTGCGAATATCACAGACGGCATTGTCGGTGAAGTTGTTGTAGCCGTCGTCATCGGTGCCGGTAGTATAGAGGTTGCCAAAGTTGGGTCGGGCCTGTCCGGTGATGCGTACGCCGTCGCCGTCATTGCCGGTGATCTGGGAATGGTATATGGTCGGCTGCCCAGTGCCGGAAACAAGCAGGCCGTGAGCCGAGCAGTCTGTGATGATGCAGTTGTCGAGACGCGGCGAGGCGCTCTGGATTAGCACCCCGGTAGCGGCGTACTTGATCAGGCAGTGCTGGAGTGTGCCCTGTGAGGCCGGATAGAAGTATATCCCGTCCCACGAACCGTTAGTGGCCGGCTGCGCGGCAGTCGTGAAGACCACCGGCTTGAGCGCCGTCCCCTGAGCTTGGAGCGTCCCTTCGATGTCCACGCTTCCTCCTGCGATCACCACGCCCGGTTGGAGCGTCCACGTCGCCCCCCAGGCTACCCGCAGCAGCGCCCCGCCCGCGTCCGCGGTCAGATCATAAGGCACGCCTTGACTGTGCCAGGTTTGCGAGGAAGGTAGGTCGGGATCGCGGTTGCAGGCCACAGCCACTGCTTGCCGCATGTTGGTGGTGTAGTGATTGCCGGTGCCCAGCATGAAGCAGTTGCGCGCGACTGCAAAGACAGGGTAGTCGCCGCTGGTCGTGAACGTGCAATCGGAGATGTCCCCGCTCAGGAGCAGCCCGCTGAGCCGCAGATGGTTGCGCCCGTTGCTGTGAAAGGTGCTGTTGGAGACATTGATGCGGCTGTCACCGTACGCCAGCACCCCGTCGTACTGGCAATCGCGGATGAGGCCGTCCTCGAAGACTAGCAGTGCATCATCCACCGTCAGCGCATTCTCGGCCAGGCGAATGGTGGTATTGGTGAACTGCCCCACACTATCGGGATGTAGGAAGAGGCCATCCCAGCAGCCTGGTGTCTCATTCACCCCCCGGATGACCACCGCCGGCTGTCCAGCGGCTCCAGAGACAAGCGTGCCGTAGACCTCGATGCGGTCGGCGATCAGCTTGCAGCCGGGCGCAAGGGTCAGGCGAATCCCTTGCGGGATCTCGAGCACATCTGACGAGCCAACCAGCAGGTCAAAGCTCAGTGGCTGGGCCGGCCAGGTCTGCGCGCGCCGGATATCGTTGGCGGCGCTACAACTCACCCCAATGAGGTCCTGGCCGTTGCCGTGAAAGCGCAGGTTGTCATCGAGCATTCCCACGCAGTTGGCCTTCACGTGGATCGGGTACTCGCCGTTGTTCATGAAGACGCAATCAGATATCGAGCCGACTGCATCCGGGGTGAGGATGTATAGGCCCCGGCGCTGGTTGTGGGCGAAAGTGGCAGTCTCGACGAGGAGAGTGGCCTCATTGAGCACATACAGGCCATCCTGGCCGGCGTAGAGGAACCAACAGGTGTCGAACTTGGCCCAGCCGCCGTCCACAGTTACGCAGTTGGTCCCGGCCCAGAAGGAGGTTCCCGCAAACCAGCCTACCCCGCCCGAGGGGATGTACAGGCCACCCCAGCTCCCTCGCGTCGTTGGCGTAGTGGTCTTGAAGACTACCGGCTTGTAGCGCAGCCCGAAGCAGCGCAGCTTGCCCTGGACAGTGAGCTGATAGTTGTCCTGGGCGATGACCTCCACGCCGGGCCGCACAGTCACTGTCACGCCGGAGGCAATAGTGGCATTCCCGACGAGGCGATAAGGCGCGCCCGCCAGCGTCCACTCGGCATCACTGCTGATTGTGCCGGAGATGTCGGTGGCAGCGGAAGCGGAAAGGGCAAGCGCTAGCGTTGCCGCTACCACAAGGAGTTGTCGGCTACCCCGCACCATAGGCCACCCTCAGTAATAAATCCCGATTGCGCGAACAGCGGGTAGTGGGCTTGTCACCATTGCGATACGCCGGACTGCCTTTGTTCCTCCGCCTCACCACTAGCTGGCGCACGGCAAGCAAGAACCACACGGCTGTGCGGTTCAGGGTCTACTCATTATGTCTGAGGCAACTGCGGTATTGTCAGGCATCCTCTCCGCAAATGCAGATCTCGGTATCCAGCCTTACGCCAAACTTCTCTTCTACCTTCTCCTGGACGTGCCGGATAAGCTCCAGAACATCTGCGGCGGTCGCCTCACCAGTATTCACGATGAAGTTGGCATGCTTGGGCGAGATCATCGCGCCGCCCACACGCATACCTTTGGTCTCGGTCTCTTCCAACAGCCTTCCGGCGTAGTCGCCCGGTGGGTGCTTGAAGATACAGCCCGCGCTGCACTCCGAGACCGGCTGGCGTTGGCAGCGCTCCTCCACTGCTTCGTACATCCTGTAGCGCACCTGGTTGGGCGCCGCAGGACTAAGTGCGACAGCCACGCGTGTAACAACCCACCTGCCGCCCTGGAACTGACTGCGGCGGTAGTCGAAGTCCAGCTCGGCGCGCGGGTGATGCTCGACCTGGCCCGTTGGGTTGACCGCCTCGACCCAGTCAAGTACCTGAGCCATCTCGCCGCCGTTGGCGCCGGCGTTCATTACTATCGCGCCGCCGACGGTGCCCGGAATGCCGGCGGCGAACTCCAGCCCAGAAAGCCCCCGCTGGGCGGCATAATGGCATATCGCGGCCAGGCTCTCGCCCGCCCCGCTGACCAGCCGGTGCTCGTCGGGCGTTATGCCCATCAGCGCACCGGCGATCTTGACCACAACGCCGCGAATCCCGCCGTCGCGCACGAGCAGATTCGTGCCGTTGCCGATGTATAACGTTTCGACTTCAACATCGGCCAAGCGCCTGACCAGACGACTCAGCGCCGAAACATCCTCGGGGATGACGAGCATATCCGCCGGGCCGCCTAGGCCGAAGGAGGTATGCCTGGCCATCGGCTCGTCTCGCCCCACAGTCAGGCCAGGGATCTGCACAAGTTCTCGATATATGTCAACGGTTGCTATACTCATCGGCTATTGCCTGGTCTGGGTCTTACCAATCTCCTGATTACTTTGCAGCCCAGCCGCCATTTGATCCGGATCAGGTCTGGAACTGTCGTCGAGGTGCGCCGCCAACCGCCGGAGGTACTCGCGGAACTCCGCCCCCAGTTGCGGATGAGCCACCATCGCACGAACGAAAGCTCGACTGTATGAGGCGAAGTTCCCCACGTCCAGGCGTAATTCCTCCGGGCCCAGCACGACTGCCTGCACAAGCTCACCCGCCTCAACCAGGCCCCCAATAGCATCGGTAACTTGGATCTCCCCACCGTATCCCCCATCCAAGTCGTGCAGGTGGGCAAATATTGCGGGCGAGAGCACATAGCGCCCGCATATAGCCAGGCTACTGGGCGCCTGGTCGGGGTGGGGCTTCTCCACCACACCACTGACCTGAAGCACGTTGCCCTCGGTTCGTGCAACCGCAATGACTCCGTGTCGGCTGCTCTGCTCAGGCTGGATGTGTTGCACGCCCAGCGTCGCCGCTGCCCTATTCGCTTCGTGCACCTGCAGCAGCCGTCCCATAAAATCCTCATCTCCCCCCATCATCACACTGTCGCCCAGAGCCACTGCGAAATCGTCCTCACCGACGAATTGCTCGGCGCAGGCCACTGCATCGCCCAAGCCCCGGGGCGGATCCTGCTGGGTGAAATGAATCCTCACATCGGCATCAGCAAACTCCTGAGCCCACGGCTCACGCTCGGATTCCGAGAGCCGCCCGATATTGGGATCCAGGTGAGTCTCCAATACCGATTTGTCTGGTCCGACAATCACAAGAATATCGCCGATTCCGGCCGCCGCCAGTTCCTCGACAACCGCTTGAATCACCGGGCGATGTCCAACCGCCATCATCTCTTTAGGCTGGATCTTGGTCAAGGGGTAGAGCCGCGTCCCGCGTCCGGCGGCGGGCACCACAGCTTTTCGAATGCTGCTCGTGGATCTCATCGTGCCTGCCGTTCGACGGCCGCTGAGCCGCGTGAGCCGTCATGTGGTGGTATACACAGAATGGAGCCGGCGATCAGGGTCGAACTGATAACCTGCGGATTACGATTCCGCTGCTCTGCCAGATTGAGCTACGCCGGCTCCCTGCTCTGTAGTCAAAGGTGGTGGCCAGACCCAGATTCGAACTGGGGACACACGGATTTTCAGTCCGTTGCTCTACCAACTGAGCTATCTGGCCACCTCGTTTGCCCTTGCACTACTGCCGTTGTACCTGTCGTTAGACCTGTAGTTACCTGGTGGGCGGAGCAGGACTCGAACCTGCGACTTCCTGCGTGTAAAGCAGGCGCTCTAGCCAACTGAGCTATCCGCCCGGCAACCCGACACATCTCACTCACGGCGTAACGCTTGCATTGTTAAGATGTGGTAGCCCCAACGGGATTCGAACCCGTGTTGCCGCCTTGAAAGAGCGGAGTCCTAGGCCTCTAGACTATGGGGCCAGTCACTGGTGGGCCGTGCAGGGATCGAACCTGCGACCCTCGGATTAAAAGTCCGATGCTCTACCGACTGAGCTAACGGCCCAGCCTCTCGCCATACACCCACCGAAGGTAGCAGGTGCCACCGTCGTTCGTATAATATAACCAATAAACGCTTGATTGTCAAACCTGGAGAGAGCGCTGGCAGGCAATAGGCAGGCCAACTGGCTGTAGCAGTACGACTTCGGCCGCAACGGGCCCATTTGCGGCACTATCGCACCGGCACGCTTACTCGTGCGCATTCGTGGGTCGCACTGGCGTAGATCGCCTCGGTCAGCTCCAGGGACTTGGCCCCGTCCCCCAGATCCGCGCCCTGCTCGGGCGGGCGACCTTCGCGCAGGCACTGCACGAAACAGGCTACTTCGCTGGCGTAGCCACACAGGTCAACACCATTGACGGAAATCCAACTGGGCCGCGCGGCGTCCAGCCGATGGGCGAAGGGCTGGGGATTATCGACACGGTCGGGTGCGGAGGGCCGGTGGTGCGTGAGGTAGATCATCTCTTCCACCTGGACCGATTCGCCTACGCCGGTACAACGCAGCCCTTCGCCGATGTCTACCCACGGATTCTCCTCGGCGCCTTCGAGCGTGTTGAGGTTCATTACCCCGATTGCGCCACTGGCGAACTGGAGTGTCACCAGCAGGCCTACGCGGTCGGCGCTCAGATAGCGCTGGGTTGCCTGCACCCAGTTGACCTCACCACCCATGAAGCGGACCAGGTCAAAGATGTGGCAGAGCTGTCCGGTCAGGAATGCTATCAACCTATCTTCGATACCTGCCCACGGGGGAAACGGCCCCTGCGCAAACCTTACCTCCAGCATCTGGAGCCCGCCGAACTCCGCGCTTTCGATGATTCGGCGCGCCTCGACGTAACCCGGCGCAAAGCGCTTCATGAAGGCGACCATGCCCCATGCCCCATTGTCCTCGGCGACTTGGGCCAGCTTACGAGCCTCGGGCACGTCAATACCCGAGGGTTTCTCCACAAAGATCGGCAGCCCAGCCATGAGCACTTGCTTGCCCACCTCGCACATCATCTGCGGAAGTCCACAGATGTACACTCCGTCGAGTTGCTCGCTGCTGAGCATCTCGGCTACGTCAGTGTAGACCTTGCCGCCACCAAACCAGCGGGCATTTCGCTCCGCTTTCTCTCGGTTGAGATCGCATACTGCGACCAGATCAAGGTCAGGGATCTTGTGCAGGTGCGGATAGAGGGCACTCGTGGCGTGACCACCTGTTGAAGAAGCCGGGCAGTTGTATATCGCTGGAGAAATTGTCGCCCATTACGACTATCTCGGCTGGTGAACCAGCCAGCAGATTAATCAGCCGCAGGTTGTTCTCGTTTATTGTGTCCACCACTTCGCGCATAAGCTCCGGCCAGTCAGCGCAGGCATACACGGTGCTCTCCACTCCCATCCACAGACTGAGCAGGTAGCCCATAGCACTGTAGCCTGCTGAAATGTAGACAACGCCGCAATCACCTACTTCTTCGGCCCAGGCCTGGTACCGATCCCAGCGTGGAACGAAACGTCGGCTGCCTAAAGCATATGCGAGTACCTGGAGGTCCCGTTTACCAGAGACTCCCCAATCCCTTATCGCCCACGAATAAGAGCAGGGCTCCCACACACGTCTGCGCTGAATAGTCCCCAGAGGAGTGTTGATGCACCAGCTAATCTCCGGGTCGCCATTGCGTACCCGTTTAGTGGTTTCTAGGCGGACATCATTACCGTAGCGAGCCTGGTAGAAGCTAGCGTTGTTAGCAATGTAGAAGCCGGCCCCTACCTTCCTGTGGTAGCTAATCAGGTCATATTGAGGTTCGTCGCACGGCTGGGACAGGTCCCAGGGCAAATCGAACTTGTGCAAGAACCAATGGGAGATGTCCAACATGAAGGGAACAACGTCGGGTACCTCGCCCCGGTACACCGAGAGAATCCTCTCGCGTATGGTCACTTGCTGTCTGTTCCTTCCCAATCGTTCTTTCGGAGCACTACCTTGCTGCCTGGGGCAGGCTATTAGTCTCCCATAAGCCTTTGGAACCCCGTCTCCGCTACCGGTCCATCCAAGCGCTCTTCCACGCTGCCTTTGTCAAGTGCGTCCGCGACTTGCTCAAAGGCCACCTCCGCCGCTTGTTCGTAGCGAGCCAGTATTGCGTCCGTGTGCGCCAGTGTTGGGTAGAATAGACAATGGTCGAGGAACCCCTGCCGCAGCATCAGTTGAGTGTACAGTGTGCGCAGCTCTTCGCGTAGTTCGTGGTCGAAATGGAAGTGGGCTAAGCAGGGATACCCCTCACCTACTATTGCCGGCACACCATACTTCCGGACTTTGCTTTGCCAGCAATCCTGGACGCGACGGCCAACCCTGGCCACATGAGCTGGAACGTCAATCTGCTGCATTTTGCGCAGCGTTGCTAGGGCAGCCACCGGGCCAACCGACTCCGTCCAATATGTACTGCTGATAAAGGATTCATGAGCGCCGTCCATTGCCGCCTCTGTACCGATGATGGCCGCTATGGGGTGACCGTTGCCCAGAGCCTTCGCGAAAACCGCTATATCCGGCTGTACGCCCAATCTAAGGTGCGCCCCTCCGAAGTGGAGTCGCCAACCAATGGTAATCTCATCATAGACCAGAACTGCGCCACATTCGTGGGTTCGGTCTCTAACCATCGCCAAAAACCCCGGTTGCGGGTCGTGGTGGCGGCAAGGCTCCATGACCACCGCCGCCAGGCGATCTCCGGCCTTCTGCATGACCTGCTCGAATTCTTCGGTGTCTTCGTAGTGAAAGGCCAGTGTCGTTCCCTGCAACTCCCTCGGAACCCCTAGCGGGTCCAGGCCCGCCATCGGCATGAGGTGACCGCGCAAAGCGTCGGGCTCACCCAGATTCGCCGCCAGATACCAGTCGTGCCAGCCGTGGTAACCGCAGATGGCTACCACCGATCTATCGGTGGTAGCTCGAGCGATCCGTACCGCCAGCGCCATAGCTTCCCCGCCGGTTCGGGCAAACCGCACCTGTTGCGCCCAGGGATGAATCTCGCATAACATGTCGGCCAATAGCACCTCTTCGGGCGGGTTCAGCGTAGACATGCTGCCGAGATTGACGCGTCTTTTCACCGCCTGCGTCACGTCAGGATCGCGAAACCCTAACAAGCAGGAGCCGATGCCGTTGGTTGACATATCGTAGTAGTGCCGGCCGTCCAGGTCCCAGGTCTCACAACCGCGCGCCTCCCGGAAGTAGGCCGGCCATTGCCCGGGCGCCATTTTCTCGGGACGCTTGCTGAGAAGCTGAGTGCCTCCCGGAATGCGCCGGCGTGCCTCCTGGTAGACGCTTTGCGTCACATTGCCAGGTTTCTCGTCAAGGCCGAGAAGACTGACCGCGTTCCCGTAGAAGATACCCTCGAAATCCTCCTCGCTTAGCCCAAAGTAGTCCCCCGCATCCCGCAGAGCCCGTAGTGACTCCAGTCCTACCAGCGCTGGGCGACAAGAGGTCACGTAGTCCTGCCAGGAGATATTATCAGGCTGTAGCCAGGCAAAGCCGTCGCCGATGGTAACACATCGTCCCCGCAGCTCAGAGACGGGGAAGTCACTACCCCACATCAGCCGGTGGGGGCCGAACTGCTGGAGAATCGCAACCAACGCTCCCGGCTCGCAGATCCCGGAGGTGTCGAACCAGACATTTTCCAGACCCCGCAAGCTTCCGATACCCTCAACTGTATTATAGGCGTTGAACCCCCGCGCCGCGTGGCAGAGAATCAGGCGAGCTCCAGGATAGCTTTCACACATCTGGCGTATCTCAACCTGGTTCTCCTCGTCGCGCAGGGCCCCCCACTTGACCAGATGCAAAAGAATCACTAGTTCCCTCTCGTCCGCTAACGACCACACCCATGGGGGGAGGAAGCTGCGAATGGAGGCGTTGAAGGTGGGCTCTTCACTGCTGAATACGTTGTAGCACTTGAAGCCTGCTACCTGGGGATTATCGGCCAATCGGGCCAGCTTTGCTTCGTCTGTCTCAGGGGAGAGCATCAGCAATCCCCGGCTTGATGCGCAATGCGCAGTCTGTTCCAGGATGAACTCGTTGGCTGCATCTATGTCGCCACCCGCACTCGGGAAAGGGATAAATAGCCCACCTTCAAGACGCGATGACCCGACCTGTTTTGAAAGATGCTGATGCCAGACTTCCCTCGTGACTTCTGGCGGCCCCTGAGTAATGAAGGGCGAGACAGAGTCACCCAGATCTTTGTGCCGATACAGATGGGCGTGAAAATCAAATAGCTTGGGGGGTAAGAAATCGCAAAGCTCCTCGAGCAGTTCCTCGTCTACCGAATTGAAAGTCCAACTCTCGGTCACAGTATAGTACCTCCTCACTTCCCGAAGGAAGAGTCATATATTTAATCCGCGGTTTTACATTTGCCCGCAGTCGACTCATACATTGTTCGCATCTCTGATCAATTCCTTCTTATGCTGGCGACATAAGCACAAAAAGCAGTGCCCGACCGACTTGACCTGCTTTTTCATGCACGGCTGGGGCTGGTATTATATAGGTGGCATCCTGGATGATTACAGTCGCTACTTGCTCGCTTACCAGATAGTCGCGGACATGACCGGACGCGTTGCGGCACGGTCGGTGAACATAGTCAGCAAAGGCCTCATAGCTGACTGTTCTAACCGTCTGGGATCGACATCCGTGGAAAACACATAGCGAAAGAGTACGTCACCGCACTGGGAGATGGCGAAGTTGCTGCCGAAATTGCTGGTGAAGAGATTGGAGTAGAACGCGCCTCCACCGAGATTATTAGCCAGGCCAATCCGGAAAGCCACCGCGAGCGGCCCAACATCGAACGCAAATTTGCTGGGCAGTCGCCGACGCGCCAAAGCCGCTATGGCGACGGCGCGAAAAAATATCACAACCTGGGGAAGGTGCACTACTGAGGCCTAGCGAAAGTCAGCGGGCAAGTGGTGCTGACGTGTATCAAAGTATTGTATCCTCTCAAGACGAGGGGCGAGTTTTACAGTAATCTCCAGGAATTAGAGGTAACAACATGCATATTATCGGGTATCTCAGAACGAAGACCTCTTCTCAGATTGATCATTCACCTTGGGGTATGCAGTACCTTCTCGGGGAGTATCCGCATGATCTGATGCTGGAACGCATGGGCAATAGCGGGGTCAAGTGGGCGCGTCTTGTAGTATGTTTGACCTCAGCGCCTTTTGGACACGAATGGACAGTTAGCTAAGGTGTAACCTGGGGGACAGTGGTGGAGCGGCCGGAGGCGGAGCAGGGCGTAGCCCTGCGCAGACTACGGCCGGCGCTAAAGCTCCCTTCCTCGATCGGCTTGACTCACTCCTGAAGCAGATTATC
>JAUVXR010000045.1 GCA_030603495.1 bacterium
GATTGCTGTGTTCGCCTTGCATAAGCTCAATCACCATTGCTACAGAATAATGGTTCAATTACTACCGATGATTCTAGCACATCGCCCACTTGACAGCAAGCCCCCCTCTGCTATAATGAGAATGTAACTTTCGCAACAGTCTCGACTCATAAGATTGAACAGGTCTTGCGCTTGCCAAACCTGCGTGTCTTCGTCTGCTCGTTCTGGACTGACTTGGCGAAAGTTGTAGAAGCGTGCCAGGACAATTACTGCATAATGTGGCGCGAAGGCGCGGCACTAGCAACATTGAGCGAAGACCTCCAGCCGATACGCGAGCATATGGAAGAGGGTATGAGGATTCTGCAGGGCCACCCCTACCAGTTTGTCCTGCGCGAGATAGAGACATTGGCCGGACGCCCCCAGCGCTTGCACGAATGGGCGCGGATGGGCATCGAACTGGCCGAGAAGTATGCGTGAGCTCTGTGGGGATGGCCGGGGCTTCTATCGTTTCCTCATTGTAGGGGCGCATGTTGAGCGCTCCGCGCGAAACATCCGCCCGCGGCAAGTGGGCTGTGCAATCTCGCATGGCAGTAGTGGCGTGTTCAGTATGTAAGCGGGCCAATGTAGCTGACGCAATATTTGCCCCTACAGACAACAACAGCATGTGCGAGGGGGGCGACACTACTATCGCGACAAGAATGTCGCTCCTACCAGCTGGTCATTGTTACTGCTTCGTCGCCACAATCAGGAAATACGGCACATGCAGGAAGAATGACCATTTGCCCGAGCCTTCCTCGATAGCTTGGGCGACGTTCTCCGCGATCTGGTGCTGTTGCGCAGTCAGCGGCAGGCCCTCGAGTAGCTTCAGCGCTGCGGCTTCGGCCGGCTGAGGAATGTGGGCGAGTTCGACCCAGGTGCGCAGCCCGGCGGCCTCGCAGGCGGCGGGGAGTTTGCGACCGATGAACGGGTCAGCACCCGCCGCGGTCAGTCCGTGGATCCACAGTTGGCGGATGCCCCAGTCAGGATGCTCCATCATGCCCCCATAATCGGGTTCTATCGCGACCAGCGCGCCGCCTTGCTCCAGTGCGCGAGCAGCCTGTGCAACTGCTGATTCGGTTTCCGGGATCCACAGCAGCGTATTCTGGAAGAAGACTAAGTCAAAACTGTTGGCGCGGAAGGGGAGGCTGAGTGCATCGCCGGCTATGCGGTTTGCCTCTGAAATCTCGGCATCTCGCAGCCCAGTAAAATTGTGATCAAGCGCGGTGACGGTGCCCCGCGTGCGGCGCTGCAGTTCGTCGGTCACCACACAGTGGCCCGCGCCGACTTCGAGTATGCGTTCGCGCCGACCGATGCCAGCTCGACGCAGCGCCCGGGAGCGCGGCCCGGCCAGCCACTCCGCAAGCTCTCGTGCCTCAGCCTTCGATGGTAGCTCAGGTCGTGGTGGTCTAGCTGGGTCGAATTCCTCACTCATCGGCCTCCACCTGCGCAGGCACAAGCACAGGCACAGCCGGCGCAGGCACAGCCTCCGCCACCCCCGCCTCCGTTGCCCGAGCTTTCCGCCATTGATTCGAGGACGTCCAGCGTCACCTTATCTACACCGGACAGGTTGAGACCGCCGCGATCTGCGAGCCCCAAGGATACCGGGTCGAGGGTGCTGGCCAGCTTGCCGGTGGTGTTCTCTGCCCAGCCGGCAAACGAGGCAGCCACGTCGCCGGTGGTAGTCCGCCCTCCGGTCGTTACCGTGGCCGGTACCGGCAGTCCCACGCCGCCACTGGGCTGTGACCAGGTCGGGCGATAGTGGTAGCCGCCCCGGTGCCAGGTGACGAAGCTTTCGTGGTAGTCGGGGGCGAGCATCAGCAACAGCAAGTTGTCGTCCACGAATTCGGTGCGCGCCTCTATTTCGCCTATCGCTTTGGCCTTGGTCCACGCGCCGTAGACAATTGACTCGTAGTACTCGCGAGTCTGTTTGAGATTGAAGCCACTCATCCGCTCGGCAGCCTTCTCGATCAGCCCCTTCATCGCCTCCTGCAGGTTTAGCTCGGCAATGGACGTGCCGGGATTCTCTTCAAAGGCGTCCAGGAAGGGCTGCTCGTAGGCGTGGATGACCGTGCCATTTTCGCGGGCGGCCTTCTGACGCTCAGAACGGCTTCCATGGTATTCCTCGGGCATCTCCACAGCCAGTGGATCTTCCTGAGTCTGCCGCACGAGGCCCTTCTTCATCAGGCCGAACACCACCAGTGTGAGCACCTTGCCCAGCGGCAGCTCCATTATTACTGCGGCCTCGGGCACGGTCAGGCCCCGCTTGATGCCGCCGGCCTCCACCGAGGCAATCGGTGGCAGGTAGCTGCGCCGGGCGGCAGCTTGGCTACGTTCGGCCAGCAGCCACAGTACAATGAGGACCGGCAGGGCAATCGCCTCCAAGAAGGGGCTAATAGCAAAGGCGATGGCCGAGAAGCCCAACATGAATATGAAGACGCTGATGCCGGTGCCATTGGTCAGCCGGAAGAAGAAGATGCCTAGCAGCACGAACAAAACCAGAGCCCAGAAGACGCGGATCGTGGGGTTCTCCTTCCACCACTTCCACAGCAGCATCAGCCTGGTCATGCGCACCACGCGGTAGTCATGCTTGGGGAACGAGACGCCCACCAGGTGCGGGCCGTCAACGCGCGCATCGTCCCAATACCAGACGACCGCCTTGCTCCCGTCGGCGAGTGTTACCTTCTCAGCAAAGGCCTCCTTCTGGTAGACTGCTTCGCCGAGTTCGACCGACTCGGGTAGATCAATGACGATGCCCAATTCCGTGGTTCCGGTGACGTATTGACTGCCCCACCAGGTGGGCGTTATCTGGAGCGAGGCATAGTCTTTGCGGGTCGTATCCTGGAAGATGAGGTTGGGCATGGTGCACGTGAATATGAAGGTGCCGCTCTCGCCGGGCTGGATAGCATAATCGCCCAGGTGGACTTCGACTCCAATGTCAACCTCCGTAGAGGTGCGGATGTCGTAGACCTGCTGGTCATTGACGCTGGCCATCATATTGCCGATGTCGTAATCGCTGTGGGGCAAGCCGACATCCACAATATCAATGGCATGAGCACCCTGGTTGCAGCTAAACTCCACCGTGTATCTGAGGTCTACCGAGGCGTCCTGGTTGGGCGTAACCCCGAGCATCATCCGTGGCACGCTGAACGAGTAGCTCTGGGCCAGGGCCACGGGACTGGCAATGAGCGCCAGGATTATGACCGCGACAAACCGATGTTTCATCAGCCTTCACCGCCTTGGGTATCGTCGCTCCAGCCGCGGGGATCGCGGGGGCAGTCTGCCGCACAGATAGGCAGATCGGGGCAATCGGCGCAACGCGTTGGTGCGGCCAGTCGTTCGCGATAGCGGGTAAAGCATGGACTTGCCCAGATCTGTTCCCAGGTATCGCCCAGAATGTTTCCGGCACTGCTCCGGGGGCCTCGGGCCGGGTAGACCGTCCCATCCTGGTCTACCCTTATCGCTACATCCCCGGCCGCCCGGGGGCCGGCCATTACCTGCTCGGCCAGTGAGCGGCTGTTATCGAAGCGCACAGGCACTTCCCATAGATAGCGCACATTCGCCGTCTCGGAAGCTTCGTTGATGACCGTAGCCACCTGGGGCAGAGCCGATCCCGGCAGCGCCCCTGCCTCTTGGGCTATCTCGTCATTATCCGGGCAAGCCAGCGCGAAGAATGAGATATTGGTTGCGCCTTGATTCTTGAGCTGCTCAATAGTAACTTCCAGCTCATCTACATTGCTCTCAATCAAGGGCACCTGCGCGACAGCGCACAGCTCCAGCTCCTCGCAGCGCGTGAAGTAACGCCAGACCAGATCGTGGTCGCCTGCCCCGACCAGGTCATCGTGCTCCGTGCCCGAGGCGGATACATATAGCAATGTCAGGTGATCCAGACCCGCGTTGGCTGCCTCATCCAGGATTTCTCCCGCCAGCCAACTGGCTATCGTGCGCAGGCCAGTGATCATGCCGATGTCCTCGGCGGTCTCCACCAGACGAGGAAGGTCCTCTGCGCGAAGTTCCGGACGGACTAGAAAGGTCACGTGCGGGATGCCCGCGTCCCAGAGCTTGCGGATGATCTCCTCAGTAAGCTCAAGCTGTCCGGGCACGAGGTCGGCACGCAATGGCGCAGCAAGGGCCCGGCGGTGCATGGCAGCGTAGGGGTCGTCGAGGTCGGAAATCGGGTAGTTGTCACCGGGGTGAGAAAGATTGTCGATGAGCGTGCGGACCTGCGCCAGATCCGCTTGCATTTCATCACCCGTGACATCGGGAAAAGTATCGGCTACCTCCCGGAAGATCTCGTGGTCTTCACGGCCTTCCAGTATCCTCTGCGTCATCAGCACGCCGCTTTCTGACAGGACCGCCGCCTGTGCGGCATTAGCCAGCAGCAGGCCCTGCCCGTCGAGGTCAACGCGCAGATGAAAACGTGTCGGCCAGTCTGCTTCCAGGCGCTGGTAGTGATAGATACCTGGCTCCGGTCCGGTAGCACGGGGCTGGGGACGAATCTTAAAAGAATCAAGGAATCTCTGGCCCAAAGAAGGCTCCGTCAAGGTCTATTCACCTCCGCAGGTCTGGCCTGGCGCTCCAGCGGGCAGCCCCCGCCGCAGACCGCCAACTGCTCGCACTCCCAGCACTCCTCGGGTAGTCCGGCGGCCGCGGGATTCTCCCGACGATAGCGGAACCGGCACAGCAAGTCGCTGTGCCAGATATTCTCCCACGGATCGCGCAGGATATTCCCCGCCGGCTCGTAGTAGGATTGGCAGGGCAACACATCACCGTTCGGCTCAATGCAGATCGAATACTCGCCGGCGTTGCAACTGCGCGGCCCCAGTCCCAAGTCGAGAGGGGAGAGGCGGCAGTACTGCGTCGGAGTGTACCACAGGAACCGCATCCCGTACTCTTGGGCCCGCTCTCTGACAGCCTCTAGTACCGGCCGCAGCTCGTCTTCAGTGAGGGAGCCGGGATAGCACGCACCGCAGCCAGAGTATATCATCCCGTTCATCGTAAAAGTCCGCACGCCCAGCCCACACACGAAATCAACAATCTCCAGCGCCTCATCCGCGTTGGCCTCGATGAGTGTGGTATTGGTGATCGTGTGCAGGCCCGCGTCGAGGGCGAGCTGGATACCGCGAATGGTCTGGTCAAAAGCCCGGGCGCCCACAATCTCGTTGTGCAGGTCAGCGTGGTGAGAGTTCAGCGTAATCTGGACGTGGTCCAGCCCCGCAGCTTTCAGTCGGACGGCAAAATCCGGTTCGGCCAACCGCCGCCCGTTGCTGTTGATTCCGGTGATCTGCCCGAGATTGTCCGCATACTCAACCAGCTCGAATATCGCCGGATGCAGCGTCGGCTCGCCGCCAGTGAAGATCACGTAGGGCACACCGATGTCCAGCAGCTTGCGCAGAACCGACTTCCACTTGTTGGCAGGCAGCGAGGGCATGGTCCGGCGGCCCGGCTCGTTGTAGCAGTGCGCACAGTTGTTGTTGCAGGCGTAATGCAAAGCCAGGTCTGCTTTATACGGTGCCTGGGCGCGTACTGAGAATAGCGGTGCTTGCTCCGCGCTTATCTGGCCGACGGGACAGCCTGTTGTCGGTTCGCGAAGCGTCGTGATCATCTCGCTAACATGGCGGAAGTCGCCAGCTAGGCGCTGAGAGGATGCCCTCGGGTAGGTGCGCCGCAGAACCGCCCCGGCTTGCTCCTCCGTGACTTCGTCGAGGGCGAGCTTGGCCATATAGGCTGCCGTCGGGGTCAGGTGGACGGCCTCCTGGGTGTTGACCAGCAGCAGCCCGGTTTGGTCAGCGTGGATGCGTAGGTGTAGCCGGAGACTGCCCTCGGGGCTATTGATACGGTAAGTGAACAGGCCGGGTTGGGACTTGCGGCCAGCCCGCAGCGCGTACATCTGTGCCGAGAAGCGGCTCAGGTCGCGGCCAACTGCACTGGCTACGCGCCGGAGCAGACCGGCGAGGCGCTTCACCATTTCGGCTCTTCCTCTATCTGATAGGAGGTCCCGCAGTAGGGGCAATCCACGAAGACGCCTCCGGCCCTGACCGAAACGCTATCCCTATCCAGCGCCGCCCCACAGGAATCACACTTCATCTCTTCGGGGTGCACATCGCCGGACAGGTCAATCTCCTGGATAATGCGCTGGTCGGGCACCTTGGTGCGCGCTAGGTAAGTCACAAAGAAAGCCACGAGGAGAAGGACGGGCCCGATGATTATCCATTGCCCACGTACGTAGCTGACGCCCGCGATCAGGAAAGCAACTCCGAAGAATCCCAATATGCCACTTATCAGGTATGCCAACGTTTTCAATCGCTTGGTGGCCCGCCCTGCCGTGGCGGGCGTCTCCTTTCCACCCATACGTTGTTGACGAGTGCCGAAGGTCTTGCTCTGTCCTTAGTTCGATGCAGGAGCGGACAGTCCTTTTGCCTCTGCCAGCAATCCCAGCAGGCGCTCCAGGTTGCTCACGCCGTCGGCGAAGGTTGCCAGGGGCTTGCCTGCGCCGCGGACTGCTTCCACAAAGCGGGTTAGCGACACCTGCATGAAGTCGGTGTACTCGCGCTCTACCCCGCACAGCGTCATAAAGCTGGCGTAGATGCCCTCAGCGTTATTGCGGCCCTCGTAGTCGGCTATCAGGTCATTAAGCCCCAGCCGGCGGGTCAGCGGCCCCTCGGGGACGTTGCGTACGAGGATATGCGCGCGCACCGGTGCGCCGTTGGTGGGCCGGAAGTCGAAATGGGCGTCCACCCGCTTGTGCGCGACGCGGACCTCCTGGCTCCCAAGGTCAACCTCTCCCGGCCCGACCAGCGCCTCCAGTACACTAAGCGGATGCGGGGCTAGGTCAATCCAGGTCTGCTTGTAGTCGGCGCCCTCTTTACCCCCGTGCGACTCCATCTGCATAAAGAAGCTCTTCGGCTGACTGATCAGCTCGGCAAGGCCAACCTGCTCGGCCATATCTTGATACGCTTGCGCGGCCGCGACATACTGCGTATTGACGGCAGTGACCACGCCGACCTCTTCAGCGGCTTGCGCCAGCTCCTTGGCTTGGGCGAGAAGCTGCTCCCGGCTCTTATCCCAGTCGTGGACCAGCGGCTTCTCGCAGATGACGTGCGCGCCGTGCTGGAGAGCAAGCGTAACGTGTTCGTAGTGCCATTCGTTCGGGGAAGCCACCGCCACTATGTCCGGCTGCTCGGTCTCGAGCATGTGCGTGACATCGGCGTAGCCCGTACCCTCAAAGGGAAAGATACCACGCAGGACGTGAGCGGTGCGCTCGACGGATGCTGCGGAAGTGCCTGCTAACCCGACCACCTCGCAGCCGAGCTGGTACAGCCACTTAGCGTGGTGCTTCCCGATCCCGGCAGCACCAATAACCACCGCGCGCAAAGGTTCGCTCATGTAGTCTGATCCTGTTCGTGACGCCTGGTTTTCCGCCGTGGGCGGATGTTTCGCAAAGGACGCTCAACATTCGCCCCCACAGACAGCCTCCTGATATTGCAGTCCACCCTCTCGCTCCGAGGGGGAGTGTGGCTTCTTCTCCACGTTTAAAGTTTTTGCCGGAGAGGTGTGGAGAACCGGCTTTTTTCAAAAAGCGGGTTCTCCACAAAGGCCGTCAATAAATCATATAGGACCGCCTCAGCGCTTCGCCCGGGCCAGCTTGGCTATGGTCTCGCCACCGTTCTGGATGTAGAGCAGCGGCGTGGGCCGGTCGGTCCCCTCGACGTATTCCGGCCGCGCCTGCCACGGGGTGCATGACAGAATGTTGGCCAGGTCCATCCAGTATTCGAGCCGCGAGACCTGCAGGTCCCAGGTCATATGGAAGTGGTTGGCCGGCGCGAACTGCTTGTACTCGCCCATGGTGGCGTACTTGGGCACGACGAAGGTATGCGGCCAGGTCGCCGTCGAGGTTTCGCAGACGGCCTTCGTCATTGCCTCCGGCAGGCTGGTGGTCGTGGCTTCGTCCCAGATCAGCGAGAAGATGTTCTGGGTGGCGCTGTAGGCCAGCCGACCGGCGACGCCGTCAATGCCGGCTGGCGAGACGAAGAAGACCGAGTTCCCGCCGCCCGGGAAATAGAACTCGTCGGCCAGCGGGAAGCTGACCCGCGACATGATATCCTCGACGCTGGCGCCGGGCTCGGCTGCCCAGTCGAACGAAGCGCTGCCCGAGTTGTCGCCGTCCACCAGGCCCTTCTTGCGCCACAGGCCGTCAGGTTCGACGTCGCCCAGGCCCAGGTTATTCGCGAGCCGCTCGAGCTCCCACGGCTCCCAAACCTTGCGGAAGTCCATGAACAGGGGCGGGTTGCCGCCGCTGAGCCAGGTGAAGTAGAGCTGGGTCAGCAGGCCCTGGACGTCGGCTTCGGTGGCGTAGGGAACGGCCGGCTTGCGGCCGGTGTGGTCGAATGTGGAGTTGAACAGCGACTCCATGACGTCGGCCACCGGGAGCGGAATGCCCAGCGGCTGCGAGCCCCACTCGAGCTGGCTCATAAATCCGCCGCCGACGGCATTGAGATCCGCCATAATGTCGCGGATGACCAGGTACAGCGCCAGGCTCTGGCGGAAGCGCTGCTCGTCGGCGTCATCACGGAGTTCCACGCGCTCGCCGACCATCTGATCAATCCAGCCACGCAGGTCATCCAGTTCGCTGGGATCGTAGGCTTGCTTGTTGAGCATGTCGGCCAGCAGTTTCATGTCTAGTCGGGTGATCTCCAGGCCCAGGATATTGCGTGTGGGGATGACGTGAGCCAGCGCCGTTTCCATGCCCATCGAGTCGTGGCCGAAGATCACCACGCGACGGCCCTTCAGCGCAGCATAGGTCATCGCCCCGTAGCACCAATCCACCAGGGCTTCGGCGGTACCCTCGGTCATCTGCGGATTGGGGCCGGTATCGGGCCAGGTGCCCACGTTGATGTGCACGAGCTTGCCATACTGGGAGATTGCCCCACTGGCGGCGTGGACGAAGACTACGCCGGGTTTAGGGCCGGAGTTGCCGCAGGTGAGGTTGAGGGGCATGTCCTGGGGAAACTGCTGGATCAACGAGATCAAGCTGGGCTGCGGGAATGCCCAGGTGTCAGGGACGCAGACGATAGCATCGACACCCTCGTCCTTGAACTGCCGCGCCACCATGTCCGCCTGGGGTTCGCCGTCCACCAGGATCGGCGAGTAGACCACGTTCACCGGCGTGCCCTCGGGCGTGTGGACTCCGTCAGCGATTACGTTAGCTGTCATCTCGACGATGTTGACACAGCGCTGGCGAGACTCTTTGTCAACTCGCGGGTCGCTGGTGGCGCAGACCCCGAAAGTTGGTACCTTACCAGTTGCTTCAACTTCTGAGGCAAGGCGTGTGATCTTGCTCATTTTGCTACTCCCTTCAAATCGGCTAAATCTGCTCAGCAAATCGGCCCCATGCCCTGCACCAGTAGGGCAAGCTGCACCCTTGGGAATCCGGAACAGACACTGGACTGATAATTCGTGGTCAGAGCGCGATTATCCTCTATCCTCTCGCCGGATTTCAACAGATGAGGCTCTGCCCGACCGGGCCGTTACTAACTCTGATTTGTAGTAGGAAGGAATTATCGGCGCGGCGTAGAAGCTACATACAGTGTGTGCTAATATAGAGGTCTTCGGACCCAACAGGAGGGAACACGTATGAAAGTCTCTGTCAATATCGTGGGAGTAGTCGTAGTAGCAATGGTGTTGGTAATAGCATTGAGCGGTTGTCCTAGGAAGGCTCCTGAGCCTACCGGTGCGCCGCCGGTAGTCGGCGGGCCTCCGGTTGGGTCTCCGACTCCCGAGGTGCCGGCCGGCGAGCTTAACACCCTGGCGGATGTGTGGGACAAGCTGAATGCAAACAGCAGCTATGAGCTGACTATGACTATGCCAGGAGGGGAGGTCGCCACCCAGCTCATGAAGCTGGAAGATGGCAAGCCGGTGAAAATGAGGATGAACAACCCGGATGGCAGCAGCTTTGTTTTGATGGATATGAAAGAACATCTCATATATATGTGTGCGCCGGAAGAGAACATGGCTATAAAGATGGAGATGAGTGCCTCGGGCGGTGAAGGTGGCGCCACTTCGGACGCAGCCAAGATGATCTTTGGCCCAGACTCGGTCGAGAGCAATGTGGAACTGAAGACCTCCGAGACGCTGGGTGGAGTGGAGTGCTGGACAGTTAATACAACAACCAAGGGCGAGGATGAGGACATGGTCGCCAAGCTCTGGGTGAACAAGGCCACGGGCTTGGTGGTGCAGATGGAGGTGGCGGGGGAGACTCTCAAGATGGAGTACAGCCGCCTCAACGGCATTGCCGACGGCGAATTCGAGCTGCCCGAGGGGCTGGAAGTCATGGACATGGCCGAGGAGATGGGACGGGCGATGTCGGAGGGATTGGCAGAGGAGTAGCTGGCCGGTCGCACCTGGCGCAGATGACAAGCGGCAACTGGCTTAGACACGGGGCTGCTGTTGGGGGCGACCCGGTTTCGTGTTCAGCCAGTAGTGCTCTTCCTACTACTAGAGACTGTTGAGAAAGTCTTCAATGATTACCAGCAGACGGTTGCGTCGCAGAGACGGAGTTAAGAGACTTAGGATTTCAGGTTCAGATTAGTTCAGATATCGCGTCCTTATCTGCTGGTGACCACCTATCAGGGCACTCAAAGCGGGGCCGGTAGCTATGACCGAGACTTCGTGTATTGAGTTGTCAAGTGTAGGCTCAGGCGAGCTTGGCTGGTAGCTTTGATAAGCAGTTGCTGACCAGTTTCGCCATCTTCTTACAATTAACCACCAGGCAGGTCATCAGCACCTGGATGGTAACCTTCACCAGGCTCCGGTAGCGCGCCGTCCCTAGACCGTAGAAGTTCTTCTTCTTACTCTTGCGCCCGAAGCGCGCGTCGGGATCAGACGAGCCCGGCACCTGGGCACGTAGAGTATCCGGTGGCGACTCAGGCAACCGAAACAGGTCTACTTTCGCCTGGAGATGAGTAGCATCAATGATCTGTAGACGCTCACTCACCAGCCCTGCCTGCCGGGCCTGGGTAATGATCCGGTTGAAAATCTGCTAAAACTTCTCGGGACCCAGCCCGGCAAACCATTTACAGGCCAGGTGCAAATTGACCTGTTCTTCAATCTCCCGGTCAGACAGACCGCAGAGAAATTGTGGTTCGATGTTGCTCACCACTCTGAGCTTGTCGAAGAGCAGGAAGACGACCTTGAACAGCACCAACCGGTCCCATGAAGGCCGCCCATCCGCTTCCGCGAGAGGGACGAAGCTTCAGCGGAGTCCCTTGTCCGAGCAGTAACAGTCACTGACTAAGTCGGAGACGAAGCTGAAATCCACAGTTGCGGCGCTCCTGCGCAGCAAATGATCGGACGGGACAAGCTCGTCGTAAATCATGCCGAAGAAGCTGCTTTGGCTACTGTCTTCGCCTTGCATAGCTCCCATCACTCCCGTGAATAGTCCTGCTGGCACTACAGATTCCAATTCTAGCACGCATCCCCCTTGACAGCAAGCTCCCCCCCCGGCTACAATATAAGACGACTTTCGCAACAGTCTCCGGCGACACAACATACCGCTCAGAAGGGGAGAGCAACGATGTCCAACTTGCAGCTGACTACTGCTGTATGGGGGGTGCTGGTGTTGTTGGCCTTTGCCACAATCTGCCAGGCTCAGTATCCGGTTCCTGACGATGCTTTGGTCATTGCCAGCTTTGATGACCGGTATACCCAGGAAATATCCTATGAACAGGCGGGAGTTGAAGAGACAGAGGGGTTACCCGAGGGGCACTGGGCAATCTATCGTCTGCCCGGCTACTGGATCTCACATTTTGACATCGAGAAGGGCCCCATGGTCGCCTCTGAGGGATATGAGCTACCTCCGTTGAAGACCGAAGTAGCAGTGG
>JAUVXR010000007.1 GCA_030603495.1 bacterium
CACTGCACCAGATTGGCGATATCATTATCAGCGTCATTGATGACGACGGCTACCTGAATCTGGACACTTTCGAGTTAGCCGAGGACCTAGACGTGCCGCTTGAGCAAGTCAAGTGGGCTCTGGACTACGTCCAGCAGCTTAGCCCGCCTGGCGTTGGTGCCCGCTCCTTGCGCGAATGCTTGCAGCTTCAGATCCGGGCCAAGTGCGAGAACAACGAGCCCGTCCCTGACGAAGTCGTCCGGGTCGTTGACCACTTCGCGGCTTGCTACGAGGACAACATCGAAGAGCAACTGGCCCAAGCTACTGGGCTAACCCTCGAGCAGGTCCGTACCGCGCTCGACGACATTCGCCGCAATTTCCATCCCTATCCCGGTCAGCAATTCCGTGCTGAGATTCCTCGACCGCACACCGACCAGCACATCTATCCCGATGCAATCATCTACTACGATGGCGAAGACCTGCAGGTGGACATCCCCCAGAGTCAGTCTACAGCGCTTTGTCTTAACGGTGCTTACCTGCGCCTGGAGCGGCTTCTGAAACGCCAGCAGGCCTCGACGAGTCCCGCTGAGCTGTCTGACATGGACCCCACGCAGGTCCGAGATATTCAGGAGCAGATCGGACGCGCGCGCTGCTTCATCCAGATGCTCGAGCAGCGCCGTACCACGATGCAGCTTATCACCGAGGCTATCGTCGAGCACCAAGAGGGCCTGATCCTGCGCGGCGTGATGGCCCTGCGCCCCCTGACCAAAAAGCAGATTGCCCGCCAGACCCAGATGCACGAGTCCACCGTCTCGCGGGCCACCCGCAACAAGTACGTGATGCTGCCTGCTGGCCAGCTTCTACCCTTTGACCTCTTCTTTGAAGACGCCCTGCCTGTCAAAGCGCTGGTGCTCCAGATAATCCAGCAGGAAGACCCCGCGCACTCGCTTACTGACAAGCAGATCGAGCAGATCCTGGCTGAGTACGGCTACCGGCTGGCCCGGCGCACCGTGACCAAGTACCGCCAACAGATGGGCATCCCCTCGTCCCGCCGGCGCGGCGGCGCTTTCAAGCTCACCTGCGCCGAGTTCCTCCCCTAGGCTCCCCTGTTCCGTTGCCGTTTATGTCCCCCAACCAGCAGCCGTAAACCTTGTCGCGGTAAATCTCTTCTTCGATACGGATCGGCCGCATTGCTTATCCCCAAAGCTGCAGCGTTGATAGGCCTGAGTCAGTGGTCGGCCCAGGCGATGTTGCCCACAATATAGCAGAACTCACGCAGCAAATCAACTCGCCGGCCCCCCCGTTGACCGCGCTTGTCGGTTGGTGTAAGCTTAGAAGTAGAGTGTTATTGGGTATTTGAAACTTCGTTCGAGGTGAACTATGACCATTACAGAGAAAATCCTGGCGCAGGCGGCTAGGCGCGATGAAGTCCGTCCTGGCGAGTTTGTCACCTGCCGGCTGGACCTCGTTATGGCCAACGACATCACTGCGCCGATCGCTATTGAAGAGTTCGCGAAGATGGGTGCAGCGCGGGTCTTTGATGTCGAGAAGGTCGTGCTGGTCGCCGACCACTTCACACCCAATAAGGACATCAAGTCTGCCACGCAGGCCAAGCTCCTGCGCGATTTCGCCCGCGAGCAGGGACTGACCCACTTCTACGAGGCCCAGACCGGCGGCATCGAGCATATCATCCTGCCCGATAAGGGACTGGTACTGCCGGGAGAGGTCGTTATCGGTGCCGACTCCCACACCTGTACCTATGGCGCACTCGGGGCGTTTGCCACCGGTGTCGGCTCGACCGACTTCGCGGCGGGGATGGCCCTGGGCGAGTGCTGGTTTCGCGTACCCGCCAGTCTCAAGTTCATCTTCACCGGTCAGCTCAGCAAGTGGGTCTGCGGCAAGGACCTGATTCTGTACACAATCGGCCAGATTGGTGTGGATGGCGCCCGCTACATGGCGATGGAGTTCGCCGGACCGGTGATCGAGAATCTGCCTATGGCTGACCGCTTCACCATCTGTAATATGGCCATCGAGGCCGGTGCGAAGAATGGGATAATCGCTCCCGACGATATCACGTTGGACTGGGTCAACTCCCGCACAACACGCGATTTCGAGGTCTTCAACAGCGATCGTGACGCTGAGTACGCCGAGGTCTACGAATGGGACGCCGCTGACATCGAACCGCAGGTGGCCTTCCCGCACCTGCCCGAGAATACGCGCGGTATCTCCGAGGTGGGTGAGATCACCATTGACCAGGCGGTTATCGGCGCGTGCACTAACGGCCGGCTCGAGGACCTGCGTATCGCCGCCGCAATCCTGCGGGGCCGCCAGGTCGCCAAGGGCGTGCGCTGTATCGTCATTCCTGGGAGCCAGGAGATTCATCTGGCAGCGACCCGCGAGGGTCTCGTCGAAACATTCCTTGCTGCCGGCTGCCTGGTCAGCACGCCCACCTGCGGGCCGTGTCTGGGCGGGCACATGGGCGTGCTGGCGGCGGGTGAGCGGGCCATCGCCACCACCAACCGCAACTTCGTCGGGCGCATGGGCCATTCCGAGAGCCAAGTCTACCTGGCCAGTCCGGCCGTAGCTGCTGCCTCGGCAGTCACCGGCAGAATCTGCGGGCCGGAGGATTTGTAGGGGAAAAGAACGGCTCGCGGGGAACCCCTCTTTTGGAAAAGAGCGGCTTCCCCGCACCCCTCCGCAGAAAACTTTATATTGGAGTACGACAGGCGTCTCGCCTGTCGAAAACTGGTAGGAGCGACAGTGGTGTCGTCACGGAGGAATGGTGAGGCACGGTTATGTGGAGCCGAAGCACGAAGATGAAGGTTCTGGTGGGGATCCTGAGCTTATTCCTGGTAGCGTTAGCATTGGGGGTTTGGTTCGGCGCGCGAGCCCTGCGGCGAACGGAAGCTGGGTCCGCTGCGTGGGATTTCGGTAAGATCATGCTCACTTCTGGAAAAAAGATCCACGCTGACCTTGAGGGTGAACTGCAGAAGATCAAGGAAGCGAGTGAACCGTTGACACTGGCCGACCTTGCGTTGCCGTCGGTGGCCGATGATGAGAATGCAGCAGTGATTTACGCTAAGGCTTTTGAGCAGCTTAATCTGAGCGATTCAGACATAGAAATGCTTGGTAGTCTTACGCGCAACCATGTAGCTGTGCCCGACAGGGAGATACCGCTTGCTGAACTCGGCCGCATTGTCGAGAGGAACCCCGCTGCGATAGAGCTGCTAGTAGAGGCCGCCAAGCGGCCAAGATGCCGTTTTGCTATTGACTGGGATGCGGGCATAGAAACTGAGTTGCCGCACTTGCCACAATTGAAGAATAGTGCTTACCTGCTAGCCGCAAAGATTCTCTGGCATGCTGACCGTAACCAAATGAGACAGGCGCTGGCGACCGCCCGGGTGAGTCTGGCGATAGGTGACAGCGTTGCCGACGAGGGGACGGTGATCTCACAGTTGTTTCGCTATGCTATAACTGGGACTACCCTCACGGTCGTGCAATATGCTCTGCACGAGCGGTCGGCGCCCACAGGGTCATGCCGCAAGCTGTACGGGTATCTGGGTGAGATGGAGTTCATGGACTCGTTTGTTGAGACAATGAGCAGGGAGCGAGTAATGGGCATTTCGGGCTTCGCGCTCTGGCGTCAACAGATCACCGAAAAGAAAGCCGAGCGCGGCGGGTTCTCTTGGACACCATTAGACAAACTAACCGACTATGACCAAGTACAGTACCTTCGGTTGATGTCCGAGGTGATAGCTGTTGCTGAGAGTCCGTACCGAAACTCACGGGAAGCATTCAGTGACATCAAACGGCGTCTAAGCGAGGATGTGCCTGTGTGTCTCTTAACCAGAACGCTGCTGCCTGTTACTTGGGCTCCTGTCATCAAGCGCGATGTGATCATCGCCCGCGTCGGCCTCGCGCAGGTGGCGCTGGCGCTGAAGGCCTACAAGAACAAGAAGGGCCGGTATCCCGAGTCATTGGCCAAGCTGCGGGAGGTCATTGACTGGGGGAAGTTGCCCGAAGACCCGTTCAGCGCTGAGGATTTTATCTACCGGCACGAGGGCGAGGGCTTCCTGGTTTACAGTATTGGGGTCAACCTAATAGACGATGGCGGGCAGGTCGAGCAGGACTGGGAGGAAGGCGACATCGTCTGGCGGTGCGAGAGGTAGGTATGAGCGATCGGTACGACAGGCGTCCCGCCTGTCGACACTGCGGACAGGCGAGACGCCTGTCCTACCTGAATCAATAAATAGGGAGGAACATTATGCCAATCCACGGCAAGGCCCACAAGTACGGCGATCATATTGACACGGACGCAATCATTCCGGCGCGGTATCTGAATATGACCGACCCCGACGAGCTGGCCGGGCACTGTATGGAGGATATTGACAGCGGTTTCGTCAGCAAGGTCCGGCGGGGTGACGTGATGGTGGCCGGGAAGAACTTTGGCTGCGGGTCGTCGCGCGAGCATGCGCCGATTGCCCTCAAGGCGGCCGGTATCGCGGTGGTGATTGCCGAGACCTTCGCCCGTATCTTCTACCGCAACGGCTTCAACATCGGCCTGCCGCTTATTGAGAGTGCCGGGGCCGCGCAGGGCATTGACGATGGCGACGAGGTCGAGATTGACCTGGAAAGCGGCGTGGTGCGCAATGTGACGAAGGGGGAGGAGTACCAGTTTGCGCCGATTACTGGTATTGCCGCCGAGCTGCTGGAAATCGGTGGCCTGCGCGAGCGCGTCAAGCGGCAGCTCGCCTCGTAGGAGCGGCATTCCTGCCGCGATTCAGTAGAGTGCCCCTTGACCCTTCGGCAAACCCAGGGCCTATCAGAAGTTCGGGACTGGCGCAGGAAACTTCCTGACGGGTTAGAACGTCTAAGAAAATGGCAATACTGTAAACGAGGATAAGGAACGGAAATGGTGTGGCCGCGCAACTTCTGCCTGAGGAGGTGCGAGTAATGAAGACTGTGAGCGCCTGTCTAGTCGGAACACTGTTGGTGGTTGCGGTAGTGGCAGTAGCTGGCCCGGCGACGGCCCAGGACAAGTTGTACTACCGGGGGTATTTTGACGGCGAGGTGGAAACGCTGAACAAGGGCATCGGCTGGTATAAGTACAAGCCAGCTCCGAATGCGGCGTTTCCCCTCCTGGAGTACCGCCATACCTCGCCGTGGTGGTACCTGGTTGGGCCGGAGGACGAGAAGGAGGAGAATGAAAGCTTCCTGAATCCTTCGCGGACGAGGGTACACACGCTCAGTCCGCTGCCTGGTCAGTACTGGCACAAGAAGCCCGCCCACTACAACTTCAGTACGCCCCAAAACAACCTCGGCTGGCCCTACCGGAAATACAATGACCGGTACTGGTAGTCTGCGCCGTTAGTACGGTGCCACGGAAGGCTATCGAGTATGGACATTCTCGGTAAGGCCAAGGAGGCGTTCACCCCGCTGGCTGGCAGCGCGACCGAGCAGGGTGACTATATGAAGCTGCAGGCGCAGTTGAGTAGCCTGGAAAGCGAACAGACCCAACTGGAGCGGCAGTTTCGAGAGGTTACCAAGCGCGCCCAACAGTCGCCCTGTATGCGCCAGATCAGCGCCCGAGAGTTGAATGTGCTCATGGAGCGCATCAACGAGATCGAAGAGCAGATAGAAGAGCTGCGCGAAGAGGTCAAACGGCATGGCCAGGAGTCAGCGTCGAACTCTTCTTGAGAAAACAGCCGAAGCCGGACACATCACGGGGCTGCCCAACACTGGGCAGCCCTGTTTCTGAGCATCAGTAGATTTGCCTATTGTACGACGATCCTGGCGAACCGCCGCTTGCCGACGCGCAATACGTCGCCCGTCTTCACTTCCACTTGCGCCATCTCGTCGGTGATTACTTCGTCGTTGATGGATATGCCCTTCTGATGGATTAAGCGCCGTGCTTCGCTCTTGCTGGCCGCGAACTCTGCGCGCATCACCAGGTCAATAATCCAGATGCGGCCGTCCTCGACTTCAGCGGCCGAAATCGTCAAATTGGGCATATCTGATGGCCGCTCGCCCTGGGCAAAGACCCGGTCGAACTCCTCGCGAGCGCGAGTTGCAGCCTCTGGTGAGTGATACATCGCGACGACGGCCTCGGCCAGGTCGGCCTTGACCTCGCGCGGATGCAGCTCGTTGTGGTCAAGGGCAGGTTCGAGCTCTTCGGCTCGGGTCTTGTCGACCAGCAGGCCGTAGTAGTCGAGCATCACCTTGTCGGGGATAGACATCAGCTTGCCGAACATCTCGCCGGGCGGCTCGGTGATGCCGACGTAGTTACCCAGCGACTTGCTCATCTTTTTCTGTCCGTCGGTGCCCACCAGCAATGGAAGAGTAAGCACAACCTGCGGCTCCAGCCCGTAAGCACGCATAATGTCGCGGCCGACCAGGAAGTTGAAAAGCTGGTCGGTGCCGCCGATCTCGACGTCGGCTTCGACGGCGACCGAGTCGTAGCCCTGAATCAGTGGGTAGAGCAGCTCCAGCACTGTGATGGGCAGCTCATTCTTCAGCCGCAGGGCGAAGTCGTCGCGCTCGAGTATGCGCGCCACGCTATACTTCGAAGCCAGATTGAGCAGCTCAGCAGTGGTCATCTCCGCGAACCACGAGCTGTTGTAGACGATCTCACAGCGCTCGGTGTCGAGGATATTGCCGACCTGTTCGACATAGGTGGCAGCGTTGGCCTTGATCTGCTCATCGGTGAGTATCGGGCGCGTCTTGGTGCGGCCGGAGGGGTCGCCGACGCGGCCGGTGAAGTCGCCGATGATGAAGATGACCTGGTGACCGAGGTCCTGGAACTGCCTGAGCCGGCGCAACGGAATGCTGTGGCCCAGGTGCAGGTCCGGCGCACTGGGGTCGGCGCCGTACTTGATGCGCAGCGGCCGCCCCTGTTTGAGCTTCTCCAGGAGCTGGTCGGAACTGATCAGGTCAACGCAGTTAGCGGTTAGCAGCTCTAGTTGCTCTTCGGGACTCATGGTCTACATGGCTTTCCTGCGCTGACAGCATAGGTTCGAGCACCAGGGGCCTTCCGGTCCTGGTGCAAGCAGCGCAAGTAGGTGGACGCACGCAGCGTGCCTGCCCGTGACAGTTACTCTGCCCCTGCCGCCTCTGCCTTGATCGTGATGCGTATCTTCTTGCCGCACTCGGGGCAGGTGATAGTGAAGCTCATCTCGCCCTCGCCGATGACGGTTGCGGGAGCCTCGATTACCAGGGGTGGTGGTAGCGACACCTCCACCTCGCTGGGCGGCGGCTCCGCTGGCGGGGCTTCCGCCGGTGGCGCTTCGGCGGGTGGTGTTACCACTGGTGGTGCTTCGGCTGGCGGGGTTTCCGCTGGCAGCGGCTCGCCCAGTACTATCTTGCTGATGAAGTTGTCGGGCGAGAAGTCGGTGCCCGCCAGTGGGAAGGCGTGGACGGCGGGCTGTCCCTCAATACTGAGTTCGCTGGCGTGAATCAGCCAGGTCGGCTTACCTCTGATGACCTGGCCGTCCTTGGCGGTCAGGGTGATCTCCTGGATCTTCCAGCGGGGCTCCTGCTCGGTGCCCTCATTGGCCCACCTGGCCTCCATCATTTTCAGGTCAGAGGCCGCGACGGTGCGCTGCTCTTCGCCAACACGGATGGTGAAGGCGCCGCCCTGCTGTAGCAACGTGCCAATGCCGGAGCCGCCTACTACACCCAATTCAGCGATGCGGATTACGCCGCTGAGCGTCTGGCCACTGCGCAAGCACACTGTGCCCTTGACTTGATCGGGGCTTTCTTGTGCAGATGCGGTAGTGGCGATTACCAAAGTGCTGAGCAGGGCCATCAACGTCCAAGCTGTGCGAAGTCTCACGTCTACCACCGTCCTTTCAATGATTGGCAGCTAACCACGGAATGCTATCGAGGCTTATTGCTAAGCGCTCGAAAGCACAGTGTCTCGATGAAAGCTTCGATGCGTAGCTTGTTACGGGCGTCGAGCGGTGCGGGCCGCTCGCCCTGAATGGTCAACACCGGGCAGTTCACCCCCTGCTTGATGAGCAGGTCCTCGATCTCCCGAAAGCAGAAGGTCTGCGTGTAATGAATTACCCCGTCCAGACGTCTCTGCGCAACCTGGCGATTGATATCCTCGATGCGTCCGAAGATGTCGTATGGATAAGTGTACCGCTGGTATTGCGTCACTAGGTCGTCTTCCAGCGCATCAATCATGGTGAACTGGCGCTGGACCTCGTTGTAGACGACCCGGCCCCCCAGGCTTTCAATGAACTCGTATAGGTCCGTTATTATCGGCGGGACGCCCGTGTAACCGAGCCGGATGGTCTCCTTCCGCGCAGGCCGGCTCTGTGCCTGCTGGTAGAACTCTTGCGCCTCTTTGAAAAAGGCCCCAGCGTCGCGATTGAAGTCGGAACAGCACACTTGCCAGTAGTGATTCTCCGCGCCGGTGGTTTTTCCTTCCTGCCAGGTCAACTTATCTATTTCACTTACCAGTTCGCGGACCGGCTTGAGCGCGGCGCGCGCCTTTTCGACCTGGACCCAGTCCACACCGAAGCGGTCTATGAAGCGCAGCATCTGCTGCTCAAGCAGGATACGGTCACGATCGTAGGGGTAGGCGAAGGGGACGATCTCGATGCCGGCGGCCTGGAGGGTCTCCATCAGCGCGTGGGTCTGGGAGCAGTCGCCCTGGGTGACTGCGACAACGCGCTTGATGCCGTAGCGCAGGGCTGTCGCGTAGATGCCCTTGATCCAGCCACAGGCGTTGCGGGGATAGCCGGACAGCTCGGCCTGGCGGACCAGCGCCTCCGGGTCAGGGTCGGTGATGAAGACGTTGTTGAGGTCTACCGGCACATCGCCGGCGGCGAGGATTACTTCAACGGGAATTGTCGTGGTGAGACCGACCTCAGCCATCAACGCTACCTCATTCAGCGGCAACCGACGATCCTGTGGCACTGGGGAATGATGCGTACGTCATCCAGAAAGATTGTGGCCGTTGCCTGCCAGCGGAGCAGAGCGTCGGCATCAGGGGGGCGGCAAGTATTGTTGATGGGGGTAACCGGTTGGAGAACCAGCCGAAACGTGCGAGTGATACTGCCCATGGCGCGGAAGGCTTCAAGCAGTTCTTCCTCGGAGGTGTCGTCGGTCACTACCATCTTGATGAAACAGTCTCGGTGTTGGACAATGTGCAGGGATTCGACCCAGCGCGAGGTAGGTATCGGCTCAGCCAGCGTCGAGGGCAGCTTCCAGTCCATTGCCACCCAGTCCACCTCCGGTATGACCTGCGCCAGGGCTTCAGGTAGATGGCCGGCGGTCTCCAGATACACACGCTGGCCCAGATCGCGCAGGCTGGCCGCCAGCCAGATGAGATACCCAGGATACAGCAGCGGCTCGCCGCCGGTGAGCGCAATGGAGTGCTGGGCGTGGTTGTCTGCACTTATCAGGCGTTCGATGATCAGCAGCAACTCGTCCACCGACAGGGGATTGTCGCGGGGCGCGAATTTGCCGCTGCCAGGTGTCTTTTCAATCTGGCACGAGCCTGTGGTGCGGCGAGCCTGAGGCGTGTCGCAATAGAGACAGTCGAGGTCGCAGCCGCGGAAGCGGATAAACAGTTGGCGTACGCCCACCAGTAGGCCCTCGCCCTGCGCCGAGGTGAAGACCTCGCAGATGGGTGCACGGGGCTGACTACCGCCAGCGGCTGCCATCAAGACACCTCCCGGACCTTGGCGCAGGCCGCCTGGCAAGACTGTAGCTCGGCGGCGTAGGCCGTCATTACCTGCTGGGCTAGCACCGGCGCTGATATTCCCAGCTCGGCCAAGCCCACCGCTGGCACCGGAGCGCCGGCGGGGTCAATGTTCAGCCCCAAATGGATCAGGGCTGAGACTGGCGAGGTCGTGGCGATCGAGACCGACAGCTTGCGCTCTCCCACGAATAGGTCATCGCCGTCGCGGCGTAACTGGCAAACAGAAGCCGCACTTAGCATCTCGGCGGCCAGACAGACCAGGAGGCGCTGGCGCAGTACTGCCGTGGCGAGGTCGGTGTCGAAGTGCTCGGCAATAAAATGCAGCATCTGGGCAGCGCTGATACCCACTCCCCGGCGGGCGTCTTCGAGGTCCACCAGGTGCTCGACTGCCACATTGCACGGGCCGACGAAGGCGATAAGGGCATCGCCTTCGAGGCCCGCTGTCTCGGCGATCCAGTGGGAGCGCAGCTCGCGGCCGCTGTACACAATCTCCTCAGGCAACCAACGCCATTCCATAGCCGGGCGTCCTCTTTTGCGTTAGCTAATGACCTGGAGCTTCATCATATTGGTGGTTCCCGGCGCGCCAATCGGGCTGCCCGCGGTAATGATGGCTACGTCGCCGGACTTGACGACGCCCAGATCACGGACGCGTCGCTCGATCTCGGCGATCATATCGTCGGTGCTGCGGGCCGGCTCGATGAGCATAGGGTATACGCCCCAGTAGAGGCTGGAGCGCCGGGCCGTCGAGGCCAGCGGCGTGGCAGCGACGATGGGACAGCGGGGGCGGCATTTCGAGGCCAGCCGCGCCGTAGAACCAGATTGGGTGAAGGCAATGATCGCGTTGGCCTTGACGTCCTCGGCGATTCGTGCTGCCGCCCGACTGAGCGCGTCGGCGAAGTCCAGGAACTCTGACGTTGTTTCGGTGCGCAGGTGACGCCCCGCCAGTTGCTCCTGCTCGGCGGCAGCGGCGATGCGGCGCATCATCGCCACCGACTCGACAGGATACTGGCCAATGGCGGTCTCGCCGGAGAGCATGACGGCGTCGGTGCCGTCAAAGATGGCGTTGGCCACATCGGAAGTCTCGGCGCGCGTTGGGCGGGGGTGATCGCGCATTGAGTCCAGCATCTGGGTGGCGGTTATGACGGGCTTGCGCAGCCGTGAGCATAAGTTGATAATCTGCTTCTGGAGCACCGGCACCTGCTCCGGCGGCAGCTCGACACCTAAGTCCCCGCGTGCGACCATAACTGCGTCAGCGACATCGAGAATCTCATCAAGGTGGCGGATGGCTTCAGGCTTCTCGAGTTTGGCGATAACGGGGATGTCTGCTCCTGCGTCTTGGATGAGCGCTTTAAGCTCGCGGAGGTCGTCGGCGCTGCGCACAAAGCTCAGCGCAACGTAGTCAACCTGATTCTCCAGCGCGAACTGCAGATCTCGGCGATCCTTGTCGGTAAGCGCTGGGGCGCTGATGGCAACACCGGGCAGGTTTATCCCCTTGTGCTCTCCGAGTAGACCGCCGATAATGATCTTACAGCGCACCTGCGACGCTGTGGTGGCGAGGGCCTCAAGCTCCATTTTGCCGTCGTCCACGAAAATACGGTCGCCTGGCTTGACGTCATCTGGCAGCGACTGGTAAGTGGTGCTCACGCGCTCGCCGGTTCCTGGGATGTCCTCAACGGTGATAACCAGCTCGCCACCGGCGACCAGTTGAATCGGGGTCCCACCCACCAGTCGGCCGGTACGAATTTTGGGGCCCTGGAGGTCAGCGATGATGGCCGTGTGCCTTTGGCAGGCGGCGGCCACGGTCCGAACTCCCTGAACATACTGCAGGTGGTCGTCGTAATCGCCGTGGGAGAAGTTGAGGCGGACAGCGTCGGCCCCTTCCTTAATCAGATTACGAAGGACCTCTTCATCCCTCGAAGCCGGGCCCAGCGTGGCGACTATCTTGGTCCGATTCTCTTTTTCCAGGTGAAGCATCGCGGTGCCGCCTGCGTTTACATAGCTGAGGGCCTGTGCTATAATCGCTGCCGGAAGTCATCAGCAATAGTGCGATAGTACTAAAGCTGATTGGGTCTGTCAACTCTGGGCGAGGTGATCGTCGCCCTATTGAGGAGGTGCGGGCTATGGCTGAAGAGCTCGATGCCGAAGAACTGTGGCGCCGGATGCAAGAATTGCTGCAAAGAGGCGACCTGAATCCGCCCCTGTGGGCGGCGGTGGACGCGGTGAGACCGCTGACTGTGGATGGAGATACGATGGTTGTGTCCGTACAGACGGCCGAGATGCAGCACGCCGGTTACATCGAAAGCGGGCGCAACAAGGCCCAACTTCAACAGCTTCTCGAGCAGGTCAGGGGCCAGCGCTTAGATATACGTGTCATTGATGGTACGACGGTGGCGGACTGGGAACGCATCAAACAGCGAGAGGCGGCGGGTGCAGAAGCAGCGGCGGCGCAAGCACAGGCCCGAACTGCGCAAAAAGGGGCGCAGGCCCTCTGGCGGCAGGGCGCTGAGAAGGTCGTCGCCATCTTCACGGGGGCGCGGGCGCGTGCTCGGGGCACTGATCTGGCGCGCTTAATGCTCGAGAGTGTGGCGGCGATGTACGAAGTGGAGCAGGCCGCCCGCGAGGACAGTCCGGACGATGAGGAGCTTCACAGCCAGCAGCTAAATCGCGTTATTGACCGGGTGGCCACTTACTGCAGCGTACCGCCGCCGGTCGTGGCGCTGGAGTATGTGCGCTACTGTCGTGACAAGGATTGATGCCAAATAGTCTGGCGACCGCGCGGTTTATGTTGAACCAGAAGCTGATAAATCCCCAGAAGACCCGAGCGCAAGCAATATTCTTAGCTTTGGTCGTGCTACTGTCTGTCAGTCTGCGGTTGGCGACTACGGCCTGGGCCGACGACGAAGCCGCGCTGGTCACAGTGGTGACCATCAATTCGCGAGTGGTCTTCTGTGACCCTCCGGGTCGGTACGACGGTGAGACGGCCTATCTGCCCGCGTCGTTTGTCAGCCGTTACCTGGGTATCAACGTGAAGCGTACCTCTGCCGTGGGCACTTATGCCCTCAGCGCCTACGATAATACACTGAGTCTGGCCGTGGGGGCCAGCGTTGGCCAGCTTAATCAGGAGATCCTCGATATCCAGACTCCGCAGGAGCGCGACGGGGAGCTGCTCGTGCCAGTGGAGTTGCTGGTGCAGGGCTTTGCGGTTGGGGCTGAGATTGAAGAACCAGCACAGACTGCTCCGATAGTGAAGCTGACGTTGCCTGGGGCAAATGTCCAGGACATTCGGTTGGGGGAGCATCCGGATAGGGTGCGGGTCGTCCTGGATTTGGACCGGCCAGCGGGGTATATCTGGTCAGTGGACCGCGACACGGTGGCTGTGGAAGTAGCGGTGCCCGCGGGCCAGCCGCACGAACCGCCCGGGCTGCGTCTGCTGAGCTTCGATAGCCCGGCAGTTGAGCGCATCGCGCAGTCGCCCACGGCTGACGGGTTTACGCGGGTGGTGATCGCCGGTCGGGAATGTGAACTGCGCCGAATCTTTACGCTGTCCAATCCCCCGCGCATTGTCGTGGATCTGGCGATACCTCAGCCGCCGAAGCCCGAGCTACCGATCGCTCCGCCTCCCGGGGTAAGACCCGACGCCGGACGATGGCAGAAGCGCAACCTCTCCACGCCGCGCGGACCGGTTACTGGCTATGTGCTCACCATCAATCCCGCCCGGGATGGGCTGGAGGTCCGGCCAGCGCTGGCCGACCAGACAGTTCATTGCCGCAGTTCGGTCTTGCACATTGCACGTCGGGCTGGTGCGGTTGCTGCGCTCAATGGTGGTTTCTTTGCCCGCCAGGGTCCACCGCTGGGTTTGCTGATCGTTGACGGAGAGTGGATTAAGCACCCGATATTTCATCGTACGGCGTTGGGAGTAACTGCGGGCGGCAAGCTGCTGATGGACCGCCTGTCCTTTGACGGGCGACTGTACTTCGAGCGTCATGGGTACTTGCAGCTGGACGGGATCAACCGGGGGCACGACGAGCTCTACTGGCTGGTCGTCTACACTCCGCGCTGGGGCGAGTCCCTGGCAGCAGCCGGCGGCGCCACGCGACTGGCGGTGACCGGAGACGGGCAGATTACTGCAAAGGAAACGACCGGGGCAAAGGTGGCGATTCCTGAGGGCGGCTATGTAATCTCCGGGCAGGGACGATACGCTGAGCTGCTCGACAGGGTCCAAGTTGGTGAGCGGGTACGGATGGACCTGTCTACCACTCCGATCTGGAATAACATACGCCACGCGATTGGAGGGGGACCACGGTTAGTGAAAGAGGGGCGGCTGCATGTGACGGCCTCGCCGGAACGATTCCGCGCTGACATTGCGCTGGGCGCGACGTCGCGCTCGGCCCTCGCTATCACCGCCAATGGTGGGCTCATGCTCGTGGCAGTTGAAACACCTCCGGACCAGCCGGGGGACGGGGTGACTCTGGCGGAGTTCGCACAGATCCTGGTCAAGCTGGGGGCACGCGACGCGATGAACCTCGATGGCGGCGGCTCGGTGACTGTGGTGCAGGATACCCAGGTCATCAACAACCCGTCCGATGGCTGGACCCGAGCGGTATCGAACGCGCTAGTCGTCGTCCCCGTGGGGACGGGATAAGCCCGGCGGCGGGCACTATCTGCACAAGTTTCATTGTCAAGCGGAGCGCTGCAATATGAGTATACGGATCTGGCTGGCAAGCATCGTCATCCCCGTGGTGGTTTGCGGCGGGTGCGATCTGTTCACCGCCGCTAGCCACAACCGAGAGCACGCCGCTCCCTCCGAGCAGGAGTTGCTCAGTTCCCGTCCGTGGCTGACCGACTATTTCTCTCACTGGCAGGAGGAGGTCAGCCTGGCAGGCGAGCCGTGGCCGGGCTACTCCGATTTGGCGGTCTTTCCCATCGGTAACGGCCAGATATTTGCCCATGAGGGTACGAAGTATCCGCTGGGGACGCTCACGAACCTCGTGGGGCCGACCTATCAGAAGAATGGCTTCCTGGGTGATATTGTCCCGCTGCTGTATGCGGGCAGCCAAATTGTGGATTGGCAAACGCAGCGGGTACGCTGGGTGAAGCCTGGCGGCATCGTCAACACCGAGTCGCTCACCAAGGATGGCTTGCGACTGACCACTTATGACTTCGTCCCGCCTGATCTCCCCGCCATTTGCCGGATCATGATTGTGAGCAATGAGGGTGAGTCGGTGCAGCGTGCGGTGACGGTGGCACTGGCCTTTGGGGCGCTGGCTGCGGAGCGGGCAGAGGGCGGCATTCGCCTTCAGCGAGGGTCTGCGGTCATCCAGGCCGGGTTCCTGGCAGCTCGGACGAAACTCGAAGAGCGCACGCCGGATATCCCCCTGGCTGAGAACCTGGACCGGGAAACCGAGCCGGGGCTGATGGGCGATAGTGCGCCGCTGCTACGATGCGAATTGGGTACTTTTCACCCAGGCGACAGCGTGGCCAAACTGGCCTACTTCGTCATTGCCCAAGGTGAAGATGAAGCGGCGGAGCTGCTCGGCCAAGTCCAGGAGCGGGGCTTTGCGCTGGTGGACGATACGTATGAATACTGGCGACAGTGGGACGAGCGCACCGTCACGGTAGAAACACCCCAGCAGCCCGAGGTGGGCGACCTGCTCACCATCTCAAAGTACCTCTGTGCGGTTCAGCAGGCAACCGAGGGCGGCTTCTCGCCGATGGACGGCTACAGTTATACCTGGATCCGCGACAGCAACGGGCCGGTGCGTTACTTGAGCGCCGTTGGTGACTTCGAGGCAGTCCGGCGGCACCTGGAGTACCATTTTCGGGGCTGTGCGCTAAGACAGAGGGTGGGGAACAACCTACCGCTGGACCTGGACGTAGCGGGCGACATTGTTCAGCCGGACTGGGCCCAAATCCCCGTTGAACGGGCGGAAAGCTCGAGTTTCGTGATATTGCAGCACTACTGGTATTACCGCCACAGCGGGGACCTGGGACTGATTCGCGGACACTGGCCGATGCTGCGCCGCTGTCTGCTGGGTCAGGATGTGGACGAGCGCGGCCTGCTGCCCTTCCACGGTGATGAGACCTACCGCTTCCCCGGATACACTTTCTTCGAGGCTGGGCGGGACGTGGACTACTACGTGAACCTGGAAGCGCGCTCAGCCGATTCGGGCTTTGAGTATGTCGCCGCTGCTGGGGCGTTGGCCGAGATGGCCAAGCAACTGGGCAAGGGTGATGAAGCGGCGGATTACTGCGATCGTGCCGATCGTGTACGGCGGGCTACTGAGAAGTATTACTGGCAGGCGGATGGCGGCTATTACGCTTCGGCAATGTCTGACCTCTCTGAGCAGGTGCAGACGAGTCCGTTTGCCCCCATCAATATGCGCCCGCTGTGGGTCGGCTATGCTCCGGACAGCGCCCGGCAACGGCAGAACGTGCTGGAGTCGTTGAAGTACCTGTGGCGCGAGGACGGCACGCTCAAGACTACGCCCGAGTTCGAGCCGTACGTAACGATGATCCCTGGCTACGGGCTGTACGCGCTGGCGACGATTGGGCATCCTGCTGCCGAAGTTGCCCTGAACGGCGTGCTCACTGCGGCGGAGAAGTCCGGCGGCTTTGCCGAGATGAATGAGCCGGATAACCGGCCCAGCGACGAAGTCTGGGGCCAGCACCGCATCCGGCCCTGGGAAGGCGGCATCAATGCGGAGGCCATTCTGTACTATCTTACCGGGCTCGAGGTTGACGCCGCCCGTGGTTTGTTCTCCCTGCGTCCCCAGATGCCTGTATCGTGGCGGGAGATGGACATCCATAACCTACCAATCAAGCAGGCGCGTTTTGACCTGGCAGTGACGCGGGAGGCCGTGACGGTGACGCGGACGGATGAGAGCGATTTCGAGTTGGAGCTTGCGGCGGCGCCACTGCGTAGCCATGTCGGGGAAGCTATGTCGGTGCCGATTCAGCCGGGAGAAACGCTGAAGAGGCCTGCCCCGGAGCTATCCTTCTCTCAGTGGCCCCAGCAAGGGCTTCCGCCAGCTCAGCCATTTGAGTGGGGGCCTCCGCAGATACCCAGCGGTGCGAAGACGGTGGTGCTTACGTGGAGTAAAGAGACGGCTGAGGAATGTCGGGCGAAGTATGGGCCGGCTACTGTGGTGTTTGACGCGAAGCTGCCGTGGCCCGCGGAGTTTCTCCACGCTGTGCTGCTGAGGTCGGAGGGCACGCGCCGAGTGGATATGCTGGCACTCGATGTCAGCCACTTCCCCGGGGCGTTCAAGCGCGAGGAATTCTGGGCTGACGACGGTCCCGGCGGGAAGATCGTTGCAGCCTTCGAAGAGGCGGGCGGCCAGGTCGTAGACCCGCCGACCATTCGCAAGCGCGGCGCCGGGTTGGCCGGCCTGCCACACTGATCGGTGTGCAACTGAAACCCACAAGACGGTATACCTAGAGCCGGTACGACAGGCGTCTCGCCTGTCCCCTCACCGGGGCAGATGGGTACGGCCCGTGCGAGGGGCCTCGGGCGGCGGCAGTGCTGACTCGATAATCATGCCGATGCTGAAACCCGCTACCGCGCCTAAAACCGGCGTAACCCAACCGTTGACGGCGAAGCCGATACCCAGCCCCAGCAGCAGGGCGACTCCAGGGCTCCACCGTTTTTGCTCAATCACGAAGCCGATCATTAAGCCGCGCAACACACCGTATGCCAACCCGAAGCCGAAGATGGGCATTATCCCACCAAGTTGCAGCCCGATGACACTGCCGACTTTGCGCTCGCCGGTAAAAGCCAGGATAGCCATCTCGACGATGGCGAAGCCGAGCGAGGTCATAACCGCTTTGGCAATCGGGGGCACCTCGCCGGCTTTGGCTGCCGCCGGTTCCTCGGGCACTGTCGGTTCAGGGCCAGGCGTCTCGGCTGGGGGCTCCTCGATGGCCTCATGCTGAGGCCTCTGCGGAGCCGGTTCGGTCAGCGATGCCCCGCAGCTCATGCATACCTGGTCAGTGTCGTAGTTCTCTGCGCCACAGCTAGGACAGGCAGTCTTCTCGGCCATTGTGTGGTCAACTCCCTCCAGTATGTCAGATACGCAGTTCCATCAGACCTGTGAGTATATCATCACTCAGCCCACGCGGGCCGCGTGGCCTGTGCGGTGGCCTCTTGTGCCAGGTAAGGCAGGTACTGCTCGGCGAACTGCTCGTTGTACTTAAAGACGATGAAACCGGCGGCGCCGAAGGCACGGGCAATTTCAATCTGCTCTACAAGCTGCTGCGGACCGGCAAACTGGCAGGCATCACTGAACGGGCCGGTGCCCACAATCAGCGGAGTGCACCCAGCGACTGCCTTGCGCTGCCGCAGAAACCAAGTAGCGAAGTCCAGGCGGTCGGCGGTGTAGTTCATCGGGCAGACGAAATCGAGCAGCCCCCGCTCGACCCACGTCTGGGCACACTGCCCGAAGTTCTCGGCATGGACCTGCCAACGCGGGAAGACCGCTGCTGAGATGAGAATGTCCGGACGGGTAGTGTGCGCCGCCGCCACCAGTTCCTCCAGCAAGTCTGTCAGTTGCTGCTGCCGCCACGTGCTGAACTCCTCGGATAGCGCACCCTCCGTGGTGACATCCGCCGGCCAGTCGTCAATATGCATGCCCGTATCCGCTGCAAACTGTGCCCGGCAGCGTTGGCAGACGCAGCAATCCTTCCACGGGTAACGCAAGTAGTCGAATTGCAGCCCCTCAATATTATAGTTCCTCGCAAGTTCCACGACTACCTGCTTCAGCAGGCGGCGGTTTCGAGAATCACTGGGACACAGCCAGGGAAGCGCGTCGCCGGAGGCATTGACCATCAGGCGACCGGCCTGTTCCATGGCAGTCTTGGTGGCATCAGCCGCGAAGAGCAGTTCCAGGGCAATGATCCGGGCGTGGACTGCGATGCCGTACTTGCGGCCGGCGGTGACGGCCTCGTTGAGGTAGTCGTGGTCCTGCGCATACTTCGAGACCGGCAGGACCTCGCTGGCGTAGTAGGCTACTCCCGGGCTGCATACGTAGGGGAAGACAGCGTTGAAGTTGGCCTGGCGCAGGTTTTGCATCGCCGTCTCCCAATCGGGCTCTACCCGATAGCCGCTCCAGACTCCACGCAGCTCACCGACCGACGCTGGCGTGGCCGCATCCGCCGCCGCGAGCTGAGCACTGGCGGTTCCCGGGCGGGCGGCTAAAGACCAGGCCGCTGCGACTATCAGTCCGGCAACTCCGGCCAGAGCGCAAGCGACGCATACGGCTGGCTTACTGTGCCAATGAATCATTAGTCTTAGCATGTGGATGGCTGGAATTCCTGGTCTGACAAGATCTCAGGCTTCGGCCTCCTGCGTTGGCTCTCCGGGCTGTCGAAACTGCACCTTGCAGAGCCTTTCGTAGATGCCTCCGGCTGCTCGTAGCTCCTCATGTGTGCCGCGCTCTGCTATCTTGCCGTCAGCAACAACCAGAATCAGATCGGCGTTAATGACCGTAGACAGGCGGTGAGCGATGATGAAGGTCGTGCGGTTCTTCATTAGCTTGTCCAATGCATCCTGGATGAGGGCCTCGGATTCCGAGTCGAGGTCAGAGGTGGCTTCGTCCAGAATGAGGATGCGCGGATTGGACAGAATGGCGCGGGCAATAGTGATGCGCTGGCGCTGGCCGCCGGAGAGGCGCGCACCCCGTTCCCCCACGCGCGTCTCGTAGCCATCGGGGAAGTCCATAATGAAATCGTGGGCGTTGGCAGCGATGGCAGCCTGAACCACCTCTTCGTCGGTCGCCTCGGGTCGGCCATACTTGATGTTATCGCGCAGGGTCCCAGCGAACAAGAAGCTCTCCTGCATAACCATGCCGATGTTCTCCCGCAAGCTCCTGATAGAGACGTCGCGCAGGTCGTGACCGTCAATGAGCATCTGGCCGGAAATCGGATCGTAGAAGCGGGGGATGAGATGAACCAGCGTCGTCTTACCGCCACCCGATGGCCCTACCAGCGCGATCATCTGGCCAGGCTCGACCTCGAAGTTGACATCGCGTAGTACTGTCTCATTGGGCTCGTAGGCGAAGGAGACGTGACGCATCTCGACGCGGCCGGCGACCTTGCCCAGCCGCAGGGGCTGCTCGGCCTCCTGGATATCCGGGACAGTGTCGAGTGTCTCGAAGATGCGCTCGATGGCGGCCGCAGCCCAGTTGATGACATCGCTGATGTGGACCAGGGCAATTATGGGAGCATAGAGCATGGCCACATAGCCTCGGATGGCCGCCAGGTCACCGATGGTCAGGGTATTAAGATAGATAATCTGATAGCACCCGACCAAAATGATGACAAGATTGGCTACCTGGGTGATGAGGTTGGCATTGATGCCCAGTACCGCTCGTCGGATGCCAAGGTTGATATTGAGCGTGATGCTTTCGCGGATTTCCTTAACAAAGCGTCGGGCCTCCCCCTGTTCCCGGCCGAACGACTGAATGACCCGGATTCCTGAGATGGACTCGTCCAAAACACTGTAGATCTGGGAGTATTGATCACGGGCCTCCCGGGAGAGGCGACGGATACGCCGCTTCATTAGCATGAAGTTCAATACATATATGGGCAGAGCAACAGTGGCGATGAGCGCGAGTTGCCAGTTATAAGCGTAGAGGATCACCATAGCGACGACGACGGTGACGGCGTGACTGATGATATTCACAAGCTGGTCACTGAGCACGCTTTGTACAGCTTCAACATCGTAAAGCACGCGAGACATAATCCAGCCGTGGCGATGGGTCTCAAAATAGCGTAGGGAAAGTCGCTGGAGGTGGCGGAAGAGCTGCTGGCGGATGTCGAACACCACACGGTTGCCGACGGTCAGCAGCAGACGACCGCGGATATAACTGATGACATACCCGGCCAGATAGATCCCGCCGAGTGCAACGCACATCAGGATGACGAAGTGCCAGATCTCATCGGGATCGCCCGCTGCTATTGCCGTGGTATCCGGCCCGCCGATCGGCGTGGCGAATTGGTTAATGATCTTGCCCCAGATAGCGGGCAGCAACATATTGGTGCCGGTGGCCACAAAGACGAGTGCCAAAGCCGACACTATTCTCCATTTGTAGCGGCGGGTGAATTGCAGCGCGCGTAGAAAAGTGGACATCGGTGTCGCTCAGGTCTCCGGGCGGAGGAAATCTAGCAAATCAGGGACGCCAGTCTCTAGCGTCCCTGCGGGGCGGCTTCCGCCGCCAGTTGCGTCGTCTGACTAGCTGATGGTCAGCCATCAGCGCCTCCTCGGTACAACTTACCCAGAGGTTCTTTACACCTCCCAGGTGGGTTCCGAGTCGTATTCGTCAGCGGGGTGCTCCAGGCTCTGGAAGATGCGCTCCACGAAGGCAAGTAGTTCACGGGGGTTAAAGGGCTTGGTAAGATATGAGTCAACACCCGATGACCAGCCCTTAAAGATATCGGCATCTTGGGCCTTAGCTGTGAGCATGATAACAGGAATATCTTTGGTCTCGGCATTGCCCCTCAGTTCCTTGAGCACCTCGAAGCCGTCCATACGGGGCATCATTACGTCAAGGATTATCATATTCGGCTTCTCCGCCTTGGTCTGCTCAATCGCCTCGATGCCGTCATAAGCCGTAACCACATCGTACCCGGTGCGCTGCAGGTTGACCTCCACCAGGCGAACGATATGTCGTTCGTCGTCTACTACCAGAATCTTCTTGGCCATTTCTGCTAGGCCCTCCCTTGCTGGCTTGCCGTTGCTCGGGGGCAGATGGCACTGTCGTCCCAAGCCTGGTTGTATTATAGCAGACCCACCTTGCACTTGTCAAACTGTTATACCAGGCTTGCTTCGATTAGCCGCTGGTCTGCGACGAAGCTGGACTTCAGTTGGCGGTACAACTGCTGATATAGACAATAGTACGGCTTATAGAGTTCGCAGTGCTCGGGAAGTGGGGGCAATTCATCAACCACTCTAATCGTCGCGGCACAGGCTTCGGGCACACTCGACCAGACACCAGTGCCTACGCCGGCCAGCAGGCCGACTCCGAAGGCGGGACCTTCGTCTACATTGATCGTACAGTGCGCCTGGCCGGTGACGTCGGCCTGGATCTGCCGCCACAGCTTGCTGCGTGCTCCTCCCCCCGAAGCGCGGACCTGCCTGGCCTCAACGCCCATTGTACGAATTATCTCGAAGGAATCGCGCATGGCGAAGGCAACTCCCTCCATCACTGCGCGGATTATGTGTGCCCTGGTATGCCGGATGGTCAAGCCGAACAGCACGCCCCTGGCGTTGGGATCCGCGTGCGGAGTGCGCTCGCCAGTGAGATAGGGCAGGAAAACAAGTCCTTCTGCGCCGGCTGGGACGGAGGCGGCGGCTTGTGTCATAAGCTCGTACGGATCGCGGTCCGCACTCTCGGCGGCGGCAATCTCCTCGGCGCACAGCGTGTCACGCAGCCAGCGAAATGAGCCGCCTGCCGCCAGCACTACGCCCATAACGTGCCACTTGCCCGGCACGGCGTGGCAGAAGGTATGCGTGCGCAGCTGCTCGTCCCTCAGCGGCTCGTCGAGGTAGGCGAAGACTACGCCAGAAGTACCTACAGTGGACGAGATGATACCAGTTTCTACGATGCCGTTGCCGACGGCGCCCGCCGCTTGGTCTCCGCCGCCGCCGACCACGGGCGTGCCCGCCGCGAGGCCCGTCGCTGCGGCTGCTGCCTCCGTAATCTGCCCGGTGACCTCGGGCGACTCGTAGACGTCGGGGAGCACCTCGCCGGGCAGGTCAATGCGTTCCAGGATCAGGTCGGACCAGCGCCGCTGGGGCACGTTGAACAGCGAGGTCCCGGAAGCGTCGCTGACTTCAGTGGCATACTCACCGGTGAGCCGGAAACGAACGTAGTCCTTGGGCAGCAACACCTTGCGCAGCCGGTCATAGTTCTCTGGCTCGTTCTGTCGCAGCCAGATGATCTTGGGCGCAGTGAAGCCGGTCAGAACGGGGTTACAGGTCTCGGCGATAATATCGTCTTCACCAACCGCCTCCGTTATCCAGGCGCATTGCTCGGAAGTACGTTGATCGCACCACAGAATCGCCGGGCGGATGACCTCGTCGTCTTCGTCGAGGAAGACCGACCCGTGCATCTGGCCGGACAACCCAATGCCGGAGATTTCACCGCCGCTGATGTTAGTCTCGGCGAGCACGGCCCGAATCGTCTCGCAGGTCGCTCGCCACCAGTCGGCCGGGTCCTGCTCTGCCCAGTTCGGGCGGGGGGTAGCCAGGGGATACTCAGACAGTGCGCTCGCGACGATAGCGCCAGTCTCGTCAATGAGCAGAGCCTTCGTGCCCGTTGTCCCGACATCTAAGCCCAGCAGGTATGCCACGGATTTGCCTCCCCTATGCCTGTCGTACCGCAACGGGACCTTTCTCTTGCACAAAATCTGAGCAACGCTATTGAGTCCACTTCTGGGGACACTACTCAGCCTGGGAGACAACGATCTTTGCTCCGGCCGGAACCGACTTGAACACTGTCGGGTCGCCCTCGAGCTTGCCCCAGACGGTTACCGGGCTGGCGGGGCGGATTTCGTCGCCCTGGCTCATCGGCGTCGGCCCGAAGAAGATGCACATCGCCGAACCCGGCGGCCAGTAGCCCAGATCGCCCAGCTCGACGGTCTCCTGCGGGGCCTCGTTACCGGCTTTGATGGGGATTTCGAAGTAGATTTCGCCCCCCCAGGTCGAGGCCGAGGCCTCGATGGGCAGCGCCTCCCAGATCGTCTGGGCCAGATTAGTGTCATTGAGCACTGCATACGCTGTTACGTCGCCAGCCGTTATCTCGATGCGTTTAGCCATTGGGTTAGTCTCCCGTATAGGATTGTGCTCAAGGGCTGCTATCGCGGCCTACCTGTTTTCACAGTGCATGGTATGTGTCGGTGCAAGCGGTGCGCTATGGTCGTAGGTCATAGATGGCGACTCCCGCAAGCGGTTTGGGATAGAAGTGTGTTCCCTTCTGCGGCATGTAATCTCCGGCAGCAGCGACTTCCATCACATCCTGGATGCTGGGTGGGTTGATCAGGAAGGCAGCCGCTGACTCCCCTGTGTCCACTGAGGCGATGGCCGCTTCTGCGCTTCGCGTGAAGAAGATGTTCTTCTGGCTCTCAGCATACTGCCCACTGAGGCGCATCAGCCCCTGGATTATGGCATAGTGCAGCACAGCCACGTCGAGATTCCGCCAGGCCGGGCAGCTCTCTGGGGCGAGGTCACGTAGAGCGGCTGTGCCGTGGGGGGCCTTCAGCAGGCAAAGATCGTTGTCGCCGGTGTACAGGCCGAACTGATGCTGGTTGGCGCCAGCCTCGTGCATCTTGGCCAGGAAGGCCCGTAGCGCGGTGTTCCGCTCGGCAGGAGCTGTAGGCAGTTCGCAGCGGCTGATGGCGAATACCCCTGCAGCCGGATCGCGCAGGTATTCGTATGCCGACGGTGGGAGTTCTCGGATTAATCGGTGCAAGGGAAGTATAGTCAAAGTCTCGGCATCTACGTTACACAGAAACATGGTTGTGTATTGCCATGGTGCACAGGCCTCGGCACCGTGCTCGGCGCGCATCTGGTCGCGGTAGGCCAAAGCCGCCGAATAGCGGTGATGGCCATCGGCGATGACGATTTGCTTGTCAGCCATCACTGTGCTGATGCCGTGAATGACCTCAGGGTCAACGACGCACCACATGCGATGGACTACACCCTCGTCGTCAGCGACTACGAAGAGCGGCTCGGATGGAAGCGCTGAGTATAGCAGCTCATCAACGGCCAGGCTAGGGTCACTGAACAGAGCAAAAATCTGGCTAAAGGCACACTGGCAGGCGCGCATCATCCCCAGCCGGTCGGTCTTGACTGCCGGTCGGATCTGCTCATGAGGCAGGATAACCTGCTCCTCGTAGTCGTGGAGCTTGACCGCTGCGATGTGGCCGCGGCGGCTGATTGGCCCGCGCAGTGGGTCCAGGTAGTCCTGTTCGTAGACGTAGAGGGCCGGGGTCTGTTCCTGGGTGAATATGCCCTGGTCACGCCAGTGGTGCCAGTAATCGGCGGCGCGCGGGTACCGCGACAAATATGGGTCGGGAGAAAAGGGGGCCCCGCCCAACGTCAGGTGGACGATATTGTAAGGGCTGCGGGCAGAATAATCGGCGTGGTGGGCCTCGCTGATGAGATCGTATGGAGGCGCCAGCACGCTGGACATGTTCTTTATCTTCTGCGGATTGTAGCGCCAACCGCGAAAAGCCTTAACCGTTGCCATATTGGATTACCTATCGCTTGCTCTGTTCTACACGAACTGCCTCAGGTGCTGGAGGCCCTTGATGAAACCTTCCTCGCGTCCCCAGGTTGAATCTTCGTGCTCGATGCTTAGCACGCCGTCGTAGCCGTGGTGGCGCAGGCGGCCGATGTAGGTGCCCCAGTCAATCTCGCCGAAGCCGGGAATGACGTACCGCCAGAACTCGTGGTTCTGGTTGCCGGTATAGGCCAGCTGGTTGTAGCGGATCTCGGTGTCCTTGGCGTGGGTATGGAAGATGCGGTCGGCGAACTTCTCGACCGCCGCCAGGTAATCAATATCCTGCCAGACGAGATGGGAGGGGTCGAAGTTCAGCCCAAAGTTGGCGTCGGGCACCAGGTCGAAGAGCAGGTCCCACTGACCCAGGTGCATTATGTTGGTGGCAGTCCAGTTTTCCAGTGCAATCTTAACTCCGACGTCCGCTGCTTTCGCGCACAGTCCGGAGAAAAACGGCGCCGCGATCTGCTCTATCGCCTCCTCGCGACTCATGCCCTCAGGCGGCAGGCCGGCCATGCAGCAGAGCACATCTACGTCCGCCTCCCGGCAGATTTCGACCAGCCCCGTGAGCCATGCTTGATGATGAGCGCGCTCGGCGGGGTCAGTCGCCGTGACGTTGATATAGGCGGCCAGGCTGGAGATCTCCAGACCGGCGTTGCGCGCGATCACGGGCAGGTCCTCCGCTGAGTCGGGTTCAAAGTGCGCGATGCCTCTTCGGCGCGGATTTCCAGGCAGTCGAAGCCCGCCTCTGCCGCGAACTCAACTACTGTTTCGATGTCGTCACTGCTGAACGGGAGGGTCAGCAATCCAACTTTCATGTCAATGGCCTCCTTTGGGAGAATGAGTACAGTTGCAACGGCGCCCGGCGAGCCAAGTGCGGATGATCTGCTCAGCCGCAAAGCTGAGCATCTCCCGGGCCGTGTCCGGACGCATCGCTTCCGCGAGACTCATTGGTGCCCTGAGACACGAGAACAGAGCAGTGAAGCCGTGCTGGATGAGTTGACCCGCGTCAGCAGCGACGCTGCCGCCGACGGCAATGACCGGTATACCCAGCTCCTGGCCGACGCGCAGCGGGCCGGTGGGCGCTTTGCCAAAAGGTGTCTGCGCATCGAGCCGGCCTTCGCCGGTGATGATCAGGTCCGCGTCCTGCGCTTGTTCAGCCAAGTCAACTACCTCAAGCACTATCTCTATGCCCGACTCGAGCGTAGCGTCGCAGAAGGCCAGCAGCCCGGCGCCCAGCCCGCCGGCAGCGCCGGCACCCGGTACGTCCGCGACGGACTTGCCCACGTCTCGTTCCAGTACCTCGGCGTAATGAGCCAACCCCGCTTCGAGCTGCTCTACCTGCTCGGGTGTAGCACCTTTTTGCGGAGCATAGATCCGGGCCGCGCCGTGCGGACCCAGCAGCGGATTGTCCACATCGCAGGCTACCCGCACCGTGCAGTCGGCCAGACGTTGATCTATAGCCGAGACGTCAATCGCGGCTATATCCTGGAGCCGTCCTCCGCTCACCCGGGATATTTCCCGCCCCTGCCCATCGAGCATCCGGGCGCCCAGCGCCTGCGCCATAGCGGCCCCGCCGTCGGTAGTCGCGCTGCCCCCAACGCCGATGATGAGGCTGCGGCAGCCGGCATCCAGAGCTGCACTGATGAGTTGCCCGGTGCCATACGTGGTGGTACGAGTCGGATCACGCTCGTCTTCGGGTACCAGCGGAAGGCCGGAGGCAGCGGCCATTTCGATAGCTGCGGTCTGCCCGTCGCCCAAGAGGCCAAACTGCGCCTCGACCGGTTGGCCCAGCGGCCCCTCCACCCTCTCAGCAGCGAAGTACCCACCGGTGGTGTGGACGAGTGCGTCCACGGTGCCTTCGCCGCCGTCGGCCAGGGGGACCTCAACCACCTCGATGTCCAGGTCGGCGTCGGAGATACCCTTATGCAACGCCCGGCATACCTCAGCCGCCGACAAACAGCCCTTGAATGAGTCTGGCGCAACTACGATCTTCACGCTACCACTCTCAGCCCGTCAGCGCACAAGCCGTTGATCTGTTTGTGTCGTTAAAGCTCCGCCCACATCCGCCGCCAGGTGCGCTTAGTCTGGGCGACAATCAGGTCGGAGTCCTCGTCGCCGACCGGCTTGACCTCGAAGCTCAGCACCGGCTTGGCGGTGGGCACCTCGGCCTGGAAGTAGCCCGCATAGATGAGGCTCTCGACGTACTCCTTGAGCTCGGAAACACCATTCTCACCGCCGGAATAGCCGAAGCGCGGGTGCAGATCGCCGTAGGCCGGATCACTGTTGTCGGCCATTACGCAGTTACCTGCGTGCGTGTGGATGACGTAGTCCGCGAGGTGACTGAGACATTCACCAGGCGACTCCCACAGTAGCGGCAGATGCGAGAGGTCAATGGTAATGCCGAAGTTGTCCGCCAGCTCGCGGACTCGGGCCGCCAGCTCCGCTGCCCGCTCGCTGGGGCCAATAAGACACGCCTTGTCTATCTTCTCGTCGAAGGCCTCCAGCGATATCCAGCAGACGTAGTCGGTGGCCTTGCTCTCGGCGTACTGGCACAACTCCACGCACGAGTCCACCAGCAGGTCCATCTGCTGGGCGCGGTCGGCGTCACCCGGGTCCTTGCCGCTGAGTACGGCGGTGATTTTGGCGTTGAGCTCGTACGCTGCGTCAATGGACTTTTTTACCTCGTCAATCGCTGCCTGACGGCCCGCCTCGTCGGGATCGTTGAGGTTGAGTTGGCCGCCGAGCAGGTTGGGCTGCGCGGCCATGCCGTAGCTGATGCCGCTCTGCTCGGCAATTGCCCGCAGTTCATCGTGAACGCCGGGCACATCTACGCGCTTGATCTCCAGCACATCCCAGAAATCGTCCCGCGCCAGCTTGCGGACGGTCTCCTGCACCGCCGGCGGCTCGGTCGCCTCCGGGTATGCCATGAAGTGAATCAACCCCAGGTCCATCAGTTGTCGCCATGATTCGACCATTTCAATCTCCTCTCATACAGTTTGGAAGTAGTGACGCTTGTTTGGCGGAACGGGCATCCTGTCTGTTGACATTGTGGGCAGGCGAGACGCCTGTCCTACCGTTGACAAACAGTTAGAATCCCATATCTGCGGCCATTGTGCCGACGGCCTTCACCCAGGCATGAGTGGGATCGTCCATGGGAGCCATGCGCCGGTCGGTCACGCCCGCCATCATCCACAGGTAGTAGAGCTGATAGCCCGGTGCCGCGACCACCGGGTGATAGCCGCGCGGGAGAATAGTGTTGTCGTTGTTCCGGACGATGTAAGCTTGGTCAATGTCCAGATCATCGGTGTACATCACCTGGACACCGAAGCCCTGCGGCGGATTCACTCGGAAGTGGTAGATCTCCTGCATATTGACCTGGTGGGGGTAGTCGTCTTCCTCGTGCTTATGCGGCGGGTAGCCGGACCAGTTGCCCGGCGGGTTGAAGGTCTCGCCGATGAGTAAGCGCTGGGCCTGGGGCACGTTCGTGCCGATGACATTGTGCACGTCGCGCCGCCAGTTCCAATTTCCGGCGTGGTTGACCTGGACGTCGTCAGGCATAATGACCTGCGCCGGGCCGGAGCTTTCCGAGGGGCTGGAGCATACCGCCAACTCGACGGCGCTGTCCGCCTGCACGCGCCAGGCAGTGCCCGGCGGCAGGTACGCGCCGGTGGCCTTGCCGGCGAAGACGGAGGTGCGGCCCCCCAGGCCGGGATGCTGCTCGCCGGCGATGTCCAGCGACAGGACACCGCTGAGTATTATCAGGCCGTATTCCCCGTCGCCGGTTTCGCTGCTATAGCTTTCACCGGCGGCTAAACTGATGATGGAGAAGCTGAGCAAGTCCAGCGGCCCGTCGCCTGCCTCGTATATTACGTTCTCGCCGCTGGTCAACTCTTTCGAGATTAGATAGTCTGCCATCTAGAGTCTCCTTCGTGAAATTGTACGGATGACTATTCGCCTTCGATTGGGCTATTCCTCCTTACTGTTACCCAACGGCGTAGCAACTTGTGCAGGTCTGTACTGGCTGGCTGGCGAAATGACACGTGCATGACCAAACAAACGGCTCATAGGATAGCACGCCACCAGCTATTGGGCAAGGAGGACTGAGCGATGAAACGGTCGGAGATTAATCAGGCAATTGACGGCGGCATAGCCTTTTGCAAGCGGATGAACTTCCACCTGCCGCCTTTTGCGTACTGGTCGCTGGCAGAGTGGACGACCAAAGGACATGAGTACGACGAGATTCGGGACAATATGCTGGGGTGGGACGCGACCGATTTCGGCCTGGGCAAGTTCGACGAGATGGGTGGCCTGCTCTTTACCATTCGTAACGGCAACCATAAGTCAGACAAGTACGTAAAGCCGTACTGCGAGAAGCTGCTGCTTATCGGCCAGGACCAAGTCACGCCTTACCACTTCCATTTCGCCAAGATGGAAGACATCATCAACCGCGGTGGAGGAGAGCTGATGATCCAAGTCTACAATGCTGATGGGGACGAGCAGCTTGCGGATACGCCGGTGCAGGTCAACACCGACGGGCACATCTACACTGTCGAAGCCGGCGCGATCATCCGGCTCACTCCGGGCGAGAGCATCACGCTGCCGCCGTATCTTTATCACAAGTTCTGGGCGGAGAGTGAGGCGGTGCTGTGCGGCGAGGTCTCGATGGTCAACGACGATACCGTTGACAACCGCTTCTTGGAAGAGGTGGGCCGCTATCCGGACATAGAAGACGACGAGCCAGCGCGTTACCTGCTGTGCCATGAGTATCCGCCGGCGCTTGAATAATCCGGTGGGGGGGAGACCTGTGGCCCGGTTCCGGGCGGCGGAGTCCTTTTGTGGCGGCAAGGGTGCCCCTCGCGCAGCTTCATTGCGGTATAGAAAGGGGGAAGGCTGCTGGGCCTTCCCCCTTTCTCCACAGCAGGAGAGCCTGGGCTGTTGTCATGGGACTGGCGAGCCTTCCTTGACGATACCTGTCGGTGTAGTATAATCACATTGCGTCATGAACCGAAGAAGCAGCCGAAAAAGTCGGCGCAAAAGCCCCCGAAAGAGTTCCTACGCACATATTGCGCGCTGGTTTCGCTACGTGAATGCTCTTCTGCTGTTAGGAGCGACGGTGTTCATAGCGGCGTGGGCGGGGGGGCTAGTGGGACTGCGCGGTGCCTTCCAGGGCGAGCGGCAACTAGTGGACTATCGGCCGCGCCTGACCACTCAGATCTACTCCACTGAGCGCCATCCCGACGGCGAGCCCACGCATACACTCATTGGGCAGGTCTACAAGGAGAACCGCCAGCTTGTGCGCCTGCGTGACATACCCAGGGAACTGCAGCAGGCGACCATTGCCATCGAAGATCACCGCTTCTGGAAACACCGGGGGATCAGCCCGCGGGATATGCTGCGGGCCGCCTGGGTCAACCTGCGCGGCGGTACGATGAGGCAGGGCGCCAGCACCCTCACCCAGCAGCTCGTGCGCAATATCTGGCTCAGCCACGAGCGCACCTGGGACCGCAAGCTCAAGGAGATACTGCTATCTATCGAAGTGGAGCGGCGCTTCTCCAAGCAGGAGATCCTCGAGATGTACCTCAACGAGGTCTACTATGGTCATGGCGCCTACGGCATCGGCACCGCGGCGCGTACTCTCTTTGGCAAGCAACCGGCCGAACTGACACTCGGCGAAGTCACGCTATTGGCCGGCTTGCCTCGAGCGCCGGCGTATTATTCTCCGTTTAACTATCCCGACCACGCCAAGAAGCGGCGGCAGGAAGTGCTGGCAGCGATGCAGCGCGAGGGATATATCACCAGCCGCCAGGCAGAAGCGGCGGCTGACGAGCAGATCCAAAGCCGCCTCCAGCCCGAGGCGCAAGCGGTGGGAATCGTTGCCCGTCACGCACCGTACTTCACTCACCTGGTGATTCGGGTGTTGTGTCAGCAGTACGGTGTGGATCGGGTGTACGAGGGCGGCTGGCGTGTCTACACGACTTTGGATAAGCGCATCCAGGAGATCGCCGAAGATGAACTGACGGGGCAAGTCGAGGAACTCCGCAAGCAGCGGCGCATCAAAGGCAACCTCGTTGGGCAGGGGGCGCTGGCTTGCGTGGATGTGCATACCGGTGACGTGCTGGCCATGGTCGGTGGCGTGGGGCCCTACGAAGAGATCCAGTACAACCGCGCCCATCCCGGGCCGCCTGGCTACGGGCGGCAGCCGGGCTCATCATTTAAACCCTATGTCTGGGCGGCTGGCCTGGAGTCGGGCTATGGGCCGAATTCGGTCTTCAGCGCCGATCCCCTCGCCATCCGAGTGGGGCGGGACATTTGGCAACCCAAAAACTACTCGGCGGGCCAAAGCGGCAACTACACGCTGCGTCGGGCACTGGCCGATTCGGTAAACCTCGTAGCAGTCCGGCTGCTGCAAAAGATTGGCGCGAAGAAGGTCGTCGGGTATGCTGCACGGATGCTGGATATCCCGGAGCAGCGACTAGCCGAAGTCCCGGCGCTGGCGCTGGGTGTGTCAAATCTCTCGCCGCTGGAACAGGCCTCGGGGTATGCCTGCTTCGCCAGCGGTGGCCTACGTGCCAGGCGCCGTTTCTTCACCCGCATTGAAAACCACCGGGGCGAGGTGATTGTAGACAATCCACTGCAAGTGACCCGGGTCCTGCGTCCGGCCACCGCCCTAAGTATGATTTCTATGCTGAAAACGGTGGTTACGTCTGGTACCGGTACCACAGCGCAGATAAGGGGCGTGGCAGCGGGCGGCAAGACGGGAACAACCCAGGATGGACGCGATGCCTGGTGGGTGGGCTTCACTCCGGACCTGTCCGCGGCGGTCTGGGTCGGGAACAACGATAACAAGCCGATGCGAAGCTCAAGCGGCCGCCGTTTCTGCGCGCCGGTCTGGCAGAAGTTTATGAAACGCGTCACTGAGATGCTGCAATGTGGCGGGGAGTTTCCCAAAGGTAAGGGGGTTGTTGCTACCAGGCCCGACGAAGTCGGAGAAGAGGAAGAAGAGGAGGACGAAGGGGTCGTTAGGCCCATTTGTACGGCTAGCGGGCGGCGAGCGACTGCCTATTGCCCGCAGACTACAGACGAGTTCTTCGCGGCTGGCGAGGACCTGCCGGGTCCGTGCACTATGCATCGGAAGGTGGCCACCCCGGCTGGCAGTCGGCCGGGTGACTCCGGCGAGCAGCCGGGCCCACCGGCGGAGCGGACGATTCGGGTGACGATCTGCCAGGATTCCGGGAAGCTGGCGACGCCTTTTTGCCCGCAGACACGGGAGATCGAGGTTCCGGTTGGGTCGGCTCCCACTGGCTCATGCGACCTGCACACGCCGCCAGCACCTCCGCCCCAGCCAACTGCGCCGAGTGATGCTGGTCCTGGGGAGCGGCAGGAGGCGGAGCCAGGGGACCAGCCGGTCATTGAGCCAACCCGCCGCGACGAATCCGTCAACGAATTGCCCTGATGGACAGCTTCACAGATCAAAAGGCTGTGTTTTCGATTCGGCTGCGTGCTATAGCCATCGCTATCGCAGTGGTCTTTGCAGTGTTTGCTGGGCGGCTGTGGCTACTGCAGCTTACGCACTGGACGGCCTATGCTGAGCGGGCCGTCGGCAATCGCACTAAGATAGTCTGGGAAGAGGCGGCGCGGGGGTTGATCTACGACCGCAGCGGGCGAGTTCTCGCAGAAAACGAGCCTGGTTGGAACGTTGAGATCGTGCCGGCGGACTTGCCCCGCGATCCCGAGCGAGTCGAGGAGATCATCGCCCAACTGGCCAGCATTCTGGGGCCGGAAAAGGGCACTTCAACGGTCGAAATCCGCGAGCGGATTGAAAAGATCTGTGCGCAGACCATTGTGGAGGCGATGCCGCTGGAGGAGATCGGGGAAAATGTCTCGCTTCGCGTAGTGCAGGCGATCGAGGCCCGGCAGTATGAGATGCCCGGCGTGGTGATCAAGGAGGTCCTCAGACGCCGCTATCCAGGTGGGGAGTTGGCAGCGCACGTAATCGGCTTTGTGCGTGGGATCACTGACCTGCAGCTTGAGCGTGTTAGGGACTACCGTTGGCCCCAGTCAGGGCAAACAGCTAACAGGCTGCTGGATATTCCCGAGTTATCCGAGGAGCGCATATACACGGCCAGTTCTCAATTTGGACAGGAGGGGGTTGAAGCTTCGTACGAATGGCGGGAGCGCAACGGGAAGGTGCTGCCCATCTTACAGGGCCGTAGAGGCTATCACCTGTACGAGGTCAATGCCGCCGGCCACCCCGTGCGAGAGATCGAATCCCGGTCGGCTGAGCCGGGAGCAGCCATATACTTGAGTATTGATAGCAATGTGCAAAGGGTGGCGGAAAAGGCTTTGGAGGAAGCGATTGGCAGCCGGCTCAGCGGTGCAGCGGTGATGATTGACGTGCAGACTGGTGAGATAATCGCCCTGGCGAGTAAGCCAAGTCTGGACGCCAACATCTGGACCGAGCCGATTCCACCCGACAGGTGGCAGCGTATTGAGAGCGACGAGCGTCATCCTCTCCAGAACAAGGCGATCGCCGGCGAGTATCAGCCGGCCTCCGTCTTCAAGCTGATTTCAGCAACCGCGGCTTTGCAGGCTACCTCTCTCACTACCGCCACCGGATTCCATTGCGACGGGTCCATCACCGTGGGGCGCCACCATCAACTGTTCAAGTGTTGGAAGAGCCGTCCTGGGCACGGCTCGGTGAGCTTCTACAAGGGCATAGCCGAGTCCTGTGACGTCTACTTCTACGAGCTGGTGCGCAAAGCGGGCTTGACCAGCCGTAACCTGGCGCGTTACGCTCGATTATTTGGGCTGGGCAGCGTAACTGGCATTGACATCCCCGGCGAGGAAGAGGGGCTGGTGCCGGACCGTGAGTGGAAGGACACAGTAGAGCGTGCGCCGTGGTCCACCGGTGATACGCTTAATATGGTCATTGGCCAGGGGTGGCTCCAGGCGACGCCCCTGCAGATGGCAGTGGTAACGGCGGCGGTAGCCAATGGGGGAAAGGTGCTTACCCCGCGGGTGGTGCGCAAGATTCAGTGGCCCCGCTGGCTTGATGGGCGGACGGAGATGCTGCAGCAACCGCCAGCCCGCCAGCTTGACCTTGATGAGAAGACCTTGGCCAGGGTACGTGCCGGCATGCGGCGCGCGGTCACTGACGCACACGGTACGGCCCGTGCTGTCGGCAACTTAGGAGTGTCCGTCGCTGGGAAGACCGGTTCCGCTCAGCATATTCCGAATCGTCCGACTCATGCCTGGTTCGTCTGCTTTGCTCCTTATGAGCAGCCCAAGTATGCGGTAGCAGTCTTTGTATGGGAAGGCGGTGGCGGAGGCAAAACGGCTGCGCCCATCGCTCGCCGCATTCTGGCTGCAGCCTTCGGCACAGCGGGAGCGGGCCGCGGGCTGGCCACGCTTCCTGTCGCCTCGGACTGAGGCCGGCGCTGCCGGCGTTGGCACGGACCTGGCGCCGTGATATGATATAGAGCCCTGCACCGCGTTATCATGACTGGTATCGGCCGTGTTGCGGGTGAGAATATGCGGGTCCGGGACTCTGACAACCGAACAATTTTGCCTCCTCAGGTGTTTATAGTAACAAGCGAGGAGCCAAATAGTGCTGAGTGCGAGCCGGCGGCAGCCGGCATGGATGATAATGCCGTAGTAGACGCAGTGCAGCGGGGCGATAGTGAGGCGTTTGGGACACTGGTGGATCGCTATCATACCGAGGTATACGGACTAGCCGCACGGATGTGTGGCCTGGAGGCGGCTGAGGATTTGACCCAGGATATCTTTCTCAAGGTGCTCACGGCGCTGCGTCAGTTCCGGTTCCGGCGCGAGGCGAGTTTCCGCACTTGGCTCTATCGGATTGCTATGAATGGTGCGATAAACGAGTTGCGGCGGCGCAAACGACGTCAGCAGTTTAAGGGCCCGTCTCTGGACGAGCCGGTGCCGACCGAGGACGGGTACCGGAGCCGACAACTGGCTGATAGCACTGATGAACCATACCAACGTGTCGTGCGGAGCGAGCTGGAACAGGCCGTGCACGACGTGCTGGAGCTGCTTACGCCCAAGCAGCGGGCGGCGCTGGTTCTGATAGACCTAGAAGGACTCAATTACGAAGAGGCAGCGAATGTGCTGGGTTGCCCACTGGGCACCTTAAAGTCGCGTCTGGTGCGTGCCCGGAGTGCCTTCGCTCAGAAGTTCCAGCAGTACTGGCCGCAGTGGGCGCCGACCAGCGCCGCGAGCAGCTAGGAGAGACTGAAGCGGCATAGTCAGTAGCCGACTTCACTGGGATGAGGTAGACAGTATGCAATGCCGAGAATGCCGCAAGTGGATGCAACCGTACCTGGCGGAGACGTTGCCGGGGAAACGGAGGGAGGATTTCGACCGCCATCTCTCCGAGTGCGCCCACTGCGCCCGGGAACTTGCCGCCAAGCAGGAGATTATTGAGCTGCTCCACGAGTTGCCGGCGCCCACGCCTCCTGCCGACCTGTCCGTCCGCATCAAGCTCATGGCCGATGCGGCGTTGAGCCCGTCGGCGCAGGTTACTCGGAGACCGGTGGCGGCGTATCTCAAGCTTGCCGGTGCTGGGGCTGCCGCGTTGCTCTTGGCGATGGCAACGGTGGTGCTCCTGGGGCCGCCTGGGCCGCAACGGGCCCAACCGGTCGTTGCGGTAGCGCCGGTTGCCCATAGGGATGCGACTATTTCGGAACAAGTAGACACGACTCCTCCATCAGTGGTGGTAGTGGAGCGCACCCGTCCGTCACTATCGCGTCCATCTCGGCTTAGGCCGGCGCCCCGTGCCCGGGTGGTACCTGATCACGCGGCGCCGAAGAGTTCCGCGTCGGTTGCCGAACGGCTGGTAGAGGAGAATCCCGGCGGGCGCACTGCCAGCATAATGCCAGCGGTCGTGCCGCCTCCGGCGGAGCACTCGGGGCCAACTGTGGTCAACGTGCTCGATAAGGCGCCCAGTGCTCGAATGGTGCAGACGGCCGACGAGCGAGATGCCTGTGTCCCGGTGATCTTGGCAGAGGCTGCGCCTCGCACCGGCCCTTCCCGGGGGGGAGGACCGGCTCCCACGGCGACGACAGGCCGCGGTGCAGCGGACGAAGCCGCCGGAACACTGGTGGGCACGCTGGTGGCCAATGCCGTGGTCAACCGCTACGTCCGGGAAGCGGTTATCGAGAGCGATGCGACGATAATGTTGCTGGCAACATCGGCGCCGGCCTCACTGAGCGATGTGGGTTTCCTGGTCAGAGAGGCCGAGGACGAAGAGGCTAACAATGGGTGGTAGCAGCTTATGAGTAAGGCAGCTCTTGTAGCGCTGGCCATTGGATTGCTCAGCGCGTTATCCGGGGGCCAACTGCGCGGTGACGAGGTAGGCGTGAACGAGACATCAACCGCGGCCGGGGCAGCGGTGGCGCCACCAGTTCTGGACATCTTTTCGATGATCGAGCGGGCGAGCGTCGAGCAGCGGGCAAGGATGAGTCGCTTCCTGGTCAACAAGCACCCCACGCTCGCTACCGACCTGTTTGAGGTCTTCGCCGCTCAGGCGCCTGAGGCGCTCGGCGAGGTATCCGGCTACATTGACCATCTGGTCAAGACCAAGTATCCGCAGATCCCCACGCTGATTTCCGCGGAGTTGCAGATGGTGCCGGCAGTTCGGTCCACTGTCGTGCAGGTTATCAGCGAAAAGTACCCTGAATTGGTAGCAGACCTCCGGGAGGTGCCCGCGGGGGAGAATGTGCAGACTCGCGCCGCACAGCTAATCAACGAGAAATACCCGGAACTGCTGAAGGATGTGCTAGGAACGATCACCCTTAAGTTTTCCGGCTTGCTGGTAAGCCTTCAGCACAAGGTCATTAGTAATCATCCGGAGATCGTAATTGATGTGGCGCGGATGGTACAGGAGAAATACCCAGGGCTGACCAACGAAGTGCTGATTCTACTCCTGACCAAGTACCCGGACGTGCTGCCGGGCCTGATAGCGGTACTCACTGGCCCACCTGCGGCGGATTCCGCAGAAGCGCAGCCCGATGGTGCGGGGGCGTTGGATCCAGGGGCGAGGGAGACTCCGGCTGTACCGGCGGCCCCTCGCGTACCGTCAGAGGCCATTGGGGAATCGGCTGAGGGAGAATAGTGGCGACGGGCTCTCTATCGCGAGCAATAATGCAGCCCAGGCTTCGGTAGCCGGGGCTGTTTCGTTTCATTAGCTGGTCCGCGTCGAAAATAGGCCGGCGTCGAGGCTGCTGCTATCGCGATTCGTTCTTTGGTGCTTCGGTGGAGGTATCTGATTTCTCGGAGGGACCCTCGGTAGTGGCCGATTTCGGCTGCTCCGATTTCGGCCGGTCGTTGCCTCGGCCGTAGTCCGTCACGTAAAAGCCGCTGCCCTTGAAGATAATCGCAGGCGGCGAAAAGACCTGGTACACGGGCCCGCGGCAGCCGTCGTTTTGACACTCAGTTAGGCGGTCGTCGTCGAAGCTTTGGCGAACTTCAAAGCGGTATCCGCATTTTTGGCACTGATACTCGTAAATCGGCACACTGATTAGCCCCTGATTCCTGGGGAGGTAGTCAACGCCCAGACGACGAAACTTCCCTGGTGATACTTGAGCGACCACAGCCCGCACGGGTCAGACAGAAACCCCGGGAAGCGGGTTGAGCCATTACCGGCTAGATTGTCGCTGGTATTATACGTGGCAATCAGTCCTGTGTCAATAACCGTGAGTCAACTGGCACTCGCGTTGATAGAGTGCTAAATAGACACACAGCGCGCTCGGCGAGGAGAGACGCATATGAAGGAAAAATTGGCGCTCCTGCACAAGCTGCAGCAGACCGATAGCCAGATCAGTGCAGATCAGGCGGAATTGGCTGGTCTCGACGAGGGGGCCGAATTAACGGCGCAGCTAGAACACGAGCGAGCGGAGGTGGAAGAACATCAAGAGAACGTGGCGGCGACGCAGGCCCAACTCCACGACCAGCAGCTTCAGTTGCAGGGCGCTGAGGACGACCGCCAGCGCAAGTGGGATCAAACCTACGGGGGAACGGTTTCCGATCCCAAAGAGCTCAGCGCCCTGGAGCAGAAGATCGAGGAGCTTGACCGGCGCAAAGATAAGCTGGAAGAAGATATCATAATGCTGCTAGACGATGTGGAGAACATGCAGGCCGTGGCTGCAGAGAAGCAGACGGAATTGGATGGGCTCAGCGGCAGCCTGGCCCGAACGCAACAACATTTCGCCCAGCGCTCGGCGGAGCTCGAGGCCGAACTGGAACATCTAGCGCGGCAACGACAGGAACTGATTGAGCAGATTGCCCCCTCGCTGCTCGTCGAGTACGACCGGTTTCGCAGGCGCATTAGTGACCTTGCCGTGTCGGTCGTGGAGGGTAAGACGTGCAGTGCCTGTCATACCGCGGTCGCCGGCAGTCTGCTGGGGGAGCTGGAGGCACCTTTGCGAGTTGTCAAGTGCGAGAGCTGTCGGCGGATTCTGGTGCTCGACAGGTGGGTGGAGGGTTAACCACCGCAGCGGGCCTTAACCCGAGCGACAATTCTCTCCCACGGGACACCGGCGCCAGGGCATTCGGTGGCACCCAGGTCTCCATGCCGGTAGAGTCGGGCTAGCGGGAGGCTGTGTTTTTTCAGTTGCTGGCAGAGCAGTGCCACCAGCGCATCAATCTGGGCCTGCGTGGGAGGGGCTGTGCCGTCTACACGCTGGCTAAAGTCACCCACCAGACAGATGCCCAGACAGTTGTTATGGCCCACGGTGTGGGCTCCGGGCATCCATTCGGGGCGACCGACTTCCACGGTGCCATCGGGCAGGATAATGTAGTGATAACCGATGTGGTAGACGCGATCGCCGTGCCGGATTCCCCAGCCCTGGCTGGCGTGGACCTCGTCCAGGAAGGCAGCATCAACACGTCGGCCCTCGACATAGGTCGGAGTAGCACTGTGGTGGACGACGATCCCACGGGGGCACAGGGGCAGCAACCGGTAATACCACGCTGGGCCCAGGCGCACGCTGAGCCCGCCCGCGAGCACCGTGGCGGTCGCAGCAAGCACCAGCACGGCGCTGACAGGGCGCAGACGTGCTCCTGACGGTTGGGTTTTTCTGTGCCGGGCGGTTGGCATAGTGGATGGCGAAGTCTACCCTGTCCCTTGATGACAACTTCGCCAGGGGCAGTTCCAGACCTGCCTTGACAGTGGGGGAGGTAGTTGGTAAGAATATCACGCGAATCGGTCTGCCACCTGTGAAAGTGGCGGTTTTTGTCTGAGCAACGTCAACACGATTGGGGAGTCAGGCCCAAGTAATGTTCAAGATTCTAGACAAGCAGGAACTAGCAGAGAGTATCATCGAGTATACCATTGAAGCCCGCGATATCGCCCGCCACCACCACGCCGGGCAGTTCTGCATTATCCGGGTGCACAGTCACTGCGAGCGCATCCCGCTGTCCATCGCCGAGACCAACTCGCAGGCAGGCACAATAACTCTCGTTGTGCAGATCGCGGGACACTCCACCCAGGAACTAGCGCAGCTCGAGGCAGGCGACAGCATCCTGGATGTAGTTGGCCCACTTGGGCAGCCCACCAAAATCGGCAGCCCCAGGCGAGGTATCTTCGTGGGCGGTGGGGTGGGTGTGCCGGCGGGCAGCTCGATGGTCCGGCAGATGAAGCAGGCGGGCGCACAGGTTTTGGCGATCATCGGCTTCCGCAGTAAGGACTTGATCATCTACGAGGAGAAGATGAGGGCCGTAGCTGATGAACTTGTTGTTACCACCGACGACGGCTCGTACGGCTATCATGGGCTCGTCACCGAGCCGCTACAGGAGCGCCTGGCGGCCGGGGAGAAATATGACGTAGTCATCACGGTCGGACCGGTGGTAATGATGCGGGCAGTGGCCGAGGTGACGCGGCCGTACGGCACGCATACCATCGCCAGCCTCAATCCGATAATGGTGGACGGGACGGGGATGTGCGGCGCTTGCCGGGTCACCGTCGGCGGCGAGACGAAGTTCGCCTGCGTGGACGGCCCGGAGTTTGACGCCCACCAGGTGGACTTTGCCGAGCTAGCCCAGCGCCTGGAGATCTATCGGGATGAGGAACTCCGCGCGCACGAGGCCGGCCCGCACGAGTGCCGCCTCGAACAGGCCCTGAAGGAATTGGGATAACTGATGGATGCCAAGGAGCGAATGAAACTCGAGCCGGTGCCGATGCGCGAGCGAGATGTGAGCGAACGTGTGGCCGGCTTTGAGGAAGTGAACCGGGGTTACTCGGAGCAGGAGGCCCGGGCTGAGGCGGAGCGCTGCCTGCAATGCAAGAAGGCCCCTTGTCGTGAGGGCTGTCCGGTGGACGTGGACATACCCGGATTCATCTGTCTGGTCTGTGAGGGCAGGTATGCCGAGGCAGGCCTGAAAATCAAGGAGAGCAATGCTTTTCCGGCGATCTGCGGGCGAGTCTGTCCGCAGGAGCGCCAGTGCCAGGCGACGTGCGTACTCTCCAAGCAGGGCAAACCGATCAATATTGGTTACCTCGAGCGCTTCGTGGGCGACTATTTGATAGAATATCCCCCAGAACAGGTCGGCTCGACCGCGCCCACGGGCAAGAAGGTCGCCGTGGTCGGCTCAGGTCCGGCCGGACTGGCGGCAGCGGGTGACTTGGCTAAAGCGGGCCACCAGGTGACGGTCTTCGAGGCGCTGCATGAGCCTGGTGGTGTGCTGATATACGGCATCCCCGAGTTCCGCCTGCCCAATCTTACCGTCGGCCACGAAATTCAGGCTCTGCTCGAGATGGGAGTGCAGGTCAGGACTAATACGATCATTGGCCGCACACTGACCGTGCCAGAGCTCCTGGGAGTCATTGGCTTTAAGGCGGTCTTCCTGGCCCTGGGTGCCGGAGCGCCGATCTTCCTGGGTATTGAGGGGGAGAACCTCCCGGGTGTCTTTTCGGCTAACGAGTTTCTGACGCGCGTGAACCTGATGCGTGCCTTCCGGGATGATTACGATACGCCCGTTCAGCGGGGGCGGAACGTCGTGGTCATCGGCGGCGGGAACGTGGCGATGGACTCCTGCCGCAGCGCACTGCGCCTGGGAGCCGATAGCGTTACGCTGCTCTACCGGCGCACACGCGCGGAGATGCCTGCGCGGATCGAAGAAGTACGCCATGCAGAGGAAGAAGGGGTTGATTTTCAGTTGTTGGTAGCGCCCACCCGCTTCCTGGGAAGGGACGGCCGCCTCGCCGCCGTGGAGTGCCTGCGGATGGAACTGGGGGAGCCGGACGAGTCGGGCCGGCGTCGGCCGGTCCCACTCGAGGGCTCCGAGTTCACCGTCGAGATCGACCAGGCAATTGTGGCGGTCGGTGCGCGGGTGAATCCCTCTGCCCGACTGGTAATGCCCGGTATGAGTCAGGACGAGCGGGGTCACATTATTGTTGACCCCGAGACGCTGATGACCAGCGTTGAGGGTGTGTTTGCCGGTGGGGACGTCATCGGCGGGGAGGAGACGGTCATCGAGGCCCTCAGCCACGGCCGCCGAGCCGCCCGGGCGATAGACGAATACCTAAATTCCTGAAGACCAAGTCGCCGACGTTCCAGGCTGTGGAGTTTGAGCTTGTGCCAGAAGGACACTATGCTTAGCCCCAAAGTCGGGGTCATTATTCTCAACTGGAATGGCGCCGATAACACTATAGAATGCTTGGCCTCCCTCGCCGACAGCTCCTATACCAATCTAGAGATCATTGTATTGGATAATGGTTCGGTTGATGATTCCGTGCCACGCCTCCGCGCAACATTCCCCGAGGTTACTCTCCTTTGTTCCCCTACCAACATTGGCTGTGCCGCCGGTAACAACTGGGGCACCAGAGCTGCCTTGGCCCGAGGGTGCCAGTACGTCCTACTGCTCAATAGCGACACAGTTGTCGAGCCAGACATGGTTGCTAAGATGGTAGCGGCCTACCCGACTGTCCTCGACATCGGCTTCCTCGGGGTCAAGGAGTGCCGCTACGATGACCGCCACATCCTCCACGGAATTGGGATATGCTGGTCGCCCGTCACGTGTAAGGCGTACTCGCCGTGTGAAGGGCGAAACGAAAGGGAGTGTGCTCATTCGCAGCCTGTACAGGTGGAGGCTGTGTCCGCATGTGCGATGATGTTTTCTGCTGAAGTGCCAAGAAAGATTGGCCTTATCGACGAATTCTTCTTTGCATATTATGAAGAGCTTGACTGGTGCCTGCGCGCGCGCGACGCGGGCCTGCGCAACTACTGCTTGACCAATACCAGAGTATTCCACAAGGGAAGCAGGAGTACACGGGATAATTCACCCCGGGGCAAGAAAGCTGCTTACCTGATCTATCGGGGTTGGGGACTGATTGCACGCAAACATGGGCAAGGGCCATATCGTTGGTTTGCCTTCTTGCAGGCGCTCCGCAAAGTCTCTCAGAGTCTGCTGTGGGGTGCTCTTACGCGTGATAGGGAATATCGTGACTACGCACGGGCAAAGCTGGCCGGCTTCAGAGACGGTTGGCTGCACCGGCCGTGCGATACGCGCAGATTATCGAGTTGAGCTAAGGTAGGGAGTCTGCCGGCCGTGTGCGGGTAGCTACTGGGCCCGGACGCTGCTTACTGCACGAAGGTATTCCCTGCTTGTCGGGGAACTCTCTCCACCAATTTGAGTGGCAAAGACCACTTGCGATGACCAATCCTACTGTGCAACTCCACTGGGAGGACATGTTATGACCGTCAAATGGGGCATCATCGGCTGTGGAGGTGTTGCTGAGCACAAGGGTGGGCCCGCCCTGTACAAGGCTGAGGATTCTGAGCTGGTCGCGGTGATGCGCCGCGACCAGCAGCTTGCTGCCGAGTTCGCCGAGCGCCACGGCGCACAACGGCATTACTCGACGGTCGAGCAGATCCTGGCCGACGACCAGGTCAACGCCGTCTATGTTGCCACGCCCCCGCACGTTCATGCCGAACAGACCATCGCTGCCGCTCAGGCCGGCAAGCACGTACTCTGCGAAAAGCCGATGGCGATGAGTGTCGCCGAGTGCCGGGATATGATTGCGGCGTGTGAAGGCAACGGCGTGCAGCTTATGATCGCCTACTATCGTCGCTTCTGGCCGGTTGCCCAGAAGATGAAGCAGCTTATTGCCGACGGCGCAGTCGGGGAGCCGACAATGGCCCGCGCCCACTGCACGTCCCTGTGGCATCCACCCACGGACGGCTCAGTACCCTGGCGCATCCGCCCCGAAATAGCCGGAGGAGGCTTCCTGTGGGACATCGGGGCTCACCGCCTCGACCTGTTGCTCCAGATGATGGGCGATGTAGAATCCGCGGCTGCTCTGGTAGACGCAATACACTTCGATATCGAGGTGGACGATTCCAGTTCACTGGTGATGCAGTTTGCCAGTGGCGCACAGGGTGTGGGCATGTTTTACTGGACGGTCGGGGCGAATGTGGACGAACTGGAAGTGGCCGGGCCGGGTGGGCGGTTGATTGCTACCAACGTTGACACAGGTGATATCACGCTGACCCAGGGAGGTAAGGCCGAACAGTTCCATCTCCCGTGGCCCAACCCTACCCACCTGTTGCTCGTTGAGCACTACGTGCAGTGCCTCATCTCCGGCGAGCCCAATGCCCTACCCGGGGAAGAAGGCATGAAGACAACCGCCATCATCGAAGCTGCTGGACAGTCAGCCAAGACCGGCAGCTTTGTCGCGCTCGACACTCTCGGTTAGCGGGGAGCATCTCGCATGCGCAAGATCATCATGATTACAATTGATTGCGATCTGTGCACCAAGGATATGGCACTGCGTCGGGCGGCGTTGGAGGAATTGTTTGATGCTTTCGTGGCAGGCGGGGCAACCGGTCATCGGCGGCATTGACCACAACATGGTGGATGCGCTGGCAGGAATCATAGGGCCAGTGTGGTTGGGCTACGACGTTGAACTTGCGAACATTGACGAATGTCGGGAGGCAATTGAGAATGGCTAAGCTGGCAATAAATGGCGGCACGCCAGTGCGCAGCGAACCGTTTGCGGTCTGGCCGCAGTACACTGAAGAAGAGGCCCAGGCGGCGGCCGATGTAGTCCGCGGCGGCTGGTTAGTTGCTCACCACGGCGGACCCAGGCACGTCGAGGGATTCCAGGAGGCCTACGCGGAATATCACGGCGCAGCACATGCCATCGCCACCAGCAACGGGACAACCGCACTGCACGTTGCGCTGATGGCGGCGGGTATCGGCCCGGCTGACGAGGTGATCGTTCCGCCGATGACCTTCCTGGCCACCGCGAGCAGCGTGCTGATGGCCAATGCCATACCGGTATTTGCCGACATCGAGCCGCAAACGCTGGGCCTTGACCCGGAGGCCGTCCGGGCCAGGCTTACGCCGCGCACCAAGGCGATGATCGTAGTCCATCTCAACGGCTTCCCCGCCGATATGGATGGGCTGATGGCGGTTGCCGATGAGCATGACCTGGTGGTGATCGAAGACTGCGCCCACGCTCACGGCGCTGAGCATAACGGCCGCAAGGTCGGCACCATCGGCGACCTGGGCTGCTTCAGCTTCCAGCACAAGAAGCTTCTGTCGCTCGGCGAGGGCGGGATGGTTACCACCAACAGCGACGAACTGGCCGAGCGGGCTGCCGGGTTAAGAACCTTCAGTGGCCTACCCCTCTCGTACAACCTACGCATGACCGGGATCCACGCCGCCATCGGCAATATCCGCCTGGGCCGGCTCGACGCCGAGAATGACCAGCGCCGCCGCAATGCCGCCTACCTGGATGAGCGTTTTAGTCAGCTGCCGGGAATTACTCCCCAGCAGGCGCACGAGAACAGCACGGTCGCTTACTATAACTATGTGCTCCATTGCAGCAGAGCCGGGTTTGGCGTCAGTCATGAGAAGCTGCAGGAGGCCTTGCTCGCTGAGGGGCTGCCCGGAGCCTACGGCTACTCCCCGCTCCAGCGCCATGTCACTTTCCAGATGTGCGATGGCTACGGCCGGGGCTGTCCGTTTAAGTGCCCCTTCTATACTGAGATTACAACGCCTGAGCAGCGCCCGGTCTACGATGAAGCAGACACGCCCGTCGCGGTGGACATGTATGATAATGTAGTTGTTCAGTTTACCATCCACCCGCCCAACGGCGAAGCGGAGATGAAAGATATCGCCGATATCTTCGAGAAGGTGATTACCAACATTGATGAGCTGAGGTAGGAGTATGTTCTGGCACAGTCGGGGGGGGGGGGGAATGACCGACAAGGAGTTACATCGCGGGTAGCGGTTGGGGTCGCTGCCGGTTGCGGTCATGGGGATGGGACTGCCCCATATCAACACCCGACTGCGTAAGTTCCTGTTTCGCCTGGCCGGCCTGAAGGTAGGCAAGGGCGGCTTCATCGGCATGCGCGGCTGGATTAACGGCTTTTGCACCACCGCATCGCCATCTGAGGCGATGTGGTGATGCCCTTCCCGGTCACGTTGGTTGCCCACGGCCCCAGGCTCACAGTGCTCCCCACAACGCTCCGGGGAAGGCCCAGAAAACGGCCGGTCCCAAGGCGGGGAGTTCAGGTCCACCCAGCAGGCGGCCAGCTGGCAACGGCCGCGGCGGGTAGTGGCCAAGGTGGAGTGGCACTGCGGGGAGTTGTTCCCGCGAGTAGGCTTTGTGGTGACGAACCTGCGGGCCACACCGCAAGCGGTAGTGGCATTCAAAAGCCAAATGGTAAATCTCGGATACAGGCTGTAGGACTGACATAGCAACTGGTACAACAAATTGTGGCAATTCATCTCTGAAGAACGATGAGAATGTGCTCGTCACCGAGGATGGCTACGAGTGGCTGCCCCCGCTTACCAATGACCTATGGGTTAGTCGAGAAGTGAGACCATCGGTGCACAAAGGTGCCGGCCTGGCTGTCGTCGAAAACCAGATCAGCAATACAACAGCGAACGTTAGGAGAACTGAGAAGATGAACGCCAAAGAACGAGTCCGTATAGCTATGAGTGGAGGCACGCCGGATCGGGTGCCGGTAGTACCCCAAATCTGCCCACCGCATGCCATCCGAGTTGCCGGTCTGCCCTTCAAGGAGACGATTGTAGATCGGCTGCGCAACCCCCGCAAGTACGACCTACTTGAACCCGAGTGTGCCCTGGGCTACGGTGTTGATGGTGTGCGGGTCTGGATAGGAGCCAGTCCCCGCAATATTGAGTGGCAGGGCGAGAACGCTTACGAGGTGGATGTAGAGACTGGCGAGCGGATTGGCATGGTAGATTTTATGGGTGGTGGAGAGGTGTTGCGCCTACCCTCGCAGCGCCGGCAACTCACCGACGAGGACATAGAGGCGATTGAGGTTGTCCCAGCAGAAGACCTATTGGAGAGCGAAGCGCTCATACCAATGAAAAAAGTGGTAGCAGAATACGGCGACAAGCTCTTCATCATTGGCCCGCCGGGCGGATTCAACCTTGAGACGCTCAGCGTCACCCAGGGCATCGAGCCGACTCTGATCGACATAATTGAGCGTCCTGACTTTATCAAGCGGCATAGCGAGAAAATGCTGGCGGTTACGATCCAGAGAGCTATTGCCATGGCAAAAGCTGGGGCCGAAGCATTCTACATTGGCCAGACCTTCGGCCAATTCATGAGCCCAGATCAGTTCAAGGAGCTTTTCCTACCGTACTTCCAGCAGTTTGTGCAGACCTTGCGGCCTTACGGTCCGCTCATCTACTTGCACATGTGTGGACAGGTGACGCACCTACTCGATCTGATGGTCGAGACCGGGGTGGACTGCGTGGAACCAATGGATGAGGTGGGCGGGACTTCGGTTGCGCAGACAAAGCAGCGCATTGGTGACCAGGTGGCACTGATGGGCGGCGTTAATACCGTGGTTCTGGCCCACGGCACGCTCGAGGAAGTCAGGGAGGACTGCATCCGCTGCATTGGCGAGGCGGGCGCTGATGGTGGCTACATCCTGGCGGCTGGTGACATGCTGCCCACGGAGACCGATCCCGAAAAGGTGAAAGTGATGCTCGAGTGCGCGAAAGAGGTCGGACGGTACGACTGTGGCTAACCAGGGGCCCCCAATAATCCAAACTCTTGCCGCTGTATTGAACGTAATATTACACCTGCGAGACCGTGGCTGATCTGGATGATACAGGCCAGGCAGGCGCCCGCCGCCAGTGCGCGCCGGCACACCGCTGCCCAGCAGACCAGACAGAATGCGCACGGCCACCCCGTCGGCGAGTTGTTGATACGCAGGAATACCACACTTGTAGTCAATCTCTATTATCATCGCCCACCGGTGTGTAGTTCGACGGTGCACCTGCTTTGTCCTTGTGCTGCCGGAAAGACTCTTGACAACGGCGCATAATACTGGTACACTCTGTTTGTTGCTTGGCCGACAATCTCCTCAGAGTGAATTCTCGCCCCTACGCATAGTCAGGGGCATCTGAGTGTTGAGTAATGGTAGCTTCGTCGGCCTCGATTCTCATCGTCTCCGAATTTGGACGTTAACGTAAGGTCTGAACGAACAATGGCACTTGAGTACGGACCAGTCGGCCTGTTTGTTATAGGCGGCTTTGTCTTTGCCATTGTGGCTCTGGGCATTGCCTACCTTATTCGCCCGGCTGATACCTACGACCGCAAGCTGATCACCTACGAATGTGGCATAGTCCCGCTCACCCCGGCGTGGCACCGCTTCCGCATCAGCTACTACATCATCGCTCTGCTGTTCTTGATATTCGAAGTCGAGGCAGCCTTCCTGTTTCCCTGGGCGGTGGTGCTGCGCGATCTGAGTGGTCCGCAAGCGTGGGGATTGTTGCCGCTGGCCGAGATGGGCATATTCCTGGGGATTCTGCTGCTGGGGCTGGTTTACGCGTGGCGCAAGGGTGATTTGCAGTGGAACTGAGCATGATGGACGAACCGCTGCGCCGCCTTGCCCGCAAATACCGGGAAACACCGGCGGCGCGGGCGCTTATTAAGGTGGTGGACAAGATCCTCAACACTGGTCGGGCCTGCTCGGTCTGGCCGCTGGGCTTTGGTCTGGCCTGCTGCGCCATCGAGATGATGGCCTCGGCAGCGTCCCGCTACGACCTCGACCGGTTCGGCATGATCCTGCGCCCGTCGCCACGTCAGGCGGATCTGATGATCGTGGCGGGTACCGTCACGATGAAGATGGCGCCCATCCTGGAGCGGCTCTACCACCAGATGCCCGAGCCCAAGTACGTTATGGCGCTGGGCAACTGTGCGATAAGTGGCGGGCGGTTCTACCGGGATGCCTACAGTGTTGTCAATGGCGTAGACCGGATCATGCCAGTTGATGTCTACGTGCCGGGCTGTCCGCCTCGTCCCGAAGGGCTAATCAACGGACTGCTGGAGATCCATGATATCATTCGCCGGGACTCGCTCGCGGACGGGCCTTATGTCGAAGGCCGTCGGCCCGAGTACCGGCAGTACCCTAGAATAGAAGATGAGTGATAGCCGGAACAATCTGGGCATTGCCACCGAATTGCGTAGGCGGTTCGGCGAGGGGCTCCTTCGGGCGGAGGAGGATGAGCCTGGTACGCTGCACGTGGAGGTTGATGCGGGCGTCATTGTCGAGGTCTGCCGCTTCCTGTCCGAGCAAGCGCAGCCGCCGTATCCGTATCTGTCCGATGCTTTCGGCGCTGACTACGAGGATCACTTGCAGGTGGTCTACCACCTGTTCCGACCCGAGACCGGTGAAGGTGCACTGGTGCGCGCCAATATGGCGCGTGACGAAGCCGTACTGCCTACGCTGGCAGGTCTGTACAACACGGCGAACTGGGCCGAGCGTGAGATTGCCGAGATGTTTGGGGTTACCTTTGACGGTCATCCTGATCCCCGTAAATTGTTGCTGCCAGATGATTGGGTCGGCTATCCGCTGCGCAAGGACTATAACCTCCCGGACCACGTGTATCTGAGGCCCGAGCCGCTGCACGAGGATCCGCAGGCCTTCCTCGCAGGGGAAGCTGAACCCGAAGTGACCGACGAATGAGCGAGACCACGGTAGCCGGCCTGACAACCGAAGAGATGATCGTTAACGTGGGGCCGCAGCATCCCAGCACTCACGGTGTGCTGCGCTTTGTTGTGACCCTGGACGGCGAGAGAGTCAACGAGTGCGTCTCTCATATCGGCTACCTGCACAGCTCGTTGGAGAAGATTGCCGAGACGCTGCGCTATGAGCAATATATCACCAACACCGACCGCTTCGATTATCTCAACGGCCTGGGCAACGAACTGTGCTACGTCCAGGCCGTGGAGAAGCTGCTGGGCATTGAGCCGCCGCTCCGCACCAGGTTCATCCGCACGGTGATGGCCGAGCTTAAGCGCATATCCAGCCATCTGGTCTATCTGGGCTGTTACGGTAATGACATCGGCGCCGTCACCATATTCCTGCACGCCTTCCGCGAGCGTGAACTGCTGATGGATATATTCGAGGCAGTGACCGGGGGGCGGCTGCTGTATAACTACTTGCGCATCGGCGGGCTCCGCAACGACCTGCCCACCGGCTTTGGGGATCAGGTGCACAGGTTCCTAGACCACTTCCCCCGGCGCCTGACAGAGATGACCGACCTGCTTACCGAGAACCGTATCTTCATCGGCCGGACGCGGGGTGTGGGCATGCTCACCGCCGAACAGGCGCTCAGCTATGGCGTGACCGGCCCGTCACTACGGGGCTGCGGCGTGCCCTATGATCTGCGCAAGTTGCGACCGTATGCTGCCTATGACCAGGTCGAATTCGACATTCCCACATTTCCTGAGGGCGATTGCCTGTCGCGGCATCTGGTACGCATGGAGGAGATGCGCCAGAGTCTGCGAATAGTGCGCCAGCTTCTGGACAAGATGCCCGACGGCGAAATACAGGCGGAGGTGCCGCGGCGCCTCAGGCCGGAGGCGGGCGAAGTTTACGAGCGGGTCGAGTCGCCGCGCGGCGAACTCGGTTGTTATCTGGTTAGCGATGGTAGTGACAAGCCCTACCGAATGCACTGGCGGGGCCCGTCATTCTATAACCTGCAGGTGCTGCCGGAAATGGTACGCGGGGGCCTGGTCGCTGACTTCATTGCCACGCTCGGTAGCCTGGACCCAGTGGCCCCGGATATAGATCGGTAGGACAGGCACATAAGGGCGGTAGGACAGGCGTCTCGCCTGTCCACCTTAAACCTTAAACCTTTGGCGACAGGCGCGACGCCTGTCGTACCGAAACAAATGGCAAACACAGTGGTGAAGACAATTCTGGATGTGATTCGCGTCTGGGCGGAAAACCTCGCCCGGCACTGGGGCATACCCCCTGTGTTTGTGAGCATCCTGGCGTGGATTGCCGCTTTTGTGTTCGTGATTGTACTGGTCCTGCTGATGGTCCTGCTGGCCGTGTACCTGGAGCGCAAGGTCAGCGGCTATATCCAGTCGCGGCTGGGGCCGATGCGGGTGGGGCCGATCGGTCTGTTCCAGACACCGATGGACGCGCTGAAGATTCTGACCAAGGAAGACATTGTCCCCCGCGACGCCGACAAGATTATGCACACCATTGGGCCGGTCTTCTTCTTCGTCGTTGCGGTGGCAGGTTACGTGGTGATTCCGTGGGACCGAGGTGCGATCGCTGCCCGGGTAGTTGACCTGAACATCGGCGTCCTGTTGGTTATGGCTCTGTCTTCGTTGGGTCTGCTGGGGATTATGGTCGGCGGCTGGGGCTCGAATAACAAGTGGTCGCTGCTCGGCGCGATGCGCGCTGTGGCCCAGATGATCAGCTATGAAGTTGCCCTGCTGCTAGCGATTGTCTGCGTAGTTATGCAAGCCGGCTCGCTGTCACTGGCGGCGATAACTGCCGACCAGGGCGGCAGCCTCCTCCAGTGGAATATCCTGCGCTGGTGGATGTGGCCGGCGCTACTCCTGTATGTGATTGCATCCGCCGCTGAGTCTAAGCGCATTCCCTTTGACATCCCGGAGGCGGAAAGCGAGCTGGTCTCTGGATACCACACCGAATACTCGGGGATGAAGTTCGGCTTCTTCTTCCTGGGCGAGTACGCACATCTGTTTGTCATCGCACTCATCGGTACGATACTGTTCTTGGGCGGCTGGCAGTCACCACTGCCCGGGTCCATCGCCGACTTTGTCCCTGGTTTCATCTGGCTGATGGCCAAGGCTCTTGCCATCATCATCATAACGATGTGGGTTCGCTGGACGCTGCCCCGGTTGCGGGTTGACCAGCTTATGCAATTTGCCTGGAAGGGGCTCGTCCCGCTGGGCTTTGTCGCGATTCTGGTAACTGGGCTGGCCGTTGCTCTGGGACTGGGTGGAGGGGGAATATAGCGGATGTGGGGCTACGTGCGCGATATCTGGCAGGGCGCCAAGAGCATCGTCGTGGGTCATATTGTGACTTTTCGCAACTTCTGGCGACCGAAGATCACCGACCGCTACCCCCACAGCGATGCAGGCAAGAATTGGCGGCCAGGGCCGGGTTACCGCGGTGGCTTTGCCCTGCTGAAAAGTGATGAAGAAGACCGAGAACTGCGCTGCACGGCTTGCATGAGCTGCGCGCGGGCCTGCCCGGTGGGTTGCATTCACATTGAGGGCGAAGGTAAGGGCAAAGAGCGCCATCCCGTGTCGTTTTACATAGACATGGGCTTGTGTGTCTATTGCCATCAGTGCGTAGAGGCCTGCCCCAAGGATGCGCTGACGATGACCGACGAGTACGAAATCTCCGGGACGAGCCGCGCAGTGCTGGTCCGTAATCTGGAGGAGCTTGTGGCTGCCGGTGAGGGCCGAACGGAGGTCTCACGAGTAGTATGACTTGGGCGGACTGGTTTGACCAATTGGCCTTCTTCGTGGTAGCCGGGATTACTATTGTTGCCGCCGCCGGTGTGGTCTTTGTTCCCCGGATTATCCACGCCTGCCTTTGTCTACTGGTAGCGTTGATCGGCATCGCGGGACTATATGGGTTGATGGCGGCGCATCTGCTCCTGGCGATCCAGTTACTCGTCTACGCCGGCGGTATTGCCGTTCTGATTCTGTTTGCGATTATGCTGCTCCATCGGCGCAGCGATGGGGGAATTCTCGGCGGCACGCGCAACCTGATTATCGGGCTGCCTGCGACGGTCATCGTCTGGTTTGTGGTCGCAGCGGCGGTGATATTCAGCAAGTGGCACTATCTGCCGGGCGGCGGCACCGTCTCACCGCAAGCGGACAGTAACGTGCGCATCATTGGCGAATTGCTGCTCAGTCGGCATCTGCTGGCGTTTGAGCTGGTATCAGTGGTGATGCTGATGGCACTGGTCGGTGCGATAATCATTGCTCGGGAGGATAGGTCAACAGACAGTGGCCAGCAAGTGGCTGGGCAGCAGACTGGGGAATCAGGAGGTAATGCGCAATGATTCTCCCCCCGGTCGGCCTGCTGCATTATCTGATACTGTCGGTCTGCCTGTTTTGCTTCGGGCTATTGGCGGTGATTACTCGTCGCCATGCGATCGGCATTCTCCTGGGCATCGAACTGATGCTCAATTCTGCCAACATCAACCTGGTCGCCTTCAGCCATTTCCTGAGTCCGCCCCATCCCGTGCTGGATGGTCAGGTCTTTGCCTTGATGGTCATCGCGCTGGCCGCCTGTGAAGCCGCGGTAGGGCTGGCGATTATTCTGCGCTTCTACCGCCAGACTACTGTGACCGATGTTGCCGATGCTAAGTTGCTCAAGTGGTAGCCGGCGTGGTAGGACAGGCGTCTCGCCTGTCCCGGACCCGGTGGACGTAACGCCCATCGCACCGAAAGACAAACTGTTATGCTAGAGCTTGCCTGGATCATACCGTTGCTGTCCTTCGCGGCCTGCGCGGTGCTGCTGTTCTTCGGCAGTACCCTGCAGCGGCGTATGGGTGAAGCCGTAGGGTGGATCAGCGTGGCCGGAATCGCCGCGGGAATCCCGCTGGCAGTTGGTAGTCTGGTCGAGTTGGCGCGCGGTGCTACTCCGGTGCACTATTCCTTCCTGTGGGCTCCGCTGGGCGTACGGCTGGGCGGAGCATCGTCGAATCTGCACTTCGGCTTGGCCGTAGACGCCCTGGCCGCCGTGATGCTGGTGATGGTTACGGTGGTAGCTAGTTGCATTGTCGTGTACTCGATCGGCTACATGCACGGTGACAAGCGCTACAGCCGCTTCTTCGCGTATATGTCGCTCTTCACGGGCTCAATGCTGCTGCTAGTGCTGGCTGACAACTTCCTGGTCCTGTACGTGGGCTGGGAGCTGGTCGGGCTGTGCTCGTACCTGCTTATCGGCTTCTGGTTCGAACGACGCTCAGCGGCCAATGCCGCCAAGAAGGCGTTCATCACGACGCGGATAGCCGATGTCGGCTTCGCTGTCGGCATATTGATGCTCTTCTCCTACGTGCCCAGTCTGAATTTCGCGGAAGTCTTTGCCGCGGCGAGAGCAGGATTGATTCCGGTCACCATCGTCGGAGTGGCGGCGGCATTCCTGTTTATCGGGGCGATGGGGAAGAGCGCCCAGTTTCCCCTGCACACCTGGCTGCCCGACGCCATGGAGGGCCCGACTCCGGTCAGCGCGCTCATTCACGCCGCCACAATGGTCGCCGCCGGCGTCTATATGGTCGCGCGGTTGTTCCCGCTCTTCATCATTTCGTTCGGTAGCGCGGTGCTTTGGGGGGTGCCGGCACTGCTCATTGTCGGCATAATCGGCCTGATAACGGCGCTAGTGGCCGCTACGCTGGGGCTAGTGCAGAGTGACATCAAGCGTGTGCTGGCCTACTCGACGATCTCTCAGCTTGGCTACATGATGGCAGCGTTGGGCATGGGCGTCGTTGGCTTTGCCGCCGCAGTTCTCCATCTAATTGTGCATGCCTTCTTCAAGGCTCTGCTGTTTATGTGTTCGGGGAGTGTCATTCACGGGTGCAACGGCGAGCAGGATATGAGGAATATGGGTGGGTTGGCCAAGCGGATGCCGGTGACCTACTGGACGACGTGGGCGGGAGCATTGGCGCTGGCGGGGATCTTCCCGCTGGCCGGCTTCTGGAGCAAGGATCACATGATGGCGGCGGTCTGGGACCAGTCGCTCGCCCAGCCGGTCTACTGGATATTCTTCCTGGGCCTGGAGCTGGCGGCAATAATGACTGCCGCATACATCGGCCGGATGTGCTTCTTGACATTCGCGGGCACGGCCCGCAGCGAAGCAGCAGGAGAAGCGCACGAAAGCCCGGCCGTGATGACCGTGCCGCTGGTCATTCTGGCCACATTCACAGTGCTGCTGGGGATTGTGGGAATGCAGTTCATCGGCGGGAACCTGTTCAACAGCTTCGTCAGCACGGAGATGCCTGGCAGCATGGCCGTGGCCGGGTTGCACGGACTGGCGCATGGCGAGCACGGGTTCAACTGGGCAGTTGCAGGCATCTCAACTCTGATGGCGCTGAGTGGCCTGCTGATTTCCGCGGTCATCTACAAGTATCGCCTGGTTGACACCGGGTTGCTCAAGCGCTATCTCGCGCCGTGGTATAGAGCGGCGCTAAATCGCTATTATATTGATGATTTTTTCCAGGCCACGGTGGTGCGCGGTACGCTGGCACTTGCCGAGGTCACCCGCATTTGCGATAAGTACATCATTGACGGTACAGTCAACGCTGTCGGCTGGGGCACGCGGGTCGTGGTTGCTACCGTTATCCGCCTGTTCGACGATTTCGTGATAGATGGTGCCATAAATGTGGGGGCTTGGGTCACCGGCTTTGTGGGTCGGACCAGCGCTCGCGCCGTTCATAATGGCGAGGTCCAGGAATACATCGCTGGCTTCGTCGTAATCGCAGCGGGGCTCGCGGGAATGGTCTACCTGGTGGTTATGTTGGGCTGGTAAGCTTGATGATGATATGTCGCACAACTGATAGCTCTGACCAAATGTTAAAGGATGGGCTGTGCTGATGCCTATACTTACTTTTCTCATCTTTGTACCGCTCGTCGGGGCGATTCTGATCCTCTTCATGGATAGGGCGAGGCACGGCTACGCGATTCGGTGGACCGCTACCGTCGCTTCGGCTGTGGCTTTCGTGTTGTCCCTGGGGGTCTGGGTGCTATTTGAGCCGGCTATCTCCGGCCTGCAACTCAAAGAGTACGCCCGGTGGATTGACGCGCTGAATATTTTCTATCATCTGGGTATTGACGGCCTGAGTCTGCCGCTGATTGTGCTGACCACACTGCTTTCCCTGCTTTCGATAATCTACTCCTGGCGCATCACCGACCGGATCAAGGAGTATATGTTCTTCTTCCTGCTGCTGGAGACGGGGATGCTCGGCGTTTTCTGCGCGCTGGACTTCTTCCTATTCTACATATTCTGGGAGATCAGCCTGGTGCCCATGTTTTTCCTCATCGGCATCTGGGGCGGCCCCAACCGCCAGTACGCAGCCATCAAGTTCTTTATATATACCTTGATCGGCAGTCTGGCGATGCTGCTGGCCATCCTGGCTCTATACTTCGCCTCGACACCCCATACTTTCGACATGATTGAGTTGGCGAGGCAGCACCCGATGGCCGGTGCCGGCCTCCCCGCAGTGCTAGTTTTCTGGGGCTTGTTCCTGGGCTTCGCCATCAAGGTGCCGCTATTCCCGTTTCATACGTGGTTGCCTGATGCGCACGTCGAGGCCCCTACCGCCGGCAGTGTCATCCTGGCGGGCGTACTGCTGAAGATGGGTACCTACGGCTTCATCCGCGTGAGCCTGCCCATTCTGCCCGAGGCCAGTCGTCAGTTTGCGTTATGGATCGCGATCCTGGCGCTGATAAGCATCATCTACGGGGCGCTCTGCGCGATGGCGCAGAAGGACCTCAAGCGAATGATCGCCTACTCCAGCGTCAACCATATGGGCTACGTAATGCTGGGTATCGCGGTATCGGTGGCGGCTGTGGGGCCCGGGGCGATCAGTGAGGCGGTTCACCACAGCCGTATCACCGCGCTCAACGGCGCGGTGCTTCAGATGGTGGCCCACGGGATCATCACCGGCGCGCTCTTCTTCCTGGTCGGTGTTATCTACGAGCGCACGCACCTACGCGACATTGATGCCTTTGGTGGACTGGCCCAGCGGATGCCGATATATGCCGGGCTGATGATGATGGCCTCGTTCGCCTCGCTGGGGCTGCCAGGATTGGCCGGATTCGTCGCCGAGTTCCTGGTCTTCCTGGGGGCATTCGGCATCTACAAGCTGATTACCGGGTTGGCCTTGCTCGGTGTAGCCGTAACCGCAGCATACTTCCTGTGGATGATCCAGCGCATCTTCCTGGGTGAGCTGCGGGAGCGCTGGCAGAATCTCCGCGATATGGATACCGGCGAACTGATCGCCGTTGTGCCCCTGGCCGCGCTGATGTTGGCAATTGGTCTCTATCCGTCGCCGATTCTGGCTATCATTGGTAGCGCCAGCACGGTACTGATAAACAACCTGGAGCAGTTCTATCAGATGACCGATGTGATCACCTTCTTCGGCGGATAGGTAGGAGACGGTACGACGGGCGTCCCGCCCGTCGCTTCCCGCCTTCGCGAGCCGTAGCCTGCTAGGGCAGGCGAGGGCTGGGACAGGCGAGACGCCTGTCCTACCGGAGATTGATGGCAGGAAACAGTTATGCCTTATAGTAACCTGAGCGTATTTGCGCCTGAACTGAGCTTGTGTGGCCTGGCGATATTGGTGCTTGTGGCCGATCTGATCGTGCCGCGTGCGTGGCGGCGATTGCCTGCCGGGCTGGCGGCAGTGGGTCTGGTGGTACCGCTGTATTTCGTGGCCCGGCTCTGGCAGAAGGCGCCTCAGTCGGAGTTCATGGGTGCTTATGCGATTGACGGCTTGTCTGGCGCTTTCAAGATATTGCTGCTGGTGACCGGCTTCCTCGTTATCCTATTATCATTTGACTACCTGCGCAAGCTGCAGCGCGGTTACGGGGAGTACTTTGCCCTGCTGCTGTTCTCATTGACGGGTATGATGCTGCTTACCGGCGCGGCGGACCTAATTGTCATCTACCTGGCCTTTGAGATGATTAGCCTATCCTGCTACGTGCTAACCGGCTACATGAAGCGGGATCCCCGGTCCAACGAGGCAGCGCTGAAGTACTTCCTATACGGCGCTGCTGCCTCGGGTGTGATGCTCTACGGTATTTCGCTGCTGTATGGCCTGGGCGGCTCAACGCGTATTATAGACATTGCCGCTCGATTCATGGCCTCTGGGCCGGCCGCGGCTGTCGCTGTGCAGCCAGCCTTCTTGCAGAGCGCGCTGGTCCAGGCGGGCGTGCCTGAGCTATACGTGATGCGGCTGGCCGGGCTGATGATGCCGCTGGCGGTGGTGCTGGTCACGGTGGGATTGGGCTTTAAGATCGCGATGGTGCCGTTCCACGCGTGGGCGCCGGATGCGTACGAGGGTGCGCCCACACCCATCACCGCGTTCTTGTCGGTGGCGCCTAAAGTTGCCGGCTTTGCGCTGATTCTCCGCCTGCTGCTGGTGTGGTATCCGGAGCTGATGGGGCATTGGCCAGCGCTGCTGGCTTCGCTGGCGACGATTACCATGTTCGGCGGCAATCTGTGGGCGATCCGGCAGACCAACATCAAGCGAATGTTAGCGTACTCGTCAATTGCCCATGCTGGCTACCTGCTCATTGGTGTGGTAGTGGCGGCCACGAATTCGATGGGTCTGCACGGAATTATCGTTTATCTTGTAGCCTACCTGTTTATGAACCTGGGCGCTTTTGCGATCGTTCTCCTGGTAGCGCGCAATATGGATGGCGAGGAAATCTCTGATTTCTCCGGACTGTACCACACGGCACCAGCGCTGGCAGCGGTGATGATCATCTTCCTGCTGTCGCTCACCGGGATTCCGCCCACCGCTGGCTTCCTGGGCAAGCTGTTCATTTTCGGGGCGGCTATTGGCAGCGGAGAGTGGGCGTGGCTGGCGGTAGTGGGTATCATAAACAGTGCGATCTCGCTCTATTACTATATGAACGTCGCCCGGGTGATGTACTTCGGTAAACCCGGCGAGCAGGTACTGACGGTGTGCCCGGCGGGTGTGGTGGTGGTGGCGGTGGTCTGTCTGCTGGGGACGCTGGGTCTCGGCTTGTTCCCCGGGCTCATCATCAAGCTCATCCAGCAATGCGTGTAGCAGAGCGTGACGCTGCGAACATTCTATGACTAACCAAAGCGCGCCAACAGAGAGGGTCTGTCCGGCAGCGGAGAGTCCGTGGCAGGAGTTGTTCGTGCCTGTAGAGCAACAGCTTGCTCAGGCCGAGCGGGTGCTGGCGGAGATGGTGGAGAGTCGCTCGCCCGCGGCCCGAGATGTGATCAATTCCACCATCGGCTCCGGCGGCAAGCGGCTGCGGCCAGCGCTGGTGCTGCTGTGTGCGGACGCGTGCGGGGAGTGCGCTGAGCAGGCGGTGCACCTGGCGGCGACGGTGGAGCTGTTGCACTCCGGCTCGCTGCTCCATGACGATGTCTTTGACAGCTCCCCAACCCAGCGGGGCAACGAGTCGGCGGGGCGCAGATGGGGGACCCCGGCGGCAGTTCTGGTGGGCGACTTCATGGCTGCCGCGGTCTACCAACACCTGTCGGTTCACGGTGACAATGGCGCAATGGGGATTTTAGCTGAGACGGTAATTGAGATGTGCCAGGCAGAACTGCTCAACCCGGAGTGGGGCAGCGAGATTGATGAAGCCACCTATCTGGAGACCATCTCTGGGAAGACTGCCGCACTATTCTCGGCAAGCTGCCGCCTGGGTGCTGTGGCCGCTGGTGCATCGGCCGACGTTCAGTCTGCGCTGACCGCGTACGGGCAGAATCTGGGCATGGCCTTCCAGATTACCGATGATTTGCTCGATCTGTACGGCGACCCCGAGAAGTTGGGGAAGTCGGTCGGCCAGGACCAGGCCCGGGGCCTGCTGACTCTAGCGGTCATTCGTGGGTTGGAAGTTGATGATAGCGGGGAGATCGCCGGAATGACGGCTAGCCTCGCGGATGGCACGGGGGATGGGCGGGTGGCAGCTCGGCTGGCCGAGCGGGTCGCGGAGGTAGGGGGGCGTCGCTACGCCGCCGACCGTGCCCGGGCCTTTGCAGCAGCAGCGACGCAGTACCTGGAAAGCCTGGCCGCTTCGCCCAGCAAGGACTCGCTCCTGGCGATGCCTGAGCAGATCCTGGGCCGCATTATGTAGGCAGCCTGTGGAGTTAGCGCAACTCCGGTCGCGAGCGGTGCCTGTCGGTGTATTGTCGAAGAAAACCTGGCAGCAAGAGAAGGTTGCCTCGCCAGCAAAACAGAATACGAATCCGAGGGAGGGGCTGGCGCGACCGGTCTGGTGCAGGGCAGGAGAGCGGATGATTGCTCCTGTGGGCCATGCATTTCCGCTGGAGTCGTTTGCAGAGATCGTCTATTCCGTGGATGGAGGTTATCGCCACTACCATGATCATCAGCGAAAGCAAGCCTCTTGAAGAAGTACTGGAAATGCTGGCGGGGTACGATAGCGTGTTTGTCGTCGGTTGCGGGGAATGTGCTACCGAGTGTCAGACCGGAGGCGAGTACGAGGTCAACGAGATTGGCAAAATGCTTACTGAGGCGGGCAAGACCGTCACTGGGAGCCTGGTACCGGATGTCACGTGCCAGGTTCTCGACACTGGCCGTCTACTGCGTAAGAGCAAAGAAGCCGTCAGTCGCGCCGATGTTATCCTTGTGATAGCGTGTGGTGGGGGCGCCCAAGCTGTGGCGGCATCCGTGGACAAACCCGTTGTCTCCGGTGTGGACACTTTATTCTTGGGTGACACCGTTCGCCACGGCCAGTTCTACGAGTGGTGTTCCGCCTGCGGTAGTTGCGTTCTTCACGAGTACGGCGGAATCTGTCCGGTCACGCGTTGTCCTAAGGGCCAGGTTCACGGACCGTGCGGTGGCACCACTGACGAGGGCAAGTGCGAGGTCAACTCGGAGAATGACTGTGTTTGGGTGCTTATCTGGGAGCGTCTGGATGAGATCGGCGCCAACAAGGATGCGGTTGCCTCTGCTGCGCACGAACCCCGGGATTATAGTGTCCACCAACGGCCAGCCTCCCGCATCTTCGAGCCGCGGCGAACCAAGTAGCGATCGCATAGCCACCCTGGCCAGGCTGGCGCAAGGCTCCCATTGAGCACAATTTGTTGCTTGACAGAGGCCCGAGTTCAACATATAATGTGCTAGCAGCCTTGCTATATGATTGACTCGGTCTACCAAGGACGACGTGGAGCGCTGTGTGGCTCTGATTCTGTACGGATAATGCCATAATATATGTAGCCTGGCTGGATTGTGTGGCTCAGATAGCAGCTTGGGAGCAATCTCGCTCCCCCTTTTTTGTCTGCGGGTTTACGACAGAGCGATGCTGTCTGCCTGACGCTACGCGATGACCGGCAGCCACAGGAAGAGCCCAATGCTATGCAGCTACGTGAACGTGTCCACGAGATAGTGAAGAACAATCAGGGCGGAGGGCTCGTCATAACAAGGAGACTGCTAACGATGGTGTGCCTTGCACGTGGGTGCCATCACTGTTCGGCGCTATAACCACCCTCGCATGACCAATAAGAAGGATTATGATACGATGAAGGAACCCAGCAGGCGTTCAGTTGATTCAGCTGCTCAACAGATGATTGCCCGGGCTGCGGAGGACCAAGTGGATCTGGTTTGGGACCGGTACGAGGCGATGCAGCCGCAGTGCGGTTTCGGCCAATTGGGGATATGCTGCCGCATCTGCCATATGGGTCCATGTCGGGTTGATCCGTTCGGTGATGGCCCCCAGGAGGGTGTCTGCGGGGCGGACGCCAATGCTATCGCCGCTCGTAACCTGGTGCGGATGATTGCCGCCGGAGCCGCCGCTCATTCCGACCACGGCCGGGATGTCGCCCTGGCACTGCTGGAGGCCGCGCGTAACCCCGATAGCGGTTACAAAATCCGGGATCCACAGAAGCTGGCGGTGATCGCCCAGGAATACGGACTGGACACGGAGGGCAAATCGGTGCCCGAAATCGCCGAGGCAGTGGCACAACAAGCGCTGGCCGAGTTTGGGCAGCAGGAGGGCGAGTTGAAGTTCGCACTTCGTGCCCCCGCGTCTCGGGTCAAGGTGTGGCGTGAGCGGGGGCTCATGCCCCGGGGGATAGACCGCGAAATTGTGGAGTTGATGCATCAGACTGCCATGGGTGTGGATGCTGACTACAGAAACATAATCAAGCAGGGCATGCGTGCAGCGCTGGCCGATGGTTGGGGCGGCTCGATGATTGCCACTGACTTGCAGGACGTTTTGTTCGGCTCGCCGCAGCCGATCCGTGCCAAGACCAACCTGGGCGTGTTGAAAGAGGATCATGTCAACATCGTGGTTCACGGTCATGAACCTGTCCTATCCGAGATGATAGTCGAGGCGGCGCGGGATTCTGAGCTGCTTGCGCGCGCCCGAGAGCTGGGTGCAGATGGCATAAACCTGGCGGGCCAGTGTTGCACGGGCAACGAGCTGCTTATGCGCAAGGGCATTCCTTCCGCCGGGACTTTCCTGCATCAGGAGCTGGCCATAATGACCGGTGCAGTTGATGCCATGGTGGTGGATGTCCAGTGTGTTATGCCACGGCTTGCCGAGCTGACCCAGCGGTTTCACACGCAACTGTTGACCACTTCACGCAAGGCCAAGATTCCCCATGTGCAGCACCTGGAATTCCGGGAGGGTCAGGCGCTGACGACTGCGAAGGAAATCGTGTCAGTGGGCGTCGAGAACTTTGCCAACCGCAACGGTCAACGCGTCCAAATCCCGGCGGAACAGATGGACCTGATCGCCGGCTTCACGGCAGAATATGTCAATACGCTGCTCGGTGGCCGCTTCCGGCCGTCTTATCGCCCGCTGAACGATGCGATTATGACGGGGCGGATACGAGGAGTTGCCGGGGTAGTCGGCTGCGAGAATCCGCAGGTCCCGCAGGGCTCTGGCCACATCGCCATGAGCAAAGAACTTATCAAGAATGATGTGCTGGTCGTCGTCACCGGCTGCTCGGCCCTGGCTGATGCCCGAGCGGGACTACTGTGCCCCGAGGCAGCGCTGGAATGGGCGGGCGAGGGTCTCAAGGAGGTCTGTGAAGCTATCGGGATGCCACCGGTCTTGCACGTTGGCTCCTGCGTGGATAACAGTCGCATTTTGATTGCCTGCACCAACATGGTGACGGAGGGCGGGCTGGGCGAGGACATAAGTGACTTGCCCGTGGCCGGCGCGGCGCCGGAGTGGATGTCAGAGAAGGCGATCACTATCGGATACTATGTGGTAGCATCGGGCATCTACACGGTTTTTGGAACGCCACACAATGTGCTTGGGGCACCAGATTTGCACAAGCTGGTGGTGGACGAGCTTGAAGAGATGGTCGGGGCCCGCTTTGACTTCGAGCCCGACCCAATCAAGGCAGCGCACATGATGATTGCTCACATGGACAAAAAACGCGCTGCGCTGGGTCTGGACGAGATGATGTACGAGCAGGCAGCGCCGGTGGCCACCAGCTAGTCTCGAGCGAGCTTCTAATTAGTCCTCCCAGGCAAAAAGAGGCAAGGCAATGCCGCGAGTCATCATCGTAGATGTCGAAAAATGTGTGGGCTGTCACAGTTGTGAGGTGGCTTGTGCTATAGCCCATTCGACAGCAAAGACGCTGGTCGAGGCGATGCAAGAGCAGCCACCGCCCCAGCCGAGTGTCGCGGTGGTGGCGGTTGGCGAGGCAGCGGTGCCGCTACAGTGTCGCCACTGCGAAGATGCGCCGTGCGTGCAGGTATGCCCAAGAGATGCCTTGCAGCGCCCGGACCCTGAGGGGCCCGTACTAGTGGACCACGAGCTGTGCACGGGTTGCCAGGCGTGCGTCATTGTCTGTCCGTTCGGCATGATTACAATGAGTAGTGACGGTAAGTCGGTAATCAAGTGCGATCTGTGCATCGAGCGGCTGGGTCGAGGTGAGCAGCCGGCATGTGTGGAGGCGTGCCCGACAGGGTCTCTACAATTGCTGGACACTGCCGACCCAGCGGCCCAGGAGCAGCGCCAAGCCGTCGAGGTCATTATGACAGCACCGGTGCAACAAGACACGCCGGGGGCTGGCGACCTGTCGGCAGGCGATACGGGGGGCGCAGACGGCCAGTGCAAGTTCTGTGGGGAGCTCGTCGCCCGCCCGGCGCGGATCAAGCGCCTGGCCGACGACCTGGGAATTGATGCTCAGGAGCTTTGCATCTGTCAGAAGTGCCGGCGAGCGAGATATTCCCAGCTTTTGTGCAAGTCAGAAGCCATGGGCAATCCTGCCGACGGGCGGGGCGAGGCTTGACTGGCAGCAGATGCGCGAGAGGGACTAATGCAGTTGATATCGGACACGAGCGTATGCGCTCTTGAGGAGGTCCGCCCGAGATGTCCAAGCTGGTAGCAGCAGCCGCAGTACGAGGATCGCATGACGTAGTGAGCCGAGTTGATAAGCGGCTTACGCAGGCTCTGGAGAAGTTCGGTGAAGACCAGGAGGTCGGCTTCCCGGGAACTGCCTTTTACCTGCCGATGGCTTATGCGTTGCTCGGCGCCGAGGTGGAAACGCTCGGCGGGATACGCGAGGTGCTGGAGGAAACCAAGACCTTCCTGCATGAAGAGCCTACCGAGAAGCTCTGGCTGCCCTATTTGAGCAGTGCGCTAGACTCGGGGATCGCGACTCTGCTGGGGGAGGAGATGCTGGCCGCGCTGCGCTACTTGTACGGCGAGGAGCCCCGCGAGGGCTGGCACGGCTTCATCTCCGACACGATACTGCGTAGCCTGGGGATTCAGTTGGTAGACGGCCGCCTGCCCGGCTTCGCGGCGATAGTCGGCGCTGCCCCTGACGTCGAAACGGCCGAATACATCATCCGGGAGCTGCAAAAGCGCAGCATTCTCACCTTCCTGATTGGCAACCACGAAGGCCAGACCATGCGCGACCAGCTCATCGAGGCGAACGTCCTGCCCGATGACATCATTGAGAATCCGGCCAGTGGCTGGGATATATACATTGTGCCCCTGGGCCCGGATACCGAATCCATAATCTATGCCCTCAATTGGGCGATGCGCGGCGCGCTGACCTTTGGCGGTCTGGTCAAGGGTGACTGGAAGGGCTGTCTGGACTACACCCGCGCTCATATCTTTGCCTTCGGGCTGGGGTTGGGCACCATTGATGATCTGAAATATGCCAGCGGCGCTGGCGCAATCAATATGGGCTTCCCGGTCATCTGTGATACCGAAATCCCCGAGATCCGTCCGACCGGAGTCTGCACCTACGAAGAATTGGTGCGCGAGTTGGATCACGACAAGATGGTCCAGACGTGCGTGGACGTGCGAGGGGTTAAGGTTACCGTCCGGGAAGTGGACGTGCCCGTGCCGGTGGCCGCGGCTTTCGAGGGCGAGACCGTCCGGCGTCCGGATATGCATGTGGAGTTTGGCGGCAAATACTCAACCTGTTTCGAATACCTGACAATGCGCGATATGGACGAGGTCACCGACGGTAAGGTAGAGGTGATTGGCCCGGACATTGATACCGCGGAGGTAGGCTCGGCGATGCCGCTCGCTATCTATCTGGAAGTGGCTGGCCGCAAGATGCAGAAGGACTTCGAAGGTCTGCTGGAGCGTCGGATCCACAGTACCGCTAACTACGCTCATGGGATCTTCCACATGGGCCAGCGCGACATGGCCTGGCTCCGGGTGAGCAAGGATGCCTTTGCCGCGGGCTGGCGGCTACGCCATTTTGGCGACGTCATCATTGCTGAGCTTAAAGAGGAAATGGGCGCCATTATTGACAAAGTTCAGGCCACCGTCATAACTGACGAGGATAGGATCAACGAGATACTTCCTCAGGCGGAGGCGGCCTATCGCGAGCGCGATGAGCGCATGGGCGAGATGACCGACGAGAGCGTGGACATCTTCTACTCGTGCGCCCTGTGTCAATCCTATGCGCCCGACCACATCTGCGTCATCAGCCCCGAGCGGCTGGGACTGTGCGGCGCGTACAACTGGCTGGACGGCAAGGCTGCTTACGAGATCAGTCCGCACGGAGCCAACCAGCCGGTCGAGAAAGGCCGCTGCATTGACGCGACAATTGGTGAGTGGGAGAAGATCAATGAATTCGTCAGACGGGAATCGCACGGGACCGTTGACCGGGTTAGCCTTTATTCGATCATGGACGCCCCCATGACCTCATGTGGCTGCTTCGAGTGCATCTTGGCGATGCTGCCCGAGGCCAATGGTTTTATGATCGTCAACCGGGAGTACACCGGCATGACGCCGTTGGGCATGGAGTTCAGCACGCTGGCGGGGACGGTCGGCGGCGGTCATCAGACCCCCGGCTTCCTGGGCGTGGGCCGCCGGTATGTCATCAGCCGCAAGTTCATAAGCGCCGATGGTGGGCTACCCCGGCTGGTCTGGATGCCCAAGGAGCTCAAAGAAGACCTCGCCGAGGGTTTGCAGGAGCAGGCGGCAGAACTGAGTATGCCCGAACTACCCGACCAGATTGCCACGGAAGAGGATGCCGAGGCGATAAACGACTTGGTGGAGCATCTCCAGAAGGTAGGACACCCCGCTCTGCAGATGGAATCTCTGCTCTAGTGCGGTAAGTTCACGGCGCAGGCCAATAGCCTGCGGCTATTTCGAGCAAGCTCTCAATGATGGAGGAATCACCGTGGCACTGACGGCAATGGACATCTATAAGGTTCTGCCGCAGACCAACTGCGGCGACTGTGGCGTACCGACTTGCCTGGCCTTTGCTATGAAGTTGGCGCAAGGCCAGGCTTCGCTGGACGCGTGTCCCCACGTCACCGACGAAGCTGCCCAGGCCCTATCGGGCAGCGCTGCCCCGCCGATGAAGACCGTTACCATCGGTACAGGAGAGAAGGCCCTGGAAATCGGCGGCCAGACCGTGCTGTTCCGTCACGAAGAGACGTTCTATCACCCCTGCGGCATTGCCATCCAGGTCAATACCAGCCTGCCCCAAGACGAAATGACAGAGCGAATTGCTACGGCCTGCGCAATGGCGTTCGATCGGGTGGGGATGACCTTTGGATTGGACCTGATCGCGTTATGTGACGACGATGGTAGCCTCGCTCAGAAGGCTGCGGTAGCAGCCGAGGTCTCGTCGCTGCCTCTAGTGCTAATGAGCGACGACGTGGCGGCGATGAAGGGCGCACTGGAAGTCTGTGCCGGGGGCCGTCCGCTTATCTGCGCGGCCACCGCCGCCAATTTCGAGGAGATGACCAGTCTAGCGAAGCAGTTCAACTGCCCGCTGGTCATTCGTGGTGAGAACCTGGAGCAGCTTTACGAATTGAGTGAACAGGCGATAGATGCGGGTCTGGAGGACCTGGTCATGGACAGTTCAGCGCGGGATATCTCCTCTGCGCTGCAGGACCAGACGATCATCCGCCGCGCAGCTATAAAGGACAAGGTCAAAGCCTTCGGCTTTCCTACCCTCGGCTTTGCGGTCGGCGATGATGAGATTGGCAAAATCACCTCGGGCTGTGAGCTTATCGCCAAATATGCGGGCATCCTGGTAACCGATCTTATCACGCGCGATGCCCTGCTTTCGCTGGTGACGGCGCGCCTGAATATCTACACCGACCCGCAGAAGCCGATCCAAGTAGAGAGTGGTGTCTACGAGGTGGGCGAGCCGGATGCCAGCTCTCCCGTGCTCATCACCACCAACTTCTCGCTGACCTACTACACCGTGGAGGCCGACACATCGGCCAGTGACCGGGCCGCGTGGATAGTAGTCGTAGATACGGAGGGCACCTCCGTGCTCACGGCCTGGGCTGCGGAGGACTTCACCACCGAGACCATCGCTAAGACCATCAGGGAATGCGGCATTGAGGACAAGGTGGAGCACCGCAATGCGGTCATCCCCGGCGGAGTGGCGGTCCTCAGCGGCGAACTGGAAGAGGAGTCGGGCTGGCACATTGTGGTTGGGCCGCGCGAGTCGGCAGGTATTCCTGCCTTCTTCAAGACCAAATATGCCGAGCGTATCGCCTAGGCGCCGCCTGCTGCGGTGGCCGGGCTTGCCTTGCTCAACTCGAGTAGCTTTGCCGCCTGGCGGGAAGACCGAGCCATGCCTACTGTGAACATCACCTTCGAGGATTACGAGATCGTGGCGCCAGCCGAAACTGGCGAGACGATTCTCGAGGTTGCCAACCGCGCGGGTGTGCGGCTGGCCAGCTATTGTGGTGGACGCGGCGTGTGTCGGCAGTGTGAAGTAGTGATAACGTCGGGCGCGGTGCAGCCCAGAGACCGCGCGCACGGATATCAGCAACCCGGCCCGGATGCGCAGGGCATGTCTGTTCTGGCCTGTCAATCGGTAGTCACCGAGGATGTCACGGTTCAGATCCCGCTGCGTAGCCGCGCTGAAGACTTCACTATCCGAGATACCGAGCCGCTCCCCAGCGGGTTAGTGGATTTGGCCAGATTTCTGCCTATTAGTGCCCTCACACGGCAGTTCGTGCTCACGCTGCCGCAGCCTTCACGAGAGGACACAGTCAGCGACCTGGGCCGGCTGAAAAGGGGCCTGCTGGCGGAAGACCCCGAGGTCGAACCGGTGACCATTGAGCTTCCCGTGCTCCGCGAACTGCCCCTATCGTTGCGCGAAAACGACTTCAAGGTAGCTGTGGCGGTGACTGATAGCGGACCGATCCGCAAGATAAGTGCCGTACGGCCCGCCCGGGCGGGCCAGTCGTCTCTGGGACTGGCCATTGATGTTGGCACCAGCAACGTCGCTGTGCAGCTCGTAGACCTTGCCACCGGCGAGACTCGCGGCGGCGGAATGCGCCGCAACGGGCAAATTGCCTACGGCGAAGACGTCATCAGCCGCATAATCTGGACCCAGCAGGCCGCCGGTCGGCTGGACCAGATGGGTCAGGCCATCAGAGCCACTCTTAGCGAAATCCTCAGCTATCTATACAACAGATATGAAGTCGCGGCGGAAGACGTTATTGCTGTGGCTGTGGCCGGAAACGCCACGATGATCAACTTCTTGCTGGGCATTGACTCGACACCGATCCGTCGCAGCCCGCACACTCCTCCGGCGAGTGCCCTGCCTGTGCTAGAGGGGGGGAAACTCGGGCTAGACGTTCACCCCCAGGCCGCGGTGTTCTGTCAGCCGGCGGTTAGCGGCTTCGTAGGTGGTGATATAACCGCTGGTGTGCTGGCGACCGGTATGTATGAGTCCGAGGAGCTTTCCTTACTGGTGGACGTGGGGACCAATGGTGAGATTGTTGTCGGCAACAATGACTGGTTGATGGCTGCGTCCACTTCTGCAGGACCGGCTTTTGAGGGAGTTGGGGTAGAAGCTGCCATGCCGGCGGCGGCTGGTGCTGTTACCAATCTGTACTACAATCCGGATAAGGACGTCGTTGAGTACGAGACTATTGATAACCAGCCTCCCCGGGGTATCTGCGGCACCGGTCTGGTCGAGATGCTGGCTTCATTGGCCGCAACCGGTGTCATTGACCGCAGCGGCAACATTGATGCAGACTTTGACTCCCCGCGGGCCCGCCAGGCAGACTATGAGCCTGAGTTCGTCCTATTCTGGCCGGACGAGGCCGCCATCGCTGAACCCATTAGCATCCGCCAGCATGACATTGACAATCTCCTGCGTTCGAAGGCTGCGGTGCTGGCGGGTATCACTGTGCTGCTGGCCAACCTGGATCTGGCAGCAGCGGAGATAGAGCGAATGTACCTGGCAGGGGCCTTTGGCGCCAGTCTCGATGTGGACAAGGCCGTAGCCATCGGCCTGCTGCCTGACGTCCCCCGCCAGCGGATCCAGGTAGTCGGCAACAGCGCTCTAGCGGGGGCTTATCTCGCTCTGATGTGCCGAGCGGGGCGGCGGGAGGCCAATGCAATCGCTTCCTCGATAACGTACGTGGATTTGAGCACTGATGTCCGCTTCATGGACGAATTCGTCGCCAGCAATTTTATTCCTCATACCGACCTGTCGCGATTTCCGTCGGTAGACGTGTAAGAAGGAGCGAATATCTATGCCGTTCACAGTGCCCAAAGAACGTTGGACCGCTGAAGTCCAGACCGTCACCATCGGAGCCACTGAGGCCGAAGGCGGTACGCGCACTTCTACTGTCACCATCGGTGGCGATCAGAGCCTGCCCTTTCTACACTTCGAGGGCGACACGCCCTACGGGCCAGTCATCGCGGTGGAGATACTCGACGAAGCGCCCCAGGGTTGGCCCGAGCCGCTGGCCGAGCACTACCGGGACGTTTGGGGCGACCCGGCTGCCTGGGCCCAGAAGGCCGTCGAGGAATTCGGTGCCGATATGATCTGTCTGCGGCTGGCCAGTGCTGACCCGGAGGGCACCGACGCCTCCGCTGATGACTGCGCTACCACCATCCGCTCGGTCGTCGAGGCGGTGGGCGTACCGCTGATAATCTGGGGCTGCGGCAACGATGACAAGGATAACGAGATAATGCCGTTCTGCAGCGAGGCAGCAGCTAGGGAGCGCTGTATCCTGGGTTCGGCTACTGAGGGCAACTACAAGACTATCTGCGCCTCGGCTCTGGCCGACGGCCACCTGGTAATCAATGAATCGCCGCTGGACATCAACATCCAAAAGCAGGTCAACATCCTGGTTACTGATATGGGTATGAAGCCCGAGGACATCATTATGTACCAGGTTACCGGCGGGTTGGGTTACGGCGTCGAATATGCCTATTCCATCCTCGAACGCACCCGGCTGGCGGCTCTGGGCGGAGACAGGATGCTCCAGATGCCGATGCTATCCATTGTGGGCTCGGAGGCCTGGCGGGTGAAGGAAGCCTGGCAATCCGAGGACGAGGCACCCGAGTGGGGGCCACTGGAGCGGCGCGGCATAATATGGGAGGCCGCTACCGCAACTCTGTTCTTGCACGCCGGCACTAACATATTGGTAATGTGGCACCCCCAGGCGGTTAGTCACGTACGCCATCACGTAGCTGGGCTGCTGTCTGGTTAGCCAGGCCAGTCGCGAGTTGCGCCGGGCAGCTTTACGAACAATTAAGGAGAGTTTCCCATGTTTGTTATCGGCGAGCGTATCAACGGCATGTTCACCGACGTCAAGAAGGCCATCCAGGCTGAAGATCCCGCCCCCATCCAGGAGCTGGCCAAGCGTCAGATAGCCGCGGGCGCCAACGCCTTGGACATCAATGTTGGGCCGGCCACTACCGACAAGGTAGGGGCTATGAAGTGGCTGGTGGAGGTCGCTCGGGAAGCGGTGGACGTGCCCTTGTGCATAGATACCCCCAATGCCCAGGTTATGCGCGTGGGTCTGGAAGCCGCCGGGGGGAATGCCATCATCAACTCAACGACCGGCGAAGAGGAGCGGATGGCCGAAGTTTTACCGCTGGCGGCGGAGTTCAACTGCCCGGTGATTGGTTTGACCATTGACGCCGAAGGTGTACCTCGCGACGCCAATGGCCGGATGGAGATAGCCCTGCGTCTAGCTGCGGCGTGCATGGAGCAGGGCATAGCCATGACCGACTTGTATATTGATCCGGTCATTCTGCCTGTAAATGCGATGCAGGCGGTGCCCGAGGAGGTGCTAAAGTCCCTGGGTATGTGCAAGGCGCTCTCGGACCCCCCTCCTCAGACTATCCTAGGCCTTAGCAACGTCTCCCAGGGCACACTCTATCGCGAACTGATTAACCGTACCTACCTGGTCATGGCTGTGGCTAACAGCCTCGACGCAGCCATCATGGACCCCTTTGACGACGACCTGATGGAAGCGATGATTACCACCGAAGTGCTCTTGAACCGCAACGTTTACTGCGACGACTTTATCAAAGCCTACCGCAGGTAGGCAGTCGGGGATGCGTCTGGTGGGTGACAGCGGAGCATGACCTCGGTCGAGATCCTCCACATTGAAGGCCACTTCTGGCAGCGCCTATTTGAGCATCTTTACACGATGAGTGAAGAGGTAACAGCAACTCAGGTTCCCAGCCAACTACCAATGATCGTAGACAATCCTCGTGACTTCCTGCCAGCGTCGGTCGGAGCAGCCGATGTTACGATTGCGGTCAATATTCACCACGACTTGCTTGCGGAGCTGCCGTCATTCGTGTCGGAACGAGGCGGACAAGCGCTCATTGCCCCCCGGGAAGACCCAACTTGGATAAGACCCGGGCTGATGAACCAAGTCACTCAGGATTGCGTGAAGCTAGGGATAGAATGTGCCTTTCCTGAGCCGTTCTGCGCCCTGCAGCCAAATACGCCCATAGTTGAGCAGTTTTGCCGAGAGTACCAGGTCGGCTGCCCGCAGCTTGAGTTCGTTGTCACGAACGGGCGGATTAGCACGGCACGTTGCCTGCGTAGCGCACCGTGCGGTTTGACCGTATGGGTGGCTGAGCGGTTGGAGGGCATCGAGGCCGGAGAAGCTCTGGTCGAGCAGGCCAAGGTCCTCCACCACAGCCGGCCCTGCTTGGCCAGCATGGTGATGCTGCCGGGTATGGATGATACGCTGATGCACAAGTCACTGGACATATTCGAAGACACTGTCCGCGAAGCTCTCCGGGCCGCGCTGGCTGATGTCGGATCTGGGGAAGGTGGAAGGCCATGAGAATCGCGATAGCCGGTAAGGGCGGAGTTGGGAAGACTACTGTGTCCGCAGGGTTGTGTCGGCTGTTAGCAGAGCGGGGTCGAAATCCCCGGGCAGTGGATGCTGATCCCAACAACTGTCTCGGATATGCGCTGGGTTTTCCGGCACAGCTACTGGTCGACATCAGGCCGTTGTCCGAAATGCGGGAGCTGCTCGCCGAACGTGCGGGAGCCGCTCCCGGGCAAGGCGGGATGTTCGCGCTCGCCCCACCCGTGACTGACCTGATCGCCGAATACGAGATCAATTATGGCGGTATGAGTCTATTGGTGATGGGCACTGTTGATGAGGGTGGTAGGGGCTGCATGTGCCCAGAGAATGCGACGCTGCAGGCGATCCTGCGTGAATTAGTCGCCGAGGAGCGGGATCTGTTGGTGGATATGGTAGCGGGCCTGGAACACCTGGGGCGAGGTACCGCGCAGTACGTTGATGAACTTCTGATAGTAGCTCAGCCGGCGAGCGCCGCCCTGCGCACAGTCAGGCGGATGATTGATCTGGCTGAGGACATCGGCCTGGACCGGATTTCGATACTGGGTAATAACGCTGTCAACGAGCAAGACGTTCAAATGATTCGGGACAGCTTGCCTGATCTGCCGGTGGTGGATGTTCTGCCCCATTATCCTGGCCTACAGGATGATGACGTCTTTGCCGGGGCGGACGGTCAGCGCTTGAAGGTGGACCTAACCAGAGTTCTGGAGCACCTGGCAGGGCAGGAGGAATGAGGACGCAACCACGCTATGGGTAAAGTAATAGTCGTTACAGGACGGGGGGGGAGTGGCAAGACCAGCTTCGTGGCGCTGGCCGCCAAGCACCTGCCCGCGCCGCAACTGCTGATTGATGCCGACTCCGACCAGAATCTGGCAGCGATGCTCGGGATTGATCTCCAGGAGGCCGGCGTCCGGACGATTTCGGACATCTTGCATGACATCCAGGTGTCGCGGCGTACCGAATCGCCGGAGTTGGGTTCGATGCCCTTGGCCCAGCAGATTGAATACCTGCTGCATATGAATTGCCTGTACGAATCCGAGGATTTTGACCTCATCTCAGTGGGGGTAAAGTGGACGCAGGGATGTTACTGCCACGCCAACGACATTCTCCGGCGGGTATTGCCCGAATTGGCTCGCAGCTACACCTGCACTGTGATTGATTCGCCCGGCGGCCTGGAGCACTTGAACAGAAGGATCACCAGCGAGATTGACGACATCTTCGTTGTCATGGATCCCTCGGCGAAGTCGCTGCGCAATGTGGCGAGAATAAAGACCATCGCGGAGGACCTAACAATCCGCTATTCTCATCTGTATCTGGTAGCAAACTATCGGTTTGACGACGAGAAGACTGAGATTCTGCAGGACATCCCTGGCACCACTTATCTGGGGAGAATACCCTCTGATCCTGAGGTCGAAGAACACGATTGGAGCAATCAGTCTTTGCTGGAGCTACCCGATTCGGGGCCGGCGCCCTCGGCGGTCGCGGAGATATTGAGCAACGCCGGCTATTGAACCGCGGCTGTATCCGGCGGCGCCAAAGACGAAGTCAGATGGCAGTGGAGATATTCGTAACGAGTATGCGACAGATCACGGGCAAGACGCAGGCACTCATCGCTTCCCAAGCAGTTCCGATAATCGTTCCGTAGAGGAAGCCAAGTCCTTCATTTTCCGAAGTCTCATATGACAAATGTCCGCTCGATACTGGAGGTGTGACTATGGCTCAACTCTTTGCTGATGCCGATCTTGACCGTCTCATCGAAGATATCTACCATCTGCTCTCCGAGGTGGGGCTCAGAGTAGACCACAGTAAAGTAGCAGAGGAGATGAGATCAGCAGGCTGCCAGCCCAGGGCTGATGGTCGCCTTCGCATACCCAAGGGACTATTAGACGAACTGATAGAGCGCCAACGCGTGCGCCAACGCCAACAAAAGTGTTTGGTCAGACCGGTTGATTCGGATATGGCACAGCTAATGGACCGTGCCTTCAGCCCCGGCCCCACGAAGTACTATGACTACGAGCAGCGCAAGACTATGCGTGTTGATACACCTACGTTTACTCGTATGATTCAGTTTGCTGAAGCCACACCCGAAATCGCAATGGTATCCCCGTGGGTTCGACAAGATACAGCACCTGCAATCGAGCCAATTGAGAGCGTGGTCTTAGGCTTGAAGCTATCGCGCAAGATGTTGGGCATAGACGCGCTCGTACCTGCACAGGTCAAATACTTGGTGGAGATTAGTGAAATAGTAACGGGACGGTCCGGTGACACCACCTACCTGAGAGGATCGCAGTGCATGACTTCTCCGCTTATCTTGGGCCATCGGTCCGCAGAAGAGATCGCGGAGCGAGCTCGCTGCGGTGTAGAGCATTATTTCATCGCTAGCATGGCGATGGTGGGAGTCAATACTCCTATAACCTTAGCTGGAGCAGTTGTCGTAGCCGCTGCTGAGATTCTTGGAGGAATAGTCGCTGCGTATCTCATGAACCCGGCAGCTGCCTTGACTGGTGGAGTAGTGACCACGGTGATGGATATGCACAGTGGTGGTGCCACGCTGGCCGCGCCGGAGAATTGTCTTCTCCAGGCGGGGGTGTGCGAGTTGTTTGAACGGCGGCTTGGTGGACATATTATCGAAGATATGCAGTATGCCCCTTGCTCCCCGGTGCCCGGGCTACAGGTTGTATATGAGAATTTCCTGACAGCTATGGCCGAGACCCATTTAATGGGCCAGCGAAGAAGATATGTCGGTCGGGGTCTGTTAGCCAATGGTGGGGTAGGTTCGCCGGTACAAGCGATGTTAGACATTGAAGTGATGAAATCCTTGGCTCATGTGGATCTTGGCATTCCAGTTGCCGATGCGACACTGCAAAGCAGCGAGATCATCGAGCGCATACGCGATGGCAAGGACTTTCTGACCAGCGAGTATACTCTGAGCCACTTCCGTGACCTGTGGATACCGCGTTTCTTTGTGCGACAGACCACGGATTTACGAGCCAGCAGCGAGGCAGCCATCCTGGAACGGTGCAATAGTGCGTGGCGGGAGAATGTCAAGCAGTACCACGCGCCTAACTGGCCGGAAGATACCTTATGTGCCCTCGACGATGTCGTGCGTCGTGCTCGGGCTGAACTGTGTGTCTAGAGGCCTGTCGGAATACTCCTGAAACGGCTACAAATCCGCGTGTTGTGTGGAGGTTTCGGACTATAAACTCGCACAGTCTTCTGGCGGCGACTGTGCCGTCAGGAGGGGCTCAAAGTGCCCCAAAAACAGCCCAAGCGGCGGCGCTTGTGGTTAAATGATGGGTCCTGTGTGCGGCTGCGTGCGGCCTACCGGGATCACGTATGGAGCTATGACTTCATGCATGGACGCACGCATGACGGCAAAGCGTTTCGTTTGCTGACTACTATCGGTGAATATAGCCGGGAGTGTCTGGCCATTAAGGTAGCCTGCCGGCTGACTAGTGAAGAGGGGTTAGACCAACTGACCCAGTTGTTCATCCAACGGCACATCCTTGACCATATCCGGCATCCGACGTACGCTGCACACTGGCTATGGGCAATCGCTCAAGCGTTGTTACTCCAGAACTGGATCGCAGGCTTGGCCATGCTGGCGTCTTTCCTTTCCCTGTACCTGCTGCGGGTTCCGCGTGAGGAAGAAATGATGCTTGAGCACTTTGGAGAAGAGTACGGTTCCTACATGAACCGAACCGGCCGAGTCATTCCGCATCTTTGGGGACAGTGTCCGCCCCCAGCTAAATCTGGCGAAGAAGCGTGCAGTTGATTTAGGCATGTGGATTTGATATAATGGTAGCAGTCACGCCATAGAATGCCAGGCAGCAACTGAACTTGGTCATTATGGGTTCCCCGGTAGCTCAACGGTAGAGCAACTGGCTGTTAACCAGTAGGTTGGTGGTTCGAATCCGCCCCGGGGAGCCATGATAGGTCAATTGTGGGAACTGCTACTAACTGGTTAACAGTTCCCGTTTCGTTGGGAGCCAAGCCGAGGCTGCACAGAGCAGCTATATCGCCCGCCAGGCGCACCTCGTGGCCCTCAATCTCTATCTTCTCCAGCAGCAAGTTCAGGTATCGCTTAGACAGCCCATGGTCATCCGACATGAATACATCGCGCAAGGTCCGCTGGATATTGCGCAAACTGTCCGTCTTGAAGAGGTAGGGGGGAATCTGCCGCGGGCCCTGCGCCCGCTCAACCTGCTCCAGCAGTTCTGACTCTTCTGCCTTGAGTTCGCCCAGCCTGTCACCGACCAGCTCCAAGTCCACAGCGCCCGTTTCGATGACCTCGTAATGCCTCCGTATCCGGGTGCGGGCATCTTCTACTCGGCGCTTTACGGCCCGGATATTGCCATCATTTCGTCGCTTGAATTTCGCTAATTCCCTCGCCAGTTGTCGCACAATCTCGCGGATCCGGTCGATGGTAAACAGCTTATCAGCCAGGTGCTCAAGAATCTGCTGCTCCAGCTCTTCTTGTGGTGTTCGGTTGCCCTCACACGCCGACTTCCCCTTGCGACTGTAATTCGAACAGTTGTAATAGCGATAAGCTCCTCCTTTTGCTGTTTCAATCCCCATCCGTGCCCCGCACCTGCCGCACATGAGCAGCCCGGCCAGCAGGGCAGGTGATCCCGTGACAGACGGTGGTGTCTTCACAGAGGGGCGGCGCTTTCTTCTCAGGCTTGTCGCCTCGTCGAATACCTCCCGGCTCAGGATCGGCTCCACCGGGACTAAGACCCAGTCCTCTCGTGGCTTCGTCTCTCCGGTTTTCCCGTTCCTTTTGTTGTAGTAGTACTCGCCCACGTACACGGGATCGCGCAGCCGCTCCTGCACACGCTGTTTGGACCACTCTTTGTCCCCTCGGAACAGGCACCCTTCCCGGTTCAGGACCCCCGTCAAACGCTTCGCCCCGATTTGTCTACCGTTCAGGCCGTTGACGTACAGATCGAACATCCTTCGAACGACGGCGGCCTCATCCTCATCCGGCACAAGCTTGCTCTTAATGTTGCCTCGCGCATCCTCCCCCTTCTCTACCTTGTACCCGAAGGGAGGCGTCGAGCCGTTGAAATACCCCTGCCTTGCATTCTCTTTCATTCCGCGCAGAGTGTGGAATGCGTTGATATCACTTTCGTACTGGTCTTGCAGTTCGAAGATGCCTTCGATGAAGTTGCCCGTTGGGTGATCTGAAACTTCCTGCGTAATGCTGACAACGCGGACGCCCTCTCTCTTCAAGCGGCGCTTGTAGACCTTCGCCCCCAGGGCGTCACGGAAGAACCGCGATGTAGTGAGGACAAGGATAGCCTCCACCCCTGACGTCTTGTCCAGCACAAGCTGCATCATCTCCCGGAACACGGGACGGTTGTCGTCAGTGGCCGACGCGCCCTCCTCCCGAAACTCATCTACTACTTCGTGACTGTTCCGCCGGCAGTAGTCCCGCAGTTGCTCGAGCTGATCAGGGATGGAAAGGTCGTGCTCGGCCTGACGTGCTGTCGATACTCTGGCGTACAGAACCACCTTCAATGGTATTCACCTCGCTCACGAGCAAGTCTCCGTCTTCGTCGTCCTCTGCCATTTCGGGTAGAAGCAGCGGAGCGACGCCCAGAAGCAGCCGGATCTCCTCTGTGCATACCCGGTCACCCAGGTCACCCAGATTGTCCGTGATGTGGAACTTCCTCACTGGCCCTCTATGCTCCTTCTATGCTCGCTTCGCGCATGGCTCGCCGTAGCTGCGCACTGTAGCCATTCGGTCACCAGGTCCGCGAGAAGATCCCTATTCCGTGGCTCCTCAGTCCCTTGCTAAGGCTCGGGCTAGGGCTTCTCGCTGCTCTTCGGACAGCTTCGCCAGCGTCTCGGCAAGCCGCCGCACTTGGGCCGACTCTGGGCCTTGCTCTTCCGTGTCATACAGCCTGCGGATCGCCTCGTCCGCATCCCGCTGATTCAGGTTGCCGTATATATCAACGGTCGTCTTTATGCTGCTATGCCTCATGGCCTTCTGTACGACCGCCATGTTTTCCCCGCGCCTGAGTAGCCGATTGGCAAAGGTGTGGCGCAGTGTGTGAGGACTTATGCGCCGCTCTATGGCCGCCTTGCTTGCCAGTCGATTCACTAGCTGCCTGACGTACCGAGCGCTGATCGGCTTGCCTGGGTGAAGCTGCTGGCCATCCCGGGCGAAATGGCCGGCTGCCTTGCCCCTGCTTATGGTGCAAAATACCGCTCCCCTGCCCAGGCCCAGTCTATCCCGCTCCTGCAGCCACACGCTCAGCTTTGCCGCAGCTGGGCACGTTAGGGCTATCTTGCCGGGCTTGCCGCCCTTGCCGTCGCGGATGTGCACATGAGTGAGTTGGCCGGCCTCCCGGAGCAGATCCCGGGTCTCCAGAGCCACGGCCTCGCTCACCCGCAGGCCAGTGTCTGCCATTACCTGCAGCAGCGCGATATTGCGTTTGCCGGTGGGATAGCGGGGGCTGATCTGCCCAAGCAGTGCGGCCAGCTCCTCGTCGTTCAGGGCGTCTTCGGCAGTAGGTCTCTTCATCAGGTGCTCCTCCTTGATTGATACCTACTATGTGTAATTCTAGGTATCACAGCACAACGGCCCCGCAAGAGAAATACCCGCTGGGGGTTCGCGGTATCATATCCCCACGCGGAGGGGGGTAAATGACTGCGCCGAGATCCAACAGGGTGTGGGAAGAGCCCCCGGAGGTCACTCCTACCCCCCCTATTTGTTTTACCGTTCAACGCGTTCACTCAGCCTCGCCCGCTCTCTCTCCACCTGGTCACGCTTAAGAATATATCTACTGGCCTTCGCGTCTTCGGCCCGGTTAGCTGCCAGTACCAGCACAGTACCCTACCGTTGCGGCGTTTGCCCATCGCAACGCTTATGGGCAGCCCCCGCTTCGCTCTCCGGAGCGTCTTATGCGAAATGCCCCGACTCCTGGCCTCCTCGATGATCTCAGCCGACGGATGCCAGCCGCCATCGGCCAGGAGGGACAGGAGCAGTGCTCTGGCTTGCTCCCGCTTGTATCCCTTTTTATGGATGCGATCGTTTTCTTCGTTCTCGCCCATCATGCGCTCCCTACTTCCAGGTGGCCGCCAATCGGTACCGCCGTACCGTCCTGGTACCGCCCCGGCGAAAGGCTATGCGGGGCATGGTCTCAGTACGGCAGGACGGTACGGACGATATGTTGTCTTAGCCTTACCCCTCTATCCCTTCTCTCTTCTTTCTTCTCTATTCTTTATTCGTGCGTGAACGTTCATAAGGTAAAGGCAAGTTACCGTCCTACCGTCCGTACTGTCCTGTCCCCTTGTGGCGTATGGTCTTCTGCCGGGACGGTATTTCTGGCTACCGTCCGTACCGTCCTATGATTCTTCAGGGTTGCTTGGGAGAATAATGCGTATCTTCCCATCATCCGGCGCCTCCTCGTCGCTGTCCGTCAGCTGCTCATTCGGTGGTTGATCTGCGTCGCCACGCCATATGCGTATAATCTTATCTTCCCCTATCTTCTTTCCGGTCTGGATGTGGAGACCGATGTCTTCCAGGTTGGCTTCAGCCTGGTCCAGTCGCTTCCGTGCCCAGGCTGCGCTCCCTGGCCATCCCTTGCCCTCGGTGGAGATGCCCGTAACCGTTGCCATGGACCGCGCCTGTTTGAGCAACCGCTCAGCGGTGCCTTGCCACGTGCCTTCATGCACTCCTACAAGCTCTATAACCGCCCGCGTGAATGCCTGGCCCTCCAACGCAACCCAGGTTAGCTCCTCCAGGTTGGCCTTGTATGCCACGAGGAACTGCCCCCGTTCGTAACCTAGTGCTACGGAAATAGCCTCTCCCCACTGGGCGAAGTCGGTCATCCGGTAGTCCCTTGGCGTGGCGATGCTCGGGTAGACGCCCAATGCGCCGACTAGGGCTTCCAGGCAGGCCCCCAAGATACCAGGCAGCGCCTGCTTGAACGCTTCCGTCAACTCTCGCTCCGATTGCCAGCGCCCGGTGAGCCTGTCCAGGTTTATGATTAGGCATCGATCCAGAAAGTCAGGGCTGTATGCGGTATTCACGACGCCATTCATACCAATAACTCGTCGATAGTGGTACGTGATGGTGTCGCTGTCCGTAAACAACTTGCGCTTGGAGTACCCCGCTCCCGTGATGGCACGACAGAAAGTATCCGACCTCCACTGAGCGAAGGAACTAATGTTGTCAAATAGGGCCATCCAATTGTTGTTGAGTTGGAGTACCAGCTGGTCATCATCGCGCGGCGGGGCCAGCGTGGGCGTGCTGGACGGATCGACTATGGCGCGCAGCACCCCAAAGCTGTAGGACTTGGCTGACCCCTGGGATCCTGTGAGGTTCAGGATTGGATGGGCGATGCCTGGGATAAAGCAGGATACCAACCAAACCAGCACGAGCAGCCTGGTATCCTCGTCGTCCGGTACGTTGAGGAACTGGAATATAGCTTGGAGTGCCTTCCGCGCATCGGCAGGGCGGGTGGGTTCCATCTGTGGCTGCTGGTGTTGGTAGCGGCGGAAGAGGATGGGATAATCGCCGGTGACCTGCCAGCCTTGGGCTGTTATCTTCACCACGCGGTAGTCGTCGTCGGTCAGGTCATAGTAAAGTACTGTCCTATCCTCAGCCCACGCCACACGATTGTGAAGCTCACGGGTGGGCCCCTCGGCGCATATAGCTTCAATTCCCAGGCAGGCATCGGTCATCGACTGGGCGCTGGGTGGCTTGCCCTCGATAGCACGGAACAACCTGGTCAGCCAGCGCTTGATCTGCATCTGGCGGGGACCTACGGGCCAGACCTCCTGATGATTACCCACGGGCATTTGCACGAAGGGTTCGCCGTACACATCCACGAAGAATTCCGTGGCATGCCGCTCAGCCAGACGTAGCAGCCGCTCGCTCTCCTTGGGCTGCTCGGCCTTCGTATCCTTAGCCGGTGGCGTATAGAACTCGGTGCGGCCTGCCAGGGCCTTGGCTATCTGCTGCTGGCCCCAGGTCGTATTGCCGCGCTTGCTATCCCATTTCTCGCGCATCAGTCCGCTGCGGCGGAAGAGCCGGTCCATCTGTTGGCGATCACCGGCGCACCAGAAGGTCAGGTGATCAAGCAGGGCCAAGGTTGCCTCACTCGGCGATGCGTAGCTGTGCTCACCCGTCCATAGTCCCTCTATGGCAGCCCAGTTCTTCGCCCGTTGCATGGCTGCGAGCACATCCTCATCGGAGAGGGCACTGTGGCGCTCCGGTTGCTCTGCCGGAGCCTCTTCCTCCGGGGGCGTGAAGATCCGGGCGTGAAGTGCAGCTAACTGCTTGGCCCGCTTCTCGATCGTGGTAGCGGTGCCTGTCAGATGATTGCCCGTGACGGTGAAGTAGCGACCGCTGTCATATAGCTCGACGCCCTGCCCGGTGGCTTTGCGACCACCAGGTGGCAGAGCGCCGAGGCAGATGACATGGATACCCTTACCCGAGGGGGAGATCTCCGTGTAACTATCAAGCCCGTCCACGATTTGTTGGGCCTGAGGCGTCATCTCGCCGGTCTCTGGATCACGGCACCCATCCAGGTCCACACCCACGAACCCGCCCCCGAGCACGAAGCCGATGCCGTCGTAGTCGGCCGAGCGCTGGCAGGCAGTATCGTAGGAGGCCCACGTCTCGGGGTCGGTAGTGGAAGCGCGTTTGCCCGTGGCGGGATTGTAGGGGACCTTCGTGCGCTTGTCGCCGCGCCCCTCGTACCGCCAGTTCACCCAGCGGGACTGTCCCTTCAGATCGGAAGGGATATCGTCGAGGTCTGGCCTGGGTTGGCCGGTTAGCCTTTTGCCTGTCGGGTCATTGTGCATCATTATCCCCACGTTCAGGCGGCGGGCTGGGGGACAGGTAGGGACCGTGATGATCGGTTCCGCCCCCCAGCTCCCACCACATCGCCGACGCTTAGATTCTTCCACGCCAGCGGGGGCTCTGTAAATACCCCTTACCCGGCTTGCGCTGGCTGCTCCTGCGGAGTAGCCTCCGCACAGACCAGGCGTGACTCCCACGCCATTGGATCTTCCTGTTCATCTCGTTTAGAGGCTAACAGGATATCGGACAAGATCTCCAGGAGTCCCTTCTGGTAGGCCAGGAAATCCTGCACGGCACAGCACAGATGGTACTTCAAGTCTGCGTCGGCCATGGAGCCTGACTCCCAGCCATTTAGGAGTCGGTTTACCGTCCGCTCAACATCCTGGCCACCATCCAATCCCCGAGCCATCCTCCCCAAGTGCTGGATATGCTCACGTCGTTTGTCCTCTTTCAGTGATTCCCATACGATGTTTTCGGTCATTTCGTCACCTCCTTTCCGTGTTAATGTGGTACTATATGAAACAAGCCCACCGATCCCAGCCGGACAGGCTGGGGGCAGCGGGCTTGATATTGTCATCGGATTATGATAAAATGACACCGTCTGAAGCCTCCTATTAGCGGGAGCTCTCAGATACTATGTGGGAGCCCGGCGTGTCCGCGCCGGGCTCCTCTATTTGCTGTATTCTACAGAAGATCCGTGACCATTACCAGTGTCATTTTCAAGCGTTCTTGTCCACTATCGCCCACAGGCTGTCTGAATGCTTCTCTAACAGCGTCTCCCCATCTTCCAGAGGTTCACACAGCAATCCGAACAGTCTAGCCCGGTAGTGTGACCCCGGGTAGCTCTTCCCGCGAATCCAGCGGAAAATGATACTGGGCGCTGGCTCCTGTGTCTGCCTGTCACGCTGCATCATCCCCAGCTTTCTGCACAGCTCTCGCTCTCGGTGATGTTCTTTTAGTACGCGTGTTACTTCATTCCAGTGCAGAGGGAGGTTTCCCACTGCCACTCCGTGAAGCGCCTGACCAAGTCCCGAAAGTGAGCCTGGCGGGGATAGCCAGTTCCAATACACTACATACCTGTTCCGAGCCCTCTCCGTGATGACTTCTCCTGGTATCTTCCCGGCCTTGATCCATCGCTTGACTGTCCGCGCCGATACTCCTAAGAGTGGAGCAGCTTGTTTGGGGGGCATGGGGTAGGCTAGGACCTGGCCCAGGCCCTCGGCCAGGTCGTGCCCACCACATGAAACATCCCTTAGGAGAACAAGTATCACACACCAGACCTCCGGAGTGGTCGCCTATAAGACTCGGTGAAGCGCCTATACAGACAGTGGGCGTAGTTCATC
>JAUVXR010000037.1 GCA_030603495.1 bacterium
CGACATTGAGCTGGCCGAGGGCACGGAGATGGTGATGCCGGGGGACAACGCCCAGTTCACGGTGGAACTGATTCAGCCCATTGCGATGGCGGAGGGCTTGCGCTTTGCCATTCGCGAGGGCGGGCACACCGTCGGCGCCGGTGTCGTTACCGAGATTCTGGAGTAGGGAAGCTTTGACATATGCCCCAAACTAAGATAATATTGCAGTGTAATAAGTGTAAGGCGAATAACTACGTAACCAGCAAGAACAGACAAAACGTCTCTGACAAGTTGGCGCTCAAGAAGTTTTGTCCGACATGCGGCGGCCATACCAAGCACCAGGAGACCCGCATCAACAGATAGTGGAACGAGTAGCGCATTCGCTGCGCAGGGACGTAGCTCAATTGGCAGAGCAGCGGTCTCCAAAACCGCAGGTTGTCGGTTCGAGTCCGGCCGTCCCTGCCATAGAGTTTCGGAGCCCAATGCGGCTGGTTGGATAGAGAGCCGCCGCCGGCGAACGAGGAGTAGTCGCATCAGCGCGATGGAGGAGATACTGATGGCGGCCCAGTTGGGCAGTAAGCCCGGATTTGCGCAAAAACTGGCGCGGCCTTTCGTCAATAGCTGGCGATTCTTGCAGGATGTCCGCCACGAGCTGCAGCGAGTGATTTGGCCGAGCCACGAGGATACCTGGACGTTCACCGTGGTTGTGCTCGTTACCATACTGATTGTAGGACTATGGATCGGTACGTTGGACTACATCTTTGCCAAGCTCATAGCACTGCTCCACCTGTACAGGTAGTTATGTCATCCCCGGAGCAGCCAAACATCCGAAGTTGGAGTCACGGGTAGTGAGAACAATGGAGTGGTACGTCGTTCATACACTGACAGGCAAAGAAACCGGCGTTAAGACCACCATTGAGAAGATGGTGGCAGCTAACGACTGGGGCCACCTACTCGGACGCATCCTGGTGCCCACCGAGACCGAGATTAGGTCCGCGGGCGGCCAACGACGAGAGGTCCAGCGCAAGCTATATCCTGGCTACATCATAGTCGAGGCCGAGCTGACCGATGACCTGCGCCATCTTGTCCAACACACCCCCGGCGTTACCCACTTCGTCGGCTCCTCCGACTCGCCTGTACCCCTCAGTGATGAAGAAGTCGCCAACATTATGGAAACGGTCGGCGAGGAGAGTGGCAAGCTCAAGGCCAGCTGGGAAACCGGCCAAGCAGTCCGCATCATCGAAGGACCGTTCGCTGAGTTCTCTGGCAAGGTCACCGAGGTCAATATCGAACACGAGACAGTTAAGGTGCTCATCAGCATATTCGGACGGGAAACCCCGGTAGAACTTGGCTTCACCCAGATTGAGAAGCTCTAGGGCACACGGGCAGCGCCTGAGTCATTCTGTCGCCTAACGACTCATCGCCACCTTGTCTACGGCAATAATACCGCAGTTCGGGAGTAGCCCATGGCCAAGAAAATACTTACAACCATTAAGATGCACGTGCCCGCCGGAAGGGCAAGCCCGGCACCGCCAGTCGGCCCCACTCTGGGCCAGCACGGGCTAAACATAATGGAGTTCTGCAAGAGCTTCAACGAGCGCACCGCCAGTCAGATGGGCGACATAATTCCGGTTGAGATTACCGTCTACGCCGACCACAGCTTCACCTTTATCACCAAGACCCCACCAGCCGCCAGCCTCCTGAAGAAGGCGGCCGGCATCGAGTCGGGATCAGGAGAGCCGGGCCGCGAGCCAGTCGCCGAGGTCAGCCGCGAGAAGATCCGCCAGATCGCCCAGGAGAAGCAGGAAGACCTTAATGCTCGCGACATCGAAGCCGCCATGCGCATCATCGAAGGCACCGCGCGCAGTATGGGCATTAACATAGTTGACTAAGAACCTGGCCGGGTTACGCCGCCAGAACGGGGACAGTCAGTATGGCAAAGGTAAGCAAGCGCTACCGTCAAGCTCACGAACAGGTCGATCACACCCAGAGATACTCTCTGGACGAGGCTATCCGCCTGATCAAGGAGACAGCTTCCGCCCAGTTCGACGAGACTATAGAGATCCACATCAGGCTCGGCGCGGACCCAGCCAAAGGTGACCAGACCGTGCGGGGGACGCTGGTGCTGCCTCACGGCACTGGCAAGGTGCCACGGGTGGTGGTTTTCGCCCCGGGTGAGGTTGCTCAGGAGGCCCGTGAAGCCGGCGCTGACCGCGTCGGCGACGAAGACCTGGTAGAGGCCATCGAACAGGGCTGGGACGAGTTTGACATCCTCGTGGCCCATCCCCAACTGATGGGGATGATCGGCGCGCGCTTGGGCCCGATCCTGGGCCCCCGCATGCCCAGCAAGAAGGCCGGAGGTATCACCCCAAACCTCGCCCAGGCTATAGAAGAGCTCAAGCAGGGACGTGTGGAGTTCCGCATGGACCGGGGCAGCGTTGTCCACGTTCCCGTAGGCAGAGTATCCTTTACCGACGAGCAACTGCGGGAGAATATCGTCGAACTGCTGCGCACCGTCAGCGCGGCTCGGCCTGCTGCAGTGACGGGCCGCTTTATGCGCAGCGCCACTCTGGCCTCCTCGATGGGCCCCGGCATCAAGCTGGACCTGGACGAAGCCCAGGCCTAAGCTCTTGCATCCTGGGAGCGTTACTGCTATAATACGACAGAATTCAGTCGTCATGCCGTCTCAAACAAAGTTGCACTGACCGAAGACCGCCGGTGCGCGATTAGCGTCTAATGGGCCGTTGAGCCGAGGCCCGCCTGTCGAGGTCGGAGAAGTCAATCCCTATCTGTTCCACTCGTCGTTAGGACAGGGATTTCACGAGAGCTTCGACACCGGTAGCTCTCGTTTATTGTTTTGCGACCGGCTGCCCTAACAAACAGGAGATAAGACTTATGCCAACACCCGAGAAGGAAGCTCTGGTTGTTGAGCTGCGCGAAGCAGTCGAGAAGAGCACGGGAATGTACCTGGCCGATTTCCATCATCTCAGCGTCGCAGAGATGAGCGAACTGCGCGGGCAGATCCTCCAGAACGACGCTTGCCTGCGTGTGGCCAAGAACCGCTTGCTCAAGCTCGCTTTCGCCGGCACCGACGCCGAGGGACTTCAGGAGTTTCTCACCGGTCCGACGGCAGTTGCCTTCTGCCAGGCTGATCCTATCACCGTCATCAAGACCCTCACGTCATTCGGTCAGGATCACGAATACTTGGCGGTCAAGGCTGCGCTTTTCGACGGACAGATATTCGACCGCGAGCAGGTTGCACGCTTGGCGCTGCTGCCTCCACACGACCAGCTACTCGCCATGGTCCTGGCCGGACTGGCCGGACCGGTCACGGGATTAGTGAACCTCTTGGATGGCGTTACCTCGCAATTCGTCTTCACTCTGCAGGCGATTGCCGACAAGCGCAAGGAACAGGAACCTCAGCCAACAGAGCCGTCAGTTGAAGAGGAGGAAGGCGAATCGGCCGAGAAGCCGGTAGAGCCGTCAGTTGAAGAGGAGGAAGACGAATCGGCCGATAAGCCGGTAGAGCCGTCAGTTGAGGAGCCAATAGAAGAATCCGCCGAGCAACCGCCAGCGGAGCCGGAGGAAGACTAGTTTTTGCTTTGAATCCTAACGGAGCAAAGCCACATCAAATAACAAGGAGGAGAACGATGGCTGTTGACGAAATCATCGAACAAATCAACCAGCTCAGCGTGCTGGAGCTCGTCGAGCTGAAGGACAAGCTTCAAGAGCAGTGGGGCGTGGAGGCAATGGCGCCTGTGGCGGTAGCCGGGGTAGCAGGCGGGGCGGAGGCCGGGGCGGCTGCTGAGGAACAAGTCGAGTTTACTGTGAAGATCGCCAGCATCGGCAACGAGAAAATCCAGGTGATCAAGGCCGTGCGTGAGGTGACTAGCCTGGGTCTGAAGGAGGCCAAGGAGCTCGTCGAGGCCGCTCCCGACGCCGTGGTGGCCGAAGGCGTCAACAAGGAAGAGGCCGACAGCGTCAAGGAGAAGCTGGAAGAGGTCGGCGCTGAGGTAGTCGTGGAATAGTCGGTAGAGCGGTGATAAGACTATGCTTGATAGTAATGACGAGGCAATCTGGCATCATCTGCGCGAGTTTAGCCATATGCCCACTCCCTCGCCGTTCAGCCAGGTCTTCTACGAGGTGATCGCCGAGTACGCCACCGACAGTGCTGCTGCCGAAGCCAGCCGCGAACTGCTATCCAGGTTCCTGGACCGCGAGGTCTTCTACTACCGGCAGATCGAGCGCTTGCGCAGCAAGGAGGACGTGACAATCGCCGACCTGGAATCCCTGGCAGGCAAGCGCAGCATTGCCCTCTACGATGTGATTGAAGAGGCCACTGACGCTGACAGTCAGACTACCAACGGTGAGATTGCCCGCCAACTCCTGCTCGCCGAGTGTTATTATCACGTCGAAGAACCCGAAAAAGTCGTGGCTCATCTGGAGTTGGCCCTGGCAGATGGCGCCGACGACTCGATCGTTCACTTCGCCTTGGGCTACAACCGCTATCGTCTGGCTATCGAGAGCTTCGGTACTACTATCCGAGGCGCAGCCGAGGCCTCCGCCCATCAGCACGCTCTCTTTCAGAAAGCCTGTCTGCAAGCGGTGTCTGCCTTCCAAAACGCCCTCACCGGCGCAGACAACGACAGCGAGATCTACCAGTGGATCGCCCGGGTTCTGCAAACCGCCGGCTTTGACGAAGCTGCGGCTCGCGCCCTTGACCGGGCCGACGACCTGGGGCTTGTTGAGTCTGACGATGGTGAGCGCGAGTACCCCGACCCGGGGCCGATCACCGAGGCCGAGATTCAGCAAGTGCGCGAGTTCTTCAAGCGGTCCCACAGGCTCTCAGATCTGTGGCCCGAAGATGACGACGGTGAGGTATAGGCTGTTACTGGGCAGTCAGACTAGCAGACCTACTTGACAGAGTCGAAGAAATGTGGTAAATACCACTCTGATGCTTAGACCAAAAGAAGGGAGGACCCGTGATATGTACCGCAAATTACTGTTCGTGGTGATTGTCCTAGCTGTGGTTGGCTTACTCGTAGGCTTGGCTGGGTGTCCGCAGCCACCGACCGAGGAGGCAGGTATAGGTATCTCGCCCCCGAGACCGCCGAAGGCAGCAGTTCCGCCAGCGGTCGACGAGCCAGAGCCCACCGAGCCCGGAGAGGCTGTTGAAAAGGGGCTTACGGAAGGCGAAGAGCCTGCTGAAGAAGCAGATGCTACCGAAGGCGAGGCTGTCCCCGAGTAACTAGCAGACAGATTTGGCAAGCGCTACCACACCAGACCTGGCTTGCCAGAACGTACGCAAGACGAAATCCCCGTTCTCCCTTGCTGGGAGAACGGGGATTTTTTTGGTGATGTCCACAACTGCGCGCGGAACGTTCAACTCACACAGCCTGCGCTGGCTATTTCCCGCTGGCGGTCACCACCAGATTATCGCGGTGGATGACCTCCTCATCGCCCACATGCCCCAGGATCTCTGGGACATCTCGGCTGTGCCGCCCCTCGATAGCACAGACCTCCTCACTGGAGTAGTTGACCAGACCGCGGGCGATTTCTCCGCCCTCCTGATCCACGACCCGCACCAGGTCACCCGCCTGGAAGCTGCCGTGGACCTCCACTATCCCCACCGGCAGCAGGCTGCTGCCATCGCGATGGCGCAACGCCCGGCACGCGCCTTCGTCAACTACCAGGCTGCCCGCCGGCTCCAGCGCGGTCGCTAGCCACAGCTTGCGGCTGGGCCGAGCTTCCCGCGGGACAAACATCGTCCCCACCTCTTCCCCATCGTGGATCCGCAGCACAATGTTCTCTTCCCTGCCGTCAGCAATCACCAATGGAATTCCGCAGTCCACTACCATCTGCGCCGCTTCCAGCTTCTTCTCCATACCTCCCAGTGACTCCGCTCCACCTGCCCCCGCTGCGTACCGCTCTATTTCGTCGCCCGGCCTCACCACTGGCACAAACTCGGCAGCAGGATCGCGGTGGGGGTCCGCAGTAAACAGACCGGCCTGATCCGACAGAAATATCAGCAACTCTGCCCGTAGCGCCGCCGCCACTACTGCCGCCAATCGGTCATTCTCTCCGAAGGTAACGCCCTCCACGGAAACCGTGTCGTTTTCGTTAATGATGGGGACGACTCCCTCGCCCAGTAGCACCTGCAAGGTATTCCGAATCCGCAAGTATCGCGTGCGGTCCTGCATATCTGCGGTGGTCAGCAGGATCTGCGCCCCGGCCATATCCTGGTCGGTGAGCGCCTCGACATAGTGCCGCATCAAGGTGGGTTGCCCAATGGCAGCGGCCGCCTGGCGTGCGCCTAGCCCGCCCTGCTGGCTACGCGCCGAGAGATGCCCCGAACCCAGGTGCACAGCGCCGGAGGTGATCACCAGTACCTGCACGCCTTCTTGCTGCAGCCGCTTGATCTGGCCCGCCAGGCCGGCGAGGAAGTCAGTGTTCAACTCGCCCGGCCCCCGCGTGACCAGCCGCGTCCCCACCTTAACCACCACCAGCTTGGCTTCCCTTAGCTGCTTACGCAGACTGCTCACTGTCGCCACTTCTTCTCTCCTATGACGGCCGGATCTGCCCGTCGCCGCGGACCACGTACTTATAGCTCACCAGCTCCCGCACCCCTACCGGCCCGCGCGCGTGGATCTTGTCAGTCGAGATGCCGATCTCCGCGCCCAGACCAAACTGCCCACCGTCGGTGAAGCGTGTCGAGGCGTTTCGATAGACGCAGGCCGAATCTACTTCGCGCAAAAAGCGCTCAGCGTTTTCTTCGTTGTCAGTATAGATCGCCTCGGTCAACCCCGAGCCGTGCCGAGCAATAAGCACCATCGCCTCGTCCATCGAATCCACCATCCGCACCGCCAGTATCATATCCAAGTACTCAGTATCCCAATCCTCGTCGGCAGCCGGGATGCAGCCCTCGCACAGTTCCAGCGTCCGGGGGCAACCGCGTATCTCCACCCCGGCATCCTGGAGGTCCGCCGCGATCGCCCGTAGCGCCTCACCGTTGCGCGAATGCACATATAGATTCTCGACGGCGTTACACACACCGGGTCGCTGCACCTTGGAATTGTGCACCAACTCGACGGTTATGTCCAGGTCGCAGGTCTCGTCCACATAGATCTGCGTCATACCCCGGTCGTGCTTGAGCACCGGCACGGTGGCATTCTCCACCACCGTCCGGATCAGCCCATGGCCACCGCGAGGCACGATCAGATTCAGGTATTCGTCCAGCCGCACCATCTCGGTTACCGCCGCCCGGTCCGTGAAGTCAATTATCTCCACACAACTTGCCGGCAGCCCGACATCCCGGCAGGCATTCTGGAGCACCTCGACGAGCGCAATATTGGAGTTTATCGCCTCCGAGCCACCCCGCAGCAGCACGCCGTTGCCCGCCTTGAGGCACAGCCCAGCGGCGTCCACTGTCACATTGGGCCGCGATTCGTAGATTATCCCCACCACTCCCAGGGACACTGCCACCTTCTGAATGCGCAGGCTGTTGGGCCGCGTCCACTCCTCCAGCACCCGCCCCAGCGGATCAGGCAGCTCAATTATCTCTTCCAGCGCTGCCGCCATCTTCTCGATGCGCTCTTCATTGAGCAGCAGCCGGTCGAGCATCGCCGAGGAGAGTCCCTTCTCCCCGCCCTGCTCCATATCAATGGCATTGGCCCGCATTATCTCGGCACTACGAGCCCGCAGCAGCTCCGCCATCCGCCCCAACAGCTCATTGCGCTTATCGCCCGAAGCATTCCGCAGCGCTACGCTGGCCTCGGCCACCCTCATAGCAAAACCAGTAACCCGTTCGGTTACATTCACTGACATCACCTCAGTATCGGGGTTCCGCGTGCAGTCGCCTGCGCAAAGCAGGCTACGGCACCCCGGTTATTCGCGGGAATTGTCACTATGTCCTTTACCAACGCCGTGTCGTGCTGCGTACAGGCCGCTCGCGTACAGCAGCGCGCCCAGCCCGACCGCCACCAGCACCACCGTATCCACCCTGCCCCAACCCGCCACGGCCATCACCAACACACCCAGCCCCGCCCCACACGCCGCGAGCAGCAGGAGTCGGAAGTTCCGACGACGCGCTCGCGCCAGCCGCTGACCCCACCAGCCGCCTAACACTGCACCGAGCAATGCACCAACTCCGGCGCTGAGCAGAAGGACCGCGGCGTCCGGCTCGGGATCGCCGCCGACGAGACCTATCGCCACGCCGATCTCCAGCCCTGCCAGCAGGCCCAGCACGCCGCATTCTGCACCAGTAAAGTACTCCCCAGCATCAATATCCTCGGGAGGTACAGAGAAGTCATAGCCGCAGTACAGACAGCGAGGTCCTTTGGGGGTATCCACTATCGCTCTGTCGCAGCGAGGACAGCGCCGCTCGGAGTCAAGACCCACAATCCGCCTCCTCTGGTAAGACCGGCATCTTGGGACTGAGGGTGTCGAGGTCTCGCCTGTCCTACCGGCACTGACAACAATCCCTTACGCCTCCCCACACCACTTCACCACCACATTCCCCCACCCCAGTCGGCTCAGAACTCGTACCACTCACTGCTCCGTCTCTGGCTCAGCGATTACTGCTCCTTCATTGCTTGCGCAAGTCCAGAAGGCGACAGCTTCCACGTTGAAGCGGCGGAAAGCTTGCACCATCGCCTCAATAATCTCGTTGTTCTTCTCCTGTGCGAAGGCAACCACGCTCGGTCCCGACCCGCTCAACGCCGCCCCGTAGGCCCCGGCCTCGCGGGCGGCTTCGATTACCTCGGCCATACCCGGAATCAGGGGCATCCGGTACGGCTGATGGAGGCGGTCATCCATCATCGCGCCCAGGACTTCCCACTTTCTCCCCACCAGCGCCGCCATCGTGCAGACCGCCCGCGTGGTATTGAACACCGCATCGTCGAACGGCACTTGCTCCGGGAGAATGGCTCGGGCTTCTTCAGTACTCACCTCGAAGTTGGGAATCGCCACCCCAATCGCCAACCCCTCGGGCGCATTCAACCGGATACAGAAGACCTCATCTTCATCAACCGCGCAAGCCGTCAGCCCGCCGTAGAGCGCCGGCGCGACGTTATCGGGATGGCCCTCGATCTGCGCGGCTAACTGCAAGAGCCGGTCCTTGTCCAGCCCCGCCTGGAGCAGTTCGTTAGCCGCTACCAGGCCACCGACGATCGCCGCGCTGCTGCTGCCCAGTCCCCGCGCTAGCGGGATATCGTTGTGCTGGTCCAAGCGCCACCCGGGAACTTGGACGCCCACTTCGTTGGCCACCTGTTCGGCAGCTCGCAAAACGAGGTTACCAGGCCCCAGCGGCAGTTGCCCATGCCCCTCGCCGGTGATTTCCACCTCGGTGACGGCACTCAGCTCCAGCTCCACGATGTTGTGGAAATCCAACGCCAGGCCCAGGCAATCAAAGCCTGGACCAAGGTTGGCGGTAGTCGCAGGAACTTCGACAACAACCGAATCAGGCCGGGACATCGTTGGTGACACCCCCACTTGCCTCGATCAGCCGCTCGACCCGCCCGTCGCCCAGCTGACAGGTATAAACACGGGGCAGCCGCGGCGTCAGACGTGCGACGACTTCATGCACTATCGTACCACACCGCTCGGCGATCTCTGCCACCGTAACGCTCTCATCACCCTGGTCCCCGATCAGAACCACCTCTTCGCCCACCTCGACACTTGGTACGTCGGTGACATCAATAACCGTCGAGTCCATTGCTATCGTGCCGATGACCGGCATCCGGCGACCCCGCAGTAGCACGTCGGCGTTGTTCGAAAGCAGGCGGTCATATCCATCTCCGTACCCGACGGACAGCAGCGCCGTGCGGGTATCGCGTGCCGCTCGCCAGGTGCGACCATAGCCCACCGTCTCGCCCTTCGGGACATCTTTTAGACAGGCAATCTTCGCCTTCAGCGTCAAGGCCTGCACCATCGTCGGCAGGTAGACTCCGCCGCGATTGCGCGGGATGCCGTAGAGCAGCGCTCCCGGTCGTACCGCATCCAGCCACATCTCCGGGTAGCGCACCGTCGCACCGCTGTTGGCGCAGTGCTTCACCGGTACGGGGTACCCCAGAGCGGCCTCAGCGTCCCAGCAGGCCCGCCGAAAACGCTCGAACTGTTCGGTGGTGAACTGAGGGTCGTCCGAAGAACTGGCAAAGTGAGTGAAAATGCCGCAGATCTGCAAGCCGGCGAGGGTCTTGAGCTGCCGACAATAGTCGCTGATCTCCTCCGCAGGCACTCCCAGCCGGTGCATGCCCGTATCTACCTTAATGTGCACCTTCGCCGCTTTGCCCAACTCGGCAGCCGCCATGGCGAATGCTTCGGCTGCGGCCAGATCGCTCAGGGGTACGTGAAAACCGTGGGCGACTGCGGTCTCAGCCGCCGCGCGAGGTACCAGGCCAAGTATCAGGATCTCTGCCTCCGGGCAGATCTGCTCCAGCTCTAGAGCCTCTTCAAGCAGAGCTACCGCCAGCATCTGCGCCCCACAGTCGTCAACTACTCGCGCCACCACCGCCGCACCGTGGCCGTAAGCATCATCCTTGACCACCGCAATCAGCTTGCGCTGATGCCCCAGAACCGAGAGCACACGGTGGACGTTGTCAGCGATTGCGGTGAGGTCTATTTCTAGCCATGCGGGCCGCATATAGTTCCATCCTGAAGGCTACGCCTGACTGGGCGCCCCCCCGAACTCAGAGGTCCGGAAAGCCGCCTCATCTTCCCGGCTTCATTTTACGCATTGCCTGCTGGCGTTGTCAAGTTTGCTCGCGGCCGCTTGCTGCCCTACCCACCAAAAGCCCTGGGCGGACCGCCTCAGGCCCGCCCAGTCTATTTGCCTTGTTACCCGTTCTTCTCCTGCTCAGAAGCTCCCCCTGGACCGACTCACTCACCTAGCAATCTGGGCCACGTTGTTGGAAATAGCACGCGGCTGCTCCTCCTCATCCCGGCCCTCACTGCGCCAGTCCTTCTCTGGCTCAGCTTCGTCCGCCTCGTCGTCATCGCCATGGCAGCATTGTCTTCCCTCGGCCATGACCAGCGCGTGAGCGCGCACCAGGGCTTTGTCAATGATCTCCTCCCTTCGTCTAACCAGACTGGCTATCACCTTCTTGCACCGCGAGTCGCGATCGTTCATTGTGCTCCTCCCACCTGCATCGGTTCCGACAGACGAGCAAGCTTCTCTCGCCCTCGGTACGCACGCGACTTGACCGTGCCTTCTGGAATCCGCAGGAGTCCGGCAATCTCCGCCACCGTGTAACCATACCAATGCAGCACCAGAACAGAGCTGAATTCGAACGGCAAGAGGTCCAATACCTGCCGCAGTGCTATCTCCTGATGCTCGTCCTGTTCCGCGGTCTCCACAGGCAACTCCGCCGGGAGGGGGATCCTGCGGCGGGCCTGCGCGGTCAAGCTCTCAATTACCTTCTTGCTCTGATTATTGATCATACCGAACAAGTACCTCTGAACTGCCCCCCGGTCCTCGAACTCATACTCCTCAGGTCTGTTAACTAGATTCTCCAGAATGTCGGTCAGGGCCCCGATGACAACGTGTTCCAGCTCCTCGACATCCTCGGTGTTGACCCTTTTTTGAATTGCTTCTACGCACCTTCTGAAAGTCTCCGGCCTAAGCAGTTCGTGAACGGCGATTGTTATCTGCTTTGGGCCGCTTTTCAGTTCTGCCAGCGTCTTACCATGTACCCCCCAGGACTCAAGATCCCGTTCCACCGAGCAGATCACAGCTAACGGCCTCCTCAAATCTGGTCCCTGGACAGGGAAGCTGGACACTATCGCGGAGTCGCCCCGCAGGTCTCCGCGCAATATCAACAACTCCTACGCGCTCGCAGCTCGTATCTCAGGCCATGACAGACAGCCTCGTCCAGCATCTCCGGACTCAAACGCCCAACTGCCGGGCACTGACCGAGGTAACTTACCGCCCGCGCGTACGCCCCCACCAGTATGCCCTCCGCCACATCCTCCTCACAGACTTGTCCCTCCTCAACTACGCGGCGCACGTAGCGCTCGTGCGTCGAGCCCGCTCTCAGATGCCTCCGTAGCTGAGCGTCCGGGCCCCACCCTGCGCCGCTTTTCTCTGCGCCGGGTTTAGTTCTCATACTTAATCCCTTCCTCGAGGCAGCAGCGTTTTAGCGATACAGGTGACTCCTTTCAAGTAGGTTAGCGGTCAACATCTCCCGGCTAGCTCCCCTGTCCAGGTTGAGCCTACGCCTATACTATATATACACCAAAGACACCCGAGGGTTCCCCCTGATGCTTGATTCTTTCGCCCCCCCTCGATATTGGTGAGGAGAAGGCACGAAGCCGCAGCCTGCCCAGCCGCCGAGAAAACAATGAGCCCGAAGTCGGTTGGGCCGACCTCGGGCTGCCTCTATTGCTGTATACCCGCTGCAGAATACGGCCGACGGCTTATCAGAAGGTTAGGGCACAACCGTCACAGCGCGGGTCGGACCCGCCAGTCAACACGCCGTTGTCGGCCAAACCAATGACTTGCACCCGCCCGCCCGCCGCATAGGGCCCAATGACATCAACTTCATGTCCGCGCTGCGTCAGACCGGCGAATGTCTTGGCCAGCGCGCGCTGCTCCAGGCTGATACAGCGGCCTTCGTGTCGCATCCAGCGTGGGTCTTCGGCGGCCTGCTGCGGCTCACAGCCAAAGTCCAGCAAAGCCGTAATGACCTGCAGATTGGTCTGGACCTGAACATCCCCGCCGGGTGTTCCTCCAACAAAAACCGGTCGCCCCTCACGAAACACCATGTAAGTGTTGAGCGTGTGCACCGTCTTTTTGCCCGGCTCCAAGAAGTTGACGTGGGCAGGATCCAGCGAGAAGCCGCAGGCGCGGTCGTTGAGCAACACGCCGGTCCCTGCGGCAACCACCGCGCATCCCCACGGAAGGAAGATGCTCTGAATGTAGCTGACGGCGTTACCCCAGCGATCCACGCAGCACAGGTAGGTAGTGTCGCTGGCAGCCGGCGGCTGGCCCGGGAGTGGTGGGGATTCGAGGGCTCGCCCCATATCAATAAGTGCGGCGCGCTCCGCCGCATATTGCTTGGACAGCAGTCCCAGCGGCAGCGGCGACCACTTGGGGTCGGTGGTATACCTGTCCTTGTCTGCATGGGCCAGCTTGTTGGCTTCGATGCACACGTGTACGGCCTCTGGCGACAGATGGCCCATTGCTGCCAGGTCGAAGGTCTCTACCATATCCAGCGACTGCAGCAATATATGTCCCTGGCTAACCGGCGGCTGCTCGTAGACGCCCCAATCCCGGTACGTAGTGTGCAGGGGCTCGAGGACCTTCGCCTGGTGCGCCGCCAGATCGCCGGCGGTTATCACGCCACCGCCGGCCCGCCAAAATTCGGCTATACGGCGGGCGATTTTGCCCTCATAAAAGACGCGAAAGCCTTCGTCGGCGAGGGTGCTGAGCGTCGCGGCCAGGTCAAGCTGCCGCAGGATATCGCCCTGCTCCAGCGCAGCTCCCTCAGGCATCAGCGCAGCCATGGTTGAAGGGAACTGGGCCAGATCGCCGTAAGAGCTCTCAAGCAGCGTGCTCAGATTCCGGGATACGGCAAAGCCTTCCCCGGCATAGACTATCGCCTCCTCCAGTACCTCCGCAGGTGACATCGTACCAAACCGCGCAAGCGCAACATCCCAGGCGGCCACCTGCCCGGGGATTGTCGAGCTAAGGAAGCCGCTCGCCGGAATCTGCCCATCGAACATCCTTGCGTGGAGCCCTGCCGGGGTTACACCAGACGAGTTGATAGCAGTAATCGCCTGCTTCCCGGCATCCCACACCAGCATGAAGGCGTCGCCGCCCAGATGGCTGGAGTGGGGCTCGACGACATTGAGTACTGCGGCGGCGGAGATAATGGCGTCAATGCAGTTGCCGCCCCGGCGGAGGATGTTCATCCCCGCCTCGGTCGCCAGACAGTTCGAGGTAGCTATAACGCCCCGGCGCCCTTGCACAGGAGCCCGGGTGGTGAACATTCCAGACATTCCGTATTGCCTCCTTGACGACTACTCCGGCGCTGTCACGCCCGCTTTGCGTTAGCCTACGTGCCGATTGGCCCCGCAATAATGCCGCCGCCCAGCAGCAAATCCCCTCGGTAGAATACTGCCGACTGGCCCGGCGTGACTGCCTGGTCGTGCCGAGCCAGCCTCGGTCGAGCTGTATCGCCGCTCGTCATGGCTACGCTGGCTGCTATTGGCCGTCCCCGGTAACGCAACTCGACTTCGACGCGCACCCGTTGCCCGATACGCGGCGGCGGCTGCGATACCCAGTTCACCTGATCGAGAATACATTTCTTCCGGGCCAGAGCCTCGCGCGGGCCGACGATCAGTGCATTCTCTGCCAGGTCCTTTCCGATGACGAAGAGCAACTTCCCGCTGATGCCCAGCCCCCGGCGCTGGCCGACAGTGTATAAGGGTAGGCCCTCGTGCTGGCCAACCTCCTCCCCACTTTCCATGCGGATCGGTCCGGGACCAAAAGGCACACGGCCCCGAATGAACTCCTGATAGCGCCCCTTGATGAAGCAGATATCCTGGCTCTCGACGATTGCGCCGGGATTTACCCCGAGGCGTCGCGCCAGACCATGGGCGTGCTGTTTGGTGGCGTTGCCCAAGGGGAAGATCGCGCGGGCAAGCTGCCGCTGGCTCAGTCCGTAGAGCACGTACGACTGGTCCTTGCTGCGGTCACGACCCCGCCAGAGGCGGTAACGCCCCTCACGCCAATCCTTCCGCACATAATGACCCGTAGCTAGGTAGTCGTAGCCCAGTGCAAGTGCCGTGTCCAGCAACGCACCCCACTTGACCAGTTGGTTACAGCGCACGCAGGGATTGGGCGTGCGGCCAGCAGCATACTCGGCGCAGAAATAGTCAATCACCTGCTCGCGGAAGTACTCGGCCATATCCGCGATGTAGTGCTCGATAGCTAGCCTTCGACAGACAGCGGCAGCCCGCCGTACCGCGTGCCGCTGGTCAATGCCCAGATCCATCGTCATACCGGCAACATCCCAGCCCTCCCCCACCAGCAACGCCGCCGCCACGCTGGAGTCAATACCGCCACTCATTGCCACCATTACTCGGCGCATAAGCTCGCTTAGTACCCCGGGGTGCCGGAAAGCACCACGAATAAACTGAACATCATCAGTCCAGGCCAATCTCGTTGTACTTCGCCGCTTTCATCTGCCCTTCCTTTGCCCACTCTTGACGAAGCCCCCCACACGTACTACACTTAAGGTCTGCCACGAACAGGCTATCCTGCCCCGCTCAGCCAAGGAGTTTAGGCGCAATTATGATATACCTCGACCACGCTGCCACAACGCAAGTTGCCCCGGAAGTCTTCGCGGCGATGAAGCCGTTCTTGCAGGACCAGTACGGCAACCCGTCCAGTTGGTACAGGCTGGCTCATGCCTCTGCGGCGGCGATAGACGAGGCGCGCCAGCGGCTGGCTGAGTACGTTGGGGCCAGTCCTCGCGAAATCTACTTCACCGGCTGCGGCAGCGAGTCCGACAACTGGGCAATTAAGGCCACTGCCTGGACGCTGCGTGACAAGGGCCGGCATATCATCACCTCGCAGATCGAGCACCACGCCGTCCTGCACTCCTGCCAGGCTCTGGAGCAAGATGGCTTTGAGGTGACCTACCTCGCGCCCGACAGTACCGGGCTGATTGCGCCCGAGCAGGTGGCGGAGGCTATCCGCGACGATACTATCCTGGTCAGCATTATGCACGGCAACAACGAGGTCGGCACGGTCCACCCGATTGAGGAGATTGGTGCAATCTGCCGCGAGCAGGGCGCATTGTTTCACAGTGATATGGTCCAGACGTTGGGCAAGCTGCCGCTAAATCTCGCCGATACGCCCGTAGATATGGCGGCATTTTCCGCTCACAAGGTACATGGCTCCAAGGGTGTCGGGGCGATGTACTTACGGCGAGGAGTGAAGATTCGCAAACTCCTCGACGGCGGTGGCCAGGAATCGGACCGGCGTGCTGGCACTGAGAACGTCGCCGGCATCGCCGGCTTCGGCAAGGCCATCGAGCTACTCCAGGAGCACGGCGACACCGAGAGCCTGCGCCTCACCGTCCTGCGCGACAAGCTGCTCGAGGGTATTCCAGAGCGTATTCCTCATGTAATCGTCACGGGCCACCGCACTCGCCGCTTGCCGCACATCGCCAGTTTCTGCATCCGATACATCGAAGGCGAGGGCATCCTGCTGTCACTGGACGACGCTGACATCTGTGCTTCCAGCGGCTCGGCCTGCACTTCGGGGTCGCTGGAGGCCTCGCACGTGCTGCTGGCGTTGGGCTACGATCACGCCACCGCCCACGGTTCGCTACGCCTGAGCCTGGGGCGTGACAACACCGAAGAAGAAATTGACCACGTGCTGGAGGTGCTGCCAGGAATCATCGCGCGGCTCCGCGAAATATCGCCGCTGTGGGCCGACGCCCAAAGACACCGGGGAATTTAGCCCGCAGAATTGATAAACGGATTTTGCGGAAAACCCGCTTTTTGAAAAAAGCCGGTTTTCCGCACCTTTCCGACAAAAACTTTAGAAGTGGAACAGTACAGCAGGATAGCATACTCTTATTCCTTACGAGAGTCGAATAGTCCCTACTACGACGCCTATTGTATGGGAGACAGGCGAGACACCTGTTTTACCAGCAACTCGAAGGAGTGATTCTGAATGCCGTGTAGTTGCCAGCATGGTGAAATACTCGAGATCAATGCCGGAGCGCACAACCGCGAGAACGCCGTAGTCACGGTCTGTTGCGAGGAAGACTGCACGGGCATACATACGCTCACCGAGCAGGCGAGCGGCGAAGAGATTCCCGCCCAGTGCACCGACGGTGAGATGACCTTCATTATTCCGCAGATGGCCTCGGGCGAGGTCAAGCGCTATCAGATCGGCCCATCAACCGAAATCGAGCGCGGCGTAGTCATCGAAGAGCAGGACTCCCACTGCGATGTCACCATTGGCGGCGAGCTGCTGACCCGCTACGTCTTCGGCGGCGACATCGCCCGGCCCTATTGCTACCCGCTACACGGCCCGGGGGGCGTGGAGCTCACCAACTTCGCACCCGGCGACCACATCCATCACAAATCGCTCTATGTTGCCCACGGCAGCGTCAACGGCTACGACAACTGGAGCGAACTCGAAGGGCATGCGCGGACCGTAGTCGAGGAGTGCCGCGTGACCCAGGGTCCAGTCTACGGCGAGATTCTGGCCATCGGCGACTGGGTGACCCCCGAGGATGAGAAACTGCTGCGCGAGGAGACGCACTGGCGTTTCTACAACCTGCCCGACAGCAAGCGCTTCCTTGACGTGACCACCACCTGGATTGCTGCCTACCAGGGCGTGCTACTGGGCGACACCAAGGAGGCCGGAACGATTTCAGTGCGCGTCAATGAGCAGATGGAAGTGAAGAACGGCGGGACCTTCGTCAATGCCTACGGGGGGATCAACGACGACGAATGCTGGGGTAAGCGGGCGCCGTGGGTGGACTACTTCGGAACGGTAGACGGGCAACAGGTGGGCATTGCCATCTTCGACCATCCCCACAATTACCGCCACCCCACCTGGTGGCACGTGCGCGGCTACGGCCTATTTACCGCCAACTGCTGGGGCCTGCACGACTTCTACGACGACTTTGCCCTGCGCGGCGACCATAGTATGCCCCAGGGCGACATGCTCCAGTTTAACTTCCGCCTCTACTTACACGCCGAAGATACCTCAGCCGCCGACGTCAGCAGCCGTTACCTAGACTATGCCTTCCCCCCGAAAGTGGAGGAGCTCGGCTAGTTCCGACGGCGGTGCTATCTATGCTTGTAATAGCAAGCCCTGTGGGCAGTCACATGGTGCCACAGGGCTTACTGCGATAATATGGTTGTGGGGCGACCACAGTCCGGGATTGCGCCGCCTCATTCCTAGGGCGAAGGTGGAGGTGGTGGGGTCAAGTCAAATCAATCACTCCGGCGTCCGTGTCTTCGCCAGCGACGACCTGATACGTCTTGGCCGGACTCAATAGCGAAGAATCAAAGGTTGGGTAGCCGTCAGCGGTAACAACCAGGTAGTATTCGCCCGACGGCACGCCGGCCCGGAAGCTACCATCATCCGGATTGACGCTGCCCTGCGCGATCGCTGCACTTTCGCCCACGGGAATCACCGAAACCATGGCAGTCGCCTGGGCATCCTCCGGCAGCACAGCGCCCCCAATGCCACCGTAGCTGGCCAGGATCTCCGCCACCTTGGTGATGCGGATACCGGTGGGCTTGAGCAGAGTTTGGCCGCTCTTCCCGGCTGTAACAACGGCCTTGGCTGGATCGAAATCCAAGACAATCGCGTTGATCACTCCGGCTGCGACCTCAAACTGGCCGAGGATCTTCAGCCCTGATTGCTGGCCACTTGGTGTCTTCAGAGGCACCATAGTATTGAGGTCGCTTGCGTAGATGAGGTAGTTGACTGGCGCGCCCGGCGGATTGGGCTCCAACACTAGACGGACCTGGCTGTACGCTCCTGCCGGAACCTGGTTTTCGCCCAGAAGCTGCTGCTGGTATTGTAGCTGCATAATGTCTATCGGCTGGGGAGCCACAAATGTAGCAATCAGCGGCAGGCCCACGCCTGTTGCCTCCTCTTCCTGGCCAGCCGGGACTACTCTAATCTCACGGATGGTAACTACTAAGCTTGAAACATTTCCGGACAGATCGGTTACGCCAACCTGGAGCAGCCCAGTAGTGCCACCGGAGCTACCTCCCCCACAACCTGGCAATCCTGATAGTACCAAGGCACCGGCTACCATCAGGCTCACGGAAAGAATTAGTGCACGTGGTAGAGACATCGCTCTGCCACCTCCCTGTGGATTTGGAGTGCCGATTAAGACTTATATCGGCAAAAACGGCTAATTCTACAGTACGAGCAACCGTTATACTGACATAAAACATAGCATAATCTGAGCTTATCTGTAGTCATAGGCTACCCAGATGCACAATAAAGCAAACACGGAAGAGAAACTGGTACTGCTGTAGCGTTAGATTGTGCCTAGCCTACCACATCTCCTGCCACAGCACTACAGTCGGACTTACCGTTCCTTCTGTCTGTGTCGGGGTAAGGGTCATTCGCGAGTAACGTTTGATCAGCCCGTTCAGCAGCCCGTGGCGGGAGTGAATCGAGCGGTCAGCCAGATACCATCCTATTGCCGCCCCGGTCAAGACCTGACCGAAACTGTGGTCATCACGCCTGAGTCGCGACCAGGACACACCTCCGGCCCACAGGTAGGCCAACTTGCCCCAGTCGTCGTATTCCTCGGAGATGGTCCGGGCGAAGGCAAATGTCGTACTGGCGTGGCCGCTGGGGAAGCCTTCATTAGCATTGGGATTGCACGGCCGCCCCTGCGAGATCGTTTTTTTCAGCATTACAGTTGCCAGCCCCGTTACCGCTAGCGCGTCACCTGTCCGCCACCCCACCTCCTCCTGCCGCTCATTACCCAGAAGAATCATCCCGCCAGCGAGTATCGCTGGCAGAGAATCGCCGGTATGCGTTAGGCTATTGGCCAGGTCCTCGCTCAGATCCCGATCTACCTCAGCGCGAGCCACTCCCACAAATATAAGCGATGCAACCAATGCTACGACGATCTTCTTCGGCATGTCCTAGTCCTCGACTTTCTTCGACCTGGCTAGCGATCCGACTATTGCTGCGCGACTTAGCATCGCATATGCAGCCATGGTCAGCACCACGCCGGTGTGCAGAAGGATGTGCGAGTCCTGGAGTTGATGCAGAAAGCCCCAGTTGGGAATACGGATGCGATAGTGCATATTCAGCGTGCCCACCACTATCAGAATCAGCCAACTCCACAGTACGCGGATGTCTACAATCAGCCATATCGTCCCCAGAATGGCGGGATAGAAGATATAGCGCTCGTGCATCATCGTCATGAACAGGAAGATGCCCAGGTAAGCGAGCGTGAGACTCGCCCACAGCCCCTCGGGCTCCCGATTGCGCCACTGCACGAAGCATGCCCACAGGTACGACAGCCCGCCCAGGATCAGTCCCCAGGTCAGATAGGTCAGTCCGGCAATCTTCTGGTACTGGCTTTCAAAGAACCCGCCCAGCCCCCAGATATTGAAGGCGTTCAGCGACGAGTATTGCACGTTCAGGTCGCCCTTGTGCCCGAGCATGTTGGTGACGAGCATGCTCGGGGGGCTGCCCACCTGGAACGGAGCAACCAGCACTGCAAAGGCAATCGCCGCCACCACCGCCGCCACCACCGTCCGGCGCAGCCCACACTTCTGGTAGCAGGCCAGAGCGAGCAGGGGCAGAGCCACGGCAGCGTGCGGCTTGATCAGAATTGCCAGGGCAGCCAGCGACAGCGAGACGATAGGCTGCTTGCGCTGACAGGCGATGACCGCACCGATCACCGGCAGCAGGACGAGCGACTCAAGCTGTCCCCAGATTGCCCCGTCGTAGATCAGCACCGGATTCAGCGCGATCAGACAGCCGTACAGAAGCTGCTGACGTACCGACATAGCCCGCAGCAGGGCGAAATAGATGACCAGGAGAATGCCCAGATCACCCAGAATCGCCAGCAGCTTGATAAGCACGCGGAAGGGCACTCCGCCGGGGGTCAGGTCCCCACCTAGGGCCGACCAAATTGCACTCGCCCCGCCCATCAGGTAGAGCATCACCGGCGGATAGCACGAGTCGGTCTGCCGATAGAAGTCAAAGCCGTAGCGGAGCATATCCAGCGAGAACTGCTCGTTGGCGACTTCATCGCCCCGGTGCCCCTGCTTTGGCGCTACCGCCAGGCGGGGAGCGAGCGCCAGGACCACCAGCACAAAGAGCGGCCAGATTGTAGCTTGTCGAGTGTTACTCATAGTCGCAAACTATCAGCTCGGTTGTGCTCACCTATCCGTTTGGCTTACACGGGCTGGAAGCCCGTGTCACTCACTTACGGAAGTCTTTGCGGACTTGTCCGCCGTAGCTTTAGCGAAGGCGGAAGCGAAGGCACAAGGCCGTTTGCTTGCCGTTAACCCACCATCTCACATCAATTCAGGTGCGAACATGACTTTGAGCACCTCCTGGGCGGAGGTGATGCCCTGATGGACTTTGGTCAGCGCGTCGTAACGCAGCGTCTTCATCCCGCTCTTGACCGCAACTTGGCGAAGTTCGGCAGCGTTCGCGCCCCGCGTCAGCGCCGTGCGCAGCTCGTTGTTCATCTTCATCAGCTCGTAGGCCGCCACCCGCCCGGAGTAGCCGGTATTGCGGCAGTACCGGCAGCCGCGGCCGATGTGGAAGCGGATCTTCTCAGCCTGTTCTCTGCTGAGATTGAGCCGCTCCAGCTCATTATCACTGGGCTGGTACTGCTCCCGACAGCGAGGGCAGATGCGCCGCACTAGCCGCTGGGAGAGCACACCCAGAATTGACGAGGCGATAAGATAGGGCGCCATGCCGATATCCACCAGACGGGTGGTCGCGCTGGGCGCGTCGTTGGTGTGCAGGGTACTCAGGACCAGGTGGCCGGTCAGTGATGCCCGGAAGGCCATCTGGGCGGTCTCCAGGTCACGGACCTCACCGACCAGAATCACATCGGGGTCCTGGCGCAGGATATGACGCAGGAACTCAGCAAAGTCCAGGTCAATTGCAGGGTGCACCTGGGTCTGATTGATCCCCTCCACCTCATACTCGATGGGGTCCTCGACGGTGCAGATATTGATGCGGTCCTCGTTGATGGTATGCAGCGCTGCGTAGAGAGTCGTGCTCTTGCCGCTGCCGGTCGGGCCGGTGACCAGGAGCATTCCCTGGGGACGAGTGACCAGATCCTCGAATTCCTTCTGCATCTGGGGCAAGAAGCCCAGCTCACTCAGCGCGACAAAGACCTGGCTCTTGTCCAGCAGGCGCAGAACTGCCTTCTCGCCCCAGTAGGTAGGCAGCGTGGAGACGCGCAGGTCAATGGCCCGGTCATCAATGACTGTGGCGAAGCGCCCCCCCTGGGGGAACCGGCTCTCGGCGATGTTTTCGTCGGCCAGCACCTTGATGCGCGAGAGCACCGCCGCCTGCATATTCTTAGGCAGCCGCGTGACTGTGGTCAGTTGCCCGTCAACGCGGTAGCGGACCTGGAGCGAGTCGGCGCGCGGCTCGACGTGGATGTCGGAGGCGCGCATCCGCGCCGCATCCTGGATAATCGTCTCCACGACCCGCACTACCGGCGCATCGTCGAGCATACGCACCAGATCAGTATCAAGGCCGCTGACTGCTTCCGAATGGGTTACCGTAGCGGAGAGGTCTTTGGCCTGCTGGCTGACTTCGATGCTCTGGCGAGCCAGGAGCGTGTAGTGCTCGGCAAGGGCTGCCTTAATCTCCTCGGCATCAACCTCGACCGGCTCGACCTTGCGGCCGGTCCGCGAGCGGATGGCATCAATAGCCAACACGTTCGTCTCGTCAGCCATTGCTACCAGAATCCGCTCCTGGCTGATCTGCAGCGGCAAAATCGTGTACTCCTCGGCTATCGCCCGCGGGATACTGCGGATCGCTTCGGGTTCGATGTCGTACGCCGCCAGTGAAGTCTTGTCCGGTCGGCGCATCGCGGCAGCCGGCGCAGATTCGCCTTCGCTTGGCTCCAGCTCGGGCACCGCCTCCTCGGGCGCAGGCTCAGCAGCGGTCTCAGCGGCCTGCTCGACACAAGCGGCGATGTCTCCCGCCGAGACATGGCCCAGCTCCAGCAGAACGTTGACCAAGCCTGTCCCCCTCTCCTTGGCTTGGGCGCGGGCCTCCTCGAGCTGATCGGCACTGGTTAAGCCCGATTGTAAGAGACTTTGTGCGATAGCTTCGTCACTGGCCTCACCCATTATCATCTCCTCCATACACTGCAACTTCCCTTGACATCATCCAAACTACTGTCCGGTACATTCGCTTACCAGCAGGGCAATTCCTCCCAGGCTGCGGCTATCCTTCTAGCTTCACGAAAGCATCAGCATCTGGTATGAGACCTACGCAGGGGCAACCGGCAGACCTCTTCGAGTATGGCAAGTACTGTGCCAGCGAGAATGTGCCCAAAGAAGTTTCCATTCCCCACGACTGCTACCGAATTCCTAAGGGAATACTGATATTGCTGCCCAGACGGAACTGCTCATGTTCGTGACGCCGCGCATTCTGCGGGAGATTTCATGACAATAGGCTTGGCGATAGTAGAAGACAGACTCTTTCACTAATCAGGAAAATAATTTGGAATAACTCTTGACAAATAGTGACAAATATATTAACGTACTCGCGATCTTAGGTAACACCAGAACAACGGGGAACAAATCAAAGCGCCTTGATCGAGTTCTTCCTCCCCTTTTGCTTGGGATAAGAGGTGGTAGGGTATCACAATCCTACCACCTCCCGTACTTCCTGATTCAGTTCCTACTACGCTACGCCGCGTCTGTGAGAGAGCTAAAGACCCA
>JAUVXR010000062.1 GCA_030603495.1 bacterium
TGCTGTGTTCGCCTTGCATAAGCTCAATCACCATTGCTACAGAATAATGGTTCAATTACTACCGATGATTCTAGCACATCGCCCACTTGACAGCAAGCCCCCCTCTGCTATAATGAGAATGTAACTTTCGCAACAGTCTCATAATGGTTGACAGATTCACCATTCCAATAATCAAACAGCCGATGGTCGCGGTGGGCCAAGCGGTGGGGAAAGTTCTAAGGAGTCGGCTCGAAGGAGGTGATGACAGGCAACCCATACAGCGAATTCTCAAGGTCCCTCGGCTCGTAGTACGCGAGTCGTGTGGAGCCCAAATACGTGAACATGTCGAAAGATGTACGGAACCATACCCCTAAGAAAGGGTGAGAAGGATGTCAGCAACACGCAGAGGTTTTACTCTGATTGAGCTGCTGGTGGTGATCGCGATCATCGCCATCCTGGCAGCGATCCTGTTTCCGGTATTTGCCCGGGCCAAAGCTAAAGCTCTGGAGACTCAGTGTCTGAGCAACGTCAAGCAGATCGCCACGGCGGTCCTGACCTACTGTTCAGACTGGGACCAGCAGAATCCCCAGTATTGGATTGACCTGGATCCTTTGCCCGAGAGTTACCCGCAGGATCACACCAGCGGCAACGAAATAGACGCCTGGATGATGCTGGAACCCTACCTCAAGAGCTGGGAGATCGTCCAGTGTCCGACGGCGGCGAATACGGTAGATATGAGTCCTATCGGGTTAAGTTCCGTCAGCTACGCCTTCAACGGCCTCCAGATAAGCCGTAATGATGCGTTCCCCGCTGACGGCTACTTCGGCTATTTGTGGTGCAACTTGCACGACCGGACACACAAGTACTGGTGGGTGGAGTGCTATGCCGATGGCCATTATGCCAGCGGCACCGCCTGGAGCTTGGACAGCTTCAATGAGTACGGCCTGACTGCATCCCAATCTTACATGATGTGGGACGCCAAAATCGACGTGGAAGACGGCTGTACCCCCTGGGCGGATGGGCTGGCGAGCATCGGCGTCTGTTATATCTCCCGCGTATATTATTGCGAAAACGCGGGCGCCTGCTGTTCATGCGTCCCGTACCAATGTTGGAGTGGCGACCCTGATGGCGGCGACGGCTGCATGCACCTAGTACCGGACGCCCGGCACGGCGGCGGCAATGACCGGCTCAACGTCGCCTATTTCGACGGCCACGCCAAGAGCCGCAGCACGACCGAGGCCGAGGTCGAGGGCCACTACTGTGAGTGGGACTTCGACCCCGCTCGACCGGATGGACTATGCCATGACCCCATCCCGGGTCTGTAGTCAGTAAACCACTAGGAAAAGGAGAGTAACCATGACAACCAGACGCCGAGGGTTTACCCTCATTGAGCTGCTGGTAGTGATAGCGATTATCGCTATCCTGGCAGCGATTCTGTTCCCGGTTTTCGCCCGGGCGCGGGCGAAGGCCCAGCAGACCGCGTGCTTGAACAACATCAAGAACCTGGCCCTGGCCTTCAAGATCTACACCAGCGACTACAACGCTTACTACCCCCACGAAACGAAATACTGGTCCTATTTCCAACGGGATAAGGTCGGTGGCGGGATGGGCACCTTTGCGGGATACATGGCCGACCGCTACATTGATGGCTGGGAGTCGATATGGTGCCCGACCATACCCAAGCGGTCGTTCATGTTCTGTAATCCGAACCGAGCAAATTCTTACGCCTACAACGCGATTGACGTTTGGGATCCGCGGTGCGGTGGTCTGACCATGGCAGTAAGAATGGCTGATGGATCGAACCGCCACTTCCCGGCCTGTGAGGCCTGGGTCGAACAGCCCGCGCAAACCATCTTGCTGGTGGGAGTGGGAGCCTTCCAGCGCGAGGCCTATGGAAGACTGTGCCCGGGTGGCACCCGGATGGACTACACAGGCACCCATGGGACCTGGGGCTACGATGACATAGTGTATCGCCACAACGATGGAACTAACATAGCCTGGTGCGATGGGCATGCCTCGTGGGCTGCGCAGGGCACCCCCGGCCTCGACCTGGGGGATGGGGCATATGACGATATAGGCGACTGGGGCGAAGAGGATGACGGTGTGGCCAACTGGTGGAACCTGGGGCCCAACACTCCCGAGCTGACCGAGCGGTACGACAGCCTTACCAGCCCTAGCGGCAGTGGTACCGCTGTTTGCGACCTCCCCTAGGTCACGCTTGCGCCGTCAATGCACTCCGGGGCGAGAAGAGGAACGGTAGCTCCTAAGAGTGCAGGCAGTGTAAGCAGGTAGTCTCGACCGGGACAAACGTGCCCCGGCTGCACAATAGCCGCGCCGCCCCTCTTCGGGCGGCGCGGCTTTTTTCTAAGTCGGGGTTTTCTTATGCCGAGCTAGATGGGTACCCCCCGCAGATAGTCTGCCCCGTCGGCCACGGCGTAGTGGTGTGGCCGGCAAGGACTGTGTCGCTCGCGACGAGCCACGTGGCCCTCGCCCACAAGCGCGTGTGATCAGCAAAACCTGAGATGGGAGACAATATCCATGAAGACAGTTAGTCTTGTCCACCAGCGCATGAC
>JAUVXR010000057.1 GCA_030603495.1 bacterium
GGCGGCACCTCTATGCGTGATATAGCACCACGAAGAGACCGCGTCTCGCCCCAGATAGCCTTGATGCTGCCAGAGCGCTGCTGTCTAGCAATCAGGTCGGCTATTATCGATGCGTCGGTCATAGCTCGACGCCCGCCGATGGTGGTCACCTCCAGCTTTGCGGACAAAAACCCCGCCCGGTCAAATGTGGAGCGTACCGATACCACGTTGACCGTGGTATCTATGTCGATCGTCTTATGGCCCTGGACTGTGGCTTCTGAGTCTAGGCCAATCGTGTATCCCGGTCTGAATACTTGCCAAAACTCAGTGGCCGAGACTTCATAGAAATCCGCAACGGTGTCATGTTGTTTGAGCCATCTAAGGGCCATATCACACAAAGCATTCGCCGTCAAGACGGGGTGATAGAAAAAGGAATCATCTGGGGCTGCCGAGCTAATCTCGAATTCTATCATACGCTCGCGACGTCCGTAGGTCGTCTCCGCATTTGTGTTGCGAATGAAACCATCGTCTAGGTCCAGCTCATACGGCGCTGACATTTCTCGTGAGCTATCGGCCAGGACCGCATTCTCCGTTCTGGGATACACTCTAGTGACAAACTCGGTAAGATCGGTCTTAGGCACCAATTGAGTCAACCGCACGTACGTTTCGTCGGGTTCCTCCAAACCAGAGGCAATGATGCCGGAAGGAGAGAAGCTGGTGAACCACTGCACCTCCATCATTCCGTAATTCAGCTCTGCTCGGAAATGTCCACTTATCTGCTCTTGCAACCGCTTCAGAGCCGCCAGCACAGTCATACCTGAGATTAGATCGTAAGCAGGCTCATCCGTTGCCGCATACCCCGCCTGTTTCCAGGTGGCAGGCGCATAAGCCATGATCAGGTTCAAAGCATCCGCCGTGGGCACATCGGTATAGATCCGTGCATCGCGGATCTCGATCTCATCCGTGGCGGTAACGCCCAGCTTGTAAAAGCGTATCCAGAACCAGTTTCCCGCCGCATCTGTCGGCGTGACGCGCTCCCAATCTTCAGGCATGGTCCAGGTGATCTCGCCACTCTGGGCGAAGGTGTAGCTCCCGCTCTGTGTCCCATCCACCAGATCTGCAAGACCCGTCCAACCCCCCTCCTCAGCGAAATACTGTCCCTGTAGCGCGCCGGTTTCGCTCGGGTTTGGCGTTTCAAAGTCCAAGTAAGCACGATCGAAACGGGTATCGAATCCCACATAGAGATACTCATACAAGAGACATTGGCAAGGATCACTCCATTGCGGCTGTCTCAACTTGCACGATTCGAAAGTAGTCAGGTCGGGGAGCGTGGGATCGCCAGCGGCGTTGTCATACATCCCTGGTCGGTCCCGATCATAGTCTGTGCAGTCTGACTCCATGCTCAACCAACGCACCCGCCCCCGCACGACAGTATCCGGAGCCACCATGCGTGCCCATCCCCGCTCCGAGATATTCAGTTCGGGAATAATCCGCGTAGCCAATTCGGAAAGTCGATCCTGACCCGTAACGTAAAAGGTCGAGCCGCCCAGATTCATGGTCGGCTCGATACCTGAGATTGGTCCCGAACTCAACGCCTGTTCGATCTCCTCCAGCGTACCATACAGATCCAGTCGCCGCCCTTCAGCCAACAACGTATCGTTCGCCAGCGTCGCCCAGCACTCCACATGCCATTCACCCGCCCCATCGACCACCTCGGTATAGTTCCAGTCCCAGATCTCGTCAACGATACCTAACTCGGCACCGGCTGCGCTGAAGATGTGCGCGTGTAGATTGTCCACTCGTTCCATCAGGATAGATAGCCTCTATGTTTCAGCTCGCGGATCACGACCTCCCCAGCCCGATCGGGATCAGGCGAAACAACGACGATATCCCGAAAAGTGACCGTCGTGCTCGGGCCCTCAACAACAGCGGGCATCCCTTCTGCTGGGGCCATCCCCCCTCCTCCTCTGAACGAAGGTGGTGATCTACCCAGCCCAAGATCCTGCCAATTCTGCGGAAGCAGCTTTCTCCATTCCTCTTTCCATGTCCAGGGCCGTGTTATGACCGCAATATCTTGCGCCAACAACTCCAAAGCTCCTGCGACCGCTGCCGTCCACCCACTTCGCGTCTCTTCACTGGCCAACTCATCGATGACTCCTTGCGCCAATCCCTTTGCTAGGCCCTTGCCAATGGCTATCATCATGAGGTTGATATTGAGCGCAGCAGCGCCCAAATTCGTCGCAAGAGTCTCCATCGTGGCGCTGGCCTCTATCTCACTGCCAAGCAATTCGCGGATGCCTTCTATGATACCCGAGGCCAGTGTGTGACCGATCGTTTCCAGCGTCGCTTGGGTATCCGCGCTCTCGGCCCACTCACGGCCCCGCGCGGTGATGGGAATCAACCATTCAGCAGCAGCCAGTAGGCCTTCTTTCAGCCATTCGGGAATCTGTGCGCCGATAGCAATGATAGCAGCCCTCAGACCCCCTATACGCTCCATCACAGGCAAGAATTCACCAGCAACTTCGATCTTCTCGCCAGTCTTTTCCCATGTGCCCAGCCACATCTTTTCCAAAGCTCCGGAAATCTTGTCCCTGAGTCCGGTGAGATCGACCACCACTCCAGCGAAGAGAAGTGCGGTCTCCACAGCCTCGATCAAACCCTTCTCCTCGAAGATTGTCCTTACGGTGTTCCATTTGCGCTGTATGCTCGCAAAGAGCTCGCTGAAATCCACTTCCACCCCAAGAATATCCAGGGCTGCCTCGAGGGCCCCAACGAAACCCTCGGCAGCAAGTACGTCCCTGAACTCCCGAAAAGCTTCGGGCAGCTTTCCCAGGAACTCTTTCGTCCTCTCGATCGCAATCGGAATCTTGGTCTGTAGCCATTCCTGCATCGATCGAAGGGCGGGCTGCAATTTGCCTTCCCAAAACGTCCTCACCCACGCGCGGATGCCCCCCCAGTCTTTGGCCCAGGCAACGGCCAGTAATCCCACGGCCGCGATGATCAATCCCATCGGGCTTATCAGAGCGCCAAGCCCTGAGACCAGGGGCCCCAGAACCATGAGCACCGGCCCCAGAGCCGCTGCTATGGCCAGGAATCCCAGGATGTTCGTCTGCACCGACTCGTCCAGATTGTCGAACCAATCCACGGCCTTCTGTAGCGTGGCGATGAGAGGAGGTATGTACCGATCCATGAGCATGCGCAGTTTGGGTATCACCATCTTGCCCACGCTGATAGCGATGTCCCGAAACCGGTTTCGCACGATCTTCAACTGCTCCGTGAACGTCGCATAGCGCTTCTCGGCTTCCTCTGTCAGCGCAGTGTTCTCTCCCCAGGCATCTGACGAGAGATTTATCGCTCGCCGGAACAGATCCCCCGCACCCGAGGCCCGCAGTAGGGCATCCCGGACTCGAATTTCGGACATCCCCAGCTCATCCAATACGCCGAAGACATCCTCGCCCTCGTCCCGCATTTTGCCCAATCCCTCGACGAAGGCGACGATGGCCGCCGCCGCATCCATCTCGAACAGATCCCGAAACTTGCCCACGTGCATCCCGGCCACTTCAGCGAACTTCTTCAGCTTCTTCGGATCCAGCGCCTGGCCTTGGCTCGCCTCCAGTTGGGCCAGCATTTCCTGGGTGGCGGCGATCTCATCCCTGTATTTGTCTATCCTCAACTGGTTGGCCATTCGGGTAGATTCTTTGGTCTTCTCGGTGAATTCGCTCTGTCTCTGCTCCGCTATGTCCAGCTGACTGTTCAACAAGCCCAGCATGGCCTGCTGTTTGGCCATCGCCTCGGTATTGTCCACCGCCCCGGTCGTGGCCGACCCGACCGCGCTGGCCATGTCGATCATCACCCGAGAGAAGGCCGAGCCACCCGCCTGGGCCTCGATTCCGACGCTGGACAGGCCCCCCGCCAGACCCAAGATCTGCGCGTTGCTCATCCCTATGATCGAGCCAGCCCCAGCCAAGCGCAGACCCATCGCCACGATCTCCGACTCTGTGGTCGCCAGGTTGTTCCCCAGCGCCACTACGGTGCTGCCCAATTCATCGAATTGGTCTTGTGGCATCTGGGTGATGTTCGCCAGTCGCGCCAGCTGAACCGCCGCATCGGTGGAGGACATATTGGTCGCCACGCCCAGGTTGATCATCGTCTCGGTAAAATCCAGCAGATATTCCTTAGCGATGCCCAACTGCCCGGCCGCTTCCATCACCGCCGCGATCTCTTCCGGGGTCGCAGAGATGCGCTTCGACATCGCTCGGATGCCCGTCTCCAGTGCGGCGTATTCCTCCTCGGTGGCGTCCACCGTCTTGCGCACGCCGGCGAAGGCGGTCTCAAAATCGGCGGCCGCCTTGACCACCAGTGTCCCGAGCCCCAGGATCGGTGCGGTGACCTTCATGGATAACTGCTTGCCCACAGCGGCCATCTTCTTGCCCACGCTCTTGAGGGCGCCGGAGAGCTTCGCCTCGATGCTCTTGTGCGCCCTCTTGAGGTCTTCGTTTAAGCCGCTCAGATCGGCCGTTATCGGGACCTTGGCCCTGCCCAGGATCGATTCAGTCACCGCTTTGCTTCCTTCCCTGTTGCTGGCGCTTTGCGGCCATGCGCTTCACTATCTCTGCGTGGTCATGGCCACGCTTGGCAGCCTCATCCCCACTCAACTTCTTCGCTGCCGGCATGCGCATAAGCCTCCTCAGCGACGGGAGTCGCTTGGCTCGCCCCAATGCCGCGATATGCCACGCCAGCCATGCCGCCCGCTGGCGTTCGCGGTCGTAGCGCCATGCCGCTGCCTCGAATGCCAGCGCCGTCTCTCGGGGCGTCATTCGCCAGAACTCGCCCACCGACAGGCCAACCTTCAGCGCGTCAGCCAGGAGCGTCGGCCAATGCCACCCCTGGCTCAGTCCCCTGGGGGGGATTCGTCGGCCTCCAGATCGTTCGGCAGATCGAACTCGAGCGGGGAATAGCTGAGTACCTCCGCCAGAGCTTCAAAGACGGCCACCAGCGCTGCCCGGAATCCTGCAGTATCGAGAATATCCCAGGCGTCGTTGAGCGCGTAGGGCCGGCTGCCATCGCGGGCATCGCGCCGGCCCCCCTCCAACCCCACGAGCAACAGCTGTACCAGATCGCCCATGCTCAGAGTCATCTCAGAGATTGTGCTGGCGATCTGCAGTATTGGCTTGCCGGTCACTCGCTCCGCCCGGAATATGGCCCGGTTGGTGAATAGGATCGGATAGCTCTGATCTCCTGCTTGCAGGAAAGCTTCGCCCCGCGCCCCGGCGCCACGGGATTCTCGCTGCCTTTTCGGCCGACGGCCGTTTTCCCTTTGTGGCCGACGGCCACTTTCCCTTTGGGCCATGTTAGCTCCAATACTCCGACCACTCGCCGTCGATCGTCAAATCAGCGGAAACGGTCGCCTCCCCCTGATCCGGCATCCCACTGCTCAGCCCAGTCACCACCGCATAGGCATACTCCAAGGCTGCCTCAGATTCCTGGCGCTGGACCTGGATCAACTCGCCAAGCCGCATCGCATCCCGCAAGGCCGCATAAGCCAGACAATCGGGCACATACAGCGCATCCAGCGATACGGTAGCACCATACCGCCCAGGGATCACTCGCCTAGCCCG
>JAUVXR010000054.1 GCA_030603495.1 bacterium
AGGAAGATGATGCCCAGCAAGGGCAAGAACCATCTGCCGCCCATGGCAGTAGTGAACAGTACAGGCCGAGCCAACCAGATGAACAGCACGGCCAGGCGTGGGAACAGCCCCCCGAAGATAGCGAACAAGCAACCCATCATATCCTCCTAGATATTTGTATGGGGACTGGCGATCCTTGGAGGGCCGCCAATCCAATGCTAGTTTCCTACTGTCGCGCCAAGATGGTCCATATCTCTGCCTCCGCGTCCTTGATTGTATCTCCCCTGACGTCGAAGGTCACGTGCCAAACCCATACCTGCTGCTACTGCTGGGCCATCAGCTTGCGCACTTGAGCTTCGTCGTCCTCAATGAGGTCTCCGGACAGATCCACGGTTACCTCATGGAGCGTGCCGGTGAACCTGAAGGGGACGTCGTACTCGTGGGTCACCGCTTCCCCAAAGTCATAGCCGCAGCTCAAGCCCTCGATGCCAAACGTGATAGGCACCGATGTGGGGAAATCAGTGTTGCCCACCAGCTTGCCGTTGATATACAGTTGGCCGCGCCCGGGAACACCCCGGCCATTGCCTATGTCGGGCTTGCCCGTCGGCTCAAACTCGTACCGCAGCGTGCTCTTGCCCTCAGGCACATCCACCGAGGAGGTCACCGTGAACTCCTCCAAGCCCAGGTAGTTGTGCAGGTAGTGAAGCTTGTTCCCCTTGACATAGAACACATAGCCGCCGGCTACTCCGCCCTGCGCCAGGAGCACGCCTTCTGCGCCACCGGCCGGGATCTCCACCTCGGCGGTGATGCTGTGCGGCCTGTTGAACACCATCGGCGTGTTGCCGATGGGCACCACGGACAGGTCGGGGTAGAAGGTGTATTTGTCGCGGGTCTTGGTGATCCGCGGCCGATCGGCAGCCAGCCGTTGGAACAGAGTGGCGTCCAGCGGCAGCACCTTGTACTTGCCCGCCTCGACGTACCAGCGGGCGATCATCTCGCGCAGTTTCTCCGGATGCTGCTCCGCCAGGTCGTGGCACTCGGCCGGGTCCTCGGCGAGGTGGTACAGCTCCCAACTGGTGGCGTCCAGATCGTCCAGCACCTCGTCCGTGATCTCGTCCCCCAGCTTGCGGCCTTTCTTGGCCCCCTCGGCATAGCTGGGCCCCGGGAAACCGCACACCGCCCGCCAGCCATCGTGATCGATGGCGCGGCTAGCGAACATCTCAAAGTACTGTGTGTGGTGCTCGCTGGACGCGTCGGCATCGTCAAAAGTGTGGGCGAAGCTAACGCCCTCGATGGGCGACTGGTCCACACCGCGGATGCTTCCGGGCGGCTCGATGCCCAGCACCTCTAGCACCGTGGGGACCATATCAATGGCGTGGGCATACTGGCTGCGGATCTCGCCTTTGGCCCTGATGCCCTTGGGCCAGTGTACGATCAGATCGTCGGTGCAGCCGCCGCGGTACACCTCTTTCTTCCAACGCCGGAAAGGCGTGTTGCCCGCCCAGGACCAACCCCAGGGGTAGTGGTTGTACGAGGCGGGACCGCCCAGCTCATCTGCACGAGGCAGGATCTCCTCCAGCTTCTCCCAGCGGTTGTTGAAGCTGCTCATCTCGTTGAATGCTCCGTCGACCCCGCCCTCGGAGCTGGCCCCGTTGTCGGGTAGCACCATGATCAAGGTGTTGTCCAGCTCGCCGATCTCCTCCAACGCCTTCAGGACGCGGCCAATCTGGGAGTCACAGTGCTCCAGAAAGCCGGCATAGACCTCCATGAAGCGGGCATATAGCTGCTTTTGCTCATCGGTCAGGGTATCCCACTCGGGGACGTCGGGGTCGCGTCTCGACAACTCTGCGTCCGCAGGGAACATCCCCATTTCCTTCTGGCGCTGGAAGACGACCTCACGGTACTTGTCCCAGCCCATATCGAACCTGCCCTTGTACTTGTCTATCCATTCCTTGGCCACCTGATGCGGAGCGTGGGCGCAGCCTGGGGCATAGTACAGGAAGAAGGGCTTGTCCGGAGCGTTTACTTGAGCGTCCAGGATGAACTGGATGGCGTGGTCGGCCAGGTCCTCATCCAGATGGTAACCTTCCTCCACCGTCTTGGGCTGGGACACCGAGTGGTTGTCGTAGGTCAGGTCGGGGAACCACTGGTTGGTCTCGCCGCCCAGGAAGCCGTAGTAGCGCTCAAAGCCACGGCCTAGCGGCCAACGATGGTAGGGTCCGGCCGGCGTACCCTCTTCGGCCGGCGCGAGATGCCACTTGCCGACGCAGAAGGTGTTATACCCGTGCTCCAAGAGCATCTCTGGCAGCATGCCGTTCGGGAAGGGCATCCGACAGTCGTAGCCGGGGTAGCCGGTGGCCATCTCCATGATGGCGGCCACACCGTTTGAGTGGTGGTTGCGCCCTGTAAGCACGCAGGAGCGGGTCGGCGAGCAGAGCGCGGTGGTGTGCATGTTGGTGTACCGCAGGCCGTCTTCCGCCAGCCGGTCGATGTTCGGCGTGTTGACCAGCCCACCAAAGGCGGACATCTGTCCGTAGCCCACGTCGTCCAGGATGAAGAAGATGATGTTGGGCGCGCCTTCTTTGGCCCGCACCGGCTCCGGCCAGGCGGGTGACGACTCCGCCACCGTCCGGCCAAGCTTGCCGGGGAAGGCGGTTCTGGGTTTGTACTCAACTAGGTCTGCCATTCTTTGTTCTCCTTTCCTTTGATGACGTGGTTGACCAATCTGATATGTTCCTTTCAGTTGTTGGTCACGATCTCCTCCTCTGCATGTATCAACATCGTTGACTGGACGGTCACTGTAGGCTACTCATCCAACCCTCGCTTCTTCCCGCTCCCGCCCATACGGCAGGCGAAGCGAGCTGCTCGATGGAGGAGAGAAAGCACCCTCCCCTTTCCCCTCCCGTCAAGGGAGGGGGATTCTATATGCTCCCTCCCCCTTGAGGGGGGAGGGGTGGGGTGGGGGTGACCTTCGCCTGCCCGGATGCGTTCGCTCTCAATCCATCGCTAGCTTGAGATCCAGCTTCTCCTGGGGCGTAAGGTCAGCGCCGTCGCCGAAGTCGAACTGGACGGTGTGAATCGTGCCGGTAAACCAGTAGGGCTGTTTATCGGCGTACGACTTGTCGACGGCCGTCAGCGCATCGACGCCGACGTCGAGGGTCTCGACGCTGAACCGGCCCCGCACTTGCTTGTCGATCCGTCCTCGACCGACGGGCTCGCCAGCGATGAGCAGCGACACGGCGGCCGGCCCGCCGGGGACGTTGGTCTCGTTGACGAACTCGCACCGAATCTCGACCGGACCGACCGGCACCTCACGGTCGGACACGACCTCGTAGCGCTCCACGTCGAACCAGTTGTAGTGGTAGACGAGCTTGCCGTCGTCGCGCACGTAGAGCGTCCATCCCGCGGTGTCGCCACCGAGCGCAACGAGCACACCCTCGGCGCCGCCATCGGGGATCTCGGCGTCGACGGTGATCGTGTGGGTGATGTTGTGCGTCTTCGGTGCGCTGCCTTCAGGCAGACGGATCATCCCCGGATAGAAGGTCACGCTGTCGCGGCCGTAGAAGTAGCTCGGCCGCAGGGTGACATCGGTTCGTTCGATGAACCGGTCGTCGAGGGGCAGAACGTTGTACTTGGCGGCCTCGGCCATGAACAGATCTTGGAGCTCGCGGAGCTTGTCCGGGTGCTCGTCGGCCAGGTCGACCGCCTGGCTGAAGTCTTCGGCGATGTGGTACAGCTCCCAGGTGTCCTTGGCGAAATCCCATGAGCCGACGTTGATCCACGGCAACTTTCCATGGCGGCAGCTCGCCATCCAGCCGTCGTGATACAGGGCGCGGTTGCCGAACATCTCGAAGTACTGGGTGTAGCGCCGGCTCGCCGCATCCGCCGCGTCGGCACCGAAGGTGTACGCCATGCTGGTGCCCTCGATCTCCTTCTGCGGTACACCGTTGACCATCGCCGGCTCGGAGATGCCGACCACTTCGAGGATCGTGGGGGCGATGTCGATCACGTGATGGAACTGTGGCCGCACCGTGCCCGCGTCGGCGATGCGCTTCGGCCAACTGAAGATGGTGCCATTGCGGGTCCCGCCGAAATGCGAGGCGATCTGCTTGGTCCATTGGAACGGTGTGTCGCCGGCCCAGGCCCACCCGACCGGGTAGTGCGGCGTCGTGCCGGGTAGCCCGATCTCGTCGATGCGGGGCAGCAGGTCGGCAACATCGCCCAGGTACCCGTTTAGCCCCATGAACTCGTTGAGCGTACCGGTATGGGTGCCCTCGGCGCTGGAACCGTTGTCGCCGATGATGTAGATCACCAGTGTGTTCTCCAGCTCTCCCATCCCCTCCAGGGCATCGACCAGGCGGCCGACCTGGTAGTCGGTGTGGGACAAGAAGTCGGCGTAGTTCTCGGCGAAGCGGGCATAGAGCCGTTTCTCTTCGTCGGTGGCGTCGTCCCAGGCAGGAATCTCGTCCGGACGTTGAGTCAGCCCGGTGCCTTCGGGGATGACGCCCATCTTTAGCTGACGTTCCCAGGTCTGACGGCGATACTCGTCCCAACCCATGTCAAACCGGCCGACGTTGCGGCCCCGCCAATCGAGCGGCGGCTGGTGTGGCGCATGGACCGACCCCGGCGACCAGTAGGTGAAAAGGGGACGGTCGGGCGCGATGGCCTTCTGTCGCCGCATCCAGTCGATGCAGTCGTCTGCCATGTCGCGGTCGATGTGGTATCCGTCCTCGATTGAGTACGGGACCGGAACAGCCCGGGTACCACGGTATAGCGCCGGTTTGAACTGATCGGTATCGCCCCCGATGAAACCGTAGAAGTAGTCGAAGCCCTGATTGGTGGGCCAGTTGTCGAACGGGCCGGCCTCGCTGGTCTGGTTGTCGGGGACGTTGTGGTTCTTGCCCCACCAACCTGTGGCGTAGCCATTCTGGCTCAAGAGCTCTGCGATGGTGGCGCAGCTCTTGGGGATGATTCCGTCGTAGCCGGGGAAGCCGGTGGCCATCTCCCCGATGATCCCGGTGTGCACGGTGTGGTGGTTGCGACCGGTGAGCAGCGCCGCACGGGTCGGCGAGCACAAGGCAGTCGTGTGGAGCTGGTTGTACAGCAACCCGCTTGCGGCCAGCCGCTCGGCGGCCGGCATCTCGACCATCCCACCGAAGACGCTGGGCCAGCCGAACCCGACGTCGTCAAGCAGCACGAGCAGGATGTTGGGGGAGTCCTCGGGCGCCGTACGCGGCGGCGGGAAGTCTGGGATCGAATCGGCGTAGGTGGTCGAGATCTTGGCGTCCGGGTGCCGGTACTCCGGCCGGGGGTAGACATTAGTGTCAACGCGGTTGGGGAATTCTTCATCTTTCTTGGTTCCCATTTCATGTCTCCTTTCAAATACAATTCCTAATGACTGTGCTGTCTTCTACCTTCGTCTTCTATCCTTCATCTACATTCATCATCCTCCTTGCGCCATTTGGAGCAGGCTGGACGTGAACCCGCCCAACCAGTCCAGGACAATCTCGATCCAGTCGTCCTCCCCTCTAGAACACCGTCACATTGGCGGCGGGCGGATTGGGATGATCCCTCAGAGACCCCATGTACTCGGCGATGATCTTGGAATAGGGTCTGATCACCCAAGTGTTCTCTATGGCAACATTGCGCATTTCGCGCAGGTCTGCCTCGATGTTGAAGATCATCGGATACCCGGCGGTTTCATTCCTGTACCCCATGTAGCCTCCCAGGCTGGGGTTATTATCCGTCATGTAGGTATTCATGGCGTGGATGCGCCACTGCCGCCAGCGGACTGCTGCGATTCGCGAGCCGATGAATGTGATCAGGTGTTCGCGATTGGATTCATCCTGCTTGCCAAGCAGATAGTCTGTCTGGTCGATGCCATCGATGGGGCGGTCATCCGGCAGCTCGCCGCCGAGGATATTGGCGAAGGTGGGCAAGAAGTCCATGATGGAAACCATGCCCTCAGCCTTACCACCTGGCTGGATGTGGCCCGGCCACTTGATCATGCCCACCGTCCGGATAGAGCCTTCGGTGGCATCACCCAACTCGCCGCGCCACGGCCCGGCGGAGGCCAAGTGCATCTCGTTGGGTAACGTGGCCGTGGTTGTAGGCCCGTTGTCCGATACAAACACGAAGATGGTGTTGTCTTCGATGCCTGCATCCTTGACGGCATCCATCATTCTGCCGACATTGTGATCCAACTCCATCACACAGTCCCCGTAGCCGCCAATGCGCGACTTGCCCTCGAAGTCCTCCGAGGGTAGATTGGGGAAGTGCGGGCGGGTCAACCCCATGAAGAGGAAGAAGGGATCCCCAGCTTCCGCCTGTTCACTGATGTACTCAACGGCATCCGTGGTCATCTCGTTATCGATCTCGCGGCGATATTCGAGATTCCAGGGGAATAGCTTCTCTGATGGGGTATTCGGCGTCTTTCCGTGGCGAATATACATGACGCCTTCTTCCTGCAAGGGGATGGGGGCCTGGTAGCGGCTCATGTTGTCGCCGTTTAAGGTGCCATCGGAAGAGCCGTAGAAGCCAAAACGCCATTCGTCGAAACCATGATACTGCGGTTCGGACTCGGACGTTTCGCCCAGATGCCATTTGCCATAGTACCTGGTGTTGTAACCCTGGCTCTTGAACAGCTCGCCCAGGGTGAATTCATCACCTTTGAGTTCGTTGTCTCCACCAGGAACAACAACTAACGACAGTCCACATCGGATGGAATAGCGGCCGGTCAGACAGGCGGCGCGGGAGGGTGTGCAGGCGGCTTCTACCAAGAACTGGTTCATTAGCAGGCCTTCGCTCGCAAGTTTGTCCATGTTCGGCGTAGGCATACCACGCATCTCGCCGCCCGAGCCATAGCAGCTCACGTCGCCGTATCCCAGGTTGTCAGCCAGCAGGAAGACCACATTCGGCTTGGTGACAGTCAACACACACCTCCAATTCTGTCGCAAGTGGAGGCTCCGCTCACCTGCTACAGTTGCCTGGAACTGAGTGAAAACGGTGGCCGTTTGAGAGCGGCTCCGGACGGCGCCTCTCCGCCTCCCAGTCGTCTGGAACCGGGAGGCGGAGCACGCCAAGTGATGGGAGAAAGACCCTATGTCACGGCAGATCAGACCGCTACGGCTGGGAATAACCCGGCACGCGGTCCCGGTTGGCATAGCCCGTAGCGCCGACGTGGCTGAGATCCAGGATCACCGCCAAGATGATCCAGAGCCAATCGAAACCAACCAGCCCGCCGGGCGACCACAACAGGACATACATCAGCGTGGTGAACGGCAGGAAGATGATGCCCAGCAAGGGCAAGAACCATCTGCCGCCCATGGCAGTAGTGAACAGTACAGGCCGAGCCAACCAGATGAACAGCACGGCCAGGCGTGGGAACAGCCCCCCGAAGATA
>JAUVXR010000011.1 GCA_030603495.1 bacterium
GTCATAGTGCGGTAAGCTTCGAGCACGAAGAGCAGCGGTTCTCGCCGGTAGCCGAAATCTACTCACATCACGGTCAGAGCGAGATGTACGACCCGCACCACGAGATAGCCTACGAGGTTAGCCGCTGGCACGATCCGGGCCTCTGAGACACCCAAGTGCGACGGGCTGACGTCACGCAGACGCGCCATTTGAGATGCGCGGGCGGGATAGTTGCACTTAAGCAGAGCCAGCCCAAACTCGTAGGCCGCCACGCGGGCATTGAAGGCATCGCGGGCGCCCGCGCTCTTCTGCGCCTGCTTCAGGCTGTCGGCGACCACGATATCATAGTCGTGTGGTAGCGGCACGGTCTGGACCGTGAGCGGATGGTTGCCCAGATGGGAGAGGCAGCCCTGGCGCGACACCAAGATGGCGGCGTGGTCGCCCGCACCACCCCGCGTGCCCACGTACCACTCCGCTATCCCGCACAGTTCGACCAGCTCTTCGGAGGTATACGTGAGGCGGTTGAGCCGATTGGGGCCGCTGGAGATGCTGCAAATAGACCAGAGGGGCTTTGACGTAGTTGGCCCAGTCAGCACCCACCCCGGCGTCTTGTCGGCGCTGGTACTCAGATTGCGTCCAGCGGTCCCAGTCGTCAATCGGGTGCGGTGGGAGCAGGTCCCCGATGGCGAATTGGCGGGGACCGAATTGCTCCTGCATATTCTGCAGGGCAACCGTGTCGTCGTCGAGCGGCTCAGCGACGAGCAGCAGCTCGTTAACGGCAATAGGGTTGACTGCGCCGCCCCGGTGGTCAATGTGCATGCCCAGCAGGTTTATGCGCCCCGGGGCGCGCACCGCGATTACCGGTGTGCGCTCGCCGAATAGGGTCGCCGCACGAGCGAAGACCGTAGCCAACTGGCGCGCCTTCGCAGCAACTGTTTCCGCCTGGTCACCGTAGGCCTGCCGCAGGCGCCGATGCAGCCCACTATTGGGGTCGGCACACGCATCCAGCCACGCAGCCACAGGCTTCGCTTCTGGTGGCTCCCGAATGCCTACTGCTCATCCATCCCCGGGGAGAACCGGTGAATGAACGTCAGCTACGTTAAGTCGGCTCGCTCGATCACACCATGAACCATCGGCTTGTTCTTTACCACTTCGTCGGGTCCGTAAAAGCCTTTGTCGATCCGGCTCAGAGAATAGACGATCGTGCGCGGCGCCAGGAAGGTTCCTGGATCGGCGACTGAGTTGCAGCCGATCTGGCTCCAATCGCCCATAATTATCCCCAGCTTGGGACCACTCAGGGCGTAGGCGCCCTCCTCGGTCCGGATGACCAGCGGCTTTCGGTCGGCCCCTTCACGCAGTCCCTCAAAGATGCCCAAATTGGCCGCCGTGGCCTGGTTGCCAAAGTGAGTGGCGTAGCCGCACAGGCTGTCGCCCACATAGGAGGGGTGCGGGAAGTTGGCCTTGTTCATCATCACGACATTCTTCAGCTCGCCACGGAAGGTGCCGCCATCCCCGACAATCACATTACCCCGAAAATAGGTCCCTTGCCGCAGCTCGTTGTCCGCGCCGATGATGGTTGGGCCCTTCAGGCCGACGCCGGGCTCGACCGTGGTGCCCTCGCCGATGTAGATGTCGCCCTCATCCAGATAGATGTTGCTACCCAGGAGGCTAGCGCCGGCGGCCACATAGACGGTATGGACCTCAGCGTCGGACTCGGTGACGCCCACAACGGTGGCCGGCTCGAAGCTGGCGCCGGGTTCCAGAACTACTCGGAACCGCGCCCAGGCCTGGCCTCCGGCACCGACTGTGTCGGTGCGCACTTCCAGATCGTCGCGGCTCGACAGATTCTCCGGGATCGTGTCGGCCAGCCAGTTCTCGGCATACCCGCTGATGGCCGGAATGACATTCAACACGCAGGCGATATCGGGGCTCGTGAACAGGGACTCGTGGGCAAATGGATAGATCTGAAAGTCGAAGTAGGTCTTGACCTTGAGACAGTCGGGGGCCTCCTCGGGCTTCAGCTCGTCAATAGGGATCGGTGCGTTGGTCATCTGGTTTCCTCCATTGCAGACTTGCACTTGGCGATTTCCTCGAGGACTTTGGCGTGCAGCGTCGGGTTGGTGCACGCCACGACATCGAATAGGGTCTCGACGTCGTCGCGACAGGTGACGGGGTTGCCCTCGAAGTCGCTGACCTCAACTCCGGCCTGCTCGGCTACGAGAATGCCCGAGAATACGTCTACGAACGGCTGCTGGCGGGCAAAGTAGCAGTCAATCTTGCCCTCGGCGACATCTACGAAGCCGTACGGGCCGCCGTTAGGCAAAAAGAACTTGAACTGCTCCATTAGGCCGCGATACTCGTCCAGCAGCGGGCTAAGAAACTTCTTCGGTTTCATCGCGTAAGACTCGATGCCTTCGGTCCCGCCTTCGCGGCCGATGCCACTCTCCTTCATTCCACCGAAGGGCGCTTCCGCGGCGGCGGGGAACATGTCGTTGACGCTTACGATGCCAAACTCAAGCGCCTCGGCCACGTGCACCGCGGTGCTGAGATCCTCGGTGAAGACGTAGGACGCCAGGCCGTAATCGGTGTTATTGGCCAGCTGGATAGCTTCTTCGGTCGAGTCGAAGCTCATGATGGGCATGATAGGTCCGAAGATCTCTTCGCAGGTCAGCCTCATCAGGGATGACACGTTGGTGAGTAACGTCGGCTCGAAGAAGAAACCACGGGGCAAGCCATCCGGTCGCCTACCCCCGAACACTACCTCAGCTCCCTTGGCAATAGCATCCTGGATGAACTGTTCGGCCTTCTCCACGCTACGCTCATCGAACAAAGGTCCGCAGTCGGTATCCTCGTCAAGGCCATTCCCCAGCGTCAGCTTGGCAGCGCAGCGGACGGCTGCCGCGACGTACTGCTCGAAAATGCTCTTGTGCACATAGAACCGGGTGGGCGCGATGCACACCTGGCCCATGTTTAGGAACTTGCCTGCAACTGTTAGCTGGGCGACTTGGCTTACGTCCACGTCCGGGAAGACCAGCACGGGGGCGCTGCCGCCGAGTTCGAGCGAGAGCTTCTTAATCTGCTATCCGCTCTGCTCGAGCAACTGCCGCCCGACCGCAGTGGAGCCAGTAAAGCTCACCTTGCGGCATAGCGGAATCGTCATGAACTCATCGGCGCACTCGACTGCCGGCCCCAGGACGTGGTTCACCACGCCCGGCGGGCTGCCGGCGTTGGAATCCGAGGGCCGCCCCTTCGCAGACGCCAGCCCCAGTCACTTGCCGCCCGATGCTACTCCCCACCCGCGTCCCCTATGCGCTGAGAGCCAACACCCTGACTCCCTCGAGCCGCATCACTACTCAATAGTGACGGCCAGCACACCGCTTTACCGGACGGTTACAGCACAGGTTCCCTTGGCAGAGCCCGCAGCGGTAGACCCGGTGGCGGTGATCAGGCACAGGCCCTGTCCTACCGCCTGCACCAGGCCGCCAGGGTCAACTGTGGCCACGGCGGACTCATCGCTGTCCCACGCAAACTCCGCGTACGGGATCGGTGCCCGAGACTCATCAAACGCCATTGCCGACACCAGCAACTCTGAGGGAACGTCAAACAGGTACAGCGTAAGCTCGGGTGGAATCACTTCGACCGTAACCACCGCACGACTCTCGACGGTGACCAAGCATCCAGCGCTCTTGCCCGTAATGGTTTCGGTGGCCGTTACTGTGCACGTGCCGTCGCCGACGGCGGTGACTGTCGCAAGGGGGGAAAGCGCTGCCACTGTCGCCACGGCCGGGTCGTTGCTGTCCCAGATAAAGTCCGCACCTATGACCAGTCCACCGTCCGCATCTTTCGCTGTGGCGATAAAGGCATCGAATTGCTCGGGCTCTAGGGCGATCTCCGAGACGTTCAGCTCCACGGCTGTGGTGAGAGCCTCCGTAACCAGGTGAGCGGTAGCTGTACCTCCTGCAGGAACTTCCACTTTAGTCTGCGCCCATGCGATGACATCGCCGGTGCCCTGTTGGTTGGGAAATGCCTCAGCAAGGACGCTGACCCAGCCTGCCGGGATATTTCCCACGGTGCCCGACACCGACCCTCCGCCCGGTGGCTTTTGCAGTAGCACTCGCTGTTGCCAGCCCGGCATTGTCACTGCCCCGGCCAGTCCTCCGGAGGGACCGATAGTCACCAGGACGCTTTCGGTGGCTTTGGGGAGTAACTGGGGAGTTGGGGCATCGGTGGCAGAGGGAAAGACCACCGTGAGCCCCAGACTTCCCGTAGCTTCTGAAGATGGCCCCCCACCACCACACCCTACGTGCATGCCCACCAGAGCGGCGCCCAGGAATATGCAGACAACTGTCCCTATCCTCTTCACGATTTCTCACCTCGCCTCACGGTTCTAAGCACTGACCATCCATCTCCAATATTGGCCGTCTGTCAGGATTCTCCTGCTGTGGACAGAAACTAATTTGTCCAAGTGAACCGCTATTAGCGGCGAATGGGCATATTAGTCGTCGCCGTTCAATTCCAGCGAAGGCTGGGTGGAGATGGACGCTTGGGTAAAGTCTGTACAGGGCGATGACCTGCCCCCATAAATGGTACCACCTGCTATGTTAGTCTCACGGCCTCTACAGCCATGGCCGGAAGGTGAGGCGTAGCCGAAGCTGGAGGCCATGGCTGGACTGCCTCCGGGGCCGGTGGTCGATAGTTAAGCGCGCTGTGTGGTCGCACCGCCTGCTTCTCGAATCCGGGAGTGCGCCGTATCTTCCGAGAGAACTTGCGTGCCTATCTGCGCGAATTCCCCGACTGGGACATTTTCGCATTCTGGGCTGAAGACACCTGCGATCCGTACTACTGTAGTTGTCCCGATTGTGCACAGATGTCCCTGCCCGACTGGTATATGCTCCTGGTCAACGAGGCCGCGGAAGTCCTCGCCGAGGAGCTTCCCCATGCCCATCTGGAGTTCATTGGTTATCATGGCACTCGGGATGTGCCGACCCGAAAGTGGCATCTGTTCGAGAATGGCCAGAGAATGCTGTTCAACTTCTGTGGGGGATACAGCCGCGACATCTATCATCCGCTGGCCACTGGTACGGGAGGCAATGCGGAGGTCTACGCGATGTATCGCAATTGGCTCGGGTACCTGCAGGAGATTGGCTTCCAGGGGCAACGCCTGCTCATGGAGTACTACAACCTGTGCGAATGGCCCAACCAGGGACCGCGGGGGCGGGCCCTACTCTGGCCCTTGGAGGTGATTCGCGAGGACACCCAGGCTTATCTGCAGGACGGCTGGGACGGGGTCAGCGACTGGTTCTGCCAGCAGCGGCAGTGCTTCCCCTCGCCATTTTACGTTTGGGCCTGGCTGCAGTTCTATACCGATCCAACCATCACCGTGGAGGTCCTGAAAGACACCTTCTATTCCAGCTACTTCGGCTCGGTTGGCGAGCCAGTGCGAGAGTACATGGACGCGCTTGAGAACGCCATGCACGCACGGACCTCAGCGGAAAATCTCGAGCAGGTACGCGCCCTGGCTGCCAAGCTCGAAGCAATCCCGGATCCCGAAGATACGCAGGTAGTGCCTCGCTTACGCACTTTGCGCATACACCACGAATACTGTGTCCTGCTCAAGGAGGTCTTCCTGGCCTTTATCGGGGGCGACGCGGCCCAGTGGAATGCCTTAGAGCAACCCTTCCGCGATTTCTTCGAAGTCAGACATCGCGAGGAGCTGGCGAGTGAGTTGGTTGGGTACCCGCCTAACTGAGCATACACCTGGTATGACTGGTTTGCGAACGGTACTCAGGGTCGGCTCGAAAGACTCGTACAGGACGACGCCCTGCACTGATTGCGGTTGAGCGCCACTGCCATCCGCCTCGGTTTTTCGACCACTATTTACACTCAGGGGAGCGACCTGCGGGGGTAGCAGTGTGTCTGCTAACCACTCAAAGGCTCTCAGAGTTGCTCAATTGATAGTGAGTAACCTCTGCCCAGCCTGCGAATCCCTGATTCTTGCACATACACGGGCGCTACAAGGGAAGTTCTATGCGTACACAAGAGGGCAGATTGAGGAGCTCCTGACCAGGTACGGGAAGATAGACGTTCTCTGGTTTGACCAGGTAGGCTGGCCTGGTGCCGACATTCATCCTGTGGAGACCGTTGCGTGGATTCGAAGTCTGCAGCCGGGGATTGTGATAAACGACCGATGGCGTCCAGCAGAGCCCGCGCTCGGCGACTTCGCGACTCACGAGAATCGTTTGGCTGGTGCCCGGCCCGACACGTGGTGGGAGTCGTGCCAGCGCTGGATGACCACAAGCTGGGGTTACGATCCGCATGCCCAGATCATGTCTACCGCGTGGGTGCTCGAGCAGTTAGTGAGAGCATGCGCCGGGGGTGGCAACTTCCTGCTGAACATGGGGCCTAGGCCGGATGGGACAATGCCACCGGAGTTCTATAAGGGCTGCGCGGAGATGGCGGCCTGGATGGCCCACAGCCGGGAATCGGTTATTGGTACTGGGCCGGCCCCTCAGGAGGTAGTTAGCAGTGTGCCGGTAACCCGGCGTGAGGGAGTCTGGTACCTGCATGTTCTGCCCGAGCATGAGGGGCCAGTCGAGATGCGGGATATTCCTCGCCCTCAAGAGATCAAGCTCCTGCGCACCGGCACGGAGATACCATGGCAGCATGACGGGACGAAACTCACGGTTGCGGTCCCTGGCGCCGAGCGCGCGGCGCTCGATGACGTGGTCGCTGTGCATTGGGAAACAGAGCCGAGACTATAGTAACTGTGTCAGTGTCCTAGGCGCAACTCGATTGCGCCCAAGGTTTCCTTTCAAGTGTGTACGCTCTGCCACGTGCAATTCATTGGGGCTCGATCCGAAAGGTGCGGATCTGTTTTAACAATGTCTGTGTGGCTTGGGACATTTCCACCCGCCTGAGCAACTTCCCCATACCCGAAAGATGACAGCGTGGTCGCCGCCGCAGGCCAGGCCGAGGTCGGCCCCTTACATCCCGTAGACCAGTCCCAGCATTGTCTCTCCCACCTGGTAGAGTGCATCGGGATCGCAGTGCTCAGGGGTATCTGACACCGTATGCCACACCGGCGGGGCGAAGTCAATGATGTCAACTGCCGGGATGCCGGCCGTGTTGATGAAGGGCAGGTGGTCGTCAATAATACTGCCCTGCACGCTGCGCTCAAAGGCACTATGCCCCAGGAATTCGGCGATATCCCAGATATGATCCACCAATTGGGGAGCAGCAGCCTGAGAGTATGATTCAATGCGCAGATTGAAGTACTCGTTGCTACTCTGAGCAGTGCCGACAACAAGCGACGGATCTTGCTCGGTCTGCCCTCCCACCAGGTCGAGGACGATCACGCGCTCGGGTGATTCGATCGGGGTGGGCCAGTTGTGAGCCATATAGTCTGACCCTATGCAGTATCCCATATAGGGCATGCTGCTGCCGAGTTGGCCGGAGTCTTCCGCGTCAAAGAAGGCCAGGTAAACAGGGCTGGGCGGCGGCTCCTGGGCGAATATGCGGGCCAGCTCCAGCAGGATCGCCACCCCTGAGCCGCCGTCGTTAGCCCCAGGCACTGGCTCATCGCGCATATCCGGGTCAGGGTCTTGATCCGCCACCGGTCGGGTATCCCAGTGGGCGCCGATCATAGTAATTGTCCCGGGCGCTTCCGCTGCGAAGACAGCGATCAGGTTGGTAAAGTCGTAGGGGCCGCCGAAGGGAGTGGCAGCACTGAACGGTTGTTGAATCAGGTCATCAGCCAAGGGTTCGAGAGTGGAAATCATCCACGCAAGCTGGGCCTGGTGACCGGGCGAGTCGGGCATTCGCGGGCCAAAGTCGCACTGCTGCTCGATATCCGCGAAGGCACGGTCGGCGTCGAATTCGGGCAACTCGACAGGAACGATACCGTTGTCGGTCCCACCACCTCCGCACGAACTACATCCGGCAATCAGCAGTGCGATTGCTACCAGTACAACGCGCCTACCTGACCAGTTGGGTGGCTTCAGGCGACTATTCTTCATAGCTTCCCCTCGATATTGTTCGTAGTAGGAGGATACTCCTGTGGCAGTGTTTTTGTGTTGCAGTCAGCGAGACACGGATGGTATCGCCTACCCACCTTCGTTGTCGCCTGCCTTGGGAGCAGCATCGGCAGCCCTGCCCCTCGCGATTCTATCTCCGGCAAGCCCCTACCTGCTCAGCCAAAGCCACCGCTTCGTCGGCCACTTCCTCCGGCGTTATGGACAGCAGACACTCGCGGCTACTGCATTGGGCTGCGTGCTCGTGGCACGGGCTACAAGCTAGGCCTTTGGACATAACATGAGAGTTCTCGCCAACTGGCCCCGTGAGTTGAGGATCAGTGGGACCAAAGATTGCCAGAGTCGGGCACCCCAGGGTTGCTGCCAAGTGGGTGGGACCGGAGTCTTGCCCAATGAACAGCGCCGCCCGCGCCAACACACCCACCAACTGCCCGGTATCAGTCTCGCCGACCAGGCTCGCACCCGGCACCGCGACCGCCGCGGTTATTTCACTGGCGGCCCCGGCCTCGTCCCTGCCGCCGATGAGAACCGGGGTCAGGCCCGCTCGCTCGTACAGCAAGGTGGCCACTCGGGCAAAACGATCCGGTGGCCAGCATTTCCACAGGTGCTGAGCCGAGCCGAAGGGTGCCAGAACAGCGATCGGCCGCTCCGCAGGCACCCCGTAAGCAGACAGAAGCTGATCGGCAGTGACTCGGTCTTCAGGGGTAGTATGCAACAGTCCCGCGTAGTCACGCTTGACTAGCTCACCCGCTACGTGCTCAGCCATGCGCAGGTTATTGGGCAGCGAGGGCGGAGTATCATAAGGTACCGTGCCCCCGATGAGCCTGCGGGCCCAGTCGTTATCAAAAGCGACAACCTTCTTAGCGCCACATAGCCGGGCGAGTAGACACGGCCCCGGGGAGGTGGACAGGACTATCGCCAGATCGGCCCGGCGTGCCCGCAAGCGCACCAGCAATGACCAGTACGCCTTCGTCAAGCTGCGGGGGCGGACCTCAAGGCTGTCTATCGGCCGGGCGCGTTGCGCCAACGGCACTAGGTTGGGTCGCACCACGCTACATATTTCGGCCTCTGGATAGCGCTGCTGCACCGCTGCTGCTATCGGCAAGCTGAAGCAGAAATCGCCTATCTGATTGAGGTGGAATAGGATAACTTCCATCGGTAGCTGCGCCGGGTGTCGCCGAATGCTGGCGGTCTGCCCACGAATGTGACCCCGCTACTCACGCCCCGCAAGTACGTCTGACCATCCTACTTCTTCTTTTCCCAACTCCCTGATACCTTTGTGGCCGTGAAGTAGTAATGTGATCTCAAGGAGATGGCCGGCGCCAGCCCGACAAGCCAGCAGTTCGAGCATCTCTCAGACCAACTACCGACATTGCCTTCGCAAACAAGGAGGGGACGGGAACAAACGTCTACTTGTTGGGCGTTGTTGACACTTTGAGGGTATCCGAGATAAGCTAAGCACGGTCTGCACGTTGACCTCACCAGAGAACAACATATGGCCGAAACTGTTTTCGTTGACGGAGGTGGGCCCAAATAGCTATCGTACTTAGGACTGAGAACTTGGCCAAGATCTACACCCACGACCTGGAGGGCAACCCGGTCGGCCTCATTGACTTGAGTCTGGAGGTCGAAGAGGGCCAGATCTTTGGGCTGGTCGGCCCGAACGGTTCGGGTAAGACCACTACTCTCAAACTCTTCCTCGGCTTGATCTTCCCCACTTCGGGCTCAGGCGAGGTCTTTGGCTACCCGCTGGGCAGTCCCGTCTACAAGGAGCGGATCGGCTTCGTCCCCGAAGGCCCCTACTTCTACGACCACCTCAATGCCGTGGAGTTGCTTCGTTTCTACGGCAGCCTCTTCGGGCTGACAGGGCCCAGCTTCCAGGACCGCATCGAACACCTGTTGAGGCTGGTGGGTATGTGGGACCGCCGCGATCGCAAGGTGGCAGACTACTCTCGCGGCATGCTCCAACGTATTGCCTTGGCCCAGGGCCTGATCAATGACCCTGACATTGTTTTCATGGATGAGCCGACCGCTGGCCTAGATCCGATTGGGGCTATCCAAATCCGAGAGGTCATCCGTCAGATCCGCAATGAGGGCAAGACAGTCTTCCTCTGTTCGCACCTGCTCAAGGAGATGGAGCCGCTGTGCGACACAGTGGCGATCCTCAACCACGGTGTGGTCTGCCGGACGGGCACCATGAGAGAACTACTTGCTGACGAAGACAGCTGCTACCTGGCCACCTTCCGCGGACTGAGCGAATCCTCCTTGCAACAGCTCCAGTCGCTGGCAGTGTCGGTCGAACAGCAACAAGAGGATACGTATATCGGCAACTTCCGCGACCAGAACTCAGCCGTCGCCGCAGCTCAGGCCCTGGCCACCGGCGGGGTTGAACTGCTGGAGCTCCATCCGCACCAACTGTCACTTGAAGAGGTCTTTATTGAGGCCGTAGGAGGGATCCCCCAATGAGAGCCATCTGGCTCATCGCCAAGGCTACTTTCCACGAAGCGTGGCGCCGCCGATTTCTCAATGGCATCCTGGTCTTTGGCATTCTGATTATCGGCTCGTCGTGGACTTTCACCTATCTTCAGCCGGGGGCCGAGTTGAAGATGCTGATTGACACAGGCCTGGGCGCGATTCGCTTTTTCGGAATGCTGATCGCCATATTCCTGGGGGTACGCCTGATTCCCGACGAGCTGGAAAAACAGACCATTCATACGCTACTGGCCAAGCCGGTGACCCGCGCCCAGTTCATGCTGGGCAAGTTCTTCGGCGGCGTGGCCACCGTTTTTGCCAATGTGGCACTGATGGGCATCACCTTCTTCATTGTCTACACCATCAAGGCCTCTCAGTTCCAGAAGATAGCAGCCGAGGCCGAAGAGGGCGCCACCTACACAATGATATTTATGAGCGCCAATATCGCCAAGGCTATCGGGCTGGCCTTCTTTGAGCTGACCGTACTGGTCGGCATCGCCGTACTCGCCTCCATCCTGTTCTCATGGATACTGGGAGCGATCTTCTCGTTCTTCATCTACTTCGTCGGCCAAATGGCCGATTTCCTGCGCGAGCTGTCTAGCCCCGAGCATGGTGCTGATCCTGTCTCGTCAATCATCTTTGGCGTACTCTACCGCATCCTGCCCCACTTTGAGATCTTTGACATACGTGAGAAGATCCTTATGGATGACCTCGTCCCCTGGAGTCTACTAGGCAATATCACCGCACAGGCGATTATTTACATCGTGGTCATCTTAATGATCGGTTACTTGGTCTTCAACGAACGCGAGGTGTGAACGCCGTGGCCGGAAAGGGCAAGCAGCCATGAGAGCTTCGCGCAGGCATAAGGCAGTTATTGTCGGGACAATCATTCTGCTGATCGTCGGCTCGATTCCCCTCCGTGACCACATCAGATACCAGCGACTAGTCCTGGGCGTGCGGCGGCCGATGCCCCTGACTAAGATCGTTGACTTCGACCCCACAGCCATCACTGGCGTGATGGTCGGGGCCATCCTCGGCGGCTTCCGCGAGCTGGGCGCCGCGATGCTCTGGGTCAAGGTGCATACCCTATGGAACGAGGGCAAGGGCACGTGGCTTAAGTGCCTCAGCCTGATGCGCGCAGTCACCTTGCTCGACCCCCACTGGATTGACCCGTGGCGGCTGACCGCATGGCATTTAGCCTATAATCTTTACGTGGAGACTGACGACGCCGAGCAACAAGCTATCTTGCTAGACAAGGGCATCTCGGCGCTCAAAGAAGGCATCTCCTGGAACCCCGAGGAGAGCACTCTGTACATAGAACTGGGCTGGACCTACTTTGACAAGCTCGACGACTACGATAACGCCGCCAAATGGTTCCGGAGTTGCCTGCAGTTTGAGCACCCCGGGTACGTGGACCGTTTGATCGCCCACGCTTACGAGCGGCTGCCCGACATCCCCAAGGCGCTGGACTGGTACGACTATTGCCTGAAGCGAAATCCCAGCGATTCGATTGCCAAGGGCGCAATACTGACCATCCGCGAACGCTACCTGGACGCCTGGCGACTCATGGAAGCGGGCGACTATCAGGCAGCTCTGGCGACTCTGCAGAGGCACATAGACGTTGATCCCGAAGACACCATCGCCATACACTTCCGCGCTCATATCTATGAAGAGGCTGGCGACCTGGACGCTGCCCTCGAAGCGTGGCAGATGGCGGTGGAAAACTTCTCGCTCGACGACCTGGCACGTCGTAAGGTCGCCGAGTTAAGCGTCGCACTTGGCAAGCCGGTGGCGCCGGTTCCTACCCACATCTTGCGCCAGCGCCATCCTGAGCAGATGGCTCCCGTCCGGCGCCCACCCACACCGTGAGTATCCCTTTTGTCTGCTTGCCGCAGGCCTGTGGTGTTCGGGCAGCTTCCCCCGAAGCCCCTCGCTCCTTCCCGCCAGCTTGCCCCCTCGCGCTTGACAGACCACCGTACTGCCCGATACAATAATCGTGAAGTGGGCGAGTAGCTCAGCTGGGAGAGCGCCTCCCTCGCACGGAGGAGGTCGAGGGTTCGAATCCCTTCTCGTCCACCAGCACTTCCCTCTTGATATCGCGCTCTTGCCCTGCACCTCGCACACAGGCCTGCCCACAAGAACCAGCCCGTGCCTGCCGAAGCGAAGCACGGGCCGTGGGTGGTATGTCCACCTAGGCCTTAGCGGTTCGTCGTTCCCTACCCACTATCCACTATCCGTTCACGACATCTCTATCTCGACGTTGTCGGCGACGCCGCCGAGGAGCGTATAGTCGGTCCGCGCCTCCTGAAGAATCGAGCCCGGCACGAAGCGGTTGACCCGAACGTGTGCCGCCAGCCGCGCGATGAAGCGCTGCCAGCACATCGGCGTGCCCGGCCCGCACATCCCGTCCAGCCAGAAGCTGCGGTGCTTCGCGCCCAAGATATCCGCTGGCGCGATGGTCGCCGCCTGCGGTGGAACCCACGACCAGTCGCCGCCAAACGAGTGCAGCGCGTTCTGCATAATCGTCATCGGCGTCAGCTCGACGATCCGGGCCTTGGCCTGTTTATACTCCTCCAGGCTGTCGAACTCGTGCCCCAGGCTGCTTTCCCAGAAGGCGATATGCCCGCACCAGCCGATGCCCCCGTAGCAGCAGTCGGCCCCGCCGGTCGCGGCAATCATGTCCGAGTATTCGCCGATGTTGTCGCTGTTGGGGAAGTGGATATTCTCCGCCCTGGGCCGCAGCTCGGGATCAATCTTGCTGAAGCAGCCGTCCCACATCGCCGTCGCAAACGAGCCTGCCCAGTCAGCGGGTGCGGTCTGGCCGTTCTCGTCGGCGTACTCGTCCATATTGAAGGTGATCAGGTGCTTGCAGTCAATGCGCAGCCGGTTGATGATGCCGGCGGCGATCTCGTACTGCGGCACCGGCCCCACCGGCAAGATCAGCACGCAGTTGCGCTCCTCCTCGGCGGCCTTGACGATGCGGTCCACGATATCGAGCGCGAACTCGGCGTAGAAGACGGTGGCATCGTCAATGACACGGATCTGAAAATCGGGGTTCGGGTGGTTGGTGATCTCTTCGCGGGTAATCTTCCGCACCCGCGCACACTCCTCGGGGTCCTGAAAGTCAATAAACTTGGCCAACGCCGGCATAAAGGCCATCACTTGCCCCTCCTTCATTTCGGTAGTCATCTCATGACACTACACCATTTCCCCCGCGGGCCGATTTCACCTCCCCTAACCCTCGCGACAGGGCCAGGCATAATGGGTCAGAGGGCCTCAGCCAAAGAACTCGCGCACGGTCTGGGCGACGTACTCGATCTGCTCGTCGGACAGGTAGGGGTGTAGAGGCAGTTGGAGGACTTCGCCGGCGGCCTTTTCGGTCTCGGGCAGCTTCGCCTCACGCAGGCCGTAGGGCCGGCAGGCCGGCTGGGTATGGGCGGGGTAGCGGTAGTGCGTGGCGAAACCGATCTCGTGCTCTTCGAGGTGGGCAGCCAGATCATCCCGCTGGGAAGTGCGGATGGTGTAGAGGTGATAGGCGTGCGTGGTGTGGGGGGCAACCGCGGGCCGGGTGATCGGCAGGCCGGCCAGCAGCTCATCGTACTTCGCCGCCAGCTCGCGCCGGCGCTGGTTGCCCCACTGAAGTCTCTTCAGCTTCACGCGCACGATCGCCGCCTGAAGCTCGTCGAGCCGGCTGTTATAGCCGATCAGCGCATGCTCGTACTTGGAGGTGTAGCCGTGGCTGCGCAGCAGGCGGGCCTTCTCGGCCAGCTCGTCGTCGTCGGTGGTGATCATCCCGCCCTCGCCGTAGCCGGCGAGGTTCTTACTCATATAGAAGCTAAAGATGCCGCACTGCCCCAGGCTGCCGATCGGACGACCCCGATGCCTCGCCAGATGCGCCTGGGCACTGTCTTCGATTACCTTGAGGTCGTGAGCGGCAGCCACCTGGTTGATTGCATCCATATCAGCCGGATGACCGTATATGTGCACGGGAATGATCGCGCGCGTGCGCGGGGTAATGGCTTCCGCCAGCAGCTCGGGGTCAAGGCAGAAGTAATCAGGTTCAATGTCCACCAGCACCGGCTGCGCCCCGACCAGCACAATAGCTTCGATGGTGGCAATGAACGTCCAGCCGACGGTGATGACCTCATCGCCCGGCCCGATGTCCATCGCCTTCAAGGCGATGACCAGCGCATCGGTGCCACTGCCGACACCGATGGCGTGCTCCGCCTGACACCGCTCTGCCCATTCCTGCTCCAGGGCCTGGACGTTGGGCCCCAGGAACAGTTGCATCGAGTCAAGGGCACCATCCATTGCTTCAAGGATTTCCGGCCGCAGCGCCTCGTACTCAGCCTTGAGATCCATCAAGGGGACTTGCACTACAGCAACTCCTCAGGATTCAGAATCTTCTCTGGACGCTGGCCATACTACCGGTAGGACAGGCGTCTCGCCTGTCCCTCAGATCGACGGGCAGCTCGCCAAGCCCACGACCAGCAAGACGCCCGTCACACTGATACATCTTAGCATTTAGAACAACAAACGAGGGAAAAGTTGCCGGAGGGACGCGCATCTGGCCGCGGGGCGCAGCCGGTCTTACGAAGCACTGATGACAGAGACCTGCCGGACGCTGATGACGTCAATGAGCTTGCTGAGACGATCCAACAACCGCTCCAGGTCGCCGCGGTTGGCGATATCGAGAGTCAGCAGCAGGCGGGCGAACTCGCGACCCTCAGCATTGACCCGAGCGGCCGCGATATTGATGTCACAATCGCTGACGATGGCGGTTATGTGCGAGAGCAACCCCACGCGGTCCGAGGCCAGAACTTCCACGACGGTGCGAAACTTGGTGGCACTGTCGCCAGTCGCCCAGTTGAGGTCAACAATCCGCTCCGGTTCTTTACCGACGAGGTACTGGAGGTTCTTACAGTCGGTCCGATGCACACTTATGCCGCCCCCGCGGGTGATGTAGCCGATGATACCGTCACCCGGCAACGGATTGCAGCACTTTGCCAGCCGCGAATGCACGTCGCGGATCCCTGCGACTGAGACCAGCATCCCTTCGTGGGGCGGCGGCTCCTCAGCCACATCGGGCAGGGCAAGCTGCACCTCTTCGCTGAGCGTCCGCGGGCGACGGACTAGCCCTGCCACCAGGTGATCAATGACCGTCCCCGACTCCACCTCCCCGTAGCCGATCGCCGCCAGCAGGCTGTCGGCACTGGGGTAGTTCAGATGCGCGGCCACCGGCATCAGCAACTCTTCGTTGGGACTCTGGCCGGTCAACTCCGTGGTCTTGGCGAAGGCGCGTGTCAATTCCTGGCGCCCGATCTGAATATTCTCCTGCTCGGATTGCTGGCGCAGGAACTTACGCACCTTCGCCTTGGCCCGACTACTCTTAATCAGCCCCAGCCAGTCCCGGCTGGGCTGGGCACCGGACGAGGTTATGATCTCGGCAATGTCCCCGTTCTGGAACTCGTAGTCCAGCGGCACCATCTGACCGTTGACCTTGGCCCCAGCGCAGTGATGACCGACCTCGGTGTGGATCCGATAGGCAAAGTCAATCGGTCCCGCGCCGCGCGGCAGGTCAACAACATCACCATCGGGCGTAAACACAAAGACCTGGTCCTGGAACAGGTCGAGCTGAAGAAGCTCGAGGAACTCATGATGCTCTTCCAGATCCGTCTCCAGATCCAGCACCTGACGCACCCAGGACATTTGCTGGTCAAGCTGCGTATCGGTCCGGCCCTCCTTGTAGCGCCAGTGTGCGGCCACGCCATACTCCGCCCGCTGGTGCATATCCAGGGCCCGAATCTGGACCTCCATTGGCTGCTTGTCCGGCCCGAAAACCTTCGTATGGAGCGACTGGTACTGGTTGGCCTTGGGCTTAGCAATGTAGTCGGTGAACATCCCCGGTACCGGCATCCACAGCGCATGAACCACCCCCAACGCTGCATAACACTGGTCAACAGTTTCGCCAATCACCCGCAGTGCCATCAGGTCGGCAATCTGACCGAAATCAATCTGCTGCTCCTCCATCTTGCGGAAGATGCTGTAGATATGCTTGGCGCGTCCCTGGACGCGCGCCGAGATATCAGCCGCATCCAGCGCCGCGGCCAGCTCTTCTCGGACTGACTCGAGCTGGGCCAGCCGCGCCTCGCGGGTCTGGCCCAGTTTCTCAACAATGTCAAAATAAGCCTCAGGCTCCAGGTATTTGAGCGCCTGGTCTTCCAACTCCCACTTAATCCGCCAGATGCCCAGCCGGTGAGCAATCGGCGCGAAGATGTGCTGGGTTTCCAGCGCAATACGCTGCTGATCTTCGGGCGCCAGCGGCTCCAACGTACGCATGTTGTGCAGCCGGTCCGCCAGCTTGATCATAATCACCCGGATATCGTCGGCCATGGCCAGGAACATCTTGCGTAGGTTCAGCGCCTGCTGCTCCTGGCGACTGGAGAAATCGAGATGGGTCAACGTAGTGACGCCCTCCACCAGATCCGCAATCTGCCCGCCGAATTCGGCCTGGATATCCTCGATGGCGATATTGGTATCTTCGACGGTATCGTGCAGCAGGGCTGCGGCGATACTATCCGGGTCGGCCTGAATATCCGCAAGGATGTTGGCTACCGCCAGCGGATGGCTGATGTAGGGGTCGCCCGTCAGCCGCTTCTGGCCCTCGTGAGCTTGGGCGGCAAAGTCATACGCCCGCCGCAGCATCGCCGCATCCGCCTCCGGCCAGTACCCGGTCACCCGCTCGATTGTGCTGTCAATGTCAGTGGGCATATAGCCAGCTACGTCCTTTGGTATACAAAGGTAGTTGAGCCGGTCTCCTGACCATATTATATATCACCCATCCAGTTCCTTCAATCGCCCTCGCCAACTTGACACCCGCGCAGCCCCCAAGTAAACTCGTGGCACAGGTGGAAACAGGCGCTCCGACACCCGACGAAGTCCGCCAGATGCCGCTTAGCCGCCGCACGCAGTGGCTGAGGCGGCATTTCGATTTCCGGCCGCGCAAATCGCTCGGCCAGAACTTCCTGAGGGACGGGCATGTGGCCACGCACCTCGCCCAGGCTGCTGCACAATTCGCGCCACAGCGGGTGATCGAAATTGGGCCGGGCCTGGGGGCATTGACCGTCCCCTTGGCCGAGAGCAATTGGGACTTAGTAGCCTTTGAGAGTGACCGCAGACTATGCGAGGTCCTGCACTGGCTGTTTTCTGACTGCGAGCAGGTCGAGATACGCCAGGGCGACTTTCTCGCGGCGGACTTGACTGATCTCGCCGGCCCTGATAGCGTTGTAGTGGGCAACCTGCCCTACTACATCACCACGCCGATCCTGGAGAAGGTTTTCGAGACGCATCCTGGCTTCGCCGGGCTGGTCATCACTGTCCAGCAGGAGGTCGCGGAGCGTATCCGCGCCCAGCCGGGCACCAAGCAATACGGCTCTTTGACAATATTCTGCCGCTACTACGCGGCCAACATAGAGAGACTGACGACGCTGCCACCACAGGCCTTCTGGCCCTCGCCGCAGGTCAGCTCCGCAGCGCTACGTCTGACGCTGCGGGCCGAGCCTCCTGACGGGATAGAATCAGAGACGGCCTTTTTCGCTGCCGTGCGGGGCGCTTTCGCCCACCGGCGCAAGACCCTGCGCAACTCGCTGAAGACGGCTACCCTGCTCGAGCTGTCCGCCGAACAGGTCGAAGCTCTTCTGACCGAGGCGGGCATTGACGGCAGCCGACGCGGCGAGACACTCGATTTCGGCGAGTTTGTCAGCCTGGGCAATGCTCTGCACGACATCAGGGAAGGAACTTGACTGTGTCGGGGACCGGCGATGTGGTAACGCTGCAGGCCTTTGCCAAGGTGAACCTCACCCTCGAGGTCCTCGGCAAGCGCCCGGACGGCTACCACGAGCTGCGCAGCCTGGTGCAGTGTGTCTCGCTGGCGGATGAGTTGACGCTGCGCCCCACCGACGGCGGGATAGCAATCTGCGTCTTGGGCCTGTGGGCACCGGAAGGCCCCGAGAATCTCTGCTACCAGGCGGCGGAGGCCTTCACTCAGCAGGTGGGCAGCCCCGCCGGCGTTGCTATCACCTTGGTCAAGCATATTCCCGCCGGGCGCGGACTGGGCGGTGGCAGCAGTGACGCCGCCGCAACGCTGCTCGGACTAGCAGAGATGGCTGAGCACCGCCCCGCGGATGAGGTTCTGCATCAGATTGCGGCAGAGATAGGCAGCGACGTGCCGTTTTTTCTGGGCGGAGGCGGTGCGGTCATCTCAAGCCGGGGGGAGATTGTTCAGCCACTGACGCCACAGTGGCGAGGCGAGGCGCTCGTGATCGCCTGGCCGGAAGTGGCTGTTTCGACCGCCGAGGCTTACGCTCTGCTGGGCGCCGAAGACTTCACTGACGGGCAGATCACGGCTGCAGCCCAGCAAGCCCTTTCTGGTGGCCACTTCGACCCTGACCGGCACTTATTCAACTGCTTTGAACGCGCGGTATACTCGCACTGGCCGGAGACTGGCCAGCTCCAGGAGCGGTTGACCAGCGAGACCGGTCAGCCGGCGCGGCTGTCCGGCTCGGGGTCCGCGGTGTTCGCGATATGCCCGGATTTGGCTCATGCGCAAGCTGCCGCTCAGCGAATGCACGAAACCGGCTGTACGACAATCGCCGTGGAGCCAGTATAACCCGGTCCCGATCGGTAGGACAGGCGTCCCGCCTGTCCACTGCTCGACGGGCGAGACGCCCGTCGTACCATTCGTTGCCTTGTGGGGAGCAAACAACTATGAGCGACGCAAAGTCAGTGCCCGCGACCGTGCTGGCGGCTGGGACTCAATCCGACCCGGTCGCGACGGCGGCCAGCGTACCGCACAAGGCGATGGCGCAAGTGGCCGGGCGCTGCCTGGTCAACCGGGTCATTGGCGCCTTACAGAAGGCTCGCAGTGTGGCTGACATTGTAGTGGTGACCGCCCCCAATTCGCCGGTCCAGCAGATCCTCCCCCCGGGTGTGCCCTGGACCGAGTCGGAGGGCGAGAGCTTCGTGGATACGATCACGGCCGGCCTGGACTATCACAGCGGCCACGAGTACACCCTGCTGGCGACCTGTGACCTGGCGCTGCTAACTCCCGAGGCGGTTGATCACTTTGTTTCTGAAGCACTCGACAGCGGCGCAGAATTGTGTTACAGTATGGTCAGAGCCGAGCGCTCAGAACCGTTGTACGAGACCGCAGGCCATGTTCTGGTACGCCTGCGCGATGGCAGCTTCACCGGCGGCAACCTGGCCTTAGTGGGTCGTGAGTTTATCCGGCGCCAGGGCCAGCACTTGAAAAGGGCTTTCGCTGGCCGTAAGAATCCCATCCGCCTGGCCAGATTGCTGGGTGGTACCTTCATCTGGCGCTACCTCACTGGTCGGCTGGCAGTTCCTGACATCGTCGAACGCGCTCGGCAGATCCTGGGCTGTGAGGCGATGGTAGTAGACTCGCCTTACCCGGAGATCTGCTTCGACCTGGACAAGCCTGAGCACATTGCCATTGCCGAACGCCACTTGCAGGGAAGATTACCCGAAGCTGGGGCGTAGCCAAGTGGTAAGGCACGGGACTTTGGATCCCGTATTCGCAGGTTCGAATCCTGCCGCCCCAGCCAGTAATAGTGACGGGAAGTCCCGTGGTGAAGTACTATTAAGATACGCACACCGGCGGCGCAAAGAAGGTGTCTGAATTGCTCCACGGACAGATGCGGCTATTCTGTGGCAACGCTAATCCTCAACTGAGCCAAGCGATTGCTGAGCAACTAAGCATGGAGCTCGGCGACATCAAGGTGAGCCGTTTCGCCGACGGCGAGGTCCTGGTAAAGATCAACGAAAGCGTGCGCGGCACCGATGTCTTCGTCATCCAGCCCACCTGCTGTCCGGTCAACGATAACCTAATGGAACTCCTGGTAATGCTCGATGCCTTTAAGCGGGGGAGCGCCGGGCGCGTCGTTGCGGTACTGCCGTATTATGGTTATGCCCGCCAGGACAAGAAGGCTAAGGGCCGCGAGCCGATTACCGCCAAGATGGTGGCGAATCTGATCACCAGCGCCGGGGCGGATCGGGTGCTATCCGTGGACCTGCACAGCGACCAGATCCAGGGCTTTTTTGACATTCCCGTGGATCATCTGCCCGCCCGGCGCATAATGGCCGACTACTTCGCAGCCAGGGAGTTGGACGGCGATGATGTGGTGGTGGTAGCCCCGGACCCCAACGCCACTCAGGAGGCGATGGAGCTGGCCGATGACCTGCACGCCACCATCGGCGTGGTGGCCAAGCGGCGCCCCCGCGCCAACGAGGCCCGCGTGGTAGAGGTCATCGGCGACCTGGACGGCAAGCGAGTGATAATGCTCGACGACATGATTGACACCGCCGGCACAATGATCGAAGGCGCCAAACTCATTATGGAATACGGGGCCACCGAGGTGCACTGCGCCGCCACCCACGCCATCCTCTCGGACCCGGCCGCCGAGCGGCTATCGCAGGACTTCATCAAGAGCGTGGTGGTAACCAACTCGATCCCGATTCCGCCGGAGAAGCGGCTGGAGAAGATGGATGTTCTCAGCCTATCACCGCTTCTGGCCGAGGCCATTGCCAACATACACAAAGACGCATCCGTGAGCGCGATCCTAGCCAATAGGGCTGCTCGCCAGAAGCGAATGTTCTGAGTGCAATGCGAAAGTTCGATGTTGCTATTGTCAACAGGAGGTAGTTACAGATGGAACAGGTAGCACTGGAGGCCCAGCGGCGTGAGCAGGTCGGCAAAGGGCCGGCCCGACGGCTACGGCAGAACGACCTGGTGCCCGGCGTCGCCTACGGCCTGAACCGAGAAAACATAGTCATCACCGTGCCCCGGGACAAGCTGGCGGCAGCTCTACGTACCGACCAAGGGCTCAACGTCCTGCTCGACTTGCGTATCGCGGGCGTCGAGGCTGAAGCTGATACCGCAGCGATCATCAAAGAGATTCAGCGTCATCCGGTCAGCCGCGCTCCCCTGAGCGTTGATTTCCAGTGGATCTCGCTGACCCAGATGATCACGGTTACGGTTCCCATCCACATCGAGGGCGAATCTCCGGGGGTGGTCGAAGGCGGCGCGGTGGACCAGATTATGCACGAGATTCAAGTGCAGTGCCTGCCCACCAATATCCCCGATTACTTCGTCGCGGACATTACGGGGCTGGAGATTAATGATACCGTCCACGTCGAGACACTGGAGGCCCCGGCGGGCGTGGAGATCCTCGCTGACCCCAGCGACGCGCTAGTCTCTATTGCCCCGCCCATCACAGATGAAGACCTCGAAACCCGGGTAGAGGAAGAGCTGCTGGAAGGTCTCGAAGAGTTGCCCCTAGATGAAGAGCTGGAACTGGAAGAGGGGGAGGAAGCGCCTGCCGAGGGAGAGGCCGCCGAAGAGGGTGCCGAGGAAGAAGAGAGCGAGTAGTGGGTTGTCCACACACCTCAGCCCCCCGCATTGCGGGGGGCTTTGCGTTGGGCGTGACGCTTCGCGCAGATCCGGGCGAACTTAGAACCCGGCGCAGCCGTCTATACAGATGATCTGGCCTCTTATCGGGGTCTCAATGGGCAATATATGCACCAAGTCATAAACCATGCAGAGTGCTATGTGAGGGGAGAGTGCAGACTAACGGCCTGGAGAATTTCTGGAGCCTGTTCAAGCGGTGCGTCAAAGGGACCTATGTAAGCATTGAGCCAGTACATCTCTACCGTTATCTAGACGAGCAGGAGTTCCGCTTCAATAACCGCAAGGCTAACGACGCGGGGCGGTTCGAGAGAGCCACTAAGTCTATTGCAGGAAAGCAGCTAACCTACGGCGAACTGATAGGACAGGGAACGCCGTTGGTAACACCGCAATTGGCGACGTCGTAAGAAAACCCAGACGCGGCAGACGTGCAGAGGACGATAACATGGCGATTGCTGGCGAACAGACGACAGGAGTCATAACCATAGAAATAGGGCAAGCACAGGTATTGGCCAACAAGTTTGAGCAGGGCATTAGGTCGTTTCTGACTATGCTGAAGGATGTTTCCCGACACGTCTGCGAGGGGCACATCAAGGGCATAGAATGGAGTATTGGACTTCGCGAGGGTAGTATGATAGTGGATTTCATCCCGCGCGCAGTTGCTGCCGCACCAGCCAAGGTTGAGATTGTCCGTGACACGGTGGAAATCGGCATTGATTCCGTCGAAGGGGGTGTGCTCCCCCCCGCCCACTTCTCTGACAAAGCAATTGCGCATGCCGCAAAGTTTGCTGGAGCGTTGGGCGCGGTGGCCAAGATCAGGGTAGATGGCAGGGTGCATCTTCTTTCTGCCAACGCAATAGCTAATGCGGACGCCTGGGCTGGTGTTGCAAGCAGAGACTGGGGAACGGTTGAAGGACAACTTTGGGAACTGAAGGAGAGTGGCGGCCTCAAGTTTATGGTCAATGATATTCTTACGAACCGCTCTACTGAGTGTATTTTTGACGAACAACTTCTTGATGATATTAAGGATTCATTTCGGCATCGCGTGTCTGTGACGGGTCTCATTAGGTACAAGGCGAACGGCGAACCAGTCAGCATTGACGTTGAAGATTTCTGTCGATTCCCTGAGGAAGATACACTGCCGACCATTGATGAGATGAGAGGAATACTGCGAAAGTCCTGAAATGGTGGAGCTGCGCTATTGGGATACGGTCACGTTTCTACGATTCCTTCTGAATGACGAGGGAAGCGATGTATGTGCTTCAATATTGAAGGAAGCACAGGCAGGTCGGTTGTGCATAGTCACTTCAGCCTTGACGCTTGTCGAGGTTGTGAAACTCCGGCACCATGAGCCGATACCCAAGGCTGATGCTGACAAGATTCGTCTTTTCTTCCAGCACAAGTACATTGAGGTGAAAGACCTCAATAGATATATCTCGGAGGCCGCACGCGACCTAGTCTGGAATAATGCGGTAGACCCCAAGGATGCAGTTCATGTAGCCACAGCAATGCGCTTTCACGTGCCACGATTAGACACCTTTGATTGTGGCCTTTGTAGGCTCGATGGGGGGATGGGTACCCCTCCTTTGAGGATAATGCATCCGAGCCTTACCCAAGGGGCACTTGACTTAGGCGATGACCAGAATGAACAAGAATAGCAATGGGCCAAGTGACGGGACATCATCCTTCGAGAAGTTAGTCAGGGCCATTCTGTCTATACCAAAGGCCGAGATCGAGAAGAAGGAATGACAGAAGGCCAAAAAGCCGAAGCGTTGAGTAGTAGCAGGGCCCCTTCCGGCAGGTCGCTTGTTAGCGCGGTTTACGTCGACGATGAGCTTTTACCCTCACCGTCTTATGGCGTGCGCCGCGTTTTCGGTTCGCCGCCATCTGAACCACCTCATTTGACCGCTGGTTGCGGTTATCAATGCCGCGCCAGCAGCCAAGGAGATGTCTCGGGGCCCCGCCAACCATAGTATAGTACACCACGGCTGGTGCGCCAAGTATATTGTTACCCTTCCAAGTGCTGTACCACTCCAGCAGCAGCCTCGCTGCGGGCTGAATAAGGTTGACGACGGCGGTGTGCAGGAGCATAATGTCTGGGCGAATGACCCGGACGTGGTGATATACGAAATCAAGTAGTCCAGGGCACGTATGCACTGCATTATAGGCTTGGGCAATCCGGGACCGCAGTACGCACAGACCCGGCATAACGTCGGGTTTCGCGTGGTGGACGTGCTCGCCGAGCGCCACCGGCTCCCCGAGCCGCAGCGGATGATGCAGGCGATCCTCGGGCGCGGCAAGATTGCCGGTAACAAGGTACTGGTTGTCAAGCCGATGACCTTTATGAACGACAGCGGCCGGGCAGTCGCCCGTATCTGTATGCACTACGAGCTGACTCCCAGCGACTTGCTGGTCATCTGTGACGATATCAACCTCGACCTGGGCATGCTGCGACTGCGGCGCTCCGGCAGCGCTGGCGGGCAGAAGGGGATCCAGTCCATCGTTGACTACCTGGGCACGGACGAGTTCCCCCGCCTGCGCCTGGGGCTGGGCCGGCTGGACACAGACATGGACGCCAAGGCCTTCGTGCTCTCACCGTTCGAGCCGGAGGAAGAACCCGCCGCAGACGAGATGACCCTGCGCGCGGCCCAGGCGGTCGAGTGCATTCTCGCCGAGGGCCTCGAGACGGCGATGAATAAGTTTAACGAATAGTGGTTAGTAACGACAACGGCGCACGGCGACGAATTGCTCTTCTCCGGTAGAAGCGACATTATTGTCGCGACAAGGCCCACCTTCACTAAAGCTACGGCGCCCGCGAGGTTGCTTCTACCATGAGGGGAAAGCGACGGCGGGCGGGAACTAGTTGAGGAGCCTCGGGCTTTCCTTCATTCTACCAGCACTATGGTATAATATCCCCAAAGACTGGATGACGCTATCCCAAGACAGCTTCCGACAAGCGACCTATGAATAACGGTAACCGTAGCACGGCGCGAGGCACGGTCAAGCTGGTCATCGCCCAGGTGGTGATGGCCGCGTGCGGCGTGGCGACCCACATCTATCTGACCCGCGCCCTCCAGCCCAAGCTGTATGGCCTGCTGGCCGTGGTCACCTCGGTGATCATCTGGTGGGAGGCGATCGGCGCGGCGCTGGTGCGCAATGCAACTACGCGGTTCGTGGCGCGGGCCGGCGAGCAATGGCAGGGGGCAGCGAGCACTGCGGTGCGCACGATGATCGTGTGGGGCACAGTGCTTATGATTCTGGGCATCGTGACCGCGCCGCTGGTCAGTGGGGCGCTGGGGCGGCCCGAACTCACCCCCTACTTGTGGCTGTTCAGCATTGACCTGGCCTTCTTTCCCCTGTTCGTCACGGTAGCTGAAGTGTTGGCCGGGCGGCGTATGTATACCCGCTACGCCGGCTCCTGGGCATTCTACTGGGTGGCGAAAGCCGCGCTGGTCATTGGCCTGGTAGCGCTAGGTCTGTCGGTAGAGGGCGCGATCATCGGCAGCATCCTGGCCTCAGTGGTCGGGGTTGCGGCAGCGTGGTCCTGGAGCGGAGCCGGGCTTAAGCAGGGCACCTTACCCGCCCGCCAACTGGTACTGTTCGGTCTGCCCTTGACTGGAATCATGCTGCTGCGCCGCACCGTGCAGAACATGGACCTGTGGGCTATCACCCGCCTGCTGACCGGCTACGACCGTGTCGCCTACTACGGCCTGGCGCAGTACATCTCGCGGGCGATACTGATGCTGCCGGTGGCTGTATCGGGGGCCGTCTTTCCCACCTTGACCCAGGCGATAGCGCGGGGCGACCAGTCCGCCTGCCGTCAGCTAGTTCACCAGTCGTTTCGCTTCGCGCTGGTCATCACCGTGGCGGCTCTGGCTGTGCTGGGCGGCAGTATGCCCGAGCTTATCGTGCTCATCTTCGGAGCAGAATTCGGGCCCGCCACCACTGTGGCGGTCTACCTGCTGGTCGCGGCGGTGCTGTTTGCGGTGGAGTTCATAGGTAATCAGCTCCTGGTGGCAGCGGGAAAGCCGGGACTGTGCCTGGCCGCGTTTGCGCCGGTGGTGCCAGTCAATATCGTGCTCAACTACTTCCTGGTCAGCCGCTATGATATGCTGGGCGGGGCACTCGCGACGATTATCACGGCAGCCCTCTTGGCAGCGGTGATGATCGTCCTGGTCTGGCGCGAATTTCGCACCATCATCTCGCCACTGACCGTCCTGCGCACGCTGTTAGCCGGGGCGGTCATCTACGTCATTGGGATCAATGTTTCCACGCCGGGCTGGCCGGTGCTCCTCAAGTGTGGGGGCCTGGCGCTGCTCTACGGGCTGGTACTTATGGCCGAAGGGGAACTGCACAAGTCCGACCTGGCGCCGCTAGCCTTGTGGCGAACGCAATAGCGCCCAGCGTCGGGACAGTAGCAATCGCTGACCAGGTCGGAGACGAAACTGAAATCTACTGCCGCTGCCAGTTGACGTAACAGGTGGTCAACGGGGATTAGTTCTTCACAGATCATTCCGCAAAAGCTGCTTTGGGTACGGTGCTTTCCTTGGATTGCTCAAATCACCAACCGATGAAGTTTCCAGAACTCGTGATGATTCTAGCCCAACCGCTCCTTGACAGCAAGCCCCCTGCTCGCCCACAACAAAAGACAACTTTTGCCGCAGTCTCCTCTTCACATCAAGCTCTCCATACGCTACACTGTCGCGACAACCTTCGCAAGGTCTCGACGAGCAAAGGAGACACCAATGGCCACCGTGAAGATTGGTTTCGTCGGAGTCGGCCGTATGGGGCAGTGTGCTCACCTGAAGAACTACGTTACGATACCGGGTTGTGAGGTGGTGGCTATTGCCGAACTGCGCGAGGAACTGGGTCGTCGGGTGGCAGCTCGATACGGGTTCCCGCACTGTGGCAGATTGCGAGAACGCGGCAGCCTCTGTATTCACACCAAAGGCCAGCCCCAGAGACGGCCTGCTGGGCACACTAAGGCACAATGCAGGGAGGGCAACGCGGGGATGTTTGGCAACGGAATCAGCGCGGCAATCCCCGAGAACTGGGACTCAGCCGCCTGCAATAACCCGGAGAGCCAAGAAGAGACCGTTTAAAGTGACGGCCAGCTTGCCGGTGATGCCCCTTTGACAGTTGGCGAGGGCATGGTCCGCCAAGACAGTCAGACAGTTGGCGGGCAGGCACCTGCTTCGACAGCTCAATCTTCGCCTGATCGTTGTGCTAGGGGCCTGACAGCGCACTAATAACTGGCAGCTTCCGGAGGCTTAAAGCCTCCGGAAGCTGCATCGGCCCCCTGAACGACCGCAATCCGCATCCAATTATCTGCTGGCTATTGTCCCCACCAGGTCCACCCCACCCGCCATAGGCACCCCGGCTCTTCCTATGCCGCAGGCCCAAGCGGCCCTAGAAGTCGGGCTCGGACTTCTATTCCTCTTGTTTGTTGACCACATGGACAGTGAGGGGACGCGACTTTATCGTGGTGCCGTCCGGCTTTGTCGCGACTGTGTGGAGCTTGTGCTCACCGTCCTCCACCGTCGTGGTGTCCCACTTGATGACGTACGGCTCGGTATCATCCTTGCCAATCAAGGTATCGTCGCAGTAGAACTCCACCACCTCAACCTCGACCCCCGCCTTGATCGTTGCTCCCAGTTCCACCGTCCCGGACAGCGTACTACCTTTGTCGGCGGACCAGATCTCGATGGGAGGCAACCCGCAGGCAAAGACAAAGGTGCTTGCTATCACAGAAAGACTAATCAACCCGACAACAGCAAATACGGGTACACGCATGGCGCTATCGCTTCCTCTCATGACTTGTTACCGTCCTCTCTGCATATATTAGTCGTTTGACAATTGATTTGGTTGGGTTCTGACTTGAAACTTTTTCGCATTGCCCCGGTAGTGAGTTGGAAAACATCGCACACCGCCTGCACCAATCCGCTGCGTCGAGGAACGTTCACCTTAGGGACTATCAACCCGGTAGTGCTGAGCGATAAGCCTCGCTTTGTCAGGACGGCCGTGCTCCTCCCATAGAGCAACGAGTCGGCGCTGAGCCTCCTCCTCGCCCGGGTCTAGTTCCAGTGCCGCCGCGTACTGGTCTGCTGCTTCCTGCCACTCCCCCAGGGCTTGACGAGCAGTACCCAATCCAGTATAGGCCTGGGCAAAGTAAGGAGCTTCGTCAGTCGCGTTTCGGTAATGAGCAGCGGCTGCTTGATAGTCGCCACGCTGGTACGCAACTGAGCCAAGGTTGAACGATGAGACCGCTGACGCAACCTTACGCCCCCGGCCTCGCTCGAACCACATTTCCGCTGCCTCCCAGTTCTGCTCTTCCCAGGATATAGCTCCCATCAGCGTTGTGGCCCGGACCGAGTCAGGACGCGCGGCCAGCATTGTACCAAGCAGTCGCTTCGACTCGGCCAAGTCGCCAGTTGCTCGCCGAACCGATGCCAAATAGTGAGTAGCTTCGAGGTTAGCCGCATCCAGTGCCAGGGCAGACTGAAGACATTGGGCCGCCTCGGCCATGTCATTATCTACAACAATGGCAACGTACCCCGCCAGGAGATGGCCCCACGCCTGGTATTCGCGCGCCGGAGAGTCAAGGAGGGCGGCAATCTGTTCCTGGGCACCAGCCAGTTGACCATCAAGCAACAAGATTCTGCCGACAAGATGGCGGCGCTCAGCCGTAGGATCGAGGCTGAGGGCCTTTCTCAAGGTCTCAACGCCGCGGGTAACATTTCCGACCAGCGCATAGGCTCTGCCCAGCGCGGTCAGCACCGCCGGGCTTGCGGGCGACTGGCGGGTAGCCATCTTCTGCGATTCTACCGCTTCCCGGTACCGGCCCGAGTACTCCTGCAGTAAGCCAAGATTGAACCACCCCGACCCGCAGGAAGGATAATCGTGGATGAAGCTGAGACACCTTGCTTCCGCCCGCTCCCAGTCACTCCGAGCGATAGCTGAGCCGATCTGAGTCAACTGGTCGCCGCCGGCCTCGCACATGCTCGGCGCAACGATCCACGAGGGAAGCGGGAGCGTCTGGACAGTCTCGCTCCGCTTGATGGTCACCGAGGGCTCAGCGACGCTAGCCAGCAGCAGTTCGCCTGCCCCAACGTCTGCGAGGGTCGCCACTGGGTGGTCGCCAATCGCCAGGAGAATATCGTCCTCACGAACACCGGCCTCGGCGGCAGCCGAATCGGCGGCGACGGCTACGACTCTCAATCCTTCCTGGGAATCCGGCAACGGGATTAGCCTCAAACCCAGCGGCAGCCGCGGCGCGTCCAGGTGCACGAGCAGATCAGCCTGCGATAGGAAGGCCATGCGCCGGTGTTGGTAGCGTCTCCCCCAGGCAGTCGAGACTTGCACCAGACGGAGCGGGGACTGTTTCTGTGGAACGAGCGTATTCCCCGCCGGCTCGACCAGCAGCGAATGACCAGCCGGAACCACCAGCTTATCGCCCTCGCGGTCATAGAGATTGACCTCACCGCGGAAGGCCATTACCTCAACTGGGCCGCTGACACGTTGCTCCGCGCCTGCCCTGGGCCCGGAGAGGCGCACGAGTGCTTCACCGTGGTGTATGCGCGCGGTAGCCAGGTCGGCCTCTACAGCAATTGGCTGGCCATCGCCTGGGCTCCAGACCCATATCTGGCCATCGAGTAGTTCCACGGAGGTGGCAGCGACAGGCTCAGCTTCTGCCGGCTCCGAGACCCGAACAGTGCTATCGAAATTGACCACTATCTGGCCCTTGTCGGGCAACTCAACGAGCACGCGGTCGGTATCACCGGTCTGCAGTTCATCACCTGCGGCCAGGGCCGCACCCGATCTGGCCGGCCTAGACTCGTCGCCCCGGACAATAACAGGGCTTCCTTCCACAGACCGGAGCATCATCAGGCCCTCGGACGGCGCCGCGACATACTCGTCCCCGCCCGGCCCCTCAGTTGTCTGCGCAATACCTGCGGGTCCGACAGACTCCCCCGGGTGGTAATGGTGAAGCAGTAATAACGCCCCTACAGCAACGTACCCAACCAACGCTGCGGCGGCGGCCACTTTCCACAAGTTGCGGTGCCAATACTTGCCTCGCTTGAGCGGGTAGAGCTGTCTGAGGCGCTGCTTGATCCGCGCTGCCATGTCCTCCGGCATCTCGGGCGATGAGCCGCTCGCGAGCAAAGCCTCGGTCCTCATCAAGCTTTGGTAAATGGTCTGGCATTCTTTACACTTCTGGAGATGGTGGCGCACTTTCTCGCTTGGTTCAGAAGGCAGCTCGCCGTGGATTAGAAGAACCAACTCCTCCGTACTGACGTGCTCGTTGGCCATGATATGTATTATTGCTTAACGTCCGGATCCTCCTCTTTTACCAATATACTGCGCAGCCTGCGCAGGCCGTCAGCAACCCGCCATTTCATCGTCCCCACCGCCTCACCGAGAAGCTCAGCAGCCTCCCTGTAGGTCAAGTATTCCAAGAAGCGCAAGGCTATGGCCGTTCTGGGCTTCTCGGGCAACTGACTTAGACGCCTAAGGGCCCGCGCTGCCAGATCACGTTGTGCCACAACCTCGGCTACGTCGGGATCTTCCCCAGCGCTGTCTTCCGCCAGTTCCACTGATTGAGGGCGATGTCTTCTCTTGCGCAGTTCGCTATAGAAGACGTTTCGCGCCACTCGCTGAAGCCACGTCGCAAACGCACTTTGCCCGGAGAACGAGTGCAAGGACTCGAGGACCTCGCAGAAGATCTCCATGACCATGTCCTCGGTCCACTCAGGATCGCCGCCGGCACTGTTGACCACAGCATAGATTGTGCGCCCGTGTCTATCAAAGATGACTTGGCAAGCGGCGTTCTCACCATTGTTGAAGCGATCAACTAGCTCTTCATCTGAGAGCTGAGCAAGGTGCTCGTAGTTATCCGGGTCGCTTCCCGTCACTACCATAGTCGTTCCAGGAGGTCTTTTGGATGGGTGCCCGGCGCCAAGAATGGCCAGTCTTTGCTATACTGGTGGACGACCGACTCGTCACAGACTTGCCACTGTATGAGGTTCGTCGGCTGATGCCTGCCGTCAGTCCAAGCTGCCAAACCGTTTGAATGCGCCGACCGCGCCTTCCCAGTCGCCACCGTCTATGTGCCTGGCGCTAAAGACGCCGGTCCACCCATGGCGCATCTCCTGGTAGGCCGTTGCCGACCATAACGAGTCGTAACCGCTGCGCTGGGCGTGTTCGATGAACAGGTCTAATCCCAGAGTCTGGTACAGATTGGGGAAGTAAGTGCCCCAGGTCTCGAGGTGCTGGCCCCAGGGATCGTCCCCGAACTCGGCGTACAGGTCCACATAGCCGGGCACCAGGGGATAGGTGAGGTCCGCGCTGACCCCAGTGCCCACAGCATTTTCGTGGAAGTAGGTGACCCCTGCCTGGCCGCCGAGTAGCGACATGCTGACCCGCGCTAGTGCCCCGCTACCCTTGCCCGGTTCTATGATGTCGCGCTGGTAGCTGTCCACCCAAGCCAGGTCCACGGTAAGGTTGCCCGCTTTGTGATGAAGACGGGCGCCGTCGAAGGTGGTGTAGCTGAACAGTGAGCCGAGCGTACTGTTGTTGACCGGTCCCTCGAGGTAGTGCTGGCGGCCGCCGATAAAATCGGTCTGCCCCGCCCGCCAGACGCCAAAGCCCTCGCTCAAGGCGGTGTGCCAGTCGCCCTTGAAGTCGGTGGTGCTCTGACCGCCGAGCTCCAGGTAGAGACTGCTGCCCCAGATACCGCTGGCGCGGGTCCGGAGGCCAGCGAAGGAGCCACCGGTATAGAGCAGCCCGAAGAGGTCCACCTGGGTGCGAGGGCCGTAGAAGGCCCGGCCAAAGACGGTGCCGGGCTGCGGGTTGAGGGAGCTGCCGAAGGCCCCGGGCACTGCGGCCAGCAGCATTAGACCGGCGGCGCCACTGCGGTTCGCTCCCACTGATGCCCCCGGCATGACGCCCTCGACAATAACGTCCAGCTTCCCCGTAATCGGCGCGACCAGAGCCTCGGTTGCCGCTCCGAGTTGCCCGGATGAGACTTTCTCCTCCTTGAACGTAGTGCCCACCGTCGTCCCGGGAGTGGATTGGGTGGTGGTGCCCGGCTCTATCCCGGACCACCAAGGCGTAGATGTGCCCGTCGGGAAGTTGAAAGGAAAACTGCCGCTCAGGGGCAACAATTCGCCGCTGGGGCCCGCCCCGGCGGTCTGTTGATGACCAACCGTGGTACTGCCCAAGGGGGTACTGAACTGGGCTTCCCCGTCCCAGACAGACAACTCTTCGAGGCCGCCGGGCTCAGTTGCCCCCTGGAAGAGCATCGTGGTGCCGCGGACGGCTGCTGTGGCCACAGCCCCCTCAATCTGCGCACCCGAGCCTTTGACTACGTTAGCCAGAACCTGCCCGCTGAGCAGTTTGACCTTGCGCTCGGTGACCGAAGTGATGACCAGATCGCTGCGTGGTGCCATGCGCACAACGGTGTCGTTGGGGAACTTGATCTCACATTTTGAGCGCGGACCAGTACGCACCCGGCTGCCTGGGCCCAGCTCAGTGCCTACCTTGCTTTTCAGGAATTTGCCCTCCGGGCCTACCCGGTGAGTCACGTTGAGTACGATTGCCGTGATCTTGGCTTGGGACTGGGCCAGCAGCGGCTGGGTAGGTAGGAGCACGCCTACCATTACTGCTGTGACAACAAGCCCTCTGATGATCACTGTTTGCGCGGACTTATGCATTTTTCCTCAGCCCTTTGACGGCAAGGATTTCCACCGGCTCAGCGCGCCCACGAACTTCCACCTCTCCCAACGGCGCCAGGTTGAAGCCCGGCCCGGCCGCCTGAGCAGTCGCCTTGCTTATCATTATCCGGGTCCCAAATTCCTTGTTCAGCCCCTCCAGGCGGGAGGCGGTGCTCACTGTGTCGCCGATTACCGTGTACTCCAGCAGCTCCGGGGAGCCAACATCGCCGGCGACCAGCTCCCCAGTATGTATGCCCACCCGGGTGACGGGTGGCCACCGTCCGAGTTGCAAGTTCGCTGTGATGCTATCCATCTCCTGCTGGATCTGGCACGCAGCTTGCACGGCACGGCGGGCGTGATCCGGCTGGAGCACCGGCACGCCGAAGGTCGCCATCACACCGTCACCAATGAACTTATGGACGGTACCGCCGTGGCGGCGAATCACCTGGGTAATATGTGTGAGATACTGGTTTAACGTTTCGACGACGTGCTCGGGCGGCTGTTCGTGGCAGAAGGTAGTAAAACCCTGAAAATCAGTGAACATCACGGTGGCTACCACGTTCTGGCCCTCTACATGGGCCACGGAGGGATTATCGAGAATGACTCGCAGAATCTCGGGGGAGACACGCTGCGACCAGGAACGATGCAGCCGCCGCCGCTGGCGCTCCGTGGTCAGTTCCAGGTAGACAGTCGTGGCCGCGTAACTGAAGGTCACGCCCAGGAACGTCGGCATCAAGAGCATCCACAAATCGCTGAGGTCGAGCAAGGCCAGTGCCAGTAGCAGGGGAAAAACCATTGCCGGCAGCCAGACGAAGGCCAGCGACCACAGCGGACGCAGCCTGATTTCGAAGACAGCGACCGCTACAGCCAGAAGGAAGGTCAGAAAGATGGGCAGGGCCGGAGATGCTGGCCTGATGTAGCGGCCCGTCAGGATGGTGTCCATGGCGCTGGCCATTACCTCTACTCCGGGCATCTGCCGCCCGGTTTCATTCGAGCCGCTCGGCTCAAGTCCTAAGCTCAGCGGAGTGTCGTACAGGTCTTGGAGTGCGGGGTCGGTCGCGCCAATCAAGACGATCTTACCAGCTACTTGCGCCGCATCAAACTGGCCCCGCAGTGCCTGCCAGTACGGCATACGCGTAAACCCAATTCCGGGCCGCCCCCGGTAGGCAATGGCGAAACTGTCACCGTGCAAGTACGCACTGTCCACACGTGCAGCGCGGGCGACCTCTGTGGCCTGCGTTGTGTGATCAATGCCCTTGAACTCAGCGGCCAGCAGCAGCGGCATGGTAGACAGCCGCTCGTCTTGGTAGCTACGCGTCAGCCAGCAGCGGCGCACCCAGCCGTCCAGATCCTTGGGCATATTAACCACACCTAGCCCATAGGCAACCTCCTCGAAGCGCCAGTGGGGAAAGTCGGCCTGGGCGATCTCAGCGGCCATCTCACCATGCTGAGCGTGACTCTCCGCAATGGCTATCGCAAGCACGACGTTGCCGGCCTTGGCTATGGCCTCCGCTAGAGCCAGATCATCGGCGCTGGGCTCGGGTTCCCAGTCGAGGGGTTGGTCTGCCGCGGCCTCGAGCTGAGCGTCAGCGCTGCTCAGGGTGCTGAGAATCATGTCCACCCCGATCAGCTTCGCGTCCGCCTCCGCCAGATTCTCGATGACCCGCGCATGATAGCTTCTGGGCCACGGCCAAGTACCCAATTCGGCGATGGAGCCTTCATCAATGGTCACGATGACGATGTCGTCAGCAGGGGTGTTGGGGACTGAGTAAGCCAGGCGAACGTCGTAGGTGGCAAGCTCCAGGCGCCAGAGCGCTTGGCCGAGCAGGCCCAGGTTGAACCCCGGCCAGGTCAGCACTAGGGCCACGACTGCCGCGGCTAACCCAATGGCCACTGCTGCGATGTAACTGGAGCGGCGGGAGTGCATCAGGGTGTTGGTCTGCGGCTCCGATCTCGTGTTGTTGCTCCACGTTACCTGGGCACAGTCTACCACCCAGCGCACGCCGTGGCAAGCTTGGCAAGAGCAGGTCTACCCGGATGGGAAGGAGAACTTGGAGGAGACTAAGTCGCGAAGACCTAATATACATTGCACGATTAGCCATCTACGAGGAGAATTGTCTAGTGAGAAAACTCGCCTTTGCGGCTGTTGCGCTTGCGCTGTCGCTGACGACTGTAGCCTGGGCTGTGCCCACACCGCCACGGGGCAAAGGGCTGTTCTTCGACGTCCTGCCTGTTACTATCGAAGGCCGCCAGATGGTACCGCTGCGCGCGATATTCGAGTGGGTTGGGGCTAAGGTGGACTACAAGGGAGGAAGAATCACCGCGTACGAGGCAGGCAGCGATATCCCCCGTGTGGAGTTATGGATTGGGCAGAAGCAGGCACACCTCTCGGGCCAGCCCTATGAGCTGGCTGTGCCGCCGATGACGGTAGGCGGGCGGACCTTCGTGCCGCTGCGCTTCGTGGCCGAGTCATTTGGCGTGTGGGTGAAGGCCGACGAGCATCGTGTCATTTACTTGCGCTTACCCCAGGAAAACCTGTATGCGGACATGGCGATTGCCCCGCATCCAGACTCACACCTGGGCAAGATGTGGCAGGCCGTACTCCCCCACTACGATCCTCATCCGGGCGGCGAGGTTGTGGGCATTCGAGTGCGGTACAACGAGGTGGACACATCCGCCGGCACTGGCTTCGCTAGGTTGGCGGTCAAGTACACCGACGGCACCATCAAATCGGAGCGTATGGACTTCGTCTTGGAACCAGATGGTTGGAAGGGGAGAGTCACCGACGCATACCGGATCAACTAGTAACACGAACACGTTGTGAGGATGCGCCCCAGCACGTCACCGGACGCGGAGCCGCTTGCACTGGAGCAACTCCCGCCTTCTGAAAAGGAGACCGTCCCCAGCCTACTTGACGTAGCCCAGGGAGAGGGAATCTTTTTTGACGGCGAGGTGGCGGCTGCGCGGACTTACGTCGCCGGACCAGGCCAGTTCGACCTTCATCTTACCCGCGTTGATCGCCTGCTGCACCAGCGTTGCCCGCCAGCAGCAGTTTCGCCGGCGCCCTCCCTCGCACTACACAGAATCCAGCGTATATCCCGCGTGCCGAAAAGCCCCAGCCGCCGCAAAGAGTGCCACGGCATTCTCCGGCGGCACATCCGGCTTGATGTGATGGTCGGGCCCGCAGATGTAGCCACCGTCCTTGCCCAGCGCCTCGATGCAACGCTTGACCTCCTCAGTGACTTCCGGCGGTGTCGCAAACGGCAGCCGCTGAGTATTGATTGCCCCGAAGAACGTAATATGCTTGCCGTAGTCGCGTTTGAGCTCCTCAGGCGAGATGGGCAGCGTGTGCAATTGCACGGTCTCCCAGACGTCCATCCCGATGTCAATCAGATCCGGGAGCACCTCCGTGATATCACCGCAGGAGTGAAACCAGACGAACTTGCCGGCGCGCTTGCCCAGGTCGAACAATTCGGCAAACTTAGGCTTCAGGAATCTACGCCAGTGCTCTGGTGAAATCATCAGGCCGCTAGGGCTTCGCTCTCTGGCAGCGCAGTCAGAGCCTGTTGGGCATAATAGTCCATCCGCTCCTCAGTGTGCTCCCGTCCGCCCAGGTGCTCTATAAGCTCGGTGGCCTGGGCTACCTGCTCAGATCCTGGCCGCCGGCGTCGCCCGCACTTCACTCTGGCTCGCCGATGCCCCAGTAATGAACTTCGCCCTGCTCGATCATGGCCTGTTGTTCCTGGTCAAACATCTCCATATTACTCCGGAGGCTATACAGGCCCAGTACTGCGATTATGCAGAATGCAGCGAACGTCGGCGGGAGCAGCGTCCGCAGGCTCGCGAGATAAGCTCGAAACTTGCCTGGGCGCTCTTCGGCTGAATAGCGTGCTCGCTTTCGGAGCGTCATGACCAGTGTTACAACCAACCAGCCCACAATCCCGATACCTGCTGAGACAGGTATGGCGGTGAAGTAGACCGGGTCGGCAACAGATATCGCGTCCGCGAGCATTAGGAATTTTGTGGATATGGCGAGTATCTGTCCTCCAATAACAACAATCGCCAACAGGAACAACCATTGCCAGTAGCTCCATGTGGCACGAGGGTGTGCCTCGTGCCAGTATCGGGCTGCCACTGAGATGAGTCCTACTAGCACCCACAAGGCGAGGATGCCAGCAATCTGGGCCCAGACCACCAAGGCGTAACGCATGGGGCCTCCGAAGAAGAGAGATAGAAGTCGGGGCATGATCTGGGCGGTGTAGGCACGGACTTTTCTTTTCCAAACTGCAGCGGCATTTACATCTGCCTCATAGACCCGTGCTAGATTGCCACGGCCGTGCTGGCGCAGATAGGCGGCCAAGTTCTCCGCTCGCGCCGCATCTTTCTGCTTGCGGACCGCCTCATCGGTCGGCGCGCTTTCTTCAATCTGTCGGCCTTGCTCGCTAGTCAGGAAGGGCTGTGCGACGATCCGGGTCATCGCGACGCCAACCAGACCATCTACGATTGTGTAGGCATCGGTGCGCATGGTGTGGCCCAGGTGAATCACAGCCTCAAAGCAAGAAATCGCCTGGGCGTGGTGCCCGCGCTTACGGAAAGCTTCTCCCCGGTCGGCGAGGTTGCGTGACAGCTCGCGCAATGCCGCCGTAACAGTAAAACCTGAAGTTGCTGCCGATAGAGCCACAGTTGTCTTCAACATCGGATGCACAGAAGCCGTGTCTAACAGCTTTACCACCGCGCGTGTTGCCTCCGCCGTACCGGTGCGCCAATGCGGCCTGGTGAGACCCGACCGCAGGGCGGCAAACGCTGCTTCGTCCTGCCCCTGCTCCAGGTAGAGGTAAGCGAGCAAGTAATCGCAGGCGGCATTCTCGGCGTCTAGCTCCTGAGCATGCTGGAGTAACTCCCCCACTTCGAGCAGTCGCTGCGCATCTTCTGCAGGCCGAGCCTCTTCTGCTGCTTCATCGGCCCGGCGAGTTTGCGCCAACAGATAAAGCGCATAGCGCAGCAGAGGAGCAGGAGAGTTCGGCGCGAGTGCTATGGCCTGCTGATAGGCGTGGTCGGGGGGCCACGGCTCGCCGAGCATATCCGCCATCTCCTGAATGGACACTTCATCCGTCTCTAACCATAATTCTGCTATCTCTGGATCAGCCGATTCCTTCATTTTTCTCACCGTTGCGAAGGACTCTGCCATCTGCACGGAGTGCGCTGCTAGCTCGGCGTAGCCCAACCACAAATCGGCGTCGTCGGGATGCTGCTGGACGATAGCATCAGCCTGCGCCTTGGTGACCCCCAAGAGGATAGGCCCAATGTCCCGGCCGTGGAAGATCATCAACGCAGTCTCCCGCAGCGCCGGTACCGCCGCCAGCAATGCTACGCCAACCACTAGGAGAATGGCCGTAAGCCGGCCTGCGCGCATGGCATTGCTCCGTTCCATTTCACAGTCAATTATACCACAGACTGACTGCTGAGGGCAGGAATTCCCGCAAGCGGGCCGGCGATACTCGCTTATGACTTGTTAGCTGGTGACCGACTGGGTTGCCTGGGGGATTGGCTCAAGCGGATACGCTGAGACCAGCCCTGCGGGGTTCGCCCGCCCCCCGAGGGTATTCATGATATTGAGGGTGACGGAAATAAAGGGACAAGAAATGCTCGAAAGCGCACGAACCTTGCGCGGGAGCGGCTGTCGCCTTCGTCAAGCGGCTACGCAACCGTCGCCCCCCGCTTCACTGGCCCACTGAGCATACATGTTAGCTCACTGCCCGCCCGTGTCCAGAAAGCGCTGATGTCGAACAAGTGGCGCTGGGCTTGATTGAGTACGCCGCATAGGTACCTCCTGCCGCTGTACGGACTCCCTGACACTGCTAGGGCACGCTCTGCCACGCGCGCACATTCGCCTGCGTGTCCGCTCAAACAGCCGCCCGCTGGTCATTCAAGCCTCCGATGCCCACTCCGCAGTATCACATTCCCTCAATTCGGAGACCACGCCGGCCAGGACTCTTTGTCCGCGGTGTCTGTGAGCTTGGCTCGTGCAGTGCCGTCGGCATTCATCACGTAAATGTCGTATGATCCGAGCACGTTGCTCTGGAATGCAATATTGGCGCCGTCCGGGGACCATGTCGGACCCAAATCCGCCGCGGAGCTGTCGTTGGTAAGATTGGTTTGCCCAGTGCCGTCGGCATTCATCACGTAGATCTCGTAGTCATAGCCGCCAGCTTCCCTCCTGGTAAAGGCAATCTCACTGCCATCGGGGGACCACGCCGGGTGCAGGTCCACCCCCAGGCTACTGGTAAGCCTGGTTTGGCCACTGCCGTCGGCATTCATCACGTAGATCTCAGAGCCGCCGTTGCGCTCGCTCTTGAAGGCGATCTTGCTGCCGTCGGGCGACCACGCCGGATGCAGGTCCAACCCTGGGCTGTTTGTAAGGTTGGTTGACGCGGTGCCATCAGCGTCCATCACGTAGATTTCGTAGTCTCCGACGAGGTCGCTTTGGAAGGCAATATTGCTACCGTCTGGGGACCACGCCGGAGCCGATTCCGCCGTCGAGGTGTTGGTAAGTCTGGTTTGCGCGCTACCGTCGGCGTTCATCACGTAAATCTCAGAGTTGCCGTCGCGCTCGCTTCTGAAGGCGATATTGGTGCTGTCGGGCGACCACGCGGGGGTGGCATCCAACGCCAGATTGTTTGTGAGATTGGTTTGGCGCGTGCCGTCGCCGTTCATCACGTAGATTTCGTGGTTCCCGTCACGGGTTGTGCAGAAGGCAATACTGCCCGTCGCTGCCGATGCAGCACCACCTGTTGGTGGTAATAGGGAAGCACCTCCTCCACATCCGGCAAGCACAAGCATAAACGGCAGTGCCGCTACAAGAATGAGTCCGCGTTGCTGATAGCTTTTCATCATTTGACCTCCTGGCATTCGCCTGGGTTGTACGGGTTGTCATCGCTGCGATAACCCGAGGGTCCGAAAACAGAAGACCGCCTGAGTGTGACGCGACTAGCGCGTGCCCCCAAGCGGTCTGAACTGTCGTTCAGAACCTGTAAGACCGATTTGTTGCGAACTGCCAGAATAGGTGGATCTGGCAGGTACGTCCACATTGTCTACACAATGGTAACATATATCCACAAAATTGTCAAGGCCCACTCACTTCGTGCCTAACGGTGCTACCTCCGGTAAACGTCGACCACGGCGAGCGACACACTGATAGCAGCAGTAGAGAGTCTGGGAAAAGCAGTTGTTGCAGGACTTCACTACGGAGAATAGATGTGGGACAGGTGGCTAAAGTATTTGGCCGAGTAGCCGATAAACTCATGCCGGAGGGCATGTGCGCTCGCTTCCTAGGCCTGAAATAGCACAGGCTGACAGGCGCTGATACCCCAGAACAACCTGACCGGCGCAGCAGGAGAGGCTGGCAGAAAGCCGCACAACTTCAAGGGAGGTGCAGTTCCGATGGTGCGACCAGTTTTGAGTTCTGTGGTAACGGTGTTGGTTGTTTGTTTCTTCGTGACACTGCTAGGCTGTCATGGAGGGGAACCTGCTGGCTCGGCCGCTGGGTATGTATACGTATTGGAGGAGCTTGGTGGTGCCGCGGTCAGCGTGCTGCCCCCTATAATCATCAGCGAGAGCAGCACCCCCCCCGAAGGCTATGTGCCGGCTGTAGGCGCGGTGGTGACGATAGGCCAGAGCTACATCGATACCAACGATCTGGGGTTCTATGTGCTCTCGGGTTTGCCTCCTGGAACGTATGACTTGGAGGTTGACATTGATGACGATGGGGTCGTGGACATAGCGGTGGAGATAACGATCGTAGCTGGCGAAACGACCTGGGGGGATGACCACGACGAGGGTGGCGCGTAGGTCTCAGGCAGCACGGCCTGAGGCCCTCTAGATGTCTTCCGTACTGCCGTGTGCACTGAGTTCGTAAGGGCGGGGGGTGCCTTCTTGAGTGCCCCCCGGTTCGTGGGGATGCTGCCAACCGGCAGCATTTCTTCCTGCACAAGCACATACTCGGCACCAACGCGAGGGGCCCCGATGGAGTGCCGCTGGGTAAGCGCTGGCATTGTGCGTGATCACGCTTCCGGTCCAATCATTCGGCTATTAAAGAGGAAGCATCGACTGTGAGACTGTTCCGGGGCCAAACCGGCCGCGTCCTTACTCAACCCCTGCCTCTCTTCGTCTGTGCAGCCCTTATTGTAGCTGTCACTATTGCTCCATGCTACAGCGCAGAGGCGCCAGTCCCCGAGCTGACTGTCAGGCTCCAGACACTGGGAATAGGAATCGTCGAGAGCGCGCTGTCTGACACAGCTCTGCGGGTGGTCTTTGACAGTCCCCGAGACCGCGACGAGATGCTGGCAATGTGCTCGGTGCTGAGGATTGCTAGTGAATATGCCCCCAAAGAGGGCTTGCTCGAAGTAGTCGCGACACGAAGTAATAAGCCGCTCTTCCAGGTGCGAACGCGGGCCGCCAATGTGGAGGAATTCATCAATCGTAACCTCGCCAGACGCCGGCAGCCGGTGCTAGAGCAGCTCCCGGCGAGGCAGCGCGAGGGACGAATATCGAGGGCACAGAGCAGACGAACTGAGGAGATCGTCATCAACCCCGATGTCGAGGCACCGCGCGAGAAGAAGGCGCAAGCCAGCGCTGAGGACATCGCCTGCGCACTTGTCGCCCTCTATCTTGAGAACGTGCAAGTGGCATGGCAGCACAACGGGGACCTCAACGTTCGGTTCGAGAATCGGACATATCGGAGTGATGCAGCAGCGCTGGGCAAGATACTGGGAACCATCGCCGGCATGGTCGAGCCTGACACACTCGTAAGGGTGTTGGCTCTTCGAGACGAAGTTGTGCTCGGGCGCTTTACCTGCCGTGCCCAGGCCTATCAAGAGCTTCAGGCCCCCGAGGTCAGCGCCGGAGGAAGCACACCCAAGCTGGACACTGATCTGGACTTGCAGAGGGGAGCGTGGCCGCAAACCCTTCGCGAGGCTACACCCCGATTGAACTCAAGCCGGGGCCGCTTTGACCTACTCCTGAGGCCGGCATTGGAATACCGCATTGGCGGCGAGCTCGATCCTTGGGAGAGCACGCCACTGTTGAAGCCCGAACTTACGGTGGGCTTGGGCAAGGGGTTGCGGGCCTCCGCACGCGGTAGAGCAGTGCTAGACCAATGGGGCTGGTCAGTGGACCGCGCCTTGCTCAGCAAGGTAGGAAGAGCAGGTAATGCCAGCCTGCTGTGGACCGCGAGTGTGGGGAAGTTCAGGCACCGCAGATATGGGGGATTCTTTGAAGGACAGTGGATTGATAGCAGCGACCGGACGCGTCTGGGCACCAGACTGGCCGTGCTGGGACTGGATTTCGGGCATCGCCATTTTGAGATGCTGACGGGCTATATTGAGCGCGAGTTTGGCGAGCTTGGCCTCACGGCTCGGGCCACCTGTGGCAACTTCTTGGAATTCAGAGAGAAAGGCTACCTTCTCGAACTGGAGCGGCGGTTCGGCGAGACTACACTCAGGTTGGCGGGCACTCGCGGGCTGGCTACTAACCGACTGCTGCTCCGTCTGTCGCTACCATTTGGCGGACCCAGGCAAGGCCAGCCCAGGGGCCTAAGAGTCCGGCCCAGCAGCTCGTTTGAACTTGACTACGGCTCGACCACCGTGCCGGTGGGCGACGCAATGTGGGATACTCCAGACCTTCGAAGCTTCCGGGGGGAACTCACACTGCCCTACACAAGCAGCCATCCGGAGCGTCTCGTGGAGGCGCTCGCACGGCCAGTTGACGGAGACGAGTGGCGGGTCGCCCCTTCTTTTGAAGGTATCACCGGGCTGATCCGTACACCTACTGCCGATGTGATTCCAGATGGCCACTACGTGCTGGGCTGCAGCTGGATTCCCAAAGAATATACGAGCGGGGTGCATCAGGGGAAGTCCCGATCTCGACCGACTTACGCTAGTGTTGGCTTCTTGCCAAACCTCGAATTGAACTTCCGCTTTACCTTCTACGATGACGTCACGGCGCAGTTCCCCGGCGTCGTGACGCAGTGGCCGTATGATCTGGACCGATCCTTCAGTGCGCAGTACCAGGCGTGGCGACAAAAGGGCGGACGGCCGGCTTTGGCCGTCGGTATGCAGGACATCAAGTTCGGCGACGATTCACCCAAAGTGGGCCGTGCACAATACGCGGTGGCCAGCCATCAATTCGATGATTTGCGCCTCCACTTGGGGATAGGCAGGGGACGCTACCAGGGCCTCTTTGGTGGTATCGAGGCCCGCCTCAGCGATCGCATAAAGCTGATGGGCGAATATGACACGAATAATGTAAACCTGGGATTACGCCTCCACTTATCTCACGGTCTCACCCTTGACGCAGCCTGGCCTGACACTACTGACTTCGGCGCTGCGGTCAGTTACCAGGGAGCATTCCCCTAGTTTATCTATCAGTCCACTGGCCCATCGAGTAAGCGAGATAACTCACGAGCCACATGGGCTATCTTAGGTATCTGGCGGCTTCTTGGGCCATTCTTGGCTGCGCCCATCTGCAATCCCTGACGAGGACTACGTCCTCGCCCCAGCCGATACCTTCGCTATTCAACTGCGCCAGGGCAGAACACGCAACTGCGACCATCAATCCCCCATCGTGGCCAGTAGACCGTCCGCGTTGGGAGGGATTTGAGTGAGCGGCAAGGAATCTTATGGTGAACGAGGCCCCGTGCGCAGCAGCTCTGCTTATCGCGTAATGCTGGCGCTACCCAATTTGAGGGGAACGGTTGGACACGCGTTACGCAACAGGATATTTCGCAAAGGAGGATGATCAGTGGTGAACAGCATCAAGGGAACACAGACGGAAAAGAGCCTGTTGGCGGCGTTTGCCGGGGAGTCACAAGCGCGCAACCGGTATGCCTATTTCGCCAGCGTTGCCCGGAAAGAGGGCTACGAGCAGATTGCAGCTATCTTTCGGGAAACAGCCGGGAACGAAAAGGAGCACGCGGAGGTCTTCTTCGGCTATCTGGAAGGTGGGGAGGTGGAGATCACGGCCGGATATCCGGCTGGGGTAATAGGCGATACGCTGACCAATCTGAGGGACGCGGCTGCTGGCGAGAAGCTGGAATGGAGTACGCTGTATCCCGATTTCGAAGAAGTCGCCCGTGCTGAGGGCTTCTCCGAGATCGCGGCCTCCTTCGGTGAGATTGCGGAGGTCGAAGAATACCACGAGCGGCGGTACAATATCCTAGCCAACCGCGTGGCAGACGGTGGAGTCTTCAAGCGCGCTGAGCCGATCAAGTGGAAGTGTCGCAACTGCGGCTACGTCCACGAGGGCACGGAAGCGCCCGCGGTCTGCCCGGCTTGCAGGCATGTCCAGGCCTACTACGAGCCCTGGGCCGAAAACTACTGAGGTGTAGCTGAGGTAAGCAAGCTAACGGTTGGCGACCGGTTCTGTAGTGCTGTAGCGTTTGACTGAGGTCACACCTGCAAACGCACGATCCCTGGCGAGGTTACGCGGGCAATCCAACGATGAGACGGGAGGCAGCCATGACTGCGAGCAGTGGTCACGTCAACTTCATAGTCATTCTGTGCGACAACCTGGGATATGGTGACTTGGGGTGCTACGGCCACCCGCTCCATCGCACCCCGAGCGTGGACCGGATGGCCCGGGAGGGTATGCTCTTCACCGACTTCTACGTTACCAGCGGTGTGTGCACTCCCTCGCGCGCCAGTCTGATGACCGGTTGTTACGCTCAGCGCGTTGACATGCACAAGAGCGACAAGGGCGGGGCGGTGCTGAAGCCAGTAGCAACCAAGGGCCTGAACCCGGACGAGATTACCGTGGCCCGGTTGCTTCGGGGCCGTGGTTACGCCACCGGGTGTGTCGGCAAATGGCACTTGGGTGATCAGCCACCCTTCCTTCCTACTCGGCATGGCTTCGAGTACTACTTCGGGATCCCGTACAGCGAGGACATGGTCCCGAGGATAAACGCCGACTGGCCGCCCCTGCCGCTGATGCGCAACGAGGAGGTCATCGAGGCGCCCGTCCATCTGCCCACAATCACTGAACGCTACACCCGCGAAGCAATCGCGTTCATAGAGCGCAATGTGGGACAGCCCTTCTTACTGTATGTTCCGCAGGCGCTGCCGGGCAGTGCGCCGATTCCCGAGGTGGGTGAGGCCTTCGCGGGACAGTCCGGCAATGCAGAGTACGGGGACTCGGTGGAGGAGCTCGACTGGTCCACAGGCGAGATTCTTAGCGCGGTGCAGAGGCTGGGACTGGACGAGCGGACGCTCGTGATCTTCACCTCAGACAACGGCACCCCCAAGGACCACGGTGGCAGCAATGCGCCACTGCGCGGCTCGTATAGCACGTGGGAGGGCGGGATGCGAGTGCCTTGCGTGATGTGGTGGCCCGGGAGTATCCCTATCGGGCACACGTGCGGGGAGCTGTGCACCACCATGGACTTGCTGCCGACCTTCGCCCGGTTGGCGGGGACGGAGCCGCCTGGGGACCGCACTATTGACGGCCACGACATTCGGCCGCTGCTCTATGGCGAAGAGGGTGCCACCTCGCCTTACCGGGCGTTCTACTACTACCATATGGATGAGCTCCATGCCGTTCGCTCAGGCCGTTGGAAGCTGCACCTGTCTCGCCACAATCGCCGCGCCTTCTACCCCGAGGACGCTGGTCCTACGCGCGCTCTTCTGTTCGATGTAGTCGGCGATCCCGGGGAGACAGAGAACGTGGCCGGCCAGCACCCGGACGTGGTGGCTGCCCTGACGGCGTTGGCTGAAGAGGCCCGGGAGGAGCTTGGGGACACGGACAAGCACATGGACAGGCCGGGGAAGGGTATCCGACCGGCAGCTCACTACCTCGATGCTACACCGCGTGTGCCGGACCGATAACTGCGCCATTAGTGACAACGGCCTCGCTAAGCCAACATTGCCAGCATATCACTACAAGGCGTGCTCAGTTGAGCTCGAAATTAGTCCACGATGGGGATCCATGCACCAGGCGAACTGCACTGTGCGTCTCATCATTCGCCTGGTCTGGCGCGGGGACGGCGACATAACAAGTGGTACTACAAACGGGGGCAGATCATAGAGCGGCACGGTAGGAAGTCAGGCCCCTGATGTGAATAGTATGACTATCACGAACCCAGACTGTGGACAAATATCCGGCCTTCGAGGGTTCAACAGGCAAAAGAGCTGATTATGGAGGAACGTGTGCGAGACGAGGAAGCACGGGTGAAATGTGACCATCTGCTTATCCGCCGAACCTGGGATGGGCGGCTCGGCAACCATATCCTCCTTGCGCACTACTACTGCACTTTAGAGGGCTCACCCGGTGTTTGCGTGCTCCCGTCTGAACACTGCGTCCTCTGTGAGCTCAACGAGTGGCAGCACTGCAACCAAGACGTGGCAAGTTGATTCCGGAAGGCCACACAAAGGTGGTTGAGGGGGTAAAGTCGGAGTATTGACTGGGAATAGCTGCCCGTCCTTTCCACTCACAGATAGCACAGATACACGCAACAGGCGGAGAGGTTTAACTCTCCGCCTGTGCTATGTTCAGTGTGTCCACACGTTTTCACGTTGGGCACGAGCGGCTTGGTTTAGGCCGACGCCGATTGAACAACAGTCACGTTTTCGGCGCGGGGCCCCTTGGCGTCCTGAACGAGGTTGAACTCAACGCTGTCACCCTCGTTCAATGTCCGGTATCCGTCACCTTCGATGGCGGAGAAATGTACAAATGCATCTTCGCCATCCTCGGTCTCGACAAAGCCAAAGCCCTTAGAATCATTGAACCACTTTATCTTACCTACTGACATTACGAAGCACCTCCTTATTCCAATATCGGCTATGTAACGCCCAGTAGCCAAACTTGGAAGAGGTGCCTCTTCTTAGCCAAGCAACCAGCTTTCACTCTAGCCTTCAATACATAACTGCGCTTGGTCACACCAAGCTGCAGCAACTGTACATTAGCATATTTCATTGCATTAGTCAAGCAACCTTGCCTCTGGAAACGAGTTTAGGGACGGTGTTGGCATTGGGGGGTTCTGGACGTGTAGAGGGAGGCAAGGTCAGGCGAACAGTCGGGCCCAGGCATGTCGCGCTTCCGTCTCGGGGGAAGATTTCACTGGCAAGCCTGCAGGAAGTCCGTATATCCCTAGCCCTTGACATCACCTGAGTTCGAAATGGGTCCATGATGGGGAGCCACTGGGCTTTTGGGCCGTCCCTGGGGGGTCTGGGCGGTGGCTGTTTGGATTGAGGGCGCGTGCACAACCCCGGGGAAGACGACAAATTCTTCTGTGGGGTCTTGACAAGAGAACAATAATGTGGTATAGTAGTACCAAAATACCACTAAGCATTGTGATGGATATGGCGAACCTGCTCAAAATCTCTGAAGCTGCCTCGCTGGCGCTGCACACTATGGTCTACCTGGCGGCAGACGATGGGCGGCTGGTTACGACCCACGAGATCGGTGAGGCCCTGCGGGTCTCCGAGGCCCATCTGGCCAAAGTGCTCCAGCGCCTGGCTCGGGTGGGCCTAGTGGACTCCACGCGGGGGCCGAAGGGAGGCTTCCGCCTGGCCAAAGCGGGCGATAGCATTAGCCTGCTGGAAGTTTACGAGACGATTGAGGGGCCGTTGACCGACACTGTGTGTCTGCTGGGCGAGCCGGTCTGTCAGGGGGAAAAGTGCATCCTGGGCGGCTTGCTGGAGACGGTCAACCGCCAGGCACGAGAATATCTAGCAGGCACGACTCTTGCTGACTTGACCGATGTCTATGGAGGGACACAAGATGGAAAGGCTTAGAAAGATAATCAAGATTGATGAGGAGAAGTGCGACGGCTGTGGGCAGTGCGTGCCGGCGTGCGTCGAAGGAGCAATCCAGATCATTGACGGCAAGGCGCGCCTGGTCCGGGAGGACTACTGTGATGGGCTGGGGGCGTGCCTGGGCGAATGTCCTCAAGGAGCGATAACCATAGAGGAGCGAGAGGCCGAGGAGTTCGACGAAGCGGCGGTCGAGCGTCATCTGGCGGAGCACGTAGCAGACGAGGCGTCCCCAGCTTGTGCCGCTGCGCCCGCTACGGGGTGTCCCGGGGCGGTGGCCTTTGCGCTGGACCAGCCTGCGGCGGCCGAGCCGGCCGTCGCAGCCCCGGAGGATGGCCCATCGCCGTCTCGGCTGGGCAACTGGCCAGTGCAGCTTAGCCTGGTTCCTGTGCAGGCTCCTTATTTCCAGGGAGCCCGGCTGCTGATTGCTGCGGACTGTGTGCCCTTCGCCTTCGCTGACTTTCACCAGCGTTTCCTGGCAGGGCGCGTGCTTCTGGTGGGCTGCCCCAAGCTGGATGATGCGGAGCTGTACCGGCAGAAGCTGGCCGAGATCTTCGCGACGAACGACATCAAGTCGGTGGACATACTGCACATGGAAGTACCGTGCTGTTTCGGACTGGTGCGGTTGGTACAGTTAGCTCTGCAGGACTCGGGCAAGCAAATACCGGCCAGCGTGACCAAGGTCGGGGTCCGCGGTGAGATTCTGGAAACCGGCCGGCTTGGCGATCTGGAGGCGTAGGGCCATGCTGAAGTGCCCAGGACAGGATACTCAATACTGGAAACCTGAAGACATCTTTGACTTGCCTTGCCCAGTGTGCGACACAGCAGTCGAATTCCTGAAGACCGACGGACGACGCAAGTGTCCGAACTGCGGATACACCCTCAATAACCCGCGCTTGGAACTGGGCTGTGCTAAGTGGTGCCCGCACGCCGAACTGTGCCTGGGAGGACATACGCCGCCACCAGGCTCACGACCCAAACCGTGACCAGGTATGCCTGATAGCCATATCAAATAGAAGGCACATTGCCGAAAACTAACCGGAGGTGACTCTAGTGACTATGTTCTGTTACCAATGTGAACAGACGGCCAAGGGGAGTGGTTGCACTGTAAAGGGAGTATGCGGTAAAGAGCCGCAAGTTGCAGCGCTGCAAGACTTGCTGATACATGCGACTAAGGGATTGTCCATGTACGCGCACCGGGCCCGAGAATTGGGCGTTCAGAATCGAGATGTTGACGTTTTCGTCCTGGAGGCTCTATTCTCGACAGTGACCAACGTGGACTTCGATGTCGAGCGTCTGAAGGTGCTGCTGGCGCGGGCGGTGCAGTTGCGTGCTAAGGCGCAGGAGATGTACGAGGAGGCCTGCCAACAGATGGGGGACACTCCCGAGACACTTTCGGGTCCCGCCTCGTGGGCTCCGGCTGATGACCTGGACAGTCTGCTTGAGCAGGCCGAAGAAATTGGCATCGCCCGGCGCAAGGAAGCGCTCGGTGAGGTGGTCGCCGGTCTGCACGAGCTTATCACCTCCGGACTTAAGGGCGCGGCTGCCTATGCTGACCATGCGCAGATACTGGGCTATGAAGACGATGATGTGTATGCGTCTTTCCATGGAACCTTAGACTTTCTAGCCGGTGAGCCAACTGATATTGATGAACTCCTCGCTAGAGCGTTGAAAGTCGGGGAGTTGAATCTGAAGGTGATGGCACTGCTGGACGCAGCCAACACCACTACGTACGGAGCCCCGGAGCCGACCCCGGTCCGAATCGAGCCGGTTGCCGGCAAGGCGATAGTCGTCTCGGGCCACGATCTGAAGGACTTGGAGGAGTTGCTCAAACAGACCGAGGGCACCGGCATCAATGTGTATACGCACGGCGAGATGCTGCCCGCCCACGGATATCCGGGACTAAAGAAGTACAAGCACCTGGTGGGCAACTACGGCGGGGCCTGGCAGAACCAGCACAAGGAGTTTGATGTCTTCCCTGGCGCGATCCTGATGACCACCAACTGCATCCAGAAGCCCCGGGACAGTTACCAGGACAGGATATTCACCAGCGGACTAGTCGCTTGGCCCGGGGTCGTCCACATCGGCGATCGGGGTTTTACTCCCGTCATTGAGGCAGCTCGGGCCGCCGAAGGGTTTGCAGAAGACGGCTCTGACAGGACTATTCTCGTGGGCTTTGGGCATGAGGCGGTTCTGAATGTGGCTGACCAGGTTATCGAGGCGGTCAAGAGTGGGGCTATCCGGCACTTTTTCCTCATCGGCGGCTGCGATGGGGCCAAGCCCGGCCGCAACTACTACACCGAGCTTGCCCAGGCTGTTCCGGACGACTGCGTGATATTGACTTTGGCCTGTGGCAAGTACCGCTTCAACAAGCTGGAGTTCGGGGACATTGGTGGTATTCCTCGCCTGCTGGACGTCGGGCAGTGCAACGACGCCCATTCGGCGATTCAGATTGCCTTGGCACTGGCCACGGCCTTTGATTGTGGAGTCAATGATCTGCCGCTGTCGCTAATCGTCTCCTGGTATGAGCAGAAGGCCGTGGCGATTCTGCTCAGCCTGTTGCACCTGGGCATAAAGAATATTCGCCTGGGCCCGACGCTGCCGGCCTTTGTCACGCCACCGGTGCTGGAGGTGCTCAGCGAGAAGTTCAACATCGTGTCCATCACAACCCCCCAGGAGGATTTGCAGGCTATACTGGGGGAGTGAAGTCTGCGCCCCGAAGATCGACATTGAGGAGGATGGATACGGATGACTGAGCAATCCGTGACCTTGGAGATTACCGGTATGAACTGTGCGGCTTGCGCGCAGACGATTGAGAAGTTCCTGCGTCGCGTGCCTGGGGTTGTTGAGGCGAATGTCAACTTCGCTGCTGAGACGGCGCGAGTCACCTTCGACCCGCAGCAGGTAGGAGCCCCGCTACTCATTAAGGCAGTGGACGATGCAGGCTATGGCGCACGCGTACAAGGCCGACGGCCGCAGCGAGTGCGTCTGCGCATTGGCGACATGACCTGTGCCTCTTGCGTCCAGCGCATCGAACGCCGCCTCAAGAATGCTCCCGGTGTCATCTCGGCGACAGTCAACCTGGCTGCTGAGAGCGCCGATGTGACGTTCGACCCCGCGCAAACCGGCATCAAGCAGCTTATCGCCGTGGTACAGGATACTGGTTACACCGCCGAAACTGCGGGCGAGCAACCTCAGGACGAGCAGGAACAAGCGCGTGCCGCTGAAATCCGCCGCCAGGGACGGCTGTTTGTCCTAGGAGCGGTGGTCAGTGTTCCGTTATTCATCCTCAGTGTGTGGTTTGAGTTCCCGAGCAGGCTCTATGTGCTGTTTGCTATGGCTACGGTTGTTCAGATCATGCTGGGCTGGCAGTATTATCGCAACTCTTATCGGGCGCTGAAGCACGGCAGCGCTAATATGGACGTGCTCGTTGCCATGGGCTCCTCGGCTGCCTATCTATACAGCGTCTATGTCACATTCCTTGTCCAGGACCAGGTGGACGTCTACTACGACACGGGTGCTGTCATCCTTACACTCATCACTCTGGGGCGCTTCCTGGAGGCGCGCGCCAAGGGTCGCACCTCCGCGGCAATCCGCAAGCTGATGCAACTGGCCCCGGTCCAGGCCTCGGTAGTCCGCGATGGGGAAGAGGTCAAAGTTTCGCTTCAGCAAGTCGAGGTGGGCGACCTAATCGTGGTTCGGCCCGGAGAGAAGATTGCGGTTGATGGCGAGGTGGTCGAGGGTCACTCCACAGTGGACGAGTCGATGATAACCGGTGAGAGTATCCCTGTGGATAAGGCTGCCGGCGATGGAGTTATTGGCGGCACTATCAACAAGACCGGCACATTCAAGTTCCAGGCCACCCGCGTAGGCAGCGAGACGGCCCTGCAGCAAATCATACGTCTAGTCCAGGAAGCGCAGGGCACCAAGCCGCCTATCCAGCGGCTGGCCGATACGGTTGCCGCCTACTTTGTGCCGGCGGTCATTGCTATTGCCCTCCTGACTTTCCTCGGCTGGCTGCTGGCGGGAGTCGGTTTGGCACATGCTCTGATCCCCGCGGTGGCCGTGCTGGTGATTGCCTGTCCCTGTGCTCTGGGACTGGCCACACCGACGGCAGTGATGGTAGGCACCGGCTTGGGCGCGGACTACGGGATTCTCATCAAGCAGGCTAGCGCTCTAGAGATGGTGGGCCGCCTCGATACTATCCTTTTCGACAAAACCGGCACCCTTACCCGCGGGCAGCCCGAAGTCACTGAGTTGCGCACACTAACCGATGATCTCTCGACCGATGACTTGCTGCGCCTCGCCGCAGCAGTCGAGAATCCTTCGGAACACCCCCTGGGCCAGGCGATTGTGGCCCGGGCCAAACAGACCAACCTGGAGATTGCCGCAGTGGATGACTTTGAGGCGCTGGCGGGCCGGGGGGTGCGCGCGACGGTAGACGGGCAGCAGATTCTGGTGGGCAGCAACGGGCTGATGCACGAAGCGGGCGTGGATGTCTCTTCTGCGCAGGAAGCTAAGAGCAGCCTGGAACAGCAGGGCAACACAACCCTGCTGGTGGCAAGAGACGGCCAGCTGGTCGGACTGGTAGCTCTGGCTGACACGCTCAAACCGGGAGCGATGCGGGCCGTCTCCCGTCTGCAACAGATGGGCCTGGATACCTATCTCATCACGGGCGACAATCGGCGTACCGGCGAAGCTATCGGCCAGCAGTTGGGTATGGACAACGTGCTTGCCGAAGTCCTGCCCGAGCAGAAGAGAGACCAGGTGAAACAGCTTCAGCAGCAGGGCCACCGCGTCGCGATGGTGGGCGACGGCATCAACGACGCGCCGGCGCTGGCGCAGGCCGACGTGGGGATTGCACTGGGCACCGGCACAGATGTAGCGATGGAGGCGGGAGAGATCACGCTGGTCAGCGGCGATCCGCTGGGCGTAGTGCGCGCTATACTGCTGAGCCGCCGGACTCTGACTCATATCAAGCAGAATCTGTTCCTGGCGTTCTTCTACAACATTGCCGCTATCCCATTGGCCGCCGCGGGTCTGCTGAATCCGATGATTGCCGCCGCCGCGATGGCGGCCTCCTCGGTGTCTGTGGTATCCAATTCGCTGCGCCTGCGCCGCTACTCCCCGATTAAGGGCGAAGGATAGAGGTCATCCGGCTGCAGAAAGCAAAAAAAGGCGACTGGGGCCCCTCATTGAGCTGGGCCCCAGCCGCGAATACTGCTACCGGCAACACGACTTCTTTGGCTTTTCCTCTTCACAACACGTCTCTGCCTTTTTCTCTTCGCACGTCTTCTTCTCTTCGCACGTCTCTTCCTTCTTGGGTGCGCAGCACTCCTTACACATCTGTGTCACCTCCTTATAGGGAATCGGCAATGATTCCACGGAATTAGTCGCTGACCATCAACTCCAGGGTCTCACTGTTGCTCAGGCACTGGGTCTTGAGGATTTCGTCGAGCAACTCAAGCATCTGATTAACGGTTTCGTCGGCAATAGTGTAGTAGACTCGCGTGCCCTCTTTGCGCGTCGCGACCAGTCCGCTGGCGCGCAGAGTATTCAGGTGGCACGATATAGTAGACTGATTCATGCCCAGGGTGCCAGCCATCTCGCAAACTGTCATCTCCCCGTCGCTAAGCAGATCCAAAATGTGCAACCTGGTATGCGAAGCAAGAGCTTTCAGAACGCCGACCCTAAGTTGGTGAACGCACTTGATGGTGATCCCCTACCTTTTGCGCAAACATTGTAATATTGCAATAGCTAAATGTATTGTATCACAATGCCTGACCTCTGTCAATACCGATCGTTGTTCTTTCTCACGCGAGGGTGGTAGCGGCAACCGCAGCCAGGCGGGCGGCGACATCGTCCCAGTTGATTACGTCGAAGAAGCCTGCGGTGAACTCGGGACGGCGGTTCTGGTACTGCAGGTAGTAGGCGTGCTCCCAGACGTCCAGAACGAGAATGGGAGTTACTCCCCACTGGGCCAGATTCTGGTGCTTCTCGGCCTGCAGAATTACCAATTGTGAACCTAAGGGCTGCCACGCCAGTACACCCCACCCCGACCCTTGGACGCTGTTGGTCGCGGCGAGAAACTGGGCCTTGAAGGTAGCGAAAGAACCGAAGTCTTTCTCGATTTGGGCGGCCAGTTCGCACGTGGGTTCGCCTCCGCCATCCGGACTCATGTTCTGCCAGAACAGACTATGCAACAGATGGCCGGAGTAGTTGAAGGCCAACGCGTCGCACAAGCCTCGAATAGCCGAGAAATCTCCCGACTGCTGAGCGGCTTTTATCTTCTCCTCCGCCTCATTGAGGCCCTTAACATACCCCGCGTGGTGCTTGTCGTGATGCAGATGCATCGTCTCTTCATTCAGAAACGGCTCCAGGGCATCATAAGCATACGGCAGGTCAGGTAGTTGGTGTGCCATAGTCATAGCCCCCTTCGTAGGTTTGGCCTACACGCAGTTCCACCTGGCTCCGGACTGTACCATCCGAACAGCTCTTGACCGTGTTTACTCCGTGTCGTCGGCGTGGATATCCAGATGATCAGTCTCAATCTCTACTAATGCCCCAAAGAACTCTTGCATCCGCGGCTCGGTGGCCTCGTCGCGGAATCTGGCGTAGGCCTGGATAGCGCGGTCTTCCCGCTCGTACCCCTCGCGCGAGTTCTCCACCCCGTCGGCGCTGCAAGTGGCCGGCGATAGCTCGGGCTTGTCTATCTTCAGGGACTTGCAGATAGCCGAGGCGTGTTCGGCTTCCACCTTCATCAAGCACTTGAACTTGGCCAGCATATACTCGTCGCCAGCCGCTGCTGCTTCGTCCCGCGCACAGGCATAGAAAGCAGCATTACCCATCTCTAGGTCCAGAGCCGCTTCCAAGTTCTCCTGCGAAACCTCAGAGAGGGCCACATCAAACTCGCCGCTGTCCCAGTCGTGCGCATCAATGATGTACTTGGCCTCCGCCCCGCAGAAGGGACAATGAGTCAGCGGGCTTTCCCCAATATACGGGTCCCCACATATTCGGCATCGAAATACCTTCACTCTCATAGTCAGCTTCTTTCTTTGCGCTGGTTAGGTAGGATTCGCCCGATGCTATTCCAGCGCTGCTTTGGCTTTCATAATGCGGGATACGTGCGCCTTTTCCTCTGCAATGATCTCGTTGACCTGGTCAATGGCACTGGCTGGCACCATCTCCCGCATCTCGTACAGAAAGATGATTGTGTCTTTCTCGAAATTAAGGGTGAAATGGAGGATGTCCTGCGCGGACATGTCCCTGACGAGCGCCTCCGCCTCCTCGGGCCTAGGCATGAACCGGGAGCCCAACAGAGCGTCAATGAACTCGGCCCTCTCGGCCGGCCACTCCTCGGGCTCCTGGGGTGGCGGTAGGTTCTGCCCCATCTGGCGAAAGATCCGCTCGTGCGTCTGCTCTTCGCCGGCCAGCCATTCGCACAGGACTCTAACCTGCGGGTTGTCAGCGTGCTGAGCCGCTGCTTCGTAGAAGACGTGGCCAGCCTGTTCGGTCTGGATAGCGATATCAACCATCTGGTTTGCCGAAAACATTGCGTGTTGTGCCATAGTCTTCCTCCCTGTGGTATAGGGTCAAGCGGTCTGGTGCAATTCATATTCCCCGCCGCGACGATTATTCCTGCCCTGCGGGCTGTTGCGGAGGGACACCACGGTTGACGATGCAAACAGACGGAGATTCAGCAACGGCCCGAGCGCGCCATTGACGGGCAGCTTTTCTGCTGGCGCGCAAAAAGGCTGCGCTTCCTGCAGTAATGCGAAGCTAGGACAGGCGAGACGCCTGTCCTACCGGCGATCCCTGGGGGTGACTGTTGCGCTGCTTGTCCTAAGCCTGCCGAAGGGCCGTTGAGCTGTCTTTACTGCCCCCACTTCTCGTACGCCACGATCTCCTCGAGCGCCAGGCGGTGCTTGATGCCGGGCTGGTCATCGGGGTAGCCCAAGGGCATCAACTGCACCACGCGGATCTGCTGGGGTATGTCCAGGATTTCTTTGACCGCCTCCGCGTCGAAGGCGCCCACCCAGCAGGTGCCCAGGCCCTCTGCTACCGCCTGCAGCGCAATATGCTCCAGCGCAATCGCTACGTCAATTGGGTAGCACATCAGGCCGCAGCGCATCACGTGCTCATCGGTCTCGGCGCAGGCGGCAATCACCACCGGGGCCTGGCCGACGAAGCCCTGTCCGCCCGCGGCTGCCATCAGTTTCTGCCGGGTCTCGGCATCTGTCACCACCACGAAGCGCCACTCCTGCCGGTTGCTCGCCGAGGGCGCCAGCCGCGCAGCCTCCAGCACTCGTTCGAGCTTCTCGGCTTCCACCGGTTGGTCCTTGTACTGGCGCACGCTGTAGCGCTGCTGGATAGCTTCGAACACGTCCATTACAATCAGCCTCCTTGAGGCTATTTCTGACAACAAAATACGCGGTAACCTCTTTTCCGGGATACCGTCTCAACACTAGTAAACAGCGGGGTAATGTCGCGGATGCGGCTCTTGGCCCCCTGTTTGGTGCGGGCGACCAGCCAGAGCATCCCGCCGGGGCGCAGGCGATCGGTTGCATCTGTCAGGAGCCGGTAGACCTCCTGCTTACCGGCCCGAATGGGCGGGTTGCACAGGACAACATCGAACTTCCGCCCACCGAGCACCTCTGGCGCGTCGCCGGTCAGCGCCTCGACATTGATCACCGCATTGGCGGCAGCATTTTCGGCGGCGAGTTGCGTGGCACGCTTGTTGATATCTACCAGCGTCACCCGCGCGCCCGGCGCGAGCTTGGCCGCCACCAGTCCGAGTATGCCGTAGCCGCAGCCCAGGTCGAGAATATCGCCCGACTCGGGCAGCGCCATCTTCCTGGCTAGCAGCAGGCTGCCGGGATCAACGCGCCCGTGCGAAAAGATGCCCCGGTCCGAGGTCAGCGTAAGCTGCACCCCGCGCACAGATACATCGAACTTCCGGGGCCGGGAAGGCGTGTGCGGCTGCTCGCTGAAGTAGTGACTTGTGTCGGGTTTCGTAGTAGGTCTATTCTTGGCCATCAGTAGTGTAGTCGAACACCGCGCTGTACAATCGGTACGACGGGCGTCCCGCCCATCGCTTCTGTTTACAATGGACAGGCGGGACGCCTGTCCTACCGTCGGCTAGCTCAGCACCGATTCTCCCGGATTGACTGGGCCGGGGCCTTCACCGAGGGGCAGGGCAGACTCGATAGCCTGCGCGGCGAAGGCCTTGGCCCGCTTCACCGCCGCGAGGGGTTCGTAACCGCCAGCCAGATAGGCAGCGATGGCCGAGGCAAATACGCAGCCGCTGCCGTGGGTGCCGGCACTGTCCAACCGCGGCCCGGTGAATTCGTGTGTTGTCCCCGTTTCGCCATTGTAAAGGACATCCACAGCACTTTCGGCCAGGTGACCGCCAGTCACTACCACTACCTGAGGCCCTAGCTCAGACAGTGCTTGAGCGGCTGCCCGCATCTGTTCGAGGTTCTCTACCGGTTGCCCCAGCAGCGCACTGGCCTCGGCCATATTGGGCGTGATCACCTCAGCCAGCGGCAGGAGCAGGTCAATATATGCGGCTTCTGCAGCCTCCAGTAGGAGCCGTGCTCCGGAGGTGGCGACCATCACTGGGTCCACGACCAGGTGCGGAATCTGGTGGTGCTGAATACGGTCCGCCACGACTTCGATTATCGCGGCGGTCGCCAGCATCCCGGTCTTGACGGCGTGACAGGGCAGGTCGGATATGATAGAATCTATCTGCGCGGCGACCAGCTCGGGCGGCAGCGGGAAAGCCTGCTGCACGCCGACGGTATTCTGCGCCGTGATGGCAGTAATCGCACACGTGCCGTGGACGCCCAGGGCGGCGAATGTCTTAAGGTCGGCCTGGATTCCCGCCCCGCCGCCCGAATCGGACCCGGCGATAGTCATGGCCACGGCAATTGGTCTCTTAGTTAGCTCAGCCATACATCATCCGTCCCGGTGTGGAGTTGGTCCCGCCGGTACTATTCACCAACCGGTGGGCTCTCACCTACCTGAGCTGACCTGGCCGCACGAGTAACCAAGGCAAAGTCTCGGCGTTCATCGGCGAAAGCCAAAGGAGAAGATGACCAAGTGAAAGATATTCCCATTCCTTGGCCTGAGAAAGGCGATGACCTGTTCAACGGGGAGGGTCATCGCTGGGAGTTCGCATGTTTGAATTTCACCCCCTACCAGTGGGACTTATATGCAGACGGCTATAAGCGCGCCGCAGATTTGCTCGTCGAACATGTTAAACATACAGGTGAAGATCAGGATACTTTGGTTTATCCCATAGTCTTTTCGTATCGACAGTATCTCGAACTACGGCTCAAAGAGCTCATTATCGGCGGCAGTCGACTTCTTGGCATTCCTGATGAGTTCCCCAATACTCATAACATCAATAAGCTTTGGCGACTATGCAGGATAATACTAGAAAAGGTATGGCCTGAAGGTCCATGTGAGGCTCTATGCACAGTGGAAGAATGTATCGATCAATTCTCGAAGAAAGACCCCTGGTCAACGGCGTTCCGGTACCCCACCGATGTGCATGGTGACCCATCACTTCCTGGTCTGAGAGAAATCGATCTTGCAAACTTGTCAACGGTTATGGACAAAATCTCGTCCCTACTTGAGGGCTCAAGTACAGGGATTTATGAGAATATGGAGGCCAAACGAGAGGGGGAGCAAATGGCAGAAGACTTTAGGCAAGAAATGGCACAAGATATGGCGGAAGACTTCAGGGAAGAAATGGCGGAATAGACTATGCGGGAAATGAAAGAAGACATTCACTGATGGATAGCCACCCAACTCTATACCTACCGGGGAGCAGCAACTGATGCGCCGCAAGCCGGCGATATTGCTCGATCGCGATGGAGTAATAAACATAGACGGGCCCGGCTATGTCGAGAGTTGGGACGAGTTTCAGTTTTGTCCCGGTGCGCTGGAGGCTATTCGCAAGCTCACTGAGGCTGGCTGGGAGGTCTACGTCATCACCAATCAGGCAGGCATAGCCAAGGGCCTGTACTCAAAGCAGCGCCTGACGGATATTCACTGGCGCATGCTGCTGGAGATTGGCAAAGCAGGCGGACGGGTGCTGGGCATCCAGTTCTGCCCGCATACTGACGAAGATGGGTGTGCCTGCCGCAAGCCCGAACCAGGGATGCTGCTTAAGGCCGCGGCCAAATGGGGCCTTGATTTGGCCCAGTCTTACTTCATCGGCGATTCGGCCCGTGATATTCAGGCCGGCGCCGCTGTCGGCTGCACTACCCTCTGGGTGCAGACTCAGTGCACCGACGAGCGTACCCGAAATCAGCGCGAGAAGATGGTTATCGCTCCTGATTATGAGGTTGAGGACCTGGCGGAGGCGGCCGAGATTATCTTAGGCCACGGCTGCCCGCCAAATGTGATCACTCAGTCTGGAGGAATGCAGCGATGGTGAACCAACCAAAAGGCGACACTGTACACTCATCGGCGACGGATCAACTGCGTGGCAAGGTGGCCGCCGTCTGGGCGCGGCCGGAGACGGTGAGCGAGGATATCCAGCGCGTTATGGAGCTAGCGGGTTACACGGAAGCGCTGCCCGCTGGCGTTGATACGCTGCTCAAGATAAATATCTCCTGGCACCACTACTACCCGGCCTGCTCAACCACGCCCTGGCAACTCGACGGGGTGACCCAGGCAATGCGGCAGGCCGGCTGGAAACCCGAGCAGCTCATCCCTGCGCAGAATGCCACCGTCGTGGTTGACCCGAAGGTCGGCTCGGTCAACAACCACCTGGTCTCGGTGGCCGACAAGCATGGGCTGGAGTTTGTCTGGCTGTACGAACCGCCCGTGAAGTGGATTACTTACGAGCCCCAAGGCCACTTGCTCTGCCTGCCGGAGATCTTCCCCCAGGGCATCGAGATCCCGGAGATGTTCATCGGCAAGAGCGCTATCCATCTGCCTACCGTCAAGACTCACGTCTTCACTACCACCACCGGTGCCATGAAGAATGCCTTCGGTGGGCTGCTCAACAACAATCGCCACCGATGCCACGGGCGCATCCATGAAAGCCTAGTGGACCTGCTGACCATCCAGCAGGAGATTCATCCCGGGCTGTTTGCGGTAATGGACGGAACTATTGCCGGCAACGGGCCAGGCCCGCGCTGTATGATCCCGCACGTCAAGAATGTTTTACTGGCCTCAGCGGACCAGGTGGCGATTGATGCGATCGCCGCCAAGATAATGGGCTTCGATCCGATGAGCCTTGGTTACATCCGGCTGGCACACGAACGGGGGCTGGGTATCGGTGACCCCGGCGAGATTGAGGTGGTTGGTGACGAGGAGATCGCCAGCGAAAGCTGGGGCTTTGAGGTGGGGGACACCTTCGCCAGCCGCGGCCAGAAGTGCATCTATCACGGGTGCCTGAGGCCCTTGGAGAGTCTGCTGCTGCGGACGCCGCTGGTGCCGTGGTCGTATCTGGCTTCGCGCCTGTACCACGATGCCTGGTGGTTCCCGCGCATCGGTCGCAAGCGGGTGAGGGAGATCATCGAGAACACCGGCTGGGGCGAGCTGTTTAAGAAGTACGGATAGCGGTGTTTGGAGGATGCCGGCTGTTTCAGCGGTACGACAGCATGCCTCTATGGGTTGTGAGGCTGAGGTGGCCGTACAGTGACGTATGGCTTGATCTTATCGAAGGTGTGCTGGCCGATGCCCTGGATGAGTTGCAGTTGGTAGACGGTCTTGAATGGCCCGTAACGCTGTCGGTAGGCGATGATGCGCTGGGCCAGGACCGGGCCGATGCCCGGCACGCGCTCCAGATTGGCCTGGGTGGCGGTATTGAGGTCAACTAGCAGCGGCGCGGGCGCGGCAGGCTTTATCGGCTGAGGGTGTGCGCTGGGTTGGACCGGTCTGGTGACAGGCTGCGGCTGTGGTGGCGGTTGGAGCGTAGGTGTAGGGAGCGGCTCAGGCTCGGGTTTATAGGGTACAGTCACCTTATCGCCGTCTGCCACCAGTGCGGCGAGGTTGGCCGCTTCGGTATCCGCCTCGGCAGCAAACCCGCCGGCCAACTCAATCACTTCATACACGCGCGTCCCCGGCTCCACCCGGTAGATCCCCGGACGATTCACCGCTCCGGCCACGTGCACCATCACTTGCGCGGCATCTTCCCCCTCGGCAGGCGGCTGGTAGAGCTGCTCTGCCGCCCGCACCCGGACCGTGTTGCGCGCGGAGAACAGGTAAACGCTGCTCCCTCCGAGCACCGCAATCGCCACCGCCAGGACTATCTTCTGCGCCGTCGTCAGTTCCAGCATGGGCGTCTCCTCGAAAAGCCATACTGGCTCTTCTTCGCACATCGAGGGTCTCTAATTTTTGTGGGCCTTCCCTAGTCTTTTGAAGTCTGCCTGAAGACCTCGGAGTTCTTCGAGGAATTCTTTCAAGTCGTCAATTTCTGGGGGAGCTGCTTGATAAATGTCACTGTGTGAGTGAGCCCGGATGAATCTCGACACCTTCCCATGCAGGGCGATTACCCGTTTGATCAGTCCCTTATCGTGGACCATCCCGTCGAGACTCTTGACATTTACCCTATCCTCAAACCGAGTGACTACCTCGTTCAGGATTCTGTAAATGATAAATGCCTCGAGGTGTGTTCGAGCAGCAGCAAACCCGTCTCTTATGGCTCGTTCCCGTTCCTCGCCCCGGCTATTCCGAGCACGTTCGTAGGCCCGTTCTACCTCAGTGAGTTTCCTGTAATCACGCTCAGTCGCTGGTCCAGCGTCATTCGAGACGGCCCCCGGTGTGCTGGTGTCCAGTTGCTCAACCCAGTGACAGCGGCAGTCTATTGCGAGAGCCTCTGCCTCCCTCTTTAGGAAATAGCAGAAGTCGAGCGCATGTGTGAAGATGATCACTTGCCGGGTGGCTGCTTCCTTCGCAAGTCGCTTCGCAATTTTCTCCCTGTACTTGTGGTCGAGAGAGTTGACTGGGTCATCCAGGATAATACCTGCGCTTCGCTGGTTCTCATTGACCTCGGTCAGGAAGTCTGCCAATGCGGCAGCACATTGTTCGCCTTCGCTCAGCACCTCAGAGGGTTCACACTCTTGTTCCGCATTTAGCCCTAACCAGTGCTTGCCGCGCCCACGTTCTCCTTTTACTTCCACGCCAAGTGGCAATGGGCAGCCCAAGCGCTCTCGTTCGTGCCTAAATCGCTGCTTATAACTCTCGGTGACGAAACGTCTACTGATTCTCTTGTGCTCATCGGTTACAGACTTTGTATTCAAGGCTTTCGTCTGCACTGTCTCGGCTGCGGCGGCGCTCCGGTGTTTGGCAACGAAGTCCTTAACTCGCGACCTTATATCGGCGAGTCGTTTCCTATCAGATAGCTCTGTCTGTTCCGATTCAAGTTGTGTGAGCTTTTCCTCTACCGCTGTGGCATTTAGGTCTTCTATTTGCTCTGCGACTTGCTGGACTAAAGCGTCCAGTTCCTTCTTTTGCGGGGGCGGACTTACGGGTGGCTCTGCTATTGCGGCTCCCTCAAGCAAGCGAACTATGGCGCAACGTCGCACTTTCAATCTTGCCAGGCACTTGCGCACAGCGCGCAGTACCTGTGGATCGCGATCTTCGAGTAGTGCTGCGACCTTCTTGTCACTGCTAACCAGGTCAAACGTAAGTGCCGCTAGGGTCTCTTTGAGCTCCTGCACTCTATCGTTGGCTTTATTGAGAGCCTGTTCCGCGGATTCCTCCAGGTATTCCCAGTAAGCACTGACTAGCGTAATAGCTGTGTCTGACAATTCCTGTTGGCAGAACAAGCATATGTCGCCTTCAGCCGGATAGGGCTTGTCTCTGGCCTCCGCCTCTTCTGCTGCCAACTGTTGTGCCGTCTGGATGAATTGGCGCCATGTCTCCGTGCCCACTATATTCAATTCCGGACGGCTGAACTGCTCGACACCTAGCTTGTGCGCCGTAGAACGAGCTGAGGCCAACTCGCACAACGCTGCTCGCACATCAGTGAGGACATCATCTGATAACTTCGCCGCAAGGTCGCTTATCTTCTCGGACAGTTCTTGGTAGGCTACTTTCTCGGTCTGCAGCGCGGACTGCTGTTTGTCAATGCCCGACGCTCCGAGCCTGTCGATGTTCTTGCCAAGTAGCTCGATTCTCTTCTTTTCTTTTGGCGACAGCGTTGCGAGAGTCGCCAGCTCTGACAGATCAGTGTCACAGCCAAGAGTCCTGACGAAATTCGCTGCCTTAGTGTCGCCAGGGAAATCGTCTTGGAATTCGTTTTCTGGGCTATTGTCGCTAATGTAGGTCGCGAGCTTCTGGTCCAGCTCCCCTGTGATCAGGGAGCATAGGCGTCCGAAAACCGCTAGCGACGACGGCTCGAAGTCGAACTGAGACTTGGCGGTGACATGCAGCCGTGCCGCATCCGAGTCAAAGAAGCGAAAATGGCTCATCTCCGGGCAGGGCTGACCAGTTGTCCATGTGGTTATACATTGCTCTCCATCTTCATCTGCGAGCACGATCTCGGCGCCCTGTGGGCCCGACTCTTGTTTGTATACGTTGGGGAGAACTTGACGCTGAGATCTACTGCTACCAGTGGCGGCTTCCAAGACACGTGCGTATCCCGATTTACCGGAGGCGTTGGCGCCGTAGACAATGGTAAGTGCCTTGCCAAAGCGAAGAACCTCCTTCTCTGGCAGTGCATTAACGTTTCTCAGACTGCGCATCTCGGCGAGCGTGAACCGAGCCTTGGGCACCCCCTCCTCCGCGCCCCCCGCCATCGTGAACACGTCGATCTCTGGAAGTTCTTCGGTGTCAGACAGCCCTTCATCGGCTAATAGCAGCCTGTACACTTCATCCACTTGCGCGTCCGACAGGGTTGCGTGCTCATTCAGAAGAGACACTGCGTGCTTTTGCCATCTTGGCAGGACGGATACCCATTTTTGAATGGCTTCTTCAAGAGTACACTCGTCCGTATCCATCGCTCCCCCCAATTCCTGCGGCCGACTGGCACAGATCAGCCAACGACGATATTTATCAGCTTATTGGGAACCGGAATGATCCGCTTGATCTGTTTGCCTTGGATGTGGCGCTTGACGCTCTCGGCTTGCAAGGCCAGCTCCTGGACTTTCTCCATATCTGTCCCGGCGGGCACCTGGATAGTGCCGCGCAGCTTGCCATTGACCTGCACAGCGATGGTAATCCGCTCCTCCGCTGCGATCTGCTCGTCAGCGACTGGCCAGGCCTGCTCGTAGGTGGTCGTGGGCAGGTCGAGGCGCTCCCACAGCTCATCGGCAATGTGCGGGGCCAGTGGCGAGAGCAGCAGCAGCAGGTTCTGCGCGGCCTCACTGAGCACCGCGCAGGAGGTGGCGTCATCAGGGCTGATCTGTTCAGCGAAAGGCAGAAGCTCGTTGACCAGCTCCATCAGGGCGCTGACCGTCGTATTGAGCGCCATCTCTTCGATGTCCCCACTGACCGCCTGGATGGTTTGGTGAACCTTGCGGCGGGCGGCGCGCTGCTGTTCATTGAGCTGAGCGTCCAGATGTTCAGCCCAGTCTGCGTCGAACTTATCCATGCTGCCGCTGACCAGTCGCCAGACGCGGCCCAGGAAGCGGTGTGCACCCTCCACGCTCTGGTCACTCCACTCGGCATCTTGGTCGGGCGGGCCGACAAAGAGGATGAAGAGGCGGCCGGTGTCCGCACCGTAGCGGGCATTGATCTCGTCGGGCGTGACCACATTGCCCTTGGACTTGCTCATCTTCGCGCCATCTTTGTAGATCATTCCTTGGGTAAAGAGTTCCGCGAACGGCTCGGAAAAGCCGATATGGCCCAGGTCGTGGAGGACCTTGGTGATGAAGCGAGCGTAGAGCAGGTGGCGGACGGCGTGCTCGATACCGCCAACGTACTTGTCCACCGGCAGCCAGTAATCCACCGCCTCGCGCCGGAAGGGTAGTTCGTCGGCGTCGGGGCTGGTGTAGCGCAAAAAGTACCATGACGAGTCCACGAAGGTGGTCATCGTATCGGTCTCGCGCCGCGCCGGGCCGCTGCACTGGGGGCAGGTGGTATTGACGAATTCGTCCGCCTGGGCCAGGGGAGACTCGCCCGTGGGCTTGAATTCGGCGTCGGTAGGCAGCAGAACCGGCAGGTCCTCCTCGGGCACGGGGACCTCGCCACAGTTGTCACAGTAGATAATGGGAATCGGGCAGCCCCAGTAGCGCTGGCGGCTGAGCAGCCAGTCGCGCAGGCGCCAGTTGATCTCGCGGTGACCAATGTCCTGCTCCTCCAGGTAGTCGGCAATGGCTTCCTGGGCTGCTTCGCTATTCAACCCCGAGAATTGGTCGCAGTTGACCTGGACACCCGGCTCGACGTATGCCTCGGTCATCGTGGTGGCATCCAGCTCTTCGCCGGGCGGCTGGATGACCACCTTGACGGGAATATCGTACTTGCGGGCAAACTCCAGGTCGCGCTGATCGTGGGCGGGCACGGCCATAATTGCCCCGGTACCATACTCCATCAGCACGTAGTTGGTCACCCAGATCGGCACCTTCTCGCCGGTGAGCGGATGGGTGCAGTAGGCCCCGATGAAGATGCCGCGCTTTTCGACCTCCTCGGAAATGCGCGCTAGTTCACCCTCGGCCAGCGCCTCCCGCACAAAAGCCTTGACGGGCTCTTCGTACTCGGTGCCCTCAACCAGCTCGTTTACCAACGGATGCTCCGGGGCCAATGCCATGAAGGTGATGCCGTAGATGGTGTCAATGCGGGTGGTGAAGACTTCGATAGAATCAGTTCTGCCGTCCATAGGCAGCTTGAATTGCACGCCCTCGGAGCGGCCAATCCAGTTCTCCTGCATCACCCGCACGCGCTCGGGCCAGTCGTCGAGCATCGCGATGTCATCCAGCAACTGCTGCGCGTACTTCGTTATTGCAAAGTACCATTGCCCGGAGACCTGACGCCGCTCGACGGGGGCGCTACAGCGCTCGCAGAGATCTCCTTCCAGCTCTTCATTAGCCAAGACAGTTTGGCACGAGGGGCACCAGTTGACTGGCGCCTCGCCGCGGTAGGCCAGACCGTTGTGGTAAAGCTGCAGGAACAGCCACTGCGTCCACTTGTAGTAGTCCGGCGCGGAGGCGTTCACCTCGCGGCTCCAGTCGTAGCTGATGCCCAGTCGGTCGAACTGGTCCTTCATTCGCCCAATGCAGTCCTCAGTCCACTGAGCGGGATGGGTCTGGTGCTCGATAGCGGCATTCTCGGCGGGTAGCCCGAAAGCGTCCCAGCCCATCGGGTGCATGACGTTGTAGCCGCGCATATGCATATAGCGGGCGACCACGTCGCCGATGATGTAGTTGCGCACGTGGCCCATGTGCAGCTCGCCGGATGGATACGGGTACATATCCAGGTAGTAGAACTTCTGTCGGTCCGAGTCTTCGGCAGTCCGGAACAGCTCCCGCTCGCGCCAGGTCTGCTGCCACTTGGGTTCGATAGTCGCGAAATCGTAACGGTCAGGCATACCTAAGCTCCTTAGAATTGACAGCCATTGCTAAGACTTCCGCGATCAATCCGATTCCTACTTGGCTCCGACGCTATTACGGTAGCTGGAGCGTTACCCGGTGCCAGTCGCTCCCAAGGGGGGCCTCCCAAGAGCTGTAAACAGGGAGCGAAACGGAACTCCCGTCCTCAGCCCATACGATCCCGGGAGGGAACTCGTCGGCCAGCCATTCCGGCGCCCAACTCACCATGCCCTTTTCGTAAACCTTCGTCTCGCCGGTTACCACATTCACTGCGCCCATCCCGGTTGCGAGTGGGCTGGCATCGTAGGGACCTTCCATAAGCCAGAGCAAGGCGTGGTGTCCACCCGGAGACAGCTCGAAGCCGAGCACCTCAGGGTTCTTCCACAAGGCCCGCAACTCGCTTCCATCAGGCTTTATCGTGTATAGTGGACCGGCCGCGTCGTACATCGAGCATTCCACGACCGCAAAGACAATCAGCTCCCCGTCAGGTGTCCACTGAGGACTGGGAATATAGTCCTTGAGACTCTTGTCTTGCCAAAGTACTTTAGCTGAGTCAGCACCCGGCCAGGTCAAGAACAGAGCCGGGGCAGTGACCCAATGGTCCCCAGGCCGGTCCCCGTCATGGGTCTGTACGTACGCCACGCCGAGCAGCTTGCTGCTGTCAGGGGCCCAGTGCAGTTCCCTAATGGTATGGTGTTCAAGCACTGGGAGATCGAATATTTCCTCGGCCGGTTCCTCGAGAAAAGCGGACTCCGCAGCTAGAGTCTTGGGAAAGCACCTGACCCGAGAGTCATCTTCCTCGTCGTAGACAAAGGCCAGGTAGCGGGAATTGGGTGACCACGCTGTGCAGCCAGCGCTATTGGAAAGCCGCCGGACTTCAGGCTGCCAGGGCTGCCCGACTGCGGGCCGCAGATGACAGAGTGTGTATTGATCCCAGTCGGGGCCCGTCTCTTCGTAGAAAGCAAATGCCTGCCCATTCGGTGACCATGACATCCCGGACAGGCCTGGCGGGCCTTCCAGTGGTACGTGTCGAAAGTGCCCCGTCAGCTTATAGGAAGGCCTGCGATGTCTCCACACGTACAGGTATCCAGCCCCGTCCTCACCGAACTCTCTCATCATAACCACTGACCACTCTTTACCTGGTACTACGTATAGGTCGCCCTCCTCCAACGGACCAGGCTCTTCTTGTTGGGTCGTCTTGGCTGCAGCGATTACCGTCGGCTGTGGTGCCGCGACATGCTCGTTATCTCTACCGCATCCCATTGTCAGCACAATAAGCGCCACACACGCTGTGCGACTTATCCGCATCGCGATCCCCTCCAGTGCAAGCTACTTCGCCATTGCCAGGTTAGTCTACCACATTTTCCACGAGGTTTGAAGAGGTGGGGAGGGGAAGAGGCGTCCTGTGAAAAGACGGTAGGCAAGGCAATACTTGCGTTTGGTCCCACTGACAAGGGCCAGCAGCACCGGATTGTGACGTGCTGAGAGCGCACGGTGCGAAGTGGCTAAACGATGTCGTTCTTCTCGACCTGGCGATATTTTCCCGGCTTCAGACCAAGCTTGCTTAACTTGAGCTTGCCAACTCTGATGCGATGCAGGTTGATGATGGTCAGGCCCAGCGCTTCGCACATACGCCGGATCTGGCGGTTGTAGCCAGTGTGCAGGACCAGCCGCAGGGTCACTACGTCGGCGCGCTTGGGACTCCGGCGCAGCAGCGTGACCCGGTCAGCCTGCATTAGCTTCCCCTCGATCTGCAAGCCTACCTCGAAGGGCTGCGTGACTTCTCTTGGGCTGATCCCCTCCGGAATCTGCACCACCACTTCGTATTCCTTCTCGTGCCCGAAGCTGGGGTGCATAAGCTGGTGGGTCAGCTCGCCGTCGTTGGTCAGCAGCAACAGACCTTCCGAGGTCAGGTCGAGCCGACCGACCGGGTAGACGCGGGGCTGTTGCGGGAGGAGGTCGGTGACCGTGGTGCGGCCTTTCTCGTCGGCGGCCGTTGACACAACGCCTTTGGGCTTGTACAGAGCGTAGTAGACGAGTTTCTCCGCGCGTCGCCTGACCGGCGTGCGGCGAAAGACGACGTCGTCCTTGTCCGGATCAATCTTCATCCCCAACGTGGCCCGCTCGCCGTTGACGTAGACATCGCCCGAGGAAATATGCTCGTCAGCTTTCCGCCGCGAGCATATCCCGGCTTCGGCCAGAAACTTGTTGAGGCGAATGTAATTCATCAGGGGGCCGTGGCGGGGAGGTCTTCGGTGGGGGCGGTCTTGCGCGTCTTTGCGCGTTTCTTTCGCAGTGTCTTACCAACAGCCCGCTGAACTTTCCGCTGCGCATCTTCGGCGTCCTCGCCCTGGACGACATCTCGCTTGAAGACTTCCTGGGTCAGGACGTTCTCTATCTTTTCAAGGTCTATCTTCACGTCAGGCGATAGCCGCTTTAGCTCGCGGCGAATGACCTTGACGACGGGCTCGGTGAGAATAACCGCCGCAAGCGTGAAGCGGCTTATGGCCTGTCTTTGCACATGATATGCGTCTAATGCCGACTTCGGCAATGCTTCACAGCTTAATAGGAACAGTGTTTCGAGGTCGGATGTGTTTTTGGGGTCCAGCGAGACGATGTCGAACTCGCAGATTAGCTCTTGGCTGATTGGTTTCGTGAACCCAATGCGGAATACCTGCCAAGTGACTGCATTTGTGAGGACCGTCCACTCGACGCCCTCGTTTGCCGCATAATCAACAGCCTGCCGAACGTGCCGATCCTTCAATTCGGTTCCGATTGCCTTTACCTCAATAAGGAACTGAAGTTTGCCCTCAACTCTTACGGCGATGTCGCAATATCTGCCTCGTATAGCGTGTTCTGAAGTAAGCTGTGTATATTTGTCATAGCCAAATAGCTCGCTGAGGATATCCGTTACAATGGTCACGGTATCAGATTCATTCAGATCGCGGGCGCGTGCAGAGGTAACGATTGGCTGGAAGTGTTTGAGTTTGCTTGCCAACCGTCTTGATATTTTACTGGGAACTCTCGCCATGTGTTGTCCCTCCTATGAGGCGATGTCACGCCAAATGCGTATGTCCCTCTCGCTTCTGTGCCTGTATTTCCCTACGAAATGGAAAAGACCTTCTTGGGTATGAGCAGTCTGCGTCTTCTGGCTCCGCGTCCTACTCTTTGGTCACATGCGGTTTACGGTCCCATATCGAAGATGCGGTCCATGGCCCGGGAGGTGGCGAAGACTAGCTCTTCGGGGGCGTGCCGGTACGGTGGCATCATCTCGGCAGCCACCCAGCCGTCGTAGCCGACCTCCGCCAACGCGCCCATGACCGCCGGCCAGTTGACATCACCCTCCAGCAGGTCGCAGAAGCCCTCAATAGTGCCCACGCTACGCTTGAAGTCCTTGAAATGGACGCGGACCAGGTGCTCGCCCAGGAGGCGGATCCACTGCTCGGGGAAGCCGGTGGGCATCATGTTGCCGGTGTCCATATAAAAACCGACACGCTCGCTGCCGACCTCTTCGATGAACCGGAGCATCTCCAGCGGGCTGAGCAGGAACATATTCCAGACATACTCCAGGCCCAGGGAAACCTCCAGCTCTGCGGCGAGCGGTGCGATCTCCTGCATTGCGACCAGCGCCCGGCCGTAGGCCACGTCGTAGGGCACGACGGGGCAGCCGGGGATGAAGGTGGCATGTACATTGCCGGGGATGACCAGCACGCCGTCCACGCCCACCAGACTAGCTGAGCGCAGCAGGGCTTGGGTGACATCCATTGCCTTGGCCCGCTCTTCGGGGTCGTCGGCGGTCAGCGAGTAGGACCAGTAGAGGCCGGTGGCAACCCCGGAGATCTCAATGCCAGCGCGCCGCGCCGCCCCTACGATCCGGGGAGCATCTTCGCTGTAGGACTGCATACACAGCAGCCCCGCGCCGCTCTGCGAGCCCGCCTCGTCGTCCTCCGTCAGCGCGATTTCGATTCCCTCGAAGCCCGCCTCCTTGGCCAGGACCATTCGATCGTACAGCGACATCTTAGCGGGGAAGGACCATTCACTGATGCTCTTGCGCATAATCTGATTCCTCCTTAGTGGCGTGATATCTAGTCAAGCTCAACGACTTCGCCCGTCTGGGCAGATTGCTGCTCGGCCATTACTACCGCAACCGACTCGCGGGCAGATTGTGCTGTAACCCGCTCGGGTGGCTGATCGTTCTCCATGCACTCGACGAAATACGCGAGTTCCCGTTCGTAGCCAGTGCCTGCGGCGACCTCTGGGGAGTAGGGCTCGCCGTCGCTGGGGTAGAAGGTGAGCATCGGCTGCTTGGCGAGCGAGAAGTCCAGCACGCCCTTCTCGCCGAGGACCTGGAAGCCCATCTCGAAGGGGAAAGCCCCCGGCATCGCCCAGCCGCCTTCGGCCACGCAGACAAAGTCATCGTATAGATAACTCGTAACGACGTGATCCACCTTATTGCCCTCGCTGAACAGGTTGGCAGCCTGCGAGAGTACCGCCGGCGGTTTGCCCAAGGCCGACAGGATGAAATCAACATCGTGGATGTGCAGGTCGAGCATCGCGCCGCCGCTAAGCCCGGGATCAAGAAGCCAGCCGTCCTCGGCCCAGGTCGGTGGAGGCGACTGGCGGGTGAACTTCGCTGTCGCCAGGCGGCCCAGCTCGCCGCTGCTGAGCATATCGGCGAGCGCTTCATACTCGGGCCAGAAGCGGATACACTGGGCGATGAACAGCATCCTGGCAGTGGCCTCTGCGACGGCGATCATATGGTCGCAATCCTCGAGGGTGCGGGCCATCGGCTTCTCACTGATGACGTGGCAGCCGGCCTCGAGCGCAGCAACGGCCAGCTCGGCGTGCAAGTGCGTGGGCACGCAGACGTCTACACAGTCAAGCTCCTCTTTTGCCAGCATGTCATCGAAACAGACATACCGAGCCTGCGCGGACAGGTCCAGCTCGGTGGCCTCACCGATGTTGCCGCCGATGCTGGGGGCCGCTTCGGCGATCTTAGTGGGGTTCTTGTCGCATACCGCTACTACCTCAACATTATCCAGGCCCTGATAGATGGCGAAATGTTGCTGGCCCATGAAGCCCATTCCGACTATGCCGATACGGTTCATTATTCCTTGCCTCGCAATTCTTAAGCGTCAGTACTCACCTTGATTAGGATTCTTCGTCCGGTCTCGAATTCCTTCATACGGCGTCCCCTGACCAGGCTGCTCAGCCGGCCGCCAGTTCTGAGGCACCAGTCCACCTCGCCGATCTCTCCCTCAGTATCACAACATCTGGCCCCCGCCATCTTCACCGCCTTCTGGGTGAGAGCGATGTTCTCATTAAAGGGTAGCTGTGAGGCGTCGAGCATCACGGAGGTAAAGCCCGCGTCGAGACATTCCGCGACCATTTCGAGGCTGTTGCCGTGGTCCACAGATGGATGGCGACGGGGATCTCTACAGACTCCGCCTCGGCTCGGGCAAGCGGGTGCAGCGCAGCATCTGGGCAACACCGACTAGTGGCACTGTCGTTCTTTCTTTCGGTTGAGTACTGCGACATCCCTGAGGGTTATTCCTCGGCAATTGCCAGATACCTTTTTGTGTTGACGTTGCTTCTCTGCACACCTCGTGGGGGCCGCTGCGGCGGTGCTTGACTGCGCAGGTTAATTATGCTATTCTCCGCCCAATTTACTGCGAGGTAATCTCATGGAATCGTACTCTATTATTCTGGTATTCTTCTCAGCTGTCTGCCGTGCCGGGTGGAATTATCTTATTCAGAACTTCAAGCGCCCGCTGGTGGGGATGTGGCTTATGACGGGGATCGGGCTTCTGGTCTATCTGCCCGTATTCTTATATACCTCCCGATCGCTCGTCCTGACGGCCCCCCTTGCCTGGCAGGCAGGTATTGACCCAGAGAGTTGCGAAAAGCATTACTGCTGTCCCGGTTAAACTTAGTTTATAGGGAACAACATAGACTATGAATTCACCAGGTAGCTCCGGAAAAGAGCAGATAACGGCTGGCGACGTCGCTGACTTTATTGAAAGCTTGGCTGGCAAGCCGGGGGGTGACGAAGGATTCAAGTTCGGCGATCCGCAGGCGGTGGTCAGCAGTGTGCTTGTCTGCTGGATGAGCACATTGGCAGCGATTGACCGGGCTACCCGCGAGGGCTGCAATATGATCATCTGCCACGAGGAAATGCACTATCCCTATGCTGCGTTCGCCCCCGGGCTGGAGAAATACCTGACCTGGACGGTCAATCGTTCGCGCATCAGTAAGCTCGTGGCCGGGGAGATGGTCGTCTACCGGGCACATGGTATGCTCGACCGTTACTGCTTACTGGACGACTTCGCCGCCCAGTTGGGCCTGGGCAAACCGGCAGTGCGAGAGGAGCCCTACCACCGCCTCTACGATATTGAGCCGCGGACTGTCGCTGAGCTTGTCGAAGAGACTAAGGCGGCGATGGGCATGGACTGTGTGCGGGTAACTGGTGACCTCGAGCGGCTAGTCCGGCGCGTCGGCCTGCCCTGGGGTGGTCTGGGGCTTTCGGTGAATATGGGCTTCATCGAGGGGCTAATACGCCACGGCGCTGACGTGCTGATCGCCGGGGAAAGCGACGAGTACGCAATGTTTTACTGTCTCGATGCGGACATTCCCATGATCGAAACTAGCCACACGGCTAGCGAGAACTGGGGACTGGCTCACTTCGCCGAGGATCTAGCTGCGCATTTTGATGGGCTGAAAGTGGTCTTCTATCGCTGCCCGGTGCCGTGGCAAGAAGGTTAGCCGGATTGGGGACATCTGCCGGGCGTGGAGGAATGGCCAAAGCGGTTGGCGAATGTGATATAATAGTGGAGCGGCGCTTAGCGACGGGTTGTGCCGGTGGAGTGCGCCCGTCGTCTCGCGCATTCAGTATTAAGGAGCTGACAGCGGTGGACGAGAATACCAGGCGCCAGGTCACCTGGGTCATAGTGATAGGGCTGGTGGTGGTCCTGGTAATAGTTGGCGTTCATCAGCGCGGAGCCCTGGACCGAGCGGTAGGTAAGCTGGCACGGGGTACGCCTGCGGAGCGGGTGGCGGTCGTCCGGGGACTGATTAACTCGGACAAGCTGGCCGACACTGTAGAGGACCAACCACGGTGGGTCCAGGACCGGGCGGTTGCCGCTGCATGCCAGGTCGGCACGCCTCAGGCCTGGGAGCAGCTCGCCGTGATCATACCCCTTCTCGACCAGCCGGTCGCCGACGAGGCCAAAGCCTACCTCATAGCCCAAGGGGAACAGGCGATTGGGCCGATGGCGCAGATTCTCTACCATAAAGATGTGCAGGTGCGAGCGGTCGCGCCGGGTGTGCTAGCCAATATTGGCCCACCGGCCGTGCCCACACTGCTGGGGATGCTGGGTGTCTACGATGACGACGCGCGGGCTGGCGTCCTGGGGGCCTTGGCAGGTATTGGCGAGCCAGCGGTTGAGCCCCTCATTAAGGTTCTAAGAAAGACCGGGCCGGGAGCGGGTCAATTGGCAGCCGAGTTCGTGCGAGCACAGGACACCGCATACGGGGCACTCAATGCGATGAAGGTAACCAGCCTGAGTACTGTGATGGCTGAGCTGCTTGCCTACGGGGAGCCCAAGGCGCGTGAGACCGGCGCGCGGTTGGTCGGTGACATTATCGACCAAACCGCCAAGTTCTATAAGCATCCCGCCGTGGTCGAGCCGATACAACTGGTTACCCCGATTCCAACGGAGGATGCGCAGACGGCAGTGGCTCCGCTCATCAATCGGGTGCGCCATGACGTGGACTGGCGCGTGCGCCGGCAGGCAGCGCTCTCGCTGGGGCGTCTGCTCACTGCCGGCAATCAACCTGAGGTCATCGCTGCTCTGGTTGATCACTTAGGCGACCGGCGAGTGGAGGTCAAAGCGGCCTGTGTGACCTCACTGGGCCATATTCGCGCCGTCCAGGTTGCGCCGATCCTGGTCAGTGTCCTGTTGGAGGATCGCGGGGGCGCTGTTACCGAGTTGCAGGTGGCGCTCCAGCGTCTGGGCACCTCGGCTATCAACGCGTTGTCTCCTGCGCTCAGCTCGACCGATACGGAAAGCCGTCGCCTGGCCACGGAGATTGTGGCTGGTATCGGTGGCCGCCGGGCGGTGGCTGTGCTGGCGGCCCGCTTGCACGATTCGAATGCGGTCATCCGCCAGTTGGCGGCGGAGACTCTGGGTGATATGTCCGCCGACACGCTGGTGCCCACGGCAACACCCGAAGTGGTAAGCAGCCTGGTGGCGGCGCTGGACGACGCCGACTGGCACGTCTATCATGCGGTGCGAGGGGCGCTGGCCGAGGTCGGGGCGCCGGCGGTGCCAGCCCTGATAAAGAAGCTAGCCGCCCTGGACGTGCGCAGCAGGTATATGGCCCAGGAGGCGCTTGCGGAAATCGGTGGTGACGCTGTCGGGCAATTGCTGGGCTCACTGCACGATGAGCGCAGTGAGATTCGTCACTGGGCTGCGATCACGCTGGGCAAGATCGGGCCAAACATCATTGGGCCGACGGGGCGGCTGCTCAAAAATCTGGCTGAATCCTCTCAAGCGCGGGCGGCAGCGGCGCGCACACTCGGTTACACCGGCTCGCCAGCGGCGACCGAAGTGCTGAAGGAGGCGGCCGACGCTCCCGAGCCGATGGTGCGGCTCGCTGTACTGAAGGGGATCAATGACCTCCGCGATGCGGATGGCACCGAGACGTTGGTTGCGGGGCTGCAAGATTCGAATATGGCAGTACGGGAGGTCGCTACGGCTTTACTTAAGCAGTGGCAGCTTGGTGAGGTGACCGACCTGCTGAACAAGGTTCTGGCCGAGGGGGATGAGAACGCCCGGCGGCGGGCGGCGATAATCCTGGCGTATCATAGCTCCCCGGAAGCGAATCGGCTGTTGTTCGAGGTGATGGGGAGTGCTGCGAAACCTGCGGAATCAGGAGCGGTCACTGAGATCCTGACGGCGACCATCGAGGACGCCGAGGAGGGCCGAGAGATGAGGCGAGCAGCGGTGAAGAACCTGGGGGCGGTGGGCACGCCGACCTCGGTCGGCGTGCTGGAGACGATGCTGACGCCCGAATCGGAATTCATGGCGGAGGCCGCCGGGTCTGTGGCGCAGATCGGGCTGAGAAGTGTGCAGGGCACTCGAGCCCGAGATCGGAAGGAGTTGGGCAGGCCGGCCGAGTTGCTCATAAAGATCTTCAAAGAGACGCAGGACGAGAGGCTGCGCGGGGAAGTAGCCCAGGCGTTGGCGACGATGCAGGAGTTGCCCGTGGCCGAGCTTCTCCAGGGGTTGCGGACCTATCCCGACCAGCTCAAGCCCTGGGTCGCGGGGATTCTGGCGGCGATTG